>JAWKRR010000041.1:0-70799 GCA_041389525.1 Myxococcota bacterium | reverse complement strand
CGTCTCAAGCACGATGGGGCGAGCTGGCGCGTGGTCCAGCGCGAGGCGGTGACCGATGGCGTCAGCACCGACACTGGGCGGTTTTGGTCGATGGTCGGGGGGGCGATCGCCCGAGATCTGGGGCGGCCGCCCACCTTGGCCGAGCTCATCGCGAACCTGCCCAGCTACCAGAATCGGGTGCAGGCGCGGACCTTCAAGGTGCCGGACTTGAACACGGTGCAGCCCGGGGGCGCTGGCGCGGAGAAGAAGCTGTGAGCGCGGAGCCGCGGCCGCCTGTGCCGCCTGCCGCGCCGCTCCCGCCTGAGGTCGAAGGGCAGCCGCGACCGACACCGTTGGCGTTGATGGTGCGCGACGCGCGGGCGCAGCGGGTGCTGGCGGCGCTGTCTGGGCAGCTCGAGGCGCTGAGGCGGGCGACCCGCGACGGGACGATGACGCCGGTGCTGACGCTGCGGCGCGACGACATCGACCACGTGCGGCAGCAGTGGGAGACCGAGATCCTGCGCGGTGAACACAGGCTCTACGCGCTGGGGATTCTGCTCGCGCGCGAGCTGCTGGGGACCCGGCGGCTGCAGCTCGTCGCGCGGATCGTGGCGAGCCCCGCGAAGGAGACCGGGGCGGCGCGGTTGGTCATCGAGGAGACGCTGACCCGCGAGGAGCTCGAGCGCTACACCGACCACAGCTTGGCCATCCGGATCGCGCGGCGATACCGGTACCGGCGCGGGCACCGCAACCCCTTCGGCAAGCTGGTGATCCGGGCGAGCTTCCTCGAGATTCGGCCGCTGGAGGCGGGGCCGGGCGCCCTCGGGATTCGGGTGATGACCCGGGTGAAGGTCGATGAGCAGGTGTGGAACAAGGTCTGCGACGCCTTCTTCGACATCGACGCCATCGTGGCGCGCGACAAGCTGCTCAACCAGTCGTCGAAGTACATCAAGGACGTCTTCGGCATCAAAGTGCTGACGGCCGACCGCGACGCGAGCTACCGCGTGCAGCGGCGCCTCGAGGGCCTCGAGTTCAAGGAGAGCGACCTCGAGGAGTTGGGGTGCTCCGACGCGCCGCGATCGATGCAGCTCATCGAGTCGAAGGACTACATGGCGCTGCCGCCCGAGCAGAAGAAGCAGACCGGGTGGGAGGCGCTGAAGAACGTGTACCGCTGGTACGGGCATGTCTTCGAGATGCAGATTCAGACCGAGGCGAACTACTATCTGGAGGCGTCGGACCTGTCGGACACCTCGCACCGGACCTTCGAGATGCAGCGCACGGCGTTGCGCGAGGCGTTGGACGCGCGGGTGCCGCACTACCGGGAGTTTCGCGACATGCTGAAGGTGCTGTTCAGACAGGATTGGAGCGACAAGGCGCCGAAGCTGCCTGAGTGGCTGCGGGTGGAGAAGTGAGCCCGCGGGTGCTGGCGGTGGTGGTCATCGCGGTGCTGGCGGTGGGGTTTTTCGCGGTGCGCGGGTGCGGAAACGAGGAGGAGGAGCGCGTGAAGCGCTCGCTGGCGGCCATGGTGGAGGCGGTGGAGACCGGCGACCGCGAGGCGCTGGAGATGTATATCGCGCGGGACTACTCCGACCGCTTCGGGCACGACCAAGAGACCGCGGTGACGCGGGTGATGAACGAGGTCGAGCACTACCCGTCGGTCAAGGTGACGCTGGCGCACCTGGACATCAGCATCGAGGACAAGAGCGGGTTCGCGACCGTGCGCTTCGTGCCCGAGTTCGAGGGCGAGGCCGACGAGGCGCTGAAGGTGCACCCGAAGTACCGGTTTGAGGCCGGGCAGCGGCTGCGGCTGACGCTGCGGAAGGACGGCGAGCGCTACGAGGTGCTGCGGGCGGACATGGGGATGTCCTTGGGCGGGGCGCTCAACGACTGAGCGGCGGGCGCGGGTCGGGCGGGCTTGCCAGCGCGCACGTGGACCATGAGGGCCGAGACGTGGGCGGGCGTGACGCCGGGCAGGCGGCTGGCGTGGCCGATGCTGGTCGGGCGGGAGGACTCGAGCTTCTCGATGGCCTCGCGGGTCAGGCCGCCGATGCGGTTGAAGTCGATGCCCTCGGGCAGCGCGAGGTCTTCGTGGGCCCGGAAGCGCTCGATCTGGCGGTCTTGGCGGGCGATGTAGCCGGCGTAGCGGATGCGCACCTCGACCTTCTCGCGGGCCTCGGGCTCCAGCTCGGAGAGCCAGTCGGCGCCGAGGGATTCGAGGTCCTCGAGCTGGACCTCGGGGCGGCGGAGCAGGGCCTCCAGGGTGCTGGGGCCTGAGAGCTCGACGAGGCCGCGGGCGCGGAGGCGGTCGTTGGTGCCGGCGTCGGGGAGCAGGGCCGTCTCGCGCAGCCGCTCGACGGCGCGCTCGACCGAGGCCATCCGCGTCGCGAAGGCGGCCCAGGTCGCGTCGTCGACCAGGCCCAGGGCGCGGCCGCGAGGCATGAGGCGCTCGTCGGCGTTGTCCTCGCGCAGGGCCAGCCGGTACTCGGCGCGCGAGGTGAACATCCGGTAGGGCTCGTCGGCGCCGTGGGTGGTCAGGTCGTCCACGAGGACGCCGCCGTAAGCCTCGGAGCGGTCCAGCACCAGCGGCGCCTCGCCACGCACGCTGAGCACGGCGTTGGCGCCCGCGAGCAGCCCCTGGATCGCCGCCTCCTCGTAGCCGGTGGTGCCGTTGACCTGCCCGGCGAGGAAGAGGCCGGCCACCCGCCGCGTCTGCAGGCTCGGCCACAGCTCGCGCGGGTCGACCATGTCGTACTCGACCGCGTAGCCGGGGCGGGTGATCTCGGCGCGCTCGAGGCCGGGGATGCTGCGCACCATGGCGATCTGGACGTCCAGCGGCAGGCTGGTCGAGATGCCGTTCGGGTACACCTCGTTGGTCGACAGGCCCTCGGGCTCCAAGAAGATGCGGTGGCGGTCGCGGTCGGCGAAGCGGACGATCTTGTCTTCGATCGACGGGCAGTAGCGCGGTCCGCGACCCTCGATGGCGCCCGAGTACATCGGCGAGCGGTGCAGGTTCGCCCGGATGTGGTCGTGGGTGCGCTCGTTGGTCCAGGTGACGTAGCAGGGCACCTGGCGCAGGGCGATCTTGCCGCCGTACATGGTGAAAGGGCGGGGCGGCTCGTCGCCCGGCTGCACCTCCAGGCCCTCGAGATCGATCGTCCGCCCGTCCAGGCGCGGCACGGTGCCGGTCTTCAGGCGGCCCATGGCGAAGCCCAGCGCGCTCAGCGTCTTCGGCAGGCCGACCGCCGCGCCGTCGCCCGCGCGCCCGCCGACCACCTTGGTCTCGCCGTAGTGGCACAGCCCGCCCATGAAGGTCCCCGCGGTCACGACCACGGTGTGCCCCAAATAGCGTGCTCCCAACTGGGTGTTTACGCCGCGGACACGCGCTGATGCGCCCGTCTCCTCAACGAGGAAGCCCTCGACGCCGGTCTGCTTCACCGTGACGCCGGGCTGGGACTCCAGCATCGCCCGCACGCTCTGCGCGTAGACCAGCTTGTCGGTCTGCGCGCGGCTCGACCGCACCGCCGGCCCCTTGCGCGTGTTGAGCTGCCGGTACTGGATGCCGGCCAGGTCGGTCGCCCGCGCCATCAGGCCGCCCAGGGCGTCGACCTCCTTGACCAGGTGCCCCTTGCCCACGCCCCCGATGGCGGGGTTACAGCTCATCCACCCGATGCGGTCGATGTTCTGCGTCAGCACCAGCACCTGCGCGCCCATCCGCGCCGCCGCCGTCGCCGCCTCACAGCCCGCGTGGCCGGCCCCGACCACGATGACATCCCAGACCCGCTCGCCCGTACCCACGCGCCCGAGCTACTTGCAGTCGGTCGCGAGCGCCTTCAGCTTCGCGTCGGTCTTCTTCCCCTCAGGCGACGAGCCAAAGCTCTTACCCAGGTACTCGAAGATCCCCTTCGCGCGCTTGCAGTCTTTCTGCGTCGCCAACAGCTCGCCGATGCGCCACAAGGCCGCCGGGGTCTTGTCGCCCTTGGTGTACTGGTCGTGGACGCGCTGGTACGCCTTGATGGCGCCGTTGATGTCGCCCTCTTGCTCGGTCAGCTGCGCCAACGCAAAGAGCGCGTCATCGGCCCGCGCGTCGCCCGGAAAGCTCGCCTCGAACTGGTCGAGCACGGCCTTGGCCTGCCGCGTGTCGCCCGCCTTGATGCGGTCCTGCGCGAACTTCCACTGGCCGTCGGCGTCCTTGGGCAGGTCGGCCGGCAGGTAGATCGACGCCAAGCCAAGCCGCTCGAAGAGCGCCTTCTTGATGGCGTCGATGTCCCGGTTGGCGGCCTTCAGCTGAAAGGCCGTCGCCTCGATCTGCCCCTTCACGGAGGGCACCGTCTCTTCGAGCTGCTCCATCCGGATGCCGAGGTTCGCGCCGCTGGTGCGCAGCGTCTCCTCGGCCTCCGTCAGCTTCGCGTGGAGCGTCTCGAGGCGCGTGACCCCCTCGTTCATCGAGGCCTCGAGCTGCGCGCGGTGCAGCTCAAGGTCTGCAACGCGCAACTCGAGCTTCTCGAAGTTGCCGAGGGTCACGCAGCCGCTCGAGGTGAGCGCGCCGCCAAGCAGCAGCGCGCTCACCATCGGGAACCACACCGGATGTCGCGTAAGAGAAGTCATCAACTAGCGGGGGTTGGTCTCAGCGCGACGGTTCTCCGCCCAGCAGGACTCGGTCTGGGCCGTGCAGCTCGGGCGCTCTTCGCCGTAGCTGATGACCGAGAGCGAGCTGTCGGCGATGCCCAGGCGCTTGTACGCGCGGGCCACCGAGCCGGCACGACGCTGGCCGAGGGCCAGGTTGTACTCGTCGGAGCCGCGGTCATCGCAGTGACCCTCGACGCGGTAGGCCCGGCCGGACTCCTTCATGCAGGTGACGTTGCCCTGCACGACGCGCTCCTGGTCCAGGCGGACCGAGCTCTCGTTGAAGTCGAACAGGACGTTCTGGATGGTGCAGCCCGTGGTGCACTCGCCGTTGACGCACTTCTGACCCGTGGGGCAGTTCGCGTCGCTGGAGCAGTCCGTCGCCGGCACGCACGCGCCGCCCGAGCACTTCTGGCCGGCCGGGCAGTGGGTGTTGTCCTGGCACGCGCCGCCGCACTGGCCGGTCGCCGCGCCGCCCGTCTTCCAGCAACGACCGCCGGGGCAGTCGAGGTCCGACTTGCAGCAGCCCGGGGCGCGCGAGCAGACGTAGCCGGCCGAGCAGGCCATGCAGGGGTCAACCTTGTTGCACTGGCTGGAGTTGCTGCAGTCGCGGCAAATCTTGTCGACGCAGACCTGGTTGTGCTTCGCGCAGTGGGAGTCCTTGTTGCAGTTCGGGTACTTGGGCGCGCAGGCACCAAGGCTCGCGAGCAGCAAGAGGCCCACGCTCACCAAGGCTAGGCGGAACACTGAAATCTGCGAGGTCTGTGCCATCGTTTGTAGTCCTCTTGGGTTGCCGCTTCGGCCTTAGAGCGACGGGACGGATGGAGGCATCGCGTCCGTAGGTCGGCGCCGGAACGGTAGGGGCTTTGGGGTTAAGGCGAGCCCCGCGGGAGGGGATCGTGCGAAAGGTCGCCGCAATCCCATGAAACGTCAAGTCCATTATGGGTGCTGAAACACGTTCGACTTGCGCGCGCCTTTCCCCTCTGTTTCAGTGTCGGCCCGCCTCCGAGCGGTCCCTACGACGGAGGTCGCTTGACGGCGACGAAGCCCGAAGAAACTCAGCGCTCGCGGCCCTTCTGGAAGCTCGACCGCGAGTTGACCCGCCGGCTCCTTGCCCTCGCGGCGCCCGTCGTGCTGGCGATGCTGACGCAGACTGCAATCAACCTGCTCGACACCATCATGGTCGGGCGGTTGCCCAGCCAGTACAGCATCGCGGGCCAGTCAGCCATCGGTTACTCGCTGATCCTTTTATGGGGGGTCGGCGGCTTCCTGTCCTCCTTCGTGGTCGGCACCCAGGCGATCACGGCGCGCCGCTTCGGCGAGGGCAACCTCGAGGGCGCCGGCCGCACCATGGCCAACTCCCTGCTGCTGACCGTGTCCAGCGCCATCCTGGCCGCCGGCGGCGCCTACATGGCCATCGGCTACGTCTTCCCCTACTTCAACTCCAACGCGGACGTGCTGCGCCTGGGCGTCCCCTACGCCGAGTGGCGGATGCTCGGCATCTTCCCGATGGTGGTCACCGTCTCGTTCAAGGGCTTCTTCGACGGCATCGGCTTCACCCGCGCGCACATGTACGCGGCGATCCTGATGAACATCTGCAACGTCGTGCTCAACTACATCCTGATCTTCGGGGCGTTGGGCGTAGAACCCATGTACGTCGAGGGCGCCGGCCTCGCGTCGGCGATCTCGAGCATGCTCGGGCTGCTGCTGATGGTCGCGTTCTCACTCGCGCCGAAGTTTCGCAGTAAATACCGATACTACCGCTTCAGTTGTGTAGACCGGCGCATGCTCTGGGAGATCACCCGCATCTCGATCCCCAGCGGCCTCGCGACCACCTTCGTGATGACGGGCTTCGCGCTCTTCCTCAAGATCGTCGGCATCCTCGACGAGCGCGTGGTGGCCGAGGCGATCACCCAGGCCGGCTTCTGGCCCGGCGCCCACACCGCCGTCCTGCGCGCGATGGAGGTCCACCCGCTCGTCGGCGACCTCTACCTCAACGCCATCCAGGCCCGGCCACCGATCTACGTCGCCGCCACCAAGGTCATCATCGACATCCTGTCGGTCACGTTCATGTCGTGCGTCGCCTTCGGGACCGCCACCGCGACCCTGGTCGGCCAGAGCCTCGGCGCCCGCCGCCCCGATCTCGCCGAACGCTACGGCTGGGAGTCCGTGCGCATCGGCGTCTACCTCTTCGGCGCCATGGGCCTCTTCGCCATCGCGTTCCCGGACCTGCTCTTCGGGATCTTCTCGAAGGACCCTGAGGTCATCGACGCCGGCCGCAACTCCCTGCGGCTGATGGGCGGCTGCGAGGCCCTCGTCGGCGTCGCGATGATCCTGGCGCAGGCCCTCTACGGGGCCGGCAACAGCAAGTACGTGATGAAGGTCGAGCTCTTCCTGCACGTGACGTGCCTCGTGCCGCTGGCCTACGTGCTGGGGGTCGTGCTCGATCTCGGGCTGGTGGGCATCTGGGCGTCGGCGTTCACGTACATCTGCCTGATGGCCAGCGCGATGATCTGGAAGTTCTGGCGCGGCGACTGGAAGGACATCCGGCTGTGAGCGGCGAGGCTGCGAGCGGGGCGACCGTCCTCATCGTCGATGACGAGAAGAACATCCGGTCCAGCCTGTCGCGATCGCTCGAGATCGAGGGCTACCAGTGCGTGACGGCCGATTCGGTGGCTGGAGCGCTCGAGGCGGTGAAGGCGGAGGCGCCGGATCTGGTGATGCTGGACGTCAAGCTGCCCGACGGCGACGGGCTGGACGTGCTGCGCTGGATGAAGCGGGACCACGCGGACACGCCGGTCATCGTGATGAGCGGGCACGGCACCATCGAGATGGCGCTGGAGGCGATTCGGGCGGGCGCGCACGACTTCGTGGAGAAGCCGCTCTCGACCGAGAAGATGCTGATCACCATTGGGAACGCGGTGCGCTTTGAGGGGCAGCGGCGCGAGCTGAAGGACCTGCGGGCGGAGCTGCGGGAGGCGTCGGAGCTGCTGGGGCGCGCGCCGTCGATGGAGCGGCTGCGGGAGACCATCGCGCTGGCGGCGCCGAGCCAGGGGCGGGTGCTGATCACCGGCGAGAGCGGGACCGGCAAGGAGCTGGTGGCGCGGGCGATTCACACGGGGTCGCGGCGGGCGCAGGCGCCGTTCGTGAAGCTGAACTGCGCGGCCATCCCGTCGGAGCTCATCGAGAGCGAGCTCTTCGGGCACGAGCGGGGGGCCTTCACCGGGGCGCATCAGGCGCGGAAGGGGAAGTTCGAGCTGGCGCACAAGGGGACGCTCTTCCTCGACGAGATCGGGGACATGCGGATGGACGTGCAGGCGAAGCTCCTGCGCGCGCTGCAGGAGGGCGAGATCGAGCGGGTCGGCGGCTCGCGCACCATCGCGGTGGACGTGCGGGTGGTGGCGGCGACCAACCAGGACCTGCCTGCGCGCATCAGCGAGGGCGGGTTTCGCGGGGACCTCTACTACAGGCTCGCCGTGGTCCCCATCGTGGTGCCGCCGCTGCGGGCGCGGCGGGAGGACATCCCGCTGCTGGCGACGAGTTTCGTCGAGAAGGCGTCGACCGAGAACGCCATGGGGCAGAAGCGGCTCACCGACGACGCGCTGACGGCGCTGGCGAGCTTCGACTGGCCCGGGAACGTGCGCGAGCTGAAAAACGCCTGTGAACGTCTGGTGATTTTGACCCCTGGCGACGTGATCGACGGGGCGCGGGTGGCGCTGCTCCTGGGCGACGTGCGCCCGGTGGGCGGTGGGCTGTGGCGGCCTGGGGTCCCGATGCGCGAGCTTCTGGCTGACGCGGAGCGCGACATCATCGTGGCGGCGCTGGACGCCAACGGCGGGCACATGACCCAGACGGCCGAGGCGCTGGGGCTTGAGCGGTCGCACCTCTATAAGAAGCTGCGCGCCTTGGACATCAAGCGAGATGGCGAATGAGGGGCGCGGATCGCCCAGCTGAGGGGGCCGCCGCCGGGGCGCGGTGGCCGGTCGCCGCGGTGGGGCAGACCTTGCGCGGCATCGCGGGGGCGTGCTACCGCATTGCCGAAGCGGAGACAGCGACTCCGGGGAGGCGACGCGCGTGATCAGTTGCCCGACCTGCGGCAAGGAAAACGAGGACTTCTTCCGGTTTTGTCTCGGCTGCGGCTCCGATCTGGAGGCGGCCAGCGCGCCGGCTGCGGCGAAGGCCGAGCCCGCACCGGAGGCCGCGCCGCGCCGAGCGACGCCCGCCCACGCGGCGCCAGTCGCGCCCGCGGCGGCAGTCGACACCGAGCCGGCGGTCCCCGCGGCCGAGTCGGCGGACGCGCCCCAGAAGAAGCCGACGGCGCCGGCCCAGGCCTCGGCCACGTCGGCCGCGGCGCACCCGCGCGAGACGACGGCGGGGGCTGAGGCCGCCCGCGCGGCCCAGCAGATCTCTGAGCCTCTGGTCGCTGGCGCAGTGCCGCCGGGCTCGACGGTGGATCCCAGCACGGAGGGGCCCAAGGGGCGCGCCCCGGCGCCGCCTCCGCCGGGCGGAGTCCGCGCGCGGCCGCCCGTGGCCGCGCCTCCGCGCACCGTGGCTGCGCGCTCGGCCGGCCCCGAGATCGAGCGCAAGCCGCGGGCCCAGGCGCGCGTGGGCGGCGGCACGATGCTGCGCCCGACCAGCCTGGAGCCGATCTCCCAGCCCATCGCCGGCGAGTGCCGCGTCTGCGGCGCGCCGAGTCAGCCTGACTTCGCGTTCTGCGCGAGCTGCGGCGCCCCGCTGGCTGAAGCCCGCGCGGCCGCCACGCCCGCGAAGCCGCGTTCCGGCGTCGCGCGCGGCCGAATCGTCCTGATCCGCGAGGACGGCAGCGACGGCGACGCGTTCGAGCTGGACGCCGGCGGCACCACGCTGGGCCGGGACGGCGGGCACATCAACTTCGCCGAGGATGACTTCCTGGCGGCGCGCCACGCTGAGCTGGCCTATCGAAACGACGCGCTGTGGGTCACGCCGCTCGAGACGACCAACGGGGTCTTCATTCGGCTGCTCGACGAGGTGGAGATCGAGCCCGGCGACGCCTTCCGGGTCGGCCAGGAGCTGCTCCGCTTCGACGTCTACGGCGACCTCAGCGGGCGCGGACAGGACCTGGACGAAGAGGGCACGCTGCGCCTCGGCAGCCCGCTGCCGACCAACGTCTGGGGGCGTCTGTCGCAGCTCGTCGGGCCCGACTCGGTGGGCAACGCCTACGTCCTCGTCGGCGACGAGACCTACATCGGCCGCGAGCGCGGCGACATCGTGTTCCCCGATGACGGCTACGTCTCGGGCATGCACGCGATGCTCACGCGGCGCGAAGACTCCGTCGTGCTCAAGGACATGGGTAGCTCCAACGGCACCTACGTCCGCATCCGAGAGGCCGTGGAGCTACGCCCCGGCGACTTCGTGCTGGCGGGCCAGCAGCTCTTCCGCGCCGACCCCTGAGGTTTCGGGGCGCCAGAACAAAGAGGGACGCGCAAAGACGCCGAGGCGCCAAGAACGCGCGTCCTTAGCGTCTTGGCGCCCTGGCGCCTCGGCGCGAACCAAGGTGACTCCGCGAACGTGAGAAAAGTCCTGCCAGAATCGAGCACCTGCTCGGGCGGAAGGGACTCGCGCCGTGTGCTGAGCGCGCGGCGAGTTGGGCAGCCGGGCTGATTCGCGTCCGGCCGTGGGTGGTTCAAGAAAAGCCAGCTCGCACCTGGGTTTTCGAGCCGGTGCGTCAGGTTCTCCTCAAGGGTTGCGCCTCCCGGGCCGATTCAGCACGGGAGAGCATGGTGGCCGGTGGGGGGAGTACCTCGGTCGCGGCTGGGTGGGTCTTCGGGGAGCGCACTGTGCGCCTACCCCGGGGGCCCGCCCAACACCCTGCGCTCGCGTCAGCCTTTGAATTCGGGCACCTCCCCCAGAGACGCCCGCGGAGATTGGACATGATCGCTACACAGAACGACGTATTTTCGTCCGAGACGCGGGTGGACATGCCCGCGGTGCCATCGCGCGGCCCGCAGCCGCCCAAGACCGACGGTCTCGACCGGCGCAACCGCGACCGGACGCCCATGGCGGTCGAGCTCGGGTTGAACAGTGAGAGCACGTTCTACACTGGCTTCACCGAGAACATCTCGACCGGCGGCCTCTTCGTGGCGACGCGCGACATCCTGCCCTTGGGCTCGGTGTTCGCGGTGACCTTCACGTTGCCGAACTACGCGCAGTCCATCACGCTGCAGTGCGAGGTGCGGTGGCAGCGCCTCGAGCAGCTTGAGAGCATCGACTGTCAGCCGGGGATGGGCGTGCGCTTCATGTCGGTGTCGCCGACCGAAGCCGACGCCATCAACGACTTCCTCCAGATGCGCGACACCCTCTTCTACGACGACGAGGACTAGCCGACCTGGCGAACTGCCCGGAACGTCGCGGCCAGTGATGGCGGCGCGGGCTGGGGCGTGCGCGCTTGGGGGAGGGCGAAAGGGCCGTGGTGGTCGATGAACTCGGCCACCACGTGCTCCACGCGCTCGGGAACCTCAAGGGGGGCGGTGTGACTTCCGCCTTCGAGGAGCACGAAGGTCGATGTGGGGAGCGCCTCCGCCATGGCCTCGGCCAGGCGCGCGGGCGTAAATCCGTCGCGGTCGCCGGCGACCACCAGCATGGGCTGGGTGATCCGGTGCAGCCACGGGTCCGCCGTGCGTGAGGCGGCGTCGTGGAGCATGCGCGTGAAGAGGTCGGGCGGCATCGTGGCGAAGTGCTCGAGGTAGGGCATGAAGTCTTCGCGGCGAATGAGCTCGCGGTTGAGCTCGGTGTAGGTCGCGAATCGAAACGAGAACTCCGTCGGCATCAGGCGGCGGAGGGCGGAAGAGACCTCGGCGGCGTAGCGCTCGGTGAAGTTCTTGATCCCGGGGAGCAGGCGCATCCCGAGATCGGTGTCTTTGAAGGTGTCGAGCAGCCGGCCGCTGGCGCCGCAGAGCAGGACGCCGGCCTGGATGAGGTCGGGCGTGCGCAGGGCCATCTCCAAGATGACTTGGACGCCCATGGAGTGGCCGATGGCGACCGCGGGGCCAAGCTCCAGGCGGGTCAGGACCTCGGCGAGGTCGGCGGCGAGGTGGGGCAGGGTGACGGCCTCGGCGTCGCGTGGGATGCCGGAGCGGCCGTGCCCGCGGTAGTGGACGTGCAGGACGTGGAAGCGCGTTTCGAGCCAGGGGCGCAGGTGCTTCCAGGCGTAGCCGTCGCACGAGATGCCGTCGCAGAGCAGCGCTGTGGGGCCGGACTTGTTGCCGCGCAGGGTGTAGGCCAGCCGCGTGCCGTCCGCGACGCGAAGCTGTTTCATTCGTAGAGCCAGGTCAGCTTCACCTGCGCTGGGGCGCCGGCGATGATGAGGTGAATGGGCTCGCCGGCTTTGACCAGCGGCGCGCTGGGGTTCTTGGCGAAGTGGACCTCGTAGAGGCGGTCGTGAAACTCCAGGTAGGGGAAGAGGCGCTTCCACGTCGGGTTCGACTCGTCCAGGCGCTTCATCTGCGTGGGCCGCAGGGCGCGCCCGGCGTCGTTCTCGAGGCGCACGTCCCAGATGCCGGCCTTGGGATCGAGGTCTTCCCAGTCCAGGGAGTTGGCGAAGCTCGAGATGATGACGACGTGCTCTTTGGCGTCCTCGGCCAGCTCGCCTTCGAGGAGCCCGGCGCGCGTGGCCTGGTCCAGGGCGAAGATGGTGCCGTAGCCGTCGACGTAGGCGGCGCGGAAGTCGGCGGTCTTCAGGGTCGCCTTCACGAAGAGGCGGCTCTCGAAGGACTCGTAGGTCTCGACCCGCTTGGTCCAGCGCCGCCGCGTCTTCTCGTAGTTGCGGAAGTCGCTGGCGCAGCTGGCCAGCATGACCATCATCACGGCGCCTGCGGCCCAAACGATGAGACCGCGCCTCATGATTCGGCGCCGCCCATGCCCGGGAAGTCCTCGCGGGTGTACATGGCCGTCACCGGCACCCCGGCGGCCTCGATGGCCTCGCGGCCGCCGTCCAGCCGGTCGACGAGGCAGAAGAGCGCGGCGACCTCGAGGCCGGCCTCGCGCAGGCGGTTGATGGCGCGAACCGACGACGCGCCGGTGGTGATGACGTCCTCGAGCACCAGGGCGCGGGCGCCGGCGACCAGCGAGCGCGTCCCCTCGACGAAGGCCATCGTGCCGTGGCCCTTGGCCTCTTTGCGCACGAAAAACCCAGGCACCATCAGGCCGCGACGCCGCGCTTGCAGCACGAACGCGCAGGTCATGGGGTCCGCACCCAAGGTGGGCCCGCCGACGGAGTCGATGGGGAACCCCTGCTGCTGCCACACGTCGACGAGGACGGTGCCGGTCAGCGCCATGCCGTCCGGGTGCAGCAGGGTCTGCTTGCAGTCGATGTAGAAGTCCGAGGTCTTGCCGCTGGACAGGACCACGTTCCGCCGCTCAAAGGACAGCTCGGTGAGCAGGGCGAGGAGTTCGGCTCTCGGTTGGCTCACAGGCGCCTCTCAGAAGTTGCTAGTTGAGCTGCGGCGCGTCGCGACTCGCAACATCTTCGTCGGTCTCGACGACTTCGCCGGGATGGTCGGTCTCGACCTCGTGGGCGGGCGCGACCTCGACGACCTCGGCGGGCTTGCGCGCCGCGGGGGCGTCTTGGACGGGTGCTGGGGCGCTGTGGCGCTGGCCGGAGTCGGCGGCGCGCGGGGGCATCGAGCCCAGCTCGTCCACGTCGGGCATCGCGTCGCGCGCCGGGCGCGGAGCGCTTCGAGCGGGCGCCGGCGCGTCCCAGTCGTCGATGGAGGGCGCGGGGCTGGCTTTCGGCGGGCGGCGTGCGGCGCTGGCGGTCGCGGTCTCGCGCGGCGAAGGCAGCCGGACCTCGACGCCCGTGGCGACCTGGCCCGAGATGCGCCCGCCCGCCCGCAACTTCATGCGTCGCGCGCGGATGCTGCCCTGGACCTGGCCCGTGCGCTCGATGATGAGGTCCTCGGAGGCGTGGATGTCGCCCACGACGACGCCGTGCACGACCAGCGTCTTCACGAAGCACTCGGCCTCGACGTAGCCGCTGGCCTCCACGGTGAAGGTCCGCTCGCACTCCAGACGCCCGTACAGCCGCCCCGCGAGGGTCACGTCCTCGGTGGCGCGCAGCGTGCCGTCGACGCGCTGATTCTCGGAGATTCGCGTGGGGGCGTCGGCCATGGCTAGTTCTGCATGTTGATGTTGCCCTTGAAGGCAGCCCCGTCAGCGATGAGCACGCGCGGTGCCCGAACGTCGCCGACCAGACGCCCGCCGGACTTGATCTCGATCTTGTCGACAGCGCTCACGTTGCCCTGAACGGCGCCCGCGACCTCGGCCGCTTGGCACTGGATGTCGGCCTCGACGCGCCCGCTCGCCGCGACGGTCACCGTGTCTTTGACCTCCACCCGCCCGCGGACCGTGCCGAGGATGGTGATGGAGTCGCTGCCGGTGATCTCGCCGTCGATCACGATGTTGTTGCCGATAATCGTCTCAGCCATGTTCTCTCGCTTCGTGGGCCGAACCTGGGTGCGCTGCTACCAGCGTCCCTGCGCCGCGCGGGTGTTGCGCGGCGCCCCCTTTGGGAGGTCCAGCTCCATGTGGACGCGGCCCGTGAGCCGAGCGTCCGGGTGGATGGTGATGGTGGGCGCCGTCAGGTCGCCCTCGACGATGGCGCCCGGGCCCACCGTGAGCGTCCGCGATGCGGTGGCGTTGCCCGTGAGCGCGCCCCAGACACTGATGTTGGCGCCGCTGACCGGAGCCGCGACGCGACCCGACGGGTTGACGACGACGTCGCCCTCGAGCCGGATTTCGCCATCGACGGCGCCGTCCACGCTGAGCGAACCGGTGCCAGTCACGCGTCCTTTGACTCGTGAGCCCGCCCCGACAACGTTTCCGGTCTCCCCGCTGGCCAATTTCGCGCCCTCCAGAAGCGCGGCTGGCGTAGCACCCGCTCGGAGACGGTGTCAAGGCAGCACATGCGTGGGCGAGAGCGGCTGCGGTCGAGCGGGCCACCGGCGGGGCTCGACGCGAGGGGGCGGAGGGGCCACGATGGCGGGCGATGGACTACGACTACGACTTCCTGATCGTCGGCTCCGGGTTCGGGGGTAGCGTCTCGGCGATGCGTCTGTCCGAGAAGGGCTACCGGGTCGGCGTGCTCGAGGCCGGGCGGCGGTTCGGGCCCGACGACTTCCCGAAGACGACCTGGAGCGCGCGGCGGTACCTGTGGGCGCCGCTGCTGCGCTGCTTTGGCATCATGCGGATGACGGTGTTCCGCGACGCGTTCGTGCTGTCGGGGGCGGGCGTGGGCGGCGGGAGCCTCGTCTACGCGAACACGCTGCTGGTGCCGCCCGCGCGGGCCTTTCGGGACGCGCGGTGGCCGGCGGCGGAGGCGGACTGGCAGGCCGCGCTGGCGCCGCACTACGAGACGGCGAAGCGGATGCTGGGCGCGGTGACCAGCCAGCACATCGCGGAGGGGGACCGCCTTTTGCTCGATGCCGTCAGGGAGATCGGGCGCGAGGACACCTTCCACGTCGCGACGGTGGGCGTGTACTTCGGGGACGGGCCCGGGGTGCCGCACGCGGACCCGTTCTTCGGCGGCGAGGGGCCCGAGCGGCGCGGCTGCACGCTGTGCGCGGGATGCATGGTGGGGTGCCGGCACGGCGCGAAGAACACGCTGGACAAGAACTACCTGTGGCTGGCGGAGCGGCGCGGCGCCGAGGTGCACCCGCTGACCATGGTGGACGACATTCGGCCGCTCGAGGGCGGCGGCTTCGAGGTGCTGACCCACCGCTCGACGTCCCCGGTGATGAAGCTCGGCAAGCGGCGCTTTACGGCGCGGCGGGTCGTGATGTCGGCGGGCGCCATCGGGACGACCAAGCTGCTGATGGAGTGCCGCGAGCGGGGCAGCCTGGGGCGCCTGTCGCCGCGCCTTGGTGAGTACGTGCGGACGAACTCGGAGGCCGTGCTGGGGGTGGAGTCGACAAAGCCGGGCGTCGACTACGCCCACGGCATCGCGATCTCCGCGGGCGTTCACCCTGACGACGACACGCACATCGAGGCCGTGCGCTACAGCCGCGGCTCGGATCTGCTCTCGCTGATCACGACCGCGATGACCGACGACGGGCCGCGCTGGCGGCGATTCATGCAGGCGGCGGCTCAGACATTTCGCCACCCCATCCGGGCGCTCAAGGTGGCCAACCCCTTCGGCTGGGCCAAGCGCGGCATCATCTTGCTGGTGATGCAGCCGGTGGACAGCTACATGCGCTTCGTGCGCCGTCGGCGGTGGTGGGCGCCCTGGTCCTTCGCCTTCGACACCGACAACCGCGGCGACAGCTCGATCAAGGCGACGATCCCTATCGGAAACGACATCGCGCGTCGGGTCGCCAAGAACATCGACGGGGTGCCGCGCTCGGCCATGACCGAGCTTCTGATGTCGGTGCCGACCACCGCCCACATCTTGGGCGGGTGCACCATGGGCGACAGCGCCGAGACCGGGGTGATCGACGCGTCGCACCGCGCCTACGGATACGACGGGCTCTACGTGGTCGACGGGTCGATGGTGCCGGCGAACCTGGGCGTGAACCCCAGCCTGACGATCACCGCGATGGCCGAGCGCGCGATGTCGTTGGTCGAGCCGAAGCGCGGCGACGCCTGATCTCGCTGGCCGCGCCTGGCCGCTAAACCCGGCGCCCGGACCGACCGATTGAATTGACGGGGTCCTTCCGCCATCGTGAACTCAGGTTGAGGAACCTGAAGGCCATCCGGAAATCACGTCCGCACTGACTGAGTTGACCCCACGGGGACAGTGGCGACAGCGCCGCTTACTTTCGGAGGTCTCGATGTCGTCTGCCGCTCCTCGCCGTCCACTCGCACGCGGGCTGCTCTTGCCGGTCCTGCTGCTCACGCTCGGGCTCGCGCTGGCCGTGCCGCTGTCCGCGGACGCCGAGGGCGACCCCACCCGCAACATCCGGCTGCCGAGCGTGGACCTGGACGTGCCGATGACGGTGCAGGCCAGCGAGCAAGCGAACTGCGGGCCGACGGCGGCCGCGATGTTTCTCGCCGCGTACAGCGGGGACGACGGCGCGGCGCTGGACGAGCTGCGCGACGCCGTGGGCGCGTGGTCGTGGCAGCGCTACCCGTCGCGGTCGTGGCATCTGCCCTGGCGCGACCCGGGGATGACGACGCCCTCGATGATCCAGGGGATCCTCGAACACTTCGGTGGCGACGTGCGATTCGAGAGGTTGAGCCACCCGCATCTGGCGCCGGAGTCCTCGTCGTTGATGACCCTGGCAGGGGCGCTGGCGCAGGGGCGACCGGTGCTGGCGCTGGTCGAGGCGCCGACCCTGTGGGGGACGCGCAAGCCGGGGCTGCACTGGATCGTGGTGCGCGGCTTCGAGGGCGGGCGCGTCGTCTTCAACGACCCCGCCGACGGGAAGCGCTGGAGCATCAGCGTGAAGTCGTTCTGGCACGCGTGGCGGCTGAGCGCCTGGTACCGGGCGATCCCGGGGATCCAGGGCTACACGGCCTTCGTGGGCGACCGGCCGATGCCGAACCGGATGGTGGCGTGGCTGTGGCGCGCCACCAGCGGGTCTTAGACCGCCCGCGGCGCGCCGTGCCGAACTACGCCGTCAGCAGCGCCTTCAGCGCCTCGCGCGACGGGTCGACCCAGCTCTCGATGCGCTCGGGATCGACCGTGGCGACGATGATGTCGCCGACCTCGCTCGCGACCTCGGTGAAGAAGCCGTGGCGCATCATGCTGCGGGTCTGATGGCCGTTGTCCTCGGTCGGGCTGACGTAGTGGATCGAGTCGATGCGGTAGCGATACACCAGGAAGAGGTGCAGCAGCGTCATCAGGCGCTTCTTGCGCAGGCCCGCCTCGAAGGTGTTCTGGTCGCGCACCGAGAGGATGGCGCGGCCGCGGCGGTCGTTGATGGCGGCGAAGATGACGTTGGCGAGCTTCTCGCCGGCCGGGTCCAGCACGCGAAGCTCGAGGAGCTCGCTGCCGGCGCGATGCGGCCGCATCTCGACGCGTAGGGGCGTGTTGATGCCGTGCTGCGCGCGCCACATGCCGAGCCAGTCCTCGAGCAAGCGCGTCGGGACCTCGGTCTCGACCAGGTGCTGGTGTTGGGTGGAGCCCTTGCCCATGGCCTTGGTCGTCGCGGTGCGGCCCGACGAGGCGACGAGCGCTCCGTCGAGGCGCGGCCCGCCGACCTTGGTCTGGGGCGTGCGGTAGGGCGAGTCGACCAGGCGCAGCTTCCGCTGCAGCCGCGCCAACGCCAGCATGCCGTCCTGCTGCAGCGCCATCGCGAACTCTTCACCGGCCAGGCCGTCGACCTGGTGGCCGCCGTAGGTGATGAAGTTGAACACGAAGCCCAGCTTGCCCAGCTCGGCCGGGAAGGCGCGCATCTCGTCCTCGGTCATCCCGGTGGTGTCCCAGGAAAAGGACGGCGACAGGTTGTACGCCAGCATCTTGTCGGGGAACTCGGCGTGAATGGCCTCGGCGAAGACGCGGGCGTCGGCGAGGTCGGCCGTCTTCGTCTCCATCCAGAGGATGTCGCAGAAGGGCGCCGCGGCGAGGGACTTGGCGATGCCGTACTCGATGCCGCCGCGGATCTGGTAGTAGCCCTCGGGGGTGCGGGCGCGCTCGCAGTCCCAGTGGGGGTGCAGGTCCAGCTCGGCGGCCTGCTGGCGCGCGGCGTAGAGCGAGGCGCGGCGCGAGAAGGCGCGCCACTGCTCGACGGTCATGTCGAAGCGCTCGCCGTCGGCGGTGCGGGACTCCAGCACCTCGGCCACGGCGTCCGCGTAGGTCATCAGGGCGGCGCCGGTCTCCCAGGCGGCCCGCAGCTTCGACGCCGCGGTCTCCAGGGTCTTGTCCAGGCTGGTCTCGCGGCCCGCGAGGTACGCCTCGGCGCTGGTCTTCGCCAACGCCAGGACGCCGGCGCCCTTGAGCCAGTTCTGCGCCTCCTCGAGCTGCCCCTCGGGCAGCGCGTAGAGCAGGTGCCCGTTGATCTCCGTGACGCCCGCCTCGTGCATGGCGCGCAGCAGCGCCAAGTAGACGGCCTTGTAGCCGGGGACCGACGGGTTGGTGACGCCCAAGATGAAGGGCTGGTCGCGCTCGTCGCCGTTGCTCTCCAGCAGCGTCGCGGCCTCGGCGTCGGTGCGTGCCACGATGAGCCCGGCCACGCCCATGATGTCGAGCTGAAAGCGCGCGGCGTTGAGGCGCTTGATCTGCTCGTCGCTGGGCACCAGCACCTTGCCGCCCTGGTGGCCGCACTTCTTGGTGCCGGGGCGCTGGTCCTCGATGTGGTAGCCGGGGACGCCGACCTCGACGAAGCGGCGCACGAGGTTGCGCACGTGCGGGTCGCCGCCGTGGCCCGTGTCGGCGTCGGCGATGATGAAGGGGCGGTAGTCGTGCTCGGGCGTCTTGGCGCGCTCCTCGGCGCTCATGCGCGAGCGCAGGTACTGCTGGTTGCGGTCGGCGGTCAGCAGCGCGCGCACCAGCACGGCGGCCTCGTCGGGCACCTGGCTCAGCGGGTAGCTGGCGAGGTCGGGGCCGGGATCCTCGGTGATCGAGCCCTTGGCCGACGTGGCCCAGCCACCGAGGTAGATGCCCTCGATGCCCATGCGCTTCATGGTGACGGCCTGGCCCGGCGAGTAGGGGCCGAAGGTCGTGACGCTCTTCTTCTCGCCGTACATCTCGACGAGTCGGGCGTGGAAGGCCTCGGCAGCGCCGCGCGCGATCGGGTAGTCGGTGGGGATGGTCCCGCGCTGCTCAACCACCTGACGGGCGGTGTAGAGGCGCGTGATGCCCTTGAATCGTGGGCTGTCGAACCATGCCTGGGTCTCGGCGACGTCTCGATCGAAGCTGCTGCTCATACTCGTCGACTCCTGTGTGAGGACGGGCCCGCTACCGATCTGTGTCGGCCGCGAGAAGGCGCCAGCAGGTGCGGCGCGCGTGCGGGAGTGATGCACGGCGGGAGGCCAGTCGACAAGGGATTTTCTGCCAAGTGAGGGCCGTCGCGGGTCGGCCGCGCGGTCGGGAGATGGGGGCTGGGTAAGGCTCAGCGCCGCGGCTGGATCAACGGCACGGACCGCCGCCGTCGGGCTGGTCGGGCGGCGCGGCGCTGTGGTCTGCTGGGGCTCGGCGGCCGATGCGGCTGGCCGGCGGGGGAGGGAGCCGATGGTCAGTGCGCCGCGACGCGTGACGCCGGATGAGGCGCGGGACCGCTTGGTCGGGCAGCTTGGCCTGCGGGCGATGCGGGCGTCGGCGGGGGCCGAGGGCGCGCGGGAGGTGCTCGCGGCGCTGCGGCTCATTCAGCTGGACCCGCTGGATCGCGTGGGCACGAACGCGGATCTCGTCGCGATGGCGCGGGTGGACGGGCTCAAGCGCGGCGGGATCTACGACGCGCTGATGCCGGGACACGCGTTCGAGCACTTCGCCAAGGAGCGCTGCCTCGTCCCGGCCGAGGGATTTCCTTACTACCGGGCGCTGGCCGCGCGGCGGCCTTGGCTGCGCCTGCACTCGCGCTACGAGGCGATCCCCGAGGCGGCCATCGAGGCGGTCTACGCGGACGTGGCGGAGCGCGGGCCCCTGACCGCCGGGGACCTGGACGACCACGGGCGGGCGGCGCCGCTGGACCTGAGCGGCTGGAAGACGACGACCAAGGTCGGGACCATGGCGCTGCGCGTGCTGTGGGCGCGGTGCCGGGTGGTGGTCTCGGGGCGGCGCGGGCGGGACAAGCTGTACGACCTGCCCGAGCGCGCGCTGGGCGCGGTCGCCGAGGCTGCGGCGCCCGTGGAGTTCGCGCGCTGGGCCTTGCTCGAGCGCGTCGAGGCCGCGGGGCTGCTCTCGGTGAACGCGGGGCCTCAGTGGTCGATGCTGAGCGAGACCAGGACCGGCGCGCTCGTGGGCGAGCTTGTGAGCCAGGGACTGCTCGAGCGGGTGCAGGTTGGCGAAAACGCCAGGATCTACCTAGCTCCCCGGGGCTTTCTCGACCGCCGTTTCGGCGACGACGACGGCCAGATGCGCATCCTCGGGCCCCTGGACCCGCTGCTGTGGGACCGGAAGCTGGTCGAGCACGCCTTCGGCTTCGAGTACATCTGGGAGGTCTACAAGCCAGCGGCCCAGCGGCGCTGGGGCTACTACGTGTGTCCGCTGCTGCACCACGGCCGCCTGGTCGGGCGCTTCGAGGGCCACGTCGAGGCGGGCGAGCTTGTGGTCGACCGCCTGTGGCGCGAAGAGGGCGCGGCCTTCGACGAGCGCGCTTGGCAAGCCTGCCGGGAGCGGCACGCAAGCCAGCTCGAGATCTGACCTGCGAATCTGCCGTCGCGCGTGCCTTGTCGCGGGCCGCCGCCGCTCGGGCAGGTCGGGCCAGTGGCGCGCGCCGCCGGTCCTGGTAGGGTTGCCGCCCGCTGGGAGGAGACCGCTGTGTCGACCTGGGTTGAGCGCGACGTCCACTGCCCCAAATGCTCGCACCGCTTCATGATGCGGCTGGCGGACGGGCTGCACATCACGCGGCTCCCGGAGGTGCGGCGGCGGGTGCGCGAGGGGACCTTTCACCAGGCGGCGTGCCCGTCCTGCGGCGCCATCGTCACGGCGCAAGTGCAGACGGTGTATACGGATTTCGAGCGCCGGCACTGGCTGCACGTGGACCTGCCCAGCGAGCGGTCGCGCTGGCGTGAGCTGGAGGCGAAGGCGCTCGGGGGATTCGATGGCGCCGTGCGGCTCGGGGCGCCGCCGATGGTTCAGGCGATGGCGGACTCCTTTCGGGTGCGCTTGGTCTTCGGGTATCCGGCGCTGCGCGAGAAGATCCTGCTGTGGGACGCCGGCATGGACGATGGGCTGGTCGAGTGCCTGAAGCTGGAGCTGATTCGCGCGCGGCCGACGCTCATGGCCGGCGGCGGCGAGCTGGTCGTGGATGAGGTCCTCGACGGCCAGCAGCTGGTGATGCTGACCCAGGGCGGCGCGGCACCGGCGCGTCTGACGCTGCAGCCGGGGGCCTACGCGCAGGCGGTGGCGTCGCGCGCGGCCTACGAGGCGCAGGTCCCGAGCCTGTTCGGGCCCGGATTCGTCAGCATCCATCGATTGATTTGAGGCGCTAGGGCGCCAGCACGTGCGGGTCGCGGCCGATGGCGTCGACGTTGGCGTCGAACCACTGCTTGACCCAGGCCGGCAGGTTCCCGCCCTTCATCGCGTCGGTGGCCGGCGAGCCGTCGTAGAGGCGGTAGTACTCGGCGTAGGCGTCGGCGAACCACTCTTCGGGGGCGAACAGCGAGTAGTCGCGGACCTGGGCCTCGAGCGCGCGCTCGGAGCAGCTCATCCAGCGCCGATAGTAGTGGTTCATCGAGAACACCTTCCCGTTGGCGCGCACGGGGTTGGTGTACATGAACGCGTCGGGGGCGCTGCCCAGGTGCTGGACGATGGGGACGGCGGCGTTGGCGGGCAGGTGGGCCGCGTGGGTGCTCGGCACCAGGTCCAGGGCCGCGCCCGAGGGGCCGCCGATCTCGGTGCTGGAGGCCAAGCGCTGGTCGAGCAGGCCGACCATCTGTTGCTTGTGCGGCGCGCTGATGCCGCCCCAGCCGGACATGGCGTCCACCCACTGCTCCGCTTGGCCCGTCGCGTACACGAACCAGCCGGCTTGGTTGTAGACGATGTCCGTGTGGCTGCCGAGCATCGTGTCCACCGAGTGGCCGACCTCATGCAAGATGGTGTGCGCGTAGTAGGCGTGACGGACCTCGGCCACGCGAAACTCCGCCACGCCGGCGCCGTTGGTGCGCGTCTCCAGGCGCCCGTCGGCGACCCGCCCGTCGACCTGAGCCTCGGTGATGCCGAGGGCGGCGGCGGTCACGGCCTTGGTCCCCCACGTCTGATCCTCATAGAAGGCGCCGACGTGGGCGGTGTCCCCCATCCCCAGGTTCACGGTGCCGGTGGTCTCGTCCCAGCTGCCGCCGGTCGTGGTGAGCCGGTTGTAGTTCTGCAGCACCGCGTTGCCCTCGGCTTGCGGGTCGGGCAGGGCGTCCATGACGACCCAGACGCGCGCGAGGTCGTCCAGGGTCCAGGGTGTGCCGGTGAACGTGCAGCCCCAGCGGATCTCCGAGAGGGTCACCGCGACCTCGACGACGGTCGAGCGGTCGAAGATGGCCTTGACGGCGGCGCGCTCGGCGGTGGTCAGGCCGGGGCTGCGGGGCATGGCAGCGAGCCACGGCGCGCGCTCGACCGCGGCGGTGTCCAGCCAGGTGCTGAACGCGGCCGTGGACGCGGCGTTGGCGGTGAGGCGGGTCAGCGCGTCGGTCGCCGTGTGGTCGTCGATGACCCAGGCGATGGCCAGGGGCGTCCAGAAGGCGTCGGGCGGCGGCGAACCCAGCGCGGGGAAGCAGACGAAGGGCGACCCGAAGAGGCGGTCGCGCATGTGCTGGGCTTGGGTGGGGTGGCTCACGAAGAGGGCGAGCGCGTCGGCCGCGCTGGCGCTGGACGCCAGTGACTGGAAGTTCGACGAGTCCACGCCGGACGCCGCGACCAGGGCGTCCACGGCGTCCCACAAGGCCATCCCGGCGACGGCGGTCTGCGCCTGCGCGCTCTCGTCGGTGGGCCGCGACCCGGCGGCCGCGCCGAGCACGGCCTCCATGGCGGTCCGCGCGCTCGCCACGGTCAGGGCGTCGCGCACGGCGGTCAGGGCGGTCCGGAGGGGTGCGGGCAGCGCGGCGCCAGAGGGCAGGTGCTCCAGCATGGCGGCCTCGTGGGCGTCGATCTGGCCCGCCACCATCGCCTGGGTCGCGGCGTCTTGCGTCAGCGCGGTCCAGGCCTCGATCGGCTCGTGGGAGACGCTGATCTGTCGCGCGACCTCCCAGTTCGCAGCGCCCGCCGCGGCGAGGACCGCCGGCGTCCGCAAGGCGGTCAGCACGTTGAGGGTCCCGGCCAGCGTCGCGGTGGTGAGCTTGTCGAAGCGCGCCGGGTGCGAGGCGATCGCTTGCTGCTCGGCCGCCGGCGCCGCAGCGAGCACCAGCTCGACCGCGCTGTACTCGGTGGTCATGAGCGCGGGGTTGAGCGCGTCGATGAGCTGCGTCGCGGTCAGGGCGAGCAGCTCGGTCGCGCGCAGAAGCTGGGCCGCGTTCAGCGGGCTGAGGACCGCGGGCAGCAGCGTCGCGTGGGCCGCCACCGCGGCGCGGTCGGCTGCGCTCATCTCGCCGAGCCAGCTCAGCGCGTCGGCGGCCGTGAGCGTCCCGGCCGTGGCCGCCGTCTCGAGCTCTTCGAGGGGCGAACGGCGGGTCGCCGGGTCGATTGGGACCACGGTGTTGCTTGGCGCCGTGGAGTGGACGTCCTCCTGAAGCCAGTACTTGATGTGGTCGCGCGCGGTCGCGTCTGGGATCTGGATCTGCAGCATCCGCAGCGTGCGGTTCTCGCGATCTCGGCCGGGGGTGAGGTCGCCGACCCACGCCCAGCCCACGGCGGCCGCCGTGAAGGCCGCGATGACGGCGGCGACGTGGTCGGCGGTGCCCTCGAAGAGCCCCAAGATCTCGTGCGGGGCGGATCCGGCGGTGTACCAAGTGAGGAGGGCTGGCGTTCCAACGATCGCCGTGATTAGCCAGGGCTGGCCTGCGTAATCGGCGAGCATCGCGGCCGGGGGCGCGCCGCCGGACATGGTGGCGAACTGCCCGGCGAGGGTCGCGTCGGCGAAGACCGCCTGCCACTGCGCTTCGTTCGCGCGCATGGACGCGGCCATGACGTGCTCTGGCGTCGCCCCGCCCGCGGCCTGCAGCCAGCGCAGGGTCTCTGGCAGCTCAAAGCCCACCGCGCGCGCCACCTGGAAGGCCTGGTCCGCGCTCATGATGCTGGTGGCGCGCGTCCGCCGCGCCGCGTTGCCGTTCAGCAGGGGGAGCGCCGCCGCCCCGGCCGTCTCGCACAAGTGCAGCAGGTTCGCCGCGTCCAAGGCGTCGGCCCCGTCGAGGAGCGCCGGCAAGCGCGTCAGCGCGTCGGCCTCCGTGATGGCCTCGCGGTCGCCGGTGACGGTCAGCGCCTGAATCTTCGCGAGGGTGGCGCCCGCGACGTGCGGCTCGAAGTCCGTGAGCTCCCGTCGAATCCCGTCGTCCAAGGCGTCGCCGCCGTCCAGCCCGTCCAGCCACCCCCAGGCCCCCGCGGTCGTCAGCGTCGCCGCCATGATGTCCGGGTGCATCGTGCCGAACGCCATCGCGGCCATCAGGGGCGTCGACCGCTCGGCGAGCCAGCTCGCGAGATGCGGCCGGCTCATCATGTCGCCGAAGAGGATGCGCGTGACCGGCAGATGGATGGCCGGCGAGCCCGCCAGGATGCCCTTCAGCCACGTCACGCGGCCGGCGTCGTTGCAAAGCTCGGCGACCTCCACGTCGGAGACGCCCCTCAGGTCCTCGGACAGGCGCACGGCCGGCGGCGCCGGGTTCGCCGTCTGGTATGCGGTCACGCGGTCCGTCACGCCGATCCCGCCCAGCGCCCGCGCCGCGATGATGGTGTCCTCGCCGGTACATTTGCCCGCGATTTCGCCCAGGCGCGCCCGAAACGGCGCCTTGTCCGCGTCGCCCAACCGGCCGCACATATACGGGATCTGCGCAGGGTTGGTGCCCGCGCCCGTCAGCTCGGCCTCAAGCTGCGTCACCACCGCCGCGTTCCACTGCCAGGGCGTCCCGTGCCCGAGGTCCGGCCGCGCCCCTTCGCGCGACGTCATCGCGTTCCCGTAGACCGACTCGGGCCCCGCGCCAGCCTGCTCATCAGCCGCGCGGCCCTCATCCGGTCGTTCGCGCTGCGGGCCGGCTTGCTGATGTTCGGGCTGTGCGCTCATGGGACGGCTCCTCGTTGGTGTGCGCTCGAAACTTCCCCGGCCTCACCGACGACGGTGACTGCCAGAGCTGCCCGCGACCACTCCGTTCGGAACCGACCGCCGTGTATGCTAGTGGTGAGCCGCAACAAGCGCAACGTCGCGCGTCCCCACCACCGCGAGCGTGGCCGTGTCGCCCATCCTGCACGCAGTCCTAGCCTCACTCTTCGCGACTTCGGGTTGCGGCGCAGCGTCCGCACCTCTGCACGAGGACGGGGCCGGTCGCACGGCCACCGCCACGACGGAGCCCGCGCCCGCGCCCGAGCCCGCGCGCGCCGCAGCACCGCAGCCCGACCCGGCCGCCGCTACGCCCCCAACCCCCGCACCCGCCCCGTCCCCCACGGAGTCGCCCATGCCGCCCCCCACGCCCCCGGACCCCGAGAGCGCCGCCACCGCCGAGTGCGCGAAGGCCTTCGCCGCCTGGTACCCGCTCTGGGTCCGCCACAAGGCCACCGGCGCGCCGCTGCTGCCCGGCGCCGCGCGCGCCGCCTACCCCATCGCGCGCTGGGCCCAGCAATCTCAGGGCGCCGCCGGGTGCTTCTTGGGGCTGTGGCCGGTCCTCGAGGGCTCAGACGCCGACAAGCGCGCCGGCGCCGAACACCTGCTGCGCGAGCACGCCGCCCGGCCGATCCTCAAGTACATGCTGCACCGGCTGACCACGCGGCAGTCGCCCGAGCGCATCGCCGCGCTCTTCGAGGGGGTCAGCGGCCGCAAGCTCGGCGACGACGTCGAGGCCTGGACCGCGTGGATCGACGAGGCGTTTCCGAAGAAATAGCAGAAATAGCGGGCTTTTCACCCGCGGCCGTCGCCCGGTCGCAGGCCGCCACCGCCGCCACGTCAGACCTGCGTCCGCACCACCCGGCCCATCGCCTGGTACTCATCGTTGGCCGCGCGCTCCAAGACCGCCTGGGTCAGCGGCGAGCCCAGCTCAGCCGCCAAGAACGCCGCCCGCAGCACGGCCGACTGGATGTGCCCGCCGCTCATCTCCCAGCCCTCGCCGAGCCACCCGAAGTCCACGTCCTCACCCAGCGGCGCTGAGGCCGGGATCATCGTCCGCCACAGGGTCTCGCGCTCCGCCGGGCCGGGCTCTGGGAAGTGCACGCGGAAGTGCAGCCGCCTCGAAAACGCCTCGTCGATGCTGCTCGCGAGGTTGGTCGTCAGCACGCACACGCCCGCGAACCCCTCCATCCGCTGCAGCAGGTAGTTCGTGCTCAGGTTCGCGTAGCGGTCGCGCGTCTCTTTGACCTCGGTGCGCTTGGCGAAGACGCTGTCGGCCTCGTCGAAGAGCAGCAGCGCGTGGCTCGCCTCGGCCTCGTCGAAGATCCGCGCGAGCTGCTTCTCCGTCTCGCCGATCCACTTGCTCATCACCTGCGACAGGTCGACGCGGAAGAGCTCCATGTTGAGCTCGTTGGCCAGCACGCTCGCCGCCATCGTCTTGCCGGTGCCGCTGGGGCCGTGAAAGAGGGCGGTGATGCCGTGGCGGTCCCGCGCGCGCCGCCCAAAGGCCCAGCTCTCCATGACCTGCGCGCGGTGGGTGTGGCGCGACCCGATCTGGCGGAGCTGCGTCAGGGCCTCGGCCGGCAAGACCAGGTCATCGCGGGTCGCGCGGTGCAGGATGCGCACGGCCAACCCGCCGAAATCGCCAGTCAGCACCTGCCCAACCGCGGCGTCGATCCACGCGCTGACCCGGGCCCCGTCGGGCGCCCCCGCGGAGTCCATCTGCACGCGCACGCACTCGCGCACCTGCCCGGGGGTCACGCGATAGCGCGCCGCGGCCGTCTCCAGCGCGGACTCCTCGATCGCCACGCCCGCGTCGGCCAGCGCCGCCCCCCACAACGTCAGGCGCTCGGAGTAGGCCGGCACGCCGAACTCCAGGCTGCGTACGCGCTTGTCCAGCCGAGGCCCCGCCAGCCCGGGCTCCGCCGTGAGCGCCACGGTCGCCGCGTGAGCCTCCGCGGCACGAAACACCAGCGTCCGCTCCTCCTCGCGCAGGGCCTGCACGTCGGCGAAGGTCAGCAGCGCGTCCTGAAGCCACGCCTCCCGCTCGGCCTGCGCCAGCCGCCCCTCGTGCAAGCCCCCGCTCACCTTGGCGCCGTCCACCACCAGCAAGCGCCGCCCCAGCGCCCCCGCCAGCCCGTGCGCGAAGGTCCGCCGCCCCGTCCCGCGCGGGCCCACCAGCCACCAGACCTCGCCGTCGCGCGCCTCCGCCAGCGCCGCTCGCCGCGTCCGAAGCTCGGCGTCCGACAGCGACAGCCCCTCCAGCACCGGCGCCGCATCTCGCGAGAGCGTCGCCCACGGCTGCATCTCCGCGGGCAGCCCCTCGTGTCCCCCCAGCCAATCCAGGACCCGGCGCGCCACCCGCAGCGGCAAGCGCGTCACCGACTGGCCGTCCGCCCCCTCGCGCCCCAGCGGCACGCTGAGCACCCCGGACGCGAAGAGCGGCGCGCCCGGCATCAGCCGCGACCGCGCCACGACCGCCCCACGCCGCCTGTCGCCGAAGAGGGTGAGGGCGAGCCCGCCATCGGCGAAGGGCCGCCCGAGATCGTCGTTGATGAACGCGCAGAGCCTCGCCAGCGCTGGGTCCAGCTCCACCGCGCAGGCCAGCGCCAGCACGGCCAGGTCGAAGGCGTGCCCCTCAAGCTGCCGCGCCACCCGCGCCCACGGGATCGCGATCCCGACCTCCGCCGAGCGCGCCAGACGCCCGGTGATCTGCGCCTCGACCCCCGCCGCCCGCTCCAGGCACTGGCGCACCTCCGTCCGCGCCGCCGCGTCCTCGAAGGCCCGGTCGTCGTAGGTCAGCGCCTCCGCCTGCCCCAGGGTCATCGACCCGCCCGGCATCCCCGACGGCAGCTCGCCCAGATACCCGAGCGCCCGCCCGAGATGGAGCTCGGCCATCAGCCGCTGCTCGATCCACGCGCAGAGGTCCTGCAGATGTTCGGCGCCACTGCGATAAAAAGACATCGTGCTCCCGCGTCCGCCCCGCGGGCGTGCGGCCAGGGTCCCAGCTCGTCCCGCGGCGACGATCGGCCGCAGACGACCGCTAGAAGTTCGTCTGCGTCGCCAACCCGGCCTGTCCCGGCGTGCCGCTGGCGCCTAGCGAGGGGCCGCCGAAGCCGCCCTGACCGCCGAATCCGCCCGGTAGGAACTGGTTCGCGAGCCAGGCCGCCTTCACCGCGCCCGTCGGCGCGGGGCTGGCGAAGATGCCGTAGCTGGCACCACCGCAGCCGCCGCCACCGCCGCCGCCGTGGCCCCCGCGCCCGCCGTTGCCGCCCTCGGCCCCGCCGGTCGCGCACCAGGTCGACGGGTCGCCCTCGGACGGTGAGCCGCCCGCCGCGCCCGCGCCGCCTGCTGCCCGCGCCGCCCGGGCCGCCGGTGCCGCCCTGACCGCCGCTGCCCGCCCGCAGCACGTTCGCCACCAGCGCCGCGAACCCGCTGCCGCCGTCGTCGCGCACCACGAAGATGCCGAAGCTGCCGCCGCCGGGCTTGCCGCCCGTGCCCTCGGTCCCGCGGCACCCGCCCGCGCCGCCACCGCCGCCCGAGCCGCCGATGTCTTTGCTGTTGAGCCCGCCGCAGTTGCCGCAGCCGAACTGGCGACCTCCTCAGCGCACGTCACGTCCCACTGGACGTTGCAGCAGAACGAGTCGTTCGCGCACACGCAGCTCGTCACCGTCCCGCTGCTGCACCCCCCGCCCGACTTGCTCGCGCAGCAGTCCGCCGGCGCCGGTGCCCCCGCGCCGCCGCCGCAGCCCGTGCCCGTCACCTCGACGCCGCTGCCCGCGCCACCGCCGCCGCCGCCGCTGCCGTGCGACGACGCCCCGCCTGCCGCCCCGGTCCCGCCGACCCAGTGGCCGCCGACGACAAGCCCGCCCGCTCCGCTGCAGCCCGCGCCCGCCGCGCCGTCCGCGCCCGAGCCGCCCGAGGTCCCAAAGCTGGCGAAGTACGAGTTGTTGTTCGGCGGCGTCCCGCAGGTCCCGCACGCGACCGCCGTCTCGAAGATGCTGTCCCATCCGGCGAGCCCGCCCGTGCCGGCGCTGGGCCCGGTGCCGGGCAACCCCTTCTCGGCCGCGACCGGCGCTCCGGCGAAGACCGGGCACAGTCCCGCGCCGCCGCCGCCGCCGTTGGTCACCGCCCCGTCCGCGCAGATCCGCGCGCCGCCCGCGCCGCCGACCAGCGAGTCCGCCGCGTCCGAGCAGGTGCGCACGTTGCCCGCGCCGAACTTCCCGACGTCCTTCACGCCGAGCCCCGCGCCGCCGCCCGGCCCGTCGAAGCCGTCCACGCCGGGCGCGCCCGCGATGCCGTTGCCGCCGGCCCCGCCGAAGATTCGGTTCTTGCGCACCTCGACCTTGGCGCCCACGTTTCGCAGATAGACCGCGTAGCTGTTGGCCCCGGCGACGTTGGCCGCGTTCGCGCCGAAGACCGTGAACCCGTCCAGGATGGTCGCCTCGGCGGCGCCTGTCCCGCCCAAGCCCACGGCGGTCACGGCTCCGGGCGCCGCCGACGTCGGGTCCTGGCCGATGATGGCGGTCTCAAAGGTCACGGTGTTGCGCCGGAAGAAGTCCGACGAGTAGCCCCCAAAGAGCCCGATTCCTTCGATGAGAACGACGTTTTCGGAGTACACGCCCGTCGCCACGTACACGTCGCGCTTGCCCGTCGCGAACGCCCGCTGCAGCGCGGCCGAGATCGTCAGCATCGGCTCTTCCCGCGAGCCCGGCGCGTTGTTGTCGCCGTTCTTGGCCACGAAGATGGCGCCGTGGAGGTCGCCGTCGATGCCGTCGCAGTTGGAGTCCACGCCGTCGCCCGCGAGGTCCTCGCCCGCCATGGGCAAGCACTCGCAGCCGTTGTCCGTCAGCCCGTCGACGTCCTCGTAGCCGCCCTTGCACTTGAAGCTGCAGGTGGGCACGGCGCTGCTGGTGGAGCAGCTTGGATCCGCGTTCGGCACCGCCAGCGCCAGGCACGAGATGTTGCAGCCGCCGCAATGCTGGACCGAGGTGTAGGCCCCGCTCGCATCCTTATATGTCTCGTCGATGGTGCCGTCGCAGTTGTTGTCCAGCCCGTCGCAAAGCTCGCTCGGCACGTCGCAGCTACCCCAGCCAGCGGTCGTGCACTGCTGCGTCCCCTTGCAGGTGTAAGCCGGCAGCGCCGGATTGGGCGGCGTGTAGATCTGCGCGCAGGCCCGCGACAGGTCGGTGTTGGTCCCGTCGCAGGTGCAGCTACCGCTGGCCGGGACGCACTGTTTGCTGGCCTTGCCGACGTCTTGGCACACGAAGCCGGCGTCGCAGTCCGCCTCGACCGTGCACGCCGCGGTGCAGAAGGTGCCCTCGCCGATGGCGGTGCAGCCCGCGCCTTCGCCCAGGCAGTTCTCGTCGGCCGCGCACGCCTGGCACGTGTTCACGGCGTCGGGGATGCACTGAAACGGGTTCAGCTTCACGAAGCCCGGCTTGCACGCCAGCACCACGCACTGCGCCTGCCCGCCGGCGACCTGGCAGGTCGTGGACTCGGCGTTCGGGAAGCCGATGGCGCAGGACAGGTTGCAGGTCCCGCAGTGCTCGAACGTGTTGTAGACGCCGCCCGTCGTGAACGCCTCGTCGACGGCGCCATCGCAGTTATTGTCTTTGAAGTCGCATATTTCGGCCTCGGGCTTCGGGCCCTGGCACACCTCGCCCTGGCTGCCCAGGCACACCAGGGTGCCGTCGCAGCTTCCGACCCCGGCGACCTCGTTGGTGCACGGCACGCCGGTGACCACGCCGTCGTCGATGAGGCCGTTGCAGTCGTTGTCGGCGCCGTCGCACACCTCCGCGGCCGCCTCCTTCGCAGTGCAGCCCGTCCAGCCGGCGGCGCTGTCGCAGGTCTCCACGCCGAAGCAGCTGCCGAACACGTTCGGCGTGACGCAGGTGCGCTTGGCGCCCTGGTTCGCCGCGTTGCAGGTGCACGAGCCCGAGGTCGGCACGCAGCGCTCGACCCCGTCGGCGACCGCCTCGCAGTCGAACCCGCTGCCGCAGGCGCCGTCCGCGCACGCGCTCACGCACACGTTCTGCCCGTCGAGCAGCACGCAGCTCCCCGAGAAGCAGTCGGCGTCGCTCGCGCACGGGGCGCAGGCGGCGTCCACCGGCGGCGTGCAGAGGAAGTCGCTGACCTTCACCAGCCCCTCGGCGCAGGTGTCGATGACGCAGTAGGGCGTCCCGGCCGGCCCGCCGCACACGCCGGTCGCGTTGGGGAACTTGTCGGTACACACGTTGCCGCAGGTGCCGCAGTGCGCGTCCAGGGTCCAGGCACCGTCTGCGTCCTTGAAGGTCTCGTCGAGCTCGGAATCGCAGTCGTCATCGAGCTGATTGCACACCTCGGCCTGCGGCTCACGCGCGTTGCATATCCATCCCTGCGCCCCGACGCAGCGCAGCACGCCCGAGCACTCGCCCCACTTGTTGGTCTTCGCGCACGCCTCGCCCTCGGTCAGCCCGTCATCGGCCAGCCCGTTGCAGTCGTTGTCGAGCCCGTCGCAGATCTCGGGCGATGGTTCGAGGGCCGAGCAGCCGCTCCAGCCCGTCTCTTGCGAGCAGGTCTCGACGCCGAAGCACATGCCCGACGCGCTCTCCCGCGTGCAGGTGCGCTGGCCGCCGTCGACCTCGGCGTTGCACGAGCAGCTCCCCGTCTCGGGCTGGCAGAAGGTGCCCTGGGCGACCCCGGCGGCGTCCGCGGCGCACTCCCAGCCGACGGGGCAGTCGGTGGCGCTCTCGCAGCTAAACGCGCAGCCCTGAAAGCCGTCCAGGGTCAGGCAGGAGCCGCCCGCGCACTGGATGTCCTGGGTGCAGGGCGTGCACAGCTTCTTGAGGCGCGGCAGGCACAGAAACACCACGTCGCCGAGGTTCTGTACGCCCTTGCAGTCGAAGCCCGCGGGGCAGGTCTGGCTACACACGTCGGTGCAGATGTAGCCCTCGAGGCCCTCGACGCACCAACCGCTGAAGCAGTCGCCGTTGGTGGCGCAGGGGGCGCCGGGCTCTCCCTTGCCGGGGGGAGCGTCGGAGCCGCCCGTGGTGTCGCTGGAGTCGGTGCCCGCTTGGCCGTCGCTGACCTCGGCGTCAGGCAGCGTCGTGGTCTCGGCGACCGGGATGTCGACGCTGACCTCGGCGTCCGCGTCCCCGCTGCCTTTCAACTCCTCGATGCCACCGCCCGCGGCACCGCCGCAGGCCGTCACCGTCAGCAAGAGCACCCAAGCGCCGACGGCGCCCCACCGGTTCACCAACATCGTGCACCCCGCAACCCGCCATGGATGCAAGAGAATTATCACGGTCTTCGCGATGGCGACAAAGGAGTAGGGCAATCGGGTCCGAATCTCCGCGTCGATGGGGCCGGCCACGCGCGATTGCCCGCTGTCAGCGGGCAGGGGATCGATGCAGTCCGAGCGCGCCGTCCTGACCTCGCACGCGCCTCCGCTGCCGCTGGCTGAAGGCTGAAGGCTGAAAGCTGACAGCGGGCAATCGCACCGCTGAGCCCACCGTTCTGCACGGGACTCGATGCGATTGCCCTCCCCAGCCCTCTTGCCGCCCGCGCGCTCTTCGCCTACGGTCGGGGCCATGAGCGACCGCGGAACCGAGCCCCCGCGCCGTACCCCTCGGTGGCGCTACGTCGTACCCAACGCGATTACGTGCATGGGCCTGCTCTTGGGCCTCACCGCCACGTTCCGCGCGATGGAGGGCGACTACACGGAGTCCGCGTGGCTCATCGTGTTGTGCGTGCTCATCGACAAGCTCGACGGCACGGCGGCGCGCCTGCTGCGGGCGACCAGCGCCATCGGCGTTCAGCTCGACAGCTTCAGCGACTTCGTCACCTTCGGCATCGCCCCCGGCAGCCTCGTCTTCATGTCGATGTTCCGCAACACCGACGGCCATTTCCCGATGTGGCAGGGCACGACCATGGGCTGGGTCATGCGCGCCCTGGTCGCGACCTACGTGCTGTGCGCCTGTATCCGCCTAGCGAAATTCAACGTGCTCACCGAGGAGTCCGGCGGCACGAAGGTCTTCTACGGGATGCCGACGACCTTCGCGGGCGGGCTGGTCGCCGTCGCCTTCGTGCTGGGCGTGGAGTACGCGCGCTGGGATTTGCTGGCCTGGGCGCCGGTCGCGATGGCGGCGCTGGGCGGGCTGATGGTCTCGAACCTCCCGATTCCCAAGATCGCGCCTCGCCAATCGCCGCTCGCCAATGGGTTCCAGCTGCTCAACGTGGCCATGGGATACATCTGCGGGATCTTCCGAATTTGGCCAGAGTACCTGTTCGCCGTCATCCTCATCTACGGGACCGGGGGCTTCATCTGGGGATGGATTCATCGCCATGAGCTGGCCCCCGAGCGCCTGGACCCGTACCCGCAGTAGCCCGCGGGTCGAGGGACTGCACGCCTTTCCTCGGAACCGCCGGCGACGATGCTGCCAATCGCACCCGATGATGCCTTCTCTCACCGCGTGCCGCGGGTGGGCATCGTCGTGCTCGCGGCGGCCATCGCGCTGACGCTGGTGGCGCAGGGGCGGATGGACCGCTACCACGCGCGGCTCGCGGTCGAGCGGACCGAGCTCAGCGACTTCCTGCGCGACCACCCCGAGGTGCCGCTGCCGCGTGGCATCGGCTCGCTGGCGTTCCCGCCCTCGCCGAGCGTGCTGGCGTCGCGTCGGGCGGCCGCGCGCGAGGTGGAGCGCCGAGACGCGGAGGACGCGACCACGCTGCGGCGCACGTTGGACTGGATGGTGCAGCGCGTCCACGCCACCGAGTCGGCCAGCCCGCTGCACCGCCTGGGCGTCGTCCCGGCCAACCCGCAGCCGCTGGCGTTGTTGACCCACAGCTTGGTCCAGCCGAGCTGGGGCGGCCTGATCGCGACGTTCTTCGTGCTCTTCGCGCTGACGGTTTTCCTCGAGGAAGCCTGGGGAATCGTGCTGTGCGCCGTGGTCTGGTTGGTCTCGGGGGCCGTGTCGGTGCTGGTGGTCGCCAGCTTCGAGCCGGAGCTTCGCGTGCCGCTGGTGGGGGGCGCGGGCGCGGTCGCGGGGTTGCTGGGCGCCTTCATCGTGCGATTCCCGCACAAGCGGGTGCGGTGGTGGTGGCCGGGGCCGGGCGGCGTGGCGGGGCGGGCGCTTCCGAGCTGGTCGGTCCCGCTGGCTTGGTTCGCGCTGCAGGCGGTGTTGCCCGCGGTGGGGGTGGAGACCGGGGTCGGCGCGCTGCGGGTGGTCAGCGGGTTCGCGGTCGGCGGGGCCATGGCGATGCTGGTGGCGCGGTCGGGCTGGGACATGGCGCTGGGGGCGGGCGCGGTCGAGTTGGACCTTGCGCCGCGGGCGCGGGCGGCCTTTCAGAAGGCGGTCACCGCGTCTGAGCGAGGGGACCTCATGGCGGCCGAGCGCGCGTTGCTGGTGGCGGACCGGCGAGACCCGCGCAGCTCAGATATCGCGGCGCTGGCGTGGGAGGTGATGTCCCAGAAGGGCCCGCGGCCTGACGCCGAACGCTTCGGGACGCGCGTGATTCAGGACCAGCTTGGCCGCGGCGACGTGTCGCAGGCGGTGGAGACGTGGCGTGGGATGCGTGGGGTCATCGGGCACCAGGGCTCGCCGGCCATCCGGTGGCGGCTGGCCCAGGCCGCGCTGGGGCCGCTGCCCTCGCGCGCCAGGGATTTGCTGACAGGGTTGGCGACCGACGACGACGCGGGCGCGCTGCGCGAGCGGGCTCAGGCGCTGCTGGTGTCGCTGTCACCGGCCACCGGGACCCCGCCCGAGGGGCTGGTGCTGGGCGATCTGTCCGGCATCGGCGCGCCCGCGAAGAGGCCCGCCGTGGCCGCGCCAGTGCCACCGCCCGCGCCGACCCCCGTCCCCGCGCCCACGCCGCCCCCCGCGCCGAAATCCGACTCGCGCCCCGTCCACGCGGCCGACCAAGCCTGGCTGCACGCCGCCGCAAACCCAGTCCTCGCCTACCTGGACGCCACCCTGGACCCCGACGACCCCATGCGCTTCGGCGCCACCGGGCAGATGCCCGCGCTGAACCCCGACGTGACCGCCGAACGCACGCCCTGGCCCGTCCCGGCCCCGCCGGCGCCACGCACCAAGCGCGGCCTCGAGGTGAAGCGCTCCAGCCTCGTCGCGGTCGAAGCCACCACCCTCGAGCTAGCCCGCGGCGTCAGCTTCGACCTCGCGAGGGTCGAGGCCGTCTCCGTAGCCCGAATCCAGAGCCCCCTGGGCGAGGTCGTCATCATGGACCTCCTGGTGCAGTGGCGCGCCAAACACGCCCCGGCAGCGGTCCGCGCCCTCCGCCTGGACGGCGCCACCAGCGACGTCGGAGCCGCCATCGACATGGCGGGAATCAGCGTCGACGCCGCCTTCGTCCGCCTGGCCCGCCAGGTCGTCAGCGCCGCCGCCGCAAGGCCCATCCCAGCAGAGCTAACCCTCGGCACCGTCGAACAAGCCGCCGAGGTCCTGCCGACCTGGGACAGCCTGGAAGAGTACGAGGCGGCCCTGCTCGCGCTGGACTGATGATCTCTCGCCAGGCCCCGAAATCACTCGCCGAAAAAGTGAGAAATGAGGGTGTCTGACCCCGAGTTCGGGTGTGATCCATCACCCGGTAGAGTCGCTATTCCACGGCCCGCGGTATGTGACATAGGCGGTATCCACGAAGCGGTGGGCGAGGCGTTGCCAGAGGTCGGGTTGGGCGAAGAACTCGTCCCAGCGTCCGGCGAGTTCGAGCATTCGGAGGTTGAACATGGCCTCGAGGGTCTCGGGGAGCCAGCGGGCGCCGGCTCGCTTCAGTCGCGCCTGGCTGCCGGTTCGATGCAGCGATTCCATGGCGCCGGAGCCGATTTGGAAGCCGCTCGCGCGGTACATGACGTAGTCCATGCGGTAGGCGTTCTCGGTGACGTAGTTCACGAGCTTCTTGTGGCACTCGGACTTGTCGTCAACGGTCTCCAGGTGCTTGAGCAGGGCCTCGCCGGCGGGGAATCGGTCCGGCGTGAGCACGGACAGGTCCGCGGTCGTGGCTCGCGCCGCCTTCTTGCCTTTGCGATGGCCCTTGCGTGGCCCATACGATCGCGGCGTGCTGGCGGCGCCTCGCGGCCCGAAGAGCAACCGCTTGACCTGCTCGTAGAATTCGTTGCGCTGAATCGACCCCGATTTGAAGCGCGTTCGGCCGTACTCCGCTATGTGCTGCAGGACGTGGTAGGCGTCGAGGATGGCGATGACGCCGGGGAATTGCGAGATGAGCTGGTCGGCGATCCAGGGCATGCCGTCCGCGACGAACACGTAGGTCGCGACAAGTCCATCGCCGAAGTCGCCATCGGCGGGCAGGTAGCCGGACGCGATGAGTTGGCGGACGACGTCGCGCAGGTACGCCGCGTCGCCGCATGTGAACTGACCGCCGATGTGGATGATGTTCCCGCGGTCCTTGTCGACGCACCAGACCCGCAGGCCGTTGATCATCTTCCACTGGTCAGTCCAGGATTCGTTGACGTAGCGGCGCAGCGCGTGCGCATCGCTCGACATGTAGACGATGGGCTGATCGGTACGAGCGTCGCGCGTCGCGCGCTCTTGGAGGATGCGGCGAAACTCCTCGGGCGCTTGGTAGAGCCAACGCTGGTCGATGAGGTTCCCGACACGAACGGCGTGCCGCGCGATGGTCGTGTCCTCCAGCGCGACCTCACCGTGGGTGAAGAAAGTCAGCAGGTTCTGCGCGTTCCGAAACGGGTGCAGGCTGCCGAGGCGGCTCTCCCACTCAAGGCAGAGCTCCGACGACCGGCAACGCGGCACCAGCGGGAAGACCTCAGTGCGCGCGTCGGCATACGTCGTCGTTCCCACCTCCGCCGGGTAGCGGTAGGCGAAGGCCGGGAAGCGCACCGGGCCAAACGTCGTCGTGAGCGTCAGGTGGTAGTCCGCGTCCGTACGAACCCGCGCCGTGTCCGGGTCATGGCCACGACGCTCCATGACACTCAGCATCGCCCGTTCGCATCGCACCGCGAACAACGCCGCCAGCAGCAGCCGACCCAATTTCATCAGAGCTTTCCAGGTTCCCAGCTCAAGCGAACGAGCCGACCCGCCCGTCGCCGCCGCCGTCACCAGTTCCTCGACAACCGTCGCGAGTTCTGCGGAAAGCCGCTCCTTGACGAGAGCAACACGGCGTGAGAGCACGATCTCGGTGGGCACGGGCGGCGAACTCCTCGGGCCATACCGGCCCGGTGGCGGTTGTTTCTACGCCACCCGTACCACCGCCTTTCTCACCGGTCGATCAACCCAGTGCCGCCACTCTCGCACGCCGTGACCGGGTCATGAATCAGACCCCCGAGTTCATTCGGCGGGCTCCTTGGAGGCCGGGCGTGCGGCGGGCGCTTCAGCCGCCGCTGCGCCGTGGTCCGTGCTACTGTGTCGCGCACACCCAACACCAAGGAAACCACGTGACGCCTTGCCGCCCGTGCCTCATCGTATTCGCCCTGTGCCTAGCCGCGTTCGCGACGTCCTGCGACACGAACTCGGGCCTCGGCGGGCTGATCCCGGACAAGAGCGACTTCGACTTCAGCACATCGTGCAAGAGCATCGGGGACGTGGACCAGTGCTCGACCTGCTGCGAGGCCGCGGGCTTCGACACCGTCCTGGTGGCCACCGGTGACTGCGGCTGCGCCTACGTCATTGAGGACGCGGCCACCTGCGACGCCAGCAAGGGCACGTCGGATGCGTGCTTCGACTGCTGCGAGGCGGCTGGAGCCAGTGGCAGCAACCGCTCGAGCCTCAACGGCGAGGCGACCTGCACCTGCTTCGTGGTCTCGAAGACGAAGTCGGTCGCCACAGGGTGCGTGCCCGACTGCGCCGGCGCCCAGTGCGGCAGCGATGGTTGCGGCGGCAGCTGCGGAAGCTGCGCTGCCTCGGTGACCTGCTCGCCCGACCGCACCTGCGGCTGCGTGCCCGACTGCGCGGGTGCCCAGTGCGGCAGCGACGGCTGCGGCGGCAGCTGCGGGAGCTGCGGCGCCGGGGAGACTTGCTCCCCAGCCGGTACCTGCGGCTGCGTGCCCGACTGCGCGGGCGCCCAGTGCGGCAGCGACGGCTGCGGTGGTAGCTGCGGTAGCTGCGGTGCCCAGGAGACCTGCACCGCCCAGCGCACCTGCTTCTGCGCCCCGGCCTGTGCCGGAAACCCTTGCGGTGACAACGGCTGCGGCGGCTCGTGCGGCACCTGCTCCGGTGCTTACACCGGCACCATGACGATAAAGGGCCAGTTCACCATCGAGAACACCGGGGGGCCCTTCACCTGCACCAGCGAGATCACCTTCTCGGTCACCAGCGCGGGCAAGATCAGTGCGCCGGATGGGGCCAGCCAGTGCCAGTTCACGGCCAGCGGGAGCAACCAGCCAGTGATTATTTCCGTGGGCCCGATAGTAGCCGACCGTAAGCCAGAGGGCGCTGTCAGCGGCTCGATGGATGTGAAAGTCCAGGCCGTGAACCTGAGCAAGAGCGCGAGCAACGTGTCCTTCATCGACGGGACCTTCCTCTCCACCGGCCAACTCGAGCTGGCGCTCAAGCCGAGCACGCTCGACATGGGCTCGAACCCGAAGACCACCGCGAAGATCGAGAGCGGCACTTTCTCGCTGTTCAAGTGACGTCGCTTCCCGGCGGCGCAGGCCGTCTTGGCGCCGAGCAGGCCAGGGGACGGGTCAAGACTTAGGTCTGGCCCGCCTCGGCCGCGCGCCGCGCTCACTCGCAGTCGACCTCGCCCTCCTGGCAGCCCGCGCCGTTGCAGAACGACTTGAAGCGCCACGTCCCCCAGCCAGACGCCGCCTGGTCCTGGACCAGGTTGTACGTCACGAACTTGCAGAAGCCGTCTCCGTTGGCATCGGCCCACTTCACGGCCGCCGAGACCTGCCGATACGGCGCCTTCGTGTCGGCATAGCGCCCCTCCTCGACCTGGCTCGTGATGGCGACGCCAAGGATGTCGGTGCCCTTCTTGGCCACGCCCTCGGCGAGGAGCGCTGCGCGTGCGGCCTCCTTGAGCTTGCCCGCCTCGGCTGCGGCGACCACGTCCGCCGGGAAGGCGCCGCCAATGCTCAGCCGGTCCCCCTTCGTCTTCGTCAACGCGAACGAACCCGCGGCCACCGGCTCGGCCGAGCGCATCTGCCCCTCGGTCACCCAGACCTCCACCCGCACGGTGTGACGCCCGGGAGCCAGCGCGTTGACGGTCTTCGCCCAGCCGGTGACGACCTTCAGGTCCGCTGCTTTGTCTCCCGGCAGCGGGTGAGGGTCGAAGCGCCACGTCGTCCAGGCCTCGGCCGCGTCCGGCGCGAGGGTCCCGCGGTGGAAGACGTCGAACGCGTACTTCTGCTCGAGCTCTCCGACGAAGAGCCTGACCTCGAAGTCGCGCGCGGATCCCTTCTTCACGGAGCCGTCAAGCTGGACCTCGGTGTTGGCGAGGGACCGGGCGAGATAGACGCGCCCATAGATCGGGCTCGTGGCCGTGAACTCGCCCTTGAACGCCTCGGGCGCCTCTTTGCGGAAGGGGATCAGGTCGGCCGAGTACACGATCTTGCCGACGTGTTCGCGGTGCGCCGGGCTCGTGATTCCCTGGTCCGCGCGCGCCTCGACCGACAGGGACGCGCAGGTGGTGACCAGCAGGCAGAGCAATACGCGGCATGGGATGCGCGGCATGGGAGCCTCCAGAGGCGCGACCGGCAACGCTTCAGCCGGTGAGAGCCTGTGACACGGTGGGGTTACTCTGGCGAGCATCGCAGCGCGGGCTGGCGCATGGCAAGACGCCGTCGCCAATAAGCCAGCCCGCGCGTTGTTCTGGGGTGGAACCGCCGAAAAACGTCTCGGCTGTGCGCCATGGCACATTGTGTGTGCAAACGCACAATGCCAGGGCGGCGGACCACCCTATCGCGTGATCACGGGCTCGAGCAGGCCCAGCACCGCGGCGAGATCGTCCTGGATCTTCGTCATCGCGCTCGAGAGCGCCTGAACGTCGATCGGGGTGAGCTTCTTGCCGACGAGCGCGGAGGTGCGCGAGGCGAGCTTTTGCGCCTCCCCGTCGACACCGTCGAACTTCGCGAGGACGTCGCTTTTGGCGCCAGCCTTGACCGCCTGAGTGCGGAGCTGGCCGAGCGCGCTCACGAGCGCTGAGGCGTCCGCCGAGACCGCCTTCAGCCCCGCGGGCGCGGGCCCAGGCGCGATCTTCGCCGCGTCGAAGCTGCCTCGGAGCTTGGACTGGGCGGTCTGGACCTGGACGAGCTTCGCGCGCGCCGGCGAGTCGGCAGCGTGCGCTGCGGGAGGCGAGCCGAGGAGGACCAGCGCGAGCGCGAGCGGGCAAATGGAGGCAATAAAGCGAGAAGGCGTAAGCATCTCAGAACTCCGGGCGGCGTGTGTGAGGGCGCATGCTACCTCAGCGCACGTCAAAATCCACCAGGGCCACGAGCGCTCGCCCCGGAGTTTCCCCGCGGGCTGCGAGCCCAGATTTCCGCGTGTGATCTCGGGCGCGCGCCCGAGATCACACGCGGCTTGCGGGCGAACCGATGCCGGCGCACCGGCCTGCCCCGAGCTCACGGCGACGGCACCCTCGGGCCGAGAACTGCACTACTCCAGCGCCGTGGGTGACGGGATCTAACCCCGTTCTCTCCTGCGCGCTGCCTGCTATTGACGGGCTCCGCAGAGCGGTGCCACGCTCCACGTCAGGCCCGCTCGCCAAGGCTCGCATCGCTCTGCGGTGCGGGTTTCAGCGCGCGGGCCGACGCTGTCTGGAGGCTTGGGCTTCGCGCTCGCTCAGCATCGCGACGGAGGCTTGGGCTTCGTACTCGCCCCGCATGACGGCGGCAGCGTCCTGGACCGTTGTGAATCGCTTCTGGAACGTCGGCTCGATGCGTTGTCGAGCGCTGTGGATAGCCCGCACCCCCTGAAACGCCCAAGCCGCGCCCGCAGGTTTGGCCGAGGAGAACCGCGATGAAGAAGTTATTGATGGGACTGCTGTGTGTTGCCGGAGTGTCGGCGCCAACGTTGGCCATGGCCGGCGACGTCAGCGCGGTCGACGCCTGGGGGCGCTACGTCCCGGCCTTTGACCTGGCCTACAAGACGGTGGGCAAGACGCAGGCCTATGTGCCGCAAGGGCACTTTTACGTGATGGCCAAGGGCGCAGAGAGCGACGACATCATCACGGCCCAGTACTACGTGGGCGGTAAGCCCTTCGGCGAGGCGCTGAAGTGCCCGGTTTCGCTCGAGGATCTGAGCGGTTCGGACAGCAAGATCGCGGTGACCCACAACTGCAAGCCCGACCTGGACGCGAATGGCATCAGCAAGCCCGCGACCTTCACGGTCAAGATCGGCTACAAGCAGGTGTCGGCGGGTAAAGAGGCCAAGGACATCGCCTCCTACACCTTCTCGGTGGCCGAGCACGCGGGCGCTGGCGGGACCAAGGAGTTCCACATCGACTACGACTTCCGCATGGGCGAGGCGTGGGTTCACCGCCTGGGCGATGGGCAGATCAACATCTTCGCGTGGTTCAAGGAGAGCCGCGAGCCGCAGACCCTGGCCAGCGCGGGCAAGATGCGCTGCTTCGTCGGTGACAAGAAGTGGGAATTCGCCGAGATGACCAACAGCCGCTGGAGCCACGAGTACGACGACTACGCGGCCGTGAAGGACGGCGAGCCGGCCAAGGTGCGCTGGACCTACCAGTACTTCTTCCCGAACGGCGACACCACGAGCTGGATGAAGGAGAACCCCGGCGATTACCGCTGCGTCTACACGCGCAACGGCGAGGCCGAGCGTGAGTTCTTCTTCGCGATCAAGGACGGCGCCTTCGTCAAACCCAAGTGCCAGCAAGGCGACAGCCCGCAGGTGGTGACGCCCCAGGCGACGACCTTCATCAAGCAGGTCACCAAGGTGGCCGGCGACGCCAAGTACGACGCCGGCGCCTTCGCCAAGTCCGGCCTGTTCGGCAAGGGCGGAACCGCCGCCGCGTGCGGGTTCTGAACGGGTAGGGGTCGTGTCAAGACTTAAGACTTGCTCACGGCCCACGGCGGGTTGCGGGAGGCTGCGCTCGGGCGGCCTCCCGGATTCGCCCGCGTGGTGGCGTCATTCCGGCGTCGCGCAGGTCTCAAGTCCTTCTGAGCTCCCAGGGTTCTACGGGGCGTCCCAGATAACGACTTCGACTGGACGCGCAAGATGGGCGGCGCCGTGCGCGCCGGCGAGGGCTCCGTCTACATGACAGACCGCACCATCATCTCCCCAACCGCCACCGGCAGCGGCAGCGGCCTCCACATGCAGAGCATCGCCATAAAAATCCGCCCAGGATGGCCCCCCTATCCCCTCACCGCGACCTGCGGATTGTAGCCGGCGGCCAGCCAGCGCCGGCGCCTCGCGCACAAGCCTTCGGCCCAAGACGCCGGGGCGCCAGAGCGCCAAAGGGAAAGCCAAGGGGCGTGCGACGACCGAAGACCCGCGCGCGGCCTACGCCGAACGCCGGAAGACGAAAGCATCATCGCCGAGCACCTTCGCGAGGTACTATGAGAGAGTACTCGATTTAAAAATGAGAACTGAGGGTGTCGACCCCAGGCTCTGAAGTGTCCGACCGCAGGCTCAGCGGTCGCCGCTCGATTCGGCCAAGCTCGCGAGCAGCGCGTCGGGCGTGAGCACCCTGCACGATGCGCGACGAAAGCCCGCGCTGTCCCGGGTCAGGATGGCGTCCGCGCCGACGCACCGGGCGGCCTCGTGCAGCACTGCGTCTTCGAAGTCCTCGAAGTCCCCGGCGAGCGCCTCGCGAATCACCGTCTCCGTGACAGGAGCCACGCGAAATATCGCGAGCAGGCGCTCAAGCTGGGCGCGAGCCGCCTCCCGCCCCGCGTGCTTGGACGCGAGATAGAAGATGGTCGTGACCGTGGTCGCGCCGAGATAGCCCTCGAGTTCGCCTCGAGCCATGAGAGAAACCACCCGCCGCGCCGCCGCGTCATGCGGGTGTCGGGCCAGCATCGGGTCCAGCACGACGTTGGTATCGACGAGTAACCTCACGTGTACCGTTGCTCAAGATGATGGCGGTAGTCGCGTTCATCGAGCTCAGCGCCGGTAAACAGCCGTGAAGCGCCTCAGCAACGATCGCGGGTCGCCCTCGTCGTCTCCGGAGCTCCGTCCTGCGGCGAACCATTTGGGTCGCCCGCCAGGACCGAAGAAGTTCGCGACAAGCTGGGACACGCTTTGGTCGTGACGTCGCGCGTAGCGCTTCGCTCGGTCCGTCAACGCGTCGTCGAGCCTCAGAGTCAGCTTCGCCATCACCGCCTCCTGATCGCGCGTCTGACGTGCAAAATCGAGAACAGTGTACGTCTGTCGCTATAGGTCAACGCCACGTTCACATGTGGGTGGACGCGGCGGATGGGACGGTAGGTCAGGTGGCCACCGGTCGCGCCCGCCGACCGACCGCTGGGCCGCTCTCCGGCGACGGGCGGCAAGCCCACTCGAGCTTCGGTTCGAAATCCTCGAAGCACCGTTGGCAAATCCAACGGTAGCGGTCGCTGGTTCTGTAGCCGACGAGCGTGTCGCCGGGATTGAGGAGAACTTCTCCCAACAGATTCACAGTGGTCGTGGTCCGATGTCTCGCTAGATGGGCGGTAGCGATTCGAGACTGAGCGCGGCCCCGCGGAGATAGGCCTCTTGCCCCTGGCGACGCCAGTCATCGGGTGCTGGTCTGTCTGTCTTCACGTGTTCCGCTTGGCTCTTCCGTCATGGGGCGTGTCAGGGGGCGGTCTGGAACCCGCGGTCAGAGCGTGGCCAATCTCTGTCGGTGGCTGGGATTGGGCAGGCTCGTGAGTCTCGGGCCGCCGGGCGTCGGGAGACCGCTCGCGTTTCAGGGGCGTCGTTCGGGCCGTTTTGAACGGGCGCGGTTTGAACCACAGCGAGTCGGGTGGGGCGAAGGCTGCTGTGAGCTTGGGCGATGGCTGCTGTGGCGCTTAGGGCGGCTTCGGTGGCGGCGGACCAGGGGCGGTGGTTGCTGCTTTGTAGGCGGCTTGCGCTAGGGGGGTGGCGGGGTCGTTGTCGGGGGCTAGGGGGTCTTCGGGGAGGGCGTCGTAGTAGGCTCGCCAGTCGGTCGTCACGGCCATGAATTGGCGGAGGCCGTGGCGGTCGGCGAGGGCCGCTTGGAGGCGGTCGGTGGCGTGTTCGCGGATGGCGTCGCGGTTGTCGACGTTCTCTAGGCCCCAGTCGACGCGGGTTAGGGACTCGGGGCCTTCGACTAGGGCGTGGCATAGCTCGTGGAAGATCATCTGGGCCAGGCAGTCGTCGGGGTCCATCTCGGCCGGTGTCGCGATGGTCAGCGTGCCGCGGCCGTCCCAGGAGGCGTAGGCGTCGGGGGCTCGGACGACGTCGATTCCTAGCGCCTTGGCGGTGGCGAGCCAGATGAGGTCCACCGGGTCGTCGTAGCGGGCGGTGACGGCGCGGGGTTGGGTCATTTGGCGGTCGGCTTCGGGGGCGCTGGCGCTGGCGATTGGCCAATGATCTGCAAGAGATTCTCGGGGGGGGCGGGCGTCGCCTCGGGGACCGTGAGGCTCAGGGGCGGGGGGACTCCGAGGTCGAGGCCGCTGCTCTCGCTGGCGCTGGCGCTGAGCAGGGCGCCCACGAACGCGACGGCTCCCAGGGCCGTCAGCACGGTCGCCAGGTGGCGGGCGTCGAGGCCTCGGGTGCGCGGCTCGCGACGGGCTGTGGTGGGGCGCGGGCCGGGGCGGGCGGCGACGCGGCCGGCGATTCGCAGCGCGAGCGCCAGACCCAGCGCGGCGAGGGCGAAGACCGCGGGGATGGCCCCGGCTGCGGCCCAGGCGGCCACGGCGAGGAGGGCGACTACCAGCGCGAAGGTGCCGAAGCGCGCGCTGGGCGTCGCCCACTCCGGCGCCTCGCGGGGTCCGTCGGGGGCGGGCAGGGGCTCGCGCTCGCTGATGGCTTTCAGACAGGCGGCGACGTGGGATTCGCGCGGTCCCACAGCGCTCGACTCGGCGCGCTGGACCTCGACGCGCAGGCGCTCGGCCGCTGCGGCGTCGGGGACCAGCAGCGCGACGAGGCCCTCGACGTGGCGGTCCGCGCCGAGGCCGGCGAGCCGCCGGGCCTCGCGCCGCGAGGACACGAGCTGCGCGCGCCACTCGGCCACGGCCTCGCGCGCTGGTTTCGTCGCGTCCGCGCCCAGCTTCTTCTCGGTGCGCGCCAGGCTGGCCGCGACGGCGTCGAGGTTTCGGGTGGCGTCGCGCACGAAGCGCTCGGCGGTGTCTAGCGGATCCTCGGCCGCGACGCCGCGGGCGATGGCGCCGAGGCCCCGCCCGACGCGGCTCACCGCCCGCCCCGCCGCGTCCATGGCGCGGGCGGCCGGCCGGGTCAGCGGCGGCCGCGGTGAGCGGCGCGGCGCTCCGAGCGCGGTGAAGCCCAGCAGCAAGCCCAGCGCCAGCGCGGCGCCCCCGAAGACGAGGACCTCGCGCGCCACGTCGCGCCGAAAGGCCGCCGGCCACTCGGTCGCCGCCGTCTCCAGCGCGCGGGCGTAGCCGCCGGCCCACGCGGTCCGCCAGCCTTCGTCCAGCGCGCTGACCCGGCGCTCAAGCTGCACCCGCCGCAGCGCCTCAGCCGCGACCTCGGGGCCGCTGACCACGGGCTCCGACGGCGGACCGTCCGACGATCCAGAGCAGGCCGCCACGCTGGCGAGCGCCAGCAGCGCGCCCAGCGCGAAGGCCGCGAGCCTTCGATTCGATAGGTGCCGACTGGTAAAACGGCGCATCGAGGGACGCCCGCCCGAGATCGGCTCGCGCTGGTCACGCCCGCTCACGCCCCGATCTCCTTGATGGCGCCTTGCAGATCGGTCATCGCCTCGTCGATCGCCTTGTCGATGGAGCCCTCGGCGCTCCCGGCGGCCGCGGATTGCTCCTGCCAGACGGTGACCTGGACGTGCAGCCGCTCGGCGCGCGCCAGGCACCGGTCCAGCTCGTCGCACAGCCCGTCCAGGTGCGCGCGGACCGTCGCGCTGCCAGACCGCGGCGCGAGCTTGCCCGCCCGCTGCCCCAGCCCGTCCGCGGCCGCCAGCAGCGACCCCAGCGCGTCCTCGACCCGCTCGACCACGTGCTGCACCAGCGCATCGCCGCCCTCGCCGAGGCTGCGAATCGCGTCCGCCTCGGCCTGGATTCGCGCCAGCGCCAGCTCCGGGTACGCGGGGCTCTTGCGCCGGCCGACCCGCCGCCGAATCGCCGCCCCCGCGATGCCGCCGGCCAGCAGCAGCGTGACGATCGCCAGCCCGAGGGCCACCGTCCGCCTCGCCCTGTAGCCGTCACGGGTTGCGCGCTCCGCGTCGGCCTCGCCCGCCGCCAGCCCGGCGATGCGGCCCTCGGTGCGGCCCAGACGCCAGGCCTCGCACTCGTCGGCGCGGGTGCCGCCCTCGATCCCGGTGAGGCAGTCGGCCCAAGCCGCGGTGTCGTCCGACCCCTTTGGCCGGGCGGGGGCGTCGGATGCGGCCGCGGCGGCCGGGGCCGCTGGAGCTGCCGCCGGGGCGCAGGCGCACGCAAACGCGCAGGCAAGCACCGCGGCCGCCAGCCACGCGGATTTCGTCGACCATCGGGGGCGTACTGACACGCCGCGAGCATGGCCCCGTGAGCGTCCACCGCGCAACCCAGCGAGCGGCTGAGGCCCGCATAACCCCTGGTTATATAAGGTTGGGAGTTGCTGGAATGGCGATCCTCTGCGACAAGAGGGACCGATTGTCGCCTACGGTCACGCGGGCGACGACGGGCAGGGGACGCTCGGGAGGTAGGAAACGTGGGCTGGCTCAGGAAAATCCTAGGCTCGACGGTCGGACAGAAGGTCGTCGTCGCGCTGACCGGCTTGGCGCTGGCTCTCTTCGTCGTCTTCCACATGCTCGAGAACCTGATGGTGATGGCGCCCGACGGTGGGGCCGCGCTCAACAAGTGGGCGGCGTTCCTGCACTCGCTGCCGATCCTGCCGTTGATCGAGATCGGGCTCTTCTCGATGCTCATCATCCACATCGGCCTGACCATCAAGCTGACCCGCGAGAACCAAGCGTCGCGCGGCAGCCGCTACGCGTCGACGGGCACCAAGCGCACCGACAAGGTGGGCGTGCTGGCCAGCCGCACGATGCCCATCAGCGGCGTCATCGTGCTGCTCTTCTTGGCGCTGCACATCTGGGATTTCCGCCTGGACCGCGAAGGGACCGAGGCCGTGGGCGGCATCGCGACGGCCGTCGGCGACAAGCTCGCGGTCTGGTGGCGCGCCGGCATCTACATCGTCGGCGTCTCGGTCATCGCGTGGCACTTGTCTCACGGCATCCAGAGCGCGTTCCGTTCCTTCGGGCTGAACCACTCGAAGTGGACGCCCATCATCGTGAAGGGCGGCACGGCACTCGCGGTGGTTATCGGGATCGGCTTCGCGGCGATTCCGCTGTGGGCGCTGTTCATTCGCTGATTCTGCCGCCGCTGATTTCGCGCGACCCATCCTCATGGGGGCTTTTGAGATGACCTTGGATTCCCGCTGCCCGACCGGACCGATCGAGACGCGCTGGACCCGGCACAAGGGCGCGATGAAGCTCATCGGGCCCATCAACCGCAAGAAGTTCGACGTCATCGTCATCGGGACGGGGCTGGCGGGCGCTTCGGCGGCGGCGACCCTGGCCGAGCAGGGCTACAACGTGAAGGCGTTCTGCTTTCACGACAGCCCGCGGCGCGCGCACAGCGTGGCGGCCCAGGGCGGCATCAACGCCGCGAAGAACTACCAGAACGACGGCGACTCGACCTACCGGCTCTTCTACGACACGGTGAAGGGCGGCGACTTCCGGGCGCGTGAGTCGAACGTGTATCGGCTGGCTGAGGTCTCGGCGAACATCATCGACCAGTCGGTCGCGCAGGGCGTGCCCTTCGCGCGCGAGTACGGCGGGACGCTGGCGAACCGGACCTTCGGCGGCGTGCTGGTGTCGCGCACCTTCTACGCTCGCGGGCAGACCGGGCAGCAGCTTCTGCTGGGCGCCTACGCCGGCCTGATGCGGCAGGTGGATCTCGGGAAGGTCACGCTCTTCCCGTACCGCGACATGCTGGACCTCATCATCGAGAACGGTCAGGCGCGCGGAATCGTCTGCCGCGACCTGCTCACCGGCAAGCTCGAGGCGCACACGGGCCACGCGGTGCTGATGTGCACCGGCGGCTACTCGAACGTCTTCTACCTGTCGACCAACGCGATGAAGTCGAACGTCACGGCGACGTGGCGGGCGCACAAGCGGGGCGCGTACTTCGCGAACCCCTGCTACACGCAGATTCACCCGACCTGCATCCCCGAGCACGGCGATTGGCAGTCCAAGCTCACGCTGATGTCGGAGAGCTTGCGTAACTCGGGGCGCGTGTGGGTGCCGAAGAAGGCGGGCGACAAGCGGCCGGCCAATCAGATCCCCGACGACGAGCGCGACTACTACCTGGAGCGCAAGTACCCGACCTTCGGCAACATGGTCCCGCGTGACGTGGCCTCGCGAAACGCGAAGTACGTGTGCGACGAGGGGCGCGGCGTGGGCGCGACCGGGCGGGCCGTGTACCTGGACTTCCGGGACGCCATCGCGACCGATGGGCGCGCCAGCATCGAGGGGCGCTACGGCAACCTCTTCGACATGTACGCGAACATCACGGGCGAAAACCCCTACGAAGTCCCGATGAAGATCTACCCGGCGCCGCACTACACGATGGGCGGGCTGTGGGTGGACTACAACCTGATGTCGAACCTGCCCGGGCTCTTCGTGCTGGGCGAGGCGAACTTCTCCGACCACGGCTCCAACCGCCTCGGCGCCAGCGCGCTGATGCAGGGGCTGGCGGACGGGTATTTCGTGGCGCCGTACACGGTGCCCGACTACCTGGCGACCGCGAAGCCGGCGAAGCTCAGCCCCGACGCGGACGTGTGCAAGCAGGCCGTGGCGCAGGTGCAGGCGCGGATCGAGCAGATGTTCGCCATCGGCGGCAAGCGCTCGCCCGACAGCTTCCATCGCGAGCTTGGCCTGCTGATGCTCGACAAGGTCGGCATGTCGCGCACCGAGGCGGGGCTCAAAGAGACCATCGCGACCGTGCAGGCGATGCGGGCGGAGTTCTGGAAGGATTTGCGGGTCGTGGGCAAGCCGGGCGAGGCGAACGCTGAGCTCGAGAAGGCGCTGCGGGTCGCGGACTTCATGGAGTTCGCGGAGCTCTTGGCGCGCGACGCGCTGACGCGAAACGAGTCGTGCGGCGGGCACTTCCGCGAGGAATACCAGTCGGCCGACGGCGAGGCGCAGCGCGAGGACGAGACGCAGCAACACGCCAGCGCGTGGGAGTTCACCGGAGTGGACTCGGAGCCGGTGCTCCACAAGGAGCCGTTGGTGTTCGAGTACGTGATGCCGTCGACGAGGAGCTACAAGTAATGGGCGACAAGAAGCTCGACCTGACGCTCGAAGTCTGGCGCCAGAACGGACCTGCCGACGCCGGGAAGCTCGAGCGTCACAAGATGGACGGCGTGCCCGAAGAGGCGTCGTTCCTCGAGATGCTGGATATCCTCAACGAGCGGCTGGTCGGCGAGGGCAAAGAGCCCGTCACCTTCGAGCACGACTGCCGCGAGGGCATCTGCGGGTCCTGCGGGTTCATGATCAACGGGCAGGCGCACGGGCCGAAGAAGGGCACGACGGTCTGCCAGCTGCACATGCGCACGTTCAAGAGCGGGCAGACCCTGGTGCTGGAGCCGTGGCGCGCGAAGGCGTTCCCGGTGGTCAAGGACCTGATGGTCGACCGGCGCGCCTTCGACCGCATCCAGGCGGCCGGCGGCTACAACTCGGTGAACGTGGGCAACGCGCCCGACGCGAACGCGATGCCGGTGGGGCGCGAGCAAGCGCTGGCGGCCTTCGACGCGGCGACCTGCATCGGCTGCGGCGCGTGCGTGGCGGCGTGCAAGAACGCGTCGGCGTCGCTCTTCACGAGCGCCAAGATCGCCCACTACGCGCTGCTTCCCCAGGGCGCGCCGGAGCCGGGACCGCCGAGCCGTCCGCATGGTCGCGCAGATGGACGCCGAGGAGTTCGGCGCCTGCTCGAACACGCTGGAGTGCGAAGCGGCCTGCCCGAAAGAGATCTCGACGAAGTGGATTCAGCTGATGAACCGCGACTACATGCGCGGCGCGACGGCGAACGAGCTGACGGCGAACACGGGCGAGGGCGGCGACTAACGAGGCGGCGCCTGGGGGTTTGAGGCCGCCGGCCGCGGGCTGAGGGCTCCGCGGGACCGGCGACCGGCGACCGGCTCAGGGCGCGGCGAGCGAGGCCTCCGGGCTCTGCGCGCTCACCCCCGCCGCGCTGAAGGACTGCAGCGCGTAGTAGTAGATGGTGCCGCTCGCCAGCCCGGTGTCTTGCCACGTGGGGTTGGCGCTCTGGGGCCTCTGGGCGACGACCGACCACGCGGCCGCGTCCGTGCGGCGCAGGATGCGGTAGCCCAGCACGCCGGGGATGGCCGCCCAGCTGAGCTGGATCGCACCGGCGCCTGCGCCTTGGAGCGCCGCGCCGCCCTCGGGGGAGGCGGGGAGCGTCGCGAGCGGGGTGGCCAGCGCGGCGGTGGAGCGGGCGGAGTAGCCGGCCTCCGTGTAGGCCTGCACGAAGAAGCGGTAGGGCGTGCCGTCCTGCACGTCGCAGAAGGTGTGGGCGTTGTTGAAGCCGCCCGCGATCTCGAACGCTTGATTCAGGGGGCCGCCCGAGGCGAGGCCGCGGGCGATAGCGTAGTAGGTGGCGCCCGCGACCACGTCCCAACGCACGGTGACGCACCCGCTGCCGGCGTTCGCGGTGACGTTGGCAGGCGCGGGCGGCAGCGCGGCGTCCGGGATGGCGGTGGGCAGGCCCGCGAGGGCGCCGTCGGACAGCGCGCCATACTGTCCCAGCGCTCCGGCTTGCAGCGCGTAGATGTAGCCTGTCCCGTTGGCGACGCTGCGGTCCGCCCAGTAGGAGTCCGTCGTGGCGCCGACCTGGAGCCAGGGCGTCGCCTGGGTGCGCCGGAAGATCACGTACAGCGCCGTGCCCGGGGGCTCCGCCGCCGCCCACGTCAGGTCGACCTGGGCGTTGCCGGCGAGCAGGGTCGGCGCGGGCGACGTGGGCAGATTGGCCCCCGGCGTCGCCTCGATGACGGCGGAGGCGCCCGAGTAGCTCGCCTGCGCCGACGACCAGGAGCGGACCTTGTAGAACTGCGTGATGCCGTCGGTCAGCCCGCAGTCGGTGTAGCGATGCGCGAAGCCACCGTCGAAGTAGCTGAGCGTCGCGAAGGGCCCGGAGAGCGCGTCCGCGCGGTAGATCTCGTAGCCGGTGGCGCCCGGCACCGGCGACCAGCCGATGGTCACGCAGCCCTTGCCCGGTTCGGCCGTCAGGTCCGCCGGCGGGATGGGGTAGGCGTCGTGCACGAGGGCGTTCGTGGCTCCGGCGAGATCGGCGTTGGACAGGGCGCCGAGCCCGACCGCGGGCGTCTCCGATCGGATCGCGTAGATGTAGGTGGTGCCGCTGGCCGCCTGCGGGTCGGCGAACTGGAGCGCCGAGGTGACGCCGATCTCGTCCCAGGCGCGGTCCCGCGTGCGCCGGTAGACGTGGTAGAGCACGCCGGGGCCCGCCGACTCCCAGCTCAGCTCGGCCATCCCGTGGCCCACCGTGACCGCGGCGACCGGCGGCGAGTCGGGCAGCGCCGCGACCGGGCTGATCGTCACCGGCGCGCTGAAATCCGAGTAGCCGGTGTCCTGGTCCCACGCGCGGACGCGGAACGTGTAGGCGTCACCGTCGACCAGCCCGCAGCGGGTGTAGCGCGTGGCGCCCACGTCGCTGAAGTAGCTGCCGGAGGTGGGGAGGACGCCGCCCTCGACCTCGATGACCTCGTAGCCCTCGGCGGTGGCCACCAGGTCGAAGGCGAGGGTGACGCAGCCGTGGCCGGCGTGGGCGGTGAGCCCGCCGGGCACCGGGGGGAGGGTGTCACCCGCGGGCGTCACCGTGCCGCTGAACGCGAACGCGCTGAGGGCGCCGGAGACGTTGGCCTGGACGGCGTACTGGTAGGGCGCGGCTGGCCCCACGGCGGGATGGAGGAAGTAGGCCTCGTCCGTCATGGCGAGGTCGCCCCAGGGGGCCGTGTCGGAGCGCACCATCAGCCTGTACGTGGCGCCAGGGATGGGCGTCCAGCGCAGCACGACCTCGTCGCGGCCCGCGGTGGCGGTGATCGCCGGGGCGTCGGGCAGACCCGCGTTGGGGGTGGCTTGCGCCACGTTGGAGGGGCCCGAGTAGACGGAGTTCGTGTAGGCCCGCACGTCGTACTCGTAGGCCACGCCGTCGGCCACGTCGCAGTCCGTCATCATGTTCTCGGTGGCGGCGGCGAGGTAGGCGATTGGGACCTCGCCGAGGACGGGGAATTTTCGGCGAACTTCGTAGCCCGAAGCGCCCAGGGCGTGCTGCCAAGCGACGGTCACACACCCCTTCCCGGCGATGGCGGTCAGGTTCTGCGGGGCCTCGGCCGGTCCGGCCGTCGCCACGGTGTACAGGGTGTCCGACGTGCCGCCGGAGGCCGCGCCGCCGTTGGAGAGCGGCTCAATCGTGTACCCGTGGAGGCCCGGGGCGAGGCCCGAATCGTCGTGGCTGAGGCCGGCGGTCTCAATGACCTCGACGGGAGGGCCGCCCGCGCCGGCCAGCCGCATCAGCCGGTAGCTGGTGGCCCCCGGCGCGCGCTGCCAGTCCACGTGGATGGTGCCGTGCTCGGTCGGGAAGGCGCGCAGCAGGGTGCTCGGGCGTGGCGGCAGCTTGGTGTCGGGTTGCGTGGGGAACGCCTGGGAGGGCGCGCCAAGCTGATTGAGCGTGCTGATCGCGGCCACGCTGAGGTACCAGTTCGTCCCGTCGGCGACCTCGACCAGCGCGCTGGTGGCGGCGCTGCCCTGGATGAGCCGCGCGCGGGTCAGGAGCCCGTCGGAGGCGTCGGATGGCGAGTCCCCGACCGCGTAAATCGCATAGCCGAGGGCGCCGGGGACGGAGCCCCAGGTCAGCTCGACCCAGCCGCTGCCGACGGTCGCCGCGAGGCCCGTCGGGGCGGGCAGCAGCGCCTGGGTGGGGATGACCTGAGCCTCCTCGGACCAGGCGCTGTCCGGGCTGGTGCTGCGCGCCTGGACGACGTAGCGGTAGCGCGTGCCGTTCGTGAGTCCGGCGTCGCGGAAGGTGACGCTGAAGAGGCCGGTGGCCAGCAGGTTGAAGGCGCCGCCGTCGCTGGCGGCGCGGTAGATCGAGTAGGTGGCGTCCGGTCCCACGGAGTCCCAGAGCAGGACCGCCTCGCCGTTGCCCGGTATCGTCGTGGGGTTCGCGGGAGTGGGGTTCGCGAGGTCCGACGCGGTGCCGGTCGCCAGCACCGACGCGCCGCTCTCGCCCGCGTCCGTGAACGCGGTCACCCGGTACGTGTACGGCGTGCCGTTATTGGCCGCGCGGTCGGTGAAGCTGGGCCGAGTCGAGCCGCCGATGGTCGTGAAGGGACCGGCCGCGGACTCGGCGCGGGATATCGCGTAGCCCTTCGCGCCGGCCACGGCGGCCCAGCGCAGGGTGATGGCGCCGTGGCCTTCGATGAGCTCCAGCCCGCTCGGGGCGGCTGGCCGCGTCGTGAACTGCGAGGAGAACCCGCTGGCGAGGGCGTTGCCGGCGAGGTCTTGGAGCGCCGTCGTCACGGAGAGCGTGTAGGAGGTCGCGGGTGAGAGCGGCGCCGTCGGCGTGAACGTGAGGACCTGCCCCGACTGCGTCACCGTGCCGGCGATGTCTCCGCTCTGGCCGCCAAGGGTCAGGCCGGCGGCCAGGGTCGCCGGGGCCAAGGGCTCGCTGAAGCCGACGCGCACCGCCGCCGTGGTGGCCACGCCGATCGCGCCACCGGGCGGGTCCGTGAAGACGAGCAGGGGCGCGGTCGTGTCGGGCTCGGCCAGCGGCGTGGCGGTCGCTTCGTTGGAGGGGCCGCTCGCGCCGGCCGCGTTCTGCGCGGTCACGACGAAGCGCGCCGGGAGTCCGGGGGCCAGACTGCCGACGAAAGCCGGGCTGGTCGCGGCGGGGATGGCCGCGCCGTTCTGCGCGGTGACGCCCGGCGCGAACCCCAGATACAGCGTGTACGAGGTCGCGCCCGGGGAGGCGGTCCAGGTCAGGGTGACGCCGCCGGCGCCCGCCGTGGCCGCCAGCCCGGTGGGCGCCGGCGGGGGCGCGATGCAGGTCGCGCTGTCTGTGTCGCAGGTCTCGCCGGCCCCGCAGCCGCAGGTCCCGCCGCACAAGTCGTCGATGCCGCAGGTGCCCGCGGCGCAGTCGGGCGCGCACGCCTCACACAGCTTGGTCGCTGCATTGCACACGTCGAGCGCGTCGCACTGGCACGTGCCACCGCATCCATCAGGGATGCTGCACGCTGCGCCGCACGACGGCGCGCAGGGCTCGCACAGGTGCGTGCCCTGGTTGCACTGGTCGGTCCCAGAGCAGGTGCAGGTCCCGCCGCACCCGTCCGAGATCCCGCAGGTCCCGTCGCAAGCCGGCGAGCAGGCTTGGCAGAGGTGGGTCAGCTCGTCGCAGCTCTGACCGGCCGGGCAGCCGCAGGTCCCGCCGCAGCCATCAGGCACCCCGCACGCCGCGCTACACACCGGCGCGCAGCTGGAGTCCGCGGCCAGCTCGAGCTCGTCGACGCACCAGACATCACCGCCCGAGATCACCTCCTGGGTCGCGGTGGCGACCGTCTGGAACGTGGCCTCGGTCAGGGTCCCGACGAAGGTCCCCGCCGCCAGGTCCAGCTCGGTCACCGTGATGGTGCCGCCGGTCCCGAAGTAGGAGACGTCGCAGGCCGTCTCGCCGCAGGCCACCTCGAGCCACGCGCAGATCGTGCAGGTGGATGCTGACTGATCGAGGGCATTGCCGGCGATGTGGTACTCGCCAGGGGCCGACAGGATCCCGGCCTTGAACTCCAGCCGCAGACGCGCCGCGGGTGTGGCGCCCGAGAACGCTTCGTAGCGGCTGAATCCCGCGGTCGGGACGGTGAAGAAGTCCTGGGAGACGGCGACGTAGCCCGACACATCGCAGCCCGGCTGGACCGTGTCCGCGTCGGGGCCAATGCCGTCGGGGTCTGGCGTGTCAGGCAGGATCTCGGGCGAGCTATCGGGCAGCTCGGCGAGCTCTTCGCCCCCGGGGTCGGCCGCGTCGGGGTCCGGGTCCGAGAAGGTCTCGTGGTCCACGCAGCTGCAACTGCACTCGCCGGTCGGAATGTCGCAGCTCGAGCCTGCGAGGATCTTCCCCGCGCACCGCGTCGCGCAGGTCCCCGCGCACTCGGCGTCGGTGAGGCATCCGGTCGGCACATTGCCGGGGCCGATGCGCAGCGTGACGAGGCTCGAGCCGGCGCGGGTCTCGCGGAAGAGCAAGGGCGCGGTGGCGAGCTGGCGCATCCGGATCGTCACGGTGCCGTTGGCCTGGGCGGTGAACACCTGCTCGGTTGCGATCGGGCCGAAGCCGGGAACCCAGTCGCGAATCGGCACCGCCGGACCCGGCTGGACTGCGCCACCGTCCGTCGACGCGATCGCCCACTCGTAGAGCGGCGGCTCGGCCTCGAGCGAGGTGGTGTCGTCCAAGTTTGTCAGGACGATCCTGCATCGGAACGAGGAGCCCACGTCGAGGCGGCTCTGCTGGCCGCCGCTGAAGAGCGACTCCCCGCCGACGGTCGTGCAGGTCAGCTCGATGGTCGGGTCCTGCGACGGCGCGCAGCCCGCGGCGAGCAGCAGCGCGGCCACGAACGCGGCTGACGCCGGCAGATGGCGTCGCCGCCGGTCCGACCCGCGGGCGTGAGCTCCGAGCACGCGCCTGGAGTCGAGCGGCGGCCCCGAGGGCGCGGCAACCGTCCGGTGGTTGAGGTCCGAAGAGGGCGTCACTTCCATGGCCATGGGGTCTGCCTCGCTCACGACGGGGGAGTCCATCCGCACGAGATTCTGGGCCTCTGGGCCCTCGAGAGTTCACCGCTTGGGACGACCAACAGGCACGCCAGCACGCGGATCAGGCCGCGCGATGCTGACGGTTCAATTGGTTCGCTTCAGCGGTATATGCGGGACGATGCGCCGATCTGTCAGGCGCTGCAATAGTCGGCTCTTCCATTTTCGATGCGGCGCGGTCGCGATTGAAACCGTCGTGTTTGCAGCGCGTTGCGCGCATATCTCCCACGCTGCTGCCGGCTCATCGTCGCGGCGCATCTGGCAATTGGGAGGCGTGGGTTCGACCGCCCACGGTCCGCGGTGAGCGTCAGGGAGGTCGGCGGGCTGGCTTGGCTCCCTCGGCCAGGGCGCGCCGCGTCGGCCCGTGATGCGCGGTTTCTTGCCGACGGCGGCGACCCGCTTTACCAATTCCAGCATGGACAAAGCAGCACTTGTCGCACAGCTCATCACCACGATTCGGGACAGCGTCGGCGTGGCCGAGCGCGAGATGGCGCACGCCGCCGACGCCGCGATGCACGGCGACGACTCGAAGACGCGGCGCGAGGACACGCGCATGGCGATCGAGTACGGGGCGCTGGCGCGGGCGCAGCAGCAGAGGGCGCAGCAGGCGCATCTGGTGTTGGCGACGCTCGAGAACTTCCACCCGACGCCGGCGCGGCGTGACGGGCGGGTGTCCCTGGGCGACCTGGTGGAGATCGAGGAGGCGGACACGGGCCTCGGCCGCACCTTCTTCCTGGCTCCGGCGGGCGCAGGCATCGAGCTGACGGGGCCGGGCGGCGACGGGTTCTTCACTGTGATCACGCCGCAGTCGCCCGTCGGCAAAGCCACGATGGGGCAAGAGGTCGGCGACAGCTTCGACGTCACCGTGGACGGCGAGACGCGGAGCTGGGAGATCGTCTGGATCGGCTGAGGGGGGCGGGTTCGCACAGAGGCCGACCGCTCAGGGGCCGCAGAGCGGGTGTTTGGCGCAGTCGGTGCAGGCGCAGCCCTCATTGTACATGTCGCAGACGTTGTCGCCGTTGCAGTTGCTCGAGTTGCCGCAGAAGCTGTCAGCAGCGCAATCGCCACAGACGCAGTCGTCGTCGTTGGTGCAGACTCCGTCGTTGACGCAGGCGGCGCAGTCGCAGGGGTCCGCGTCGGTGCAGCCGTCCTTGACGACGCACTGGAGCGTCCCCGCGGCCACGCACTGGAACTGGCCGCCGCAGATGGTGTCGCCGGTGCAGGTGCCGCATTGGCCGCCGCAGCCGTCCCCGCCACATTGCTTGCCGTCGCAGGAACAGAGCGGACACGTCTCCGGCGAAGGGTTGGCTCCGAAGCAGGCGATCGGATAGGTCCCGCTGGGGTCTGCGCCGGAGAAGCCGCAGGAGTAGAAGCCATTGCCCGCGTCCCACCCGCAGCTCTCAGCGCCGCAAGAGTCGGCGCCCCCCTGAAGCGCGCCGTTCTCGAACCAGAACACGCCCCCGTAGGCGCAACAGCCGATGATTCCGTGCGCGTCGTCACAGGTCACGGGGTTGGGACCGCACACGCCTGCGGCGCAGGACTGGCCCGGCGGGCAGGTCCCGCAGGCGTCCCAGCCGGGCGGGAGCAGCACAGCGTCGATGGCGTGGATGATGCCGTTGGAGGCCATGATGTCGGTGATCGTGACCTTGGCGCCGCCCGCGAAGAGGTCCCCACCGACCAGTTCGATCTCGAGATCGAAGCCGGCCAGCGAGGCGAGCGGGGACTCCGCGGCGGCCTCGTTCGCGGGAACCGAGCCGATGACGACGTGGTAGAGCAGGGTCTCGGTGAGCAGCTCCATGTCTGCCAGCAGGGCGCTCATGGTTTCCGCAGGTAGCGCTTCGAAGGCCGCGTCGGTCGGGGCGAACAGCGTGAGGGGGCCTAGGCCCGAGAGTGTGTCGGTCAAACCAGTGGCGTACACCACCGCCAGCAGCGTCGAGAAGCTCCCAGCGTCCGCCGCGACCTCCACGATGTTGCCGAGCATGGGCACTTCTTCGGCGTCGGAGACTGAGTCCCCGTTGCCGTCCGCCGTCGTGTCAGGCAGGGCGTCGGGCGCCGCGTCGAGTAGGGCGTCGGGCGCCGCGTCGAGTAGGGCGTCGGGCGCCGCGTCGGGCAGGGCGTCGGGCGCCGCGTCGGGTAGGGCGTCGGGCGCCGCGTCGGGCACTGCGTCAGGCAGGGCGTCAGGTAGGGCGTCGGGCAGGGCGTCAGGCGCCGCGTCAGGGAGGGCGTCAGGCGCCGCGTCAGGCAGGGCATCCAGGACGGAGTCCGGCGCCGCATCCGGCACTACGTCCGTGCCAGCGTCCCCCAGAGTCGTGTCGGGCCCGTCGTCAGCTTCCGCGGTCTCTGAGGCCGAAGCGTCCCCGTCCTCCGGCGAGATGTCTGGCAAGGGCGCATCGAGGTCGCCGCCGCTCGCTACGTCAATCGCGTCAGCGTCGGGCGCGATCTTGAAGACGGTCGTGCCGGAATCACAGCCGACGGCGGCCCAAGAAATGCAGAGAACAGCAGCCCATCTCATCACGCGGCCCCCGAGCGGATCACCGCCCCGACCCGTTCGGCCGCGCCAGGGCGAGTCCTGTAGTTGCGCGCAGATACTAGGCAGCGCCTCGGAGGGGCGCAAGAAGCGTGCCTCGCGGGGGGGAGAGGGCGGAGCTCATCAACTGTCTCGCGGCGCTTGTCCGCCGACGCGTTCAGCCGGTCGGCGCGGCGGACCCGACGTGGACCAGGGCCAGGTCGAGGCTCTCGAAGTCGTGGAAGTAGCGGGCGGCGGGGGCGGCGGGGATGAGGTCGTGGCCCAGGGGGCAACCGACCCAGGTGCGGTGGCGCGTGGCCAGGGCTTGGAGCGACGAGGCGAGGGCGGGGAGCTCGGCGGGCTCGACGTCGCGGACGACGGCGACGATGACCAGGGTGGCGCGCGACTTGCTGGCGGCGCGCTCGATGTCGCTGACGGGGAGGTCGGCGCCGAGATAGACGGGTTCCAAGCCGCGGGAGGCCGCGAGGAGGGCGCCGACCAGCAGGCCGAACTCGTGGCGGTGGCCGGAGGGCGCGGCGACGATGACGCGCGGCGCGCCGCGGTCGCTGGGGGCGAGCTGGCGGAGGGCTCCGAGCAGGGCCGAGAGCTGGGAGCTGACGAGGTGTTCCTGCCCGACGCTGAAGCTACCCGCTTCCCAGCGTTTGCCCACGGCGCGGATGATGGGCAGGACGACCTCCATCACCAGCTCGCGGCCGGGCAGGAGCGCAGCCGCGCGGTGCAGCAGCTCGTGGCCGCGGCGGGCTTCGTATTGATCGATGGCGTCGAGGTAGGCGTCGCAGAGCGGCCCGTGGGTGGCGTGGCTGGGCTCGGGCTGGAGGGCGGGGAGCGACGCGTCGTCGGCGGTCGGGCGCGCGAGGAGCTGATTGAGCGCGTCGTCGTCGAGGCGGGCCGCGATGCCGATGGAGTGGCCGCGCTCGGTGGCCTCGCGCAGCAACGCTAGGCGTCGCACGTCGGCGGCGGCGAAGAGGCGCGTGTTCCCCTCGGTGCGGGCGGGCTCGATGGCGCCGTATCGCCGCTCCCAGGCGCGGATCGTCGCCGCGGTCAGTCCGGTCATGCGCGAGACCAGGCGCATGGGGTACAGCCCGCGCTCGCCCGAGGTGTCGAGATCCGCCGTGTCCAATGTGTGTTCAGATTTCATGCAGGCTTTGTAGCGCGTCTGTTCAGCCCGCGCAAGTCGGTTGTTCGCGAGCAATGGCTTGAGATCGCGAGCGTGTTTGCGCCTGTTCACGACGCGGATCGGCGGCCTGTCCAGATCGTTCGTACAGTCTGTGTAAAGATTTTTTCTTGACACGAGCGACGGCGATCGACCAAGGTGGCCCCTGGAACGAGGCAGTGGGCCCCGGACCAGAACCTGGCTCCCTCGCGAGCCCCCCAACAGATGATGGAGACCACCATGAAACGATTCTTCGGCAGCCTCGGCGTGACGGTACTTGCCGTCTCAGCCCTGCTGGCCACCGCCGCGTGCGGCGATGACGGCGACGGCAACAGCGCGACCACCAAGACGGTCGCAGGCACGGTCAAGACGACGGCAGGGCTCGACACGCTGCGCGCGGCCCTCGAGAGCGCCGGGCTGGACGCGACCCTCGCTGGCGCGGGTCCCTTTACAGTGCTGGCCCCGACGGACGCGGCGTTCGGCGCGCTGCCGGCTGGCGCCCTCGACGCGCTGCTCGCAGACAAGGACGCGCTGACTGAGGTGCTGCTCGGTCACGTCGTCTCCAGCGAGCTGGCGGCGAGCGCCATCGCTGGCCGCACCAGCGTCACCACCCTGGCCGGCACCACCCTGAAGGTGGAGATCGTCGGTTCGGACGTGTTCATCGGCGGCGCCAAGGTCAGCCGAACGGACGTGATGGCCTCCAACGGCATCATCCACATCATCGACGCCGTGCTGCTGCCGCCGAAAGAGGAGCCGATGCCCGGCAATCTCGTGGAGGTCGCGACCGAGGCCGGCAGCTTCTCGACGCTGCTGACCGCGGTGACCGCCGCCGGCTTGGCCGACACCCTCGCGGGCCCCGGCCCCTTCACGGTGTTCGCCCCGACCGACGCCGCCTTCGCCGCGCTGCCCGCCGGCACGCTCGACGCGGTGCTCGCCGACGAGGAGCTGCTCACCAAGATCCTGCTCTACCACGTCGTCAGCGGCTCAGTTGCAGCCAGCGAGGTCGTCACCAAGACCTCGGTCACCACCCTGGCCGGTCTGGACGTGATGGTCGAAGTGGTCGGCGCGGACGTCCTCATCGGTGGCGCCAAGGTCACGATGACCGACGTGATGGCCTCCAACGGCATCATCCACGTCATCGACGCCGTCCTCCTGCCGCCAACCGAGAACTAACCGCTCGCGGTCGCGCCTGCTCGACGGAGGTCGGGGGACGGTTCTTCCGAGAGCCGGCGCGACGCGAGGCCGGCCAGGCAGCCGCTGCATGATGACTCGGGCCCTCCCTCCCTCCCGTCGTCGTGCAGCGGCGCCGCCTCGGCCGGTCTCTCCATGCCCGCGCTTGCAAAGCCACCTCAAGCCCACACGGTCTCCGCTGGGCTCAAGGAGGCGCGCGAGCGCGGGCGTCTTGCCGTCTGGCCCCCCGCCCCGAGCCCTCAGCGCCGCGCGACCCCCGCCTGCCTCAGAAACCCCTCGATGGCCGGCCAGTACTCGCGCTCGTCCCGCGGGCAGTCGTTGTGCCCGCACGCCCGCCGCACGAAGGTCGCCCGCTTCACCGCCGCCGCCAGCGCCTCGCCGTGCGCGAACGGGATGACCTCGTCGCGCTCCCCGTGCATCACCAGCACAGGCCCCGCGAAATCAGCCAGCGCGGCGGCGTTGTCGAAGGGGTCGCGCACCAGGAAGCCCGGCAGCAGATACCGCGCCGACATGCTGCGCAGGCTCGTGAATGTCGACTCGACGATGACAGCGGCAATGTCGCCGCCCGCCAGCAGCGTGCACACCGCCCCCCCGCCCAGCGAGCGGCCGTGGACGACAAGCCTCGCCCCATCGACGTCCGGCCGCCTCGCCACCGCATCGACCGCCGCGCGAAACGCCGCCGCGATGCTCGCCTCGCTCGGCGCCCCCACCGCCGCCCCGTACCCCGGATACTCCACCAGCAGCACGGACACGCCCATCGCCCGGTAGCGCCGCAGGTCGCCAAACCAGTCGTCGATCAGCTCCCCGTTCCCATGCCCGAACACGACCACCGGCGCCGCCCCGCCACCGCCCGCGGGCAAAAACCACGCCTCGACCCCGCCCGCCACCGGCACCCGCTCAAACCCGTACCCCGCGCCGCCGCGCCCCCCGTCCGCGCGCCCCGTCCCCGCGAAGACCAAGCTGCGCTGCACCACGAAGAGCAGCACCGCCCAGACCGCGTACAGGGCCAGCGCGGCAGCCAAAACAGTCAGGATCGGCCTCGGTATTTGCAACGGACTCCCGCCCGACGGTGCGGCCCGAGAGCTGCCCCGGACCGACCCCGCCGGCGGCGAGCGTACACGAATCCGGCACAGCGCTGGACGGCCCGCGGCGTCGAATCGGGTGGGATTGTGTCGAAGCGCCGGGCTACACTGCCCGGGCCGGCCACCCCGCCAAGCCCCGCGGTGTTTTCGCCGCGCCGCCCCGCCCCGTCACGAGGAGCCCCTCATGCGCCCGCCCCTGCTTCGATTGCTGCCGATCTGCGCGCTGGCCCTGGCGACCGCATGCTCCGGCGAGTCCCACAAGTCCGGCGACGTCGCGACCTCCGACACCCTGACGGACGCGGCGGGGGACACCGGGATCTCGGGCGATTCCACCTCTGACGGCCAGGGCGACGCGGCCGACGCGGAGACCGACACCGCCAGCGGCCCGCTCGAGGTCGCGCTGAACTTCCCGATCTTCGAGAAGCCGAAGGACTCTCTCGCCGGCGCCAGCGTCGCAAGCTGCGGCGTCTACCTGGAAGAGCGCTGCGACGGCGGCAAAGCCCAGCGCTGCGAGGCCTACGACACCAAGGCCGCGGCCTTCACCGACACGCCGGACCCGACCTTCCGCCGGGCGATGCTCTACGACCGTTGGTACAAGCTCTACTCGTCGCCGGACGGGCAGGCGGGCGAGCGCAACTTCAACAAGCACTTCGATCCGGGCACGCCCGAGTCCGAGTGGGGCGCCCGCGAGGCGTTCAGCCACTACAGCGGCCACGGCGACTCGGCCATCTGGACCGGCACGATGCTCAACGGGCTCATCATGCGCTACCTCGCCACCGGCACCGAGGCGGACTACGAGCGCATGGTCGAGGTGGTCGAGGTGATGCTGCGCCTCTTCGACGTGACGCGCGTCCCCGGCTACCTCGCGCGGGCCTACTCGCTGGTCGTCCCGGTCGGCACGCCCATCATCCCCGAACATTATATAGAGCCCCGCGACAACCCCGATCACTGGCACCGCGAGATCGAGGATCCCGACTCGCTGGACTGGCTGCCCGAGATCTACAAGACCGGCTACACCGACCTGAACGGCGACCTGCAGAAGGGGACGCCGCGGTGGCGCGGTTCACCGACCATCGACCAGATGAACGGCCCGATGGTGGCCTTCCCCGAGGTTTACGGGCTGCTGCGTGATGAGAAGCTCAAGGAGCGCATCGCCCACCACATGACCTGCTACGTGAAGCGTTTGCGGCGCATCGAGATCCGCAATCTGCAGACCGACCCCGAGCTTATCGGCTCGCTGGCGGCGGCGCTGTCGGAGGGGGCCGCGACGTCTGGCCCCAACGGCACCCCCAGCGACGCGGCGTGGAGCTTCGACGAGGTCGACACCATCGTGATGTACGTCACGCCGCAGCTGAACTCGAAGAACGAGGCGGAGTTCGACCGCAGCTGCCCGGACACCTGGGACCACACCCCCTGGCGCGTGCTCGACGTCACCGACGACAACTTCACCCTCGACCTCTTCGGGCTGGTGCAGGACCTGGACGCCAAGAAGGTCGAGCGGAAGCAGTCCGCGGACCACTTCTACGCCATCAACGTCCGCGGCGCCGACGCGATGCACATGATGCATCTGGCGCTGATGGCCTATGCCTTCAGCGGCGAGCAGCAGTTCCTGGACTTCCTCAAGGACGAGGCCCTGGGCACGCTCAAGGCCGACAAGGTCGCCACCACCATGTCGTCCTTTCTGCCGCCGCGCTGGTGCCGGAAGTTCTACAGCACCAACATCACGACCGGACCGTACTGGGCCTTCCTGAACCTGATGGCGGACTCGCCGCTCAAGACGCACATGCAGAAGGTGATGCACGACGAGATGTGGCTGAAGGAGTCGGCGACCCTGGGCAAGCTGGACTTCCAGCTCATGTACGCGGGCGCCTTGCCGCGCGAGATCGGGACCGCCCATGACGAGGTCCTCGCGGGCGCGCTCACCATGCTGCACGAGTTCGGCGGCAACGGCGGCGTGCTGGACGACCCGCGGCGCACCTACCACCGGCCCTTCCCGGAGATCGCCGCCGCCACCCCCGCGAGCATCAAGGTGGAGTGCCCCACCCCGGCCATCCGCGCGCGCTGCGAGGACGGCATCTCGCTCTTCGGCGTGACGATCCCGGGCGAGACGATGACCTTCAAATGCACAGGTGCCGACTGGGAATGCGACATGGGCGAGGGCCGCTGCGCCGAGCCGATGGCGGCGACCTCGCTGCCTGTGGGCCTGCGTCGCTACGGCGACTACACGTGGCAGCGCAGCCCCTACCAGATGCACCTGGTCGACGGCTCCGACGGGCGCGAGCAGTCGCCGGGCATCGACCTGACCGAGTCCTACTGGCTGGCCCGCTTCTACGGCTTCGTCCCGGAGAGCGCGGACCTGGTCCTGGCCTGGCGCGAGGTCGCCGACGGCGGCCAGTGCTCGGGCCCCTGATTCTGCGGATGCGCGTCGTCGCTGGGCTCAGCGACGACGCGTGCGATCTCGGGCGGTCCTCCCTCGAGGCTCCCGCGGGATGAGCGCGTCGGAGGCGGCGCGGCCCGCGCTCGCCGGCGCCGGCGCGGCCTGGGTCGCCGGCGGCGGCACAGGTTGAGCTGGCTTTTCTGCAGGCGCCGCCTGGGTTTTCGCGACCCGGACGGGCGGCTGAGGTGCCGCGGACTTCGGCGCGGCGACGGGCTTCGGCGCGGCGACGGGCTTCGGCGCGGGTACGGGCTTCGGCGCGGGTACGGGCTTCGGCGCGGGTACGGGCTTCGGCTCCGGCGCGGGCGTTGCCGCCACCGGCGGCTTCACCGCGAGGGCGCGGCTCAGCGGGCAGTCGGGCGCGGGGTCTTGGCCGCGGCGGTAGCGGTCCAAGATGGCGCGCGAGCGCTGGGCGAGGCCGCGGCGGACCTCGCGGCGTTTCCCCTTCACGCGCTCGATGTGCATGTGGTCGTAGGCCGTGGTCTGGTGCCGCATCCAGGCGATGACGGCGGCCTCGGCGCGCTCGTCCACGGGGATGCGAGCCGTGCGCGCGACCGTCCCGCTGCCGACCGGCGTGGCGTGGACGGCGACCCGCTCGGCGAGGGTCTGGGCCATGGCCTCGTGGCGGGGGTGAAACTCCAAAAAACGCAGCACTTGCCTGGTGAATTCGCGGACGTACTCGACCTGCTCGCGCGCGCTGCGCTCGCGGCCAGCGGCCAGCTTTCGCTCGTAGTCGGGGGCGGCGCGCATCCGCTCGACGCCGACCTGGGCGGCCTTGACGCGCGCCTCCGGCGCCCAGACGCCCAGGGAGATCTCGCGCCGGCCGCGCTTCTCCTTCATCGTCCACGTCGGCCCGCCGGCCTTCAGCCGCCGGGTCAGCGCCGCGTCGCCGGGCGGCTGGAGCGCCCACCCCGCGGGCACCTCGAGGACGGCGCCGTCTTCGGTGCGGACGGTGCCCGGGCGAGGGCCTCTGCGGACGACGCGGGTCTTGGTCGGCATGGCGGCGGATGCTGCTGGCCCAGGCCGCCGTCGTCAAGGGGAACGCCAGCCCGAGATCGGCTCGCGTCCAGCGAGGGACTGGGCCGAGAGCGCCTCGCGCAACCGGCTCGAGACTAGGGCGCGGCGACCTCGTCGTAGAGGTAGGCGGAGACGGCGTTGAACAGGATGGCGGCGGAGACCTGCTGGCAGACTCCGTTCGCGTCGGGGGCGAGGTCGCCGGTCGCGTCGAAGAGCAGCACCATCGCGTTGAGCACGTCGCTGTTGGACTCGCCGACCTTGAGGAGGTCCGCGATGGCGATGCCGGTGCCGATGACGCCGTCGGCGAGCCCGCCGTCCTCGGTGACGCGGGCGCGGATGGTGGCGCCGTAGATGGGCATCTCGTAGATGTCGCCCAGCACCTGCACGCGCAGCACCGTGTCCATGGGGCCGGCGGTGAGCAGGCCGTCGACGATGCGCCCGGTTTGCGTGGTGCTGTCTGGTGAATCGGGGCGCAGGTGGAAGGTCTGGCCCGGCAGAATCAGCCCATCCGTGGCGATCAGCGGCTTACCCAGGCCCGTGCGGACGGTCAGCGCGACCTGCTCGTCGTTGAGCGGGTCGTCGACGCCGTCGAGCTGGAACATCAAGAGGATGCCGCCCTCCTCGATGGTGCTCTGCAGCAAGACCTCGGCCGCGCCGATGCCGGCGGCGGCGAAGAAGGGGAAGAGTGAGCCGAAGTTGTTGTCGATGCCGGTCGCGCCGGAGGGGCTGACGAAGTCGGCTTGGAAGCAGCCGGCGGGGTCGGAGGCGTCGCTGACGCGGTCGTCGAGGTCGAAGCCGTAGGAGACGCCGGTGGTCTCGACGCGGGCGAAGGCGAGGCGGTCGATGACGGCGAGGCGCGAGGTGGCGGCGGGCGGCGCGGGGGTGTCGGCGGTGGCCGCGGCGTCGGGGGCGGCCGGCGCGGAGGTGCCGGAGCTCTCGCAGGCGAGCGCGAGCGCTGCGATGGCGAGCAGGCAGGGCGCGAGGCGGCGAGGGTGCATGGGGTTCCGGTGGTGGCGGAGGCGGCTGCGCCTGGGTGGGGGCCGAGGGGCGCGTCGCGAGGCGGCGACCGCGCGGACAGTATCGGGTGCTGCGTGGGCGAGGTCCAGCGAGGGTCTCGAGGCGTGCGCGGGTTGGGGCTGGCTTGCGCCGGCACCGGCGTCACGCTAGAGACCTTGGGCCTCTAGGACGGGAGATCGGTCATGCGCGCGCTGGGTCTTGCGATGGTGGTGCTGGGTGCGCTGGCGCTGGTCGGCTGCGACGACTCGACGTCCACCACGATCACGGTCGACGAGGCGGTGAAGGCCGGCTGCGCGCACTTCTTGGCGGGCCCGCAGACGCTGCTGACGGCGACGGCGACCGACGAGGCGACGACGCCGCTGGTCACCGAGCACCACCACCGCTACGTCGCGACCTTGGTCAAAGAGACCGTCGACACCTACGCCGGCTACATGAAGTACGCGCCGACCGAGGCGGGGCGCTTCCTGCTCATGTTCACGTCGGACACGCCGCTGACGGTGACGAAGGCCGACGGGACGGTGGCGACGCCGACCCGGGTCGAGCGCGCGCTGCCGGAGTGCGCCGAGGCGCGGGTCATCTACGAGTTCGACCTGCACAAGGTCGAGTACACGCTCTACATCGGGCCGGTGATGGCGGCGGGGCTGACCATGGTCGTCCACCTGCCGCCGGTCGCGGGCGGTGGGTCCGGCGCCGACGCCCACGGCGGGCACTGAGCGCCGGACCCCGCTTTTCGCGAGGCGCCTACTGCGCGTCGAGCGCACGACAGCAGCGAAAGCCCAGGTGTTCGTAGCCGACGTCGGCGGTCGGCACCTGGCTGAAGCGCTTGGAGACGCGCACAGCGTCTGCCGGGGAGGCGTACGAGCCGCCGCGGGTGGTCCGGAACGCGCCGCTGGGCGGCGTGCGCGGGTCGCCCTCGGGCGCTGTCGTGTACCAAGCCGACTGGTAGTAGTCGACGGTCCACTCGGCCACGTTGCCGGCCATGTCGCGCACGCCGTAGACGCTCTGGTCCCTCTCGCGGCTGCCGACCTCGTGGGCGTACTTCTCGGACGCGCATTTCTGCATGACGGCGTCAGTACAGGCCGGCTCACCGGTGCCCCACGGGTAGATGCGCGCTTGGCTCTTGCAGGTCTCAGCCCCCTCGTCGGTGCCGCTGAAGCTCGTGGTCTCGCACCCGCCTCGCGCGGCCTTCTCCCACTGCGCCTCGTTGCAGAGCGCCTGCCCGCGCCATTCGCAGTATTTGACGGCGCGCGCGTAGTCCACGCAGTTCACCGGCCGGTTCTCAGCGCCGCTCGTCAGGAAGGTGGACTCGCCCGCAAGCGAGCAGTGTGAAGCCTTGATCGGCGAACAGCCGCCGGCGTCCACGCAGGCCTTGAACTCACCGGCCGTCACCTCGTGCAGCCCGATCGCGTAGGCCGGCAACGTCAGCACCCGCGCTGGCTTCTCGTCGGCCGAGCACTTGTCGTCGGCCGTCTCGTTGCAGCCCATGGCGAAGGTCCCCGCCGGCACATACGCCTCGCTGCCGTCCACGCTGTCGCAGGTGTCTTTTTCGCCGCACGCGAACCCCCCGGGACACGCGAAGCACGCCGTCCCGCAGCCGTCGTCGGCGCAGAACTTCCCGCTGCAGTCCGGCACGCAGACGCAGGCACCGGCTTGGCAGGTCGACGCGCCCTCGCAGGTCCCGCAAGTGCCACCGCAGCCGTCGTCGCCGCACTCTCTGGCCGCCGTCACGCCATCGCCGCCGCACATCGGCACGCACGCTTCGGCGCCGGAGTCGCACCCGCTCACCGCCGTCACCGCGAGCCCGCCGCTCAGCGCAGCCAACCCAACCGCCACCGCGATCCCCGTCGCCGCCACCGCCCACGCTGCGCGCATTCGCCACCCTCCCATCGCCGTGTGTCGCAGTGCGGCACCCTGCCCGAACGACGGCTCCGGCTCAACCCGCATCGGCGGGAGTCGCCGGCCGGGTCAGCGCCCCTCGGGCGGGCAGGCGCCCTCAGTCGCAGTGGCAGTAAAGCCCGCTCTTGGCCGACCCGGTGTCGCAGCTCCCGCTGAGTCCCGAGTTGCTGCAGACGCAGCTCTGGCCGCTCGTCGTGCAGCCGTCGTGGTTGCCGTCGTTTGGGGTGCTGGTGGCCTCGGGCTCGGTCTTCTGGACTCGCGAGCACGTGCACTGGCCGTTCGTCAGCCGCGTGAGACTGTCGAACTTGTTGGTCTCGCAGCAGGACACGCAGGCCTTGAAATCCGACCCGTTCGCCGAGTCGCACACGTCGCCGTCCGTCGCCACGTAGGCGCAACCGCAGTCGCCGGTGACGACCAGCGCGGTGTCGAAGCCCAGCCCGTCGCAGCACGGGCTGCAGGCCTCCAGGGAGGAGTTCCCCTTGCAGCTCGTCGAGAAGTCGTAGTTGTCCTTGTCCGGCACCAGCCCGCCGAGGCTCTCGGCCAAGTCGCAAGAGCTGAACATCACAAGGCAAAATGCGGCGGCGGCGAGTCCGAGTGTGCGGATCATCGGGGGCTCCGGTGGCGTGGTGTTTGCGGAGCGCAGACCCTAGTGGCGGGCGCGTCCTTTGGTCAAGGCGCACCTGCGAAGGGCCGCCGCTTAGGGCACGCAGATATCTGGAGCGCCAGCCACCACGCCGCTGAGCGCGAAGCAGCTCCCGGCGCCGCACACGCGCCCGTCGATGGCCGCCCGCCCGACGGCCCCAGGTCCGCACGCGCACGCCCCCGGGAAGGTCTTCCCCCCGACCGGCGGCGTCGGCAACCCGCGCGTCCCGGCGTACTTCACAAGGTTCACGCATACCCCGCCGCCGAGGCAGTGCGCGGTGATCTCGTCGCACCGCCCGGCGGCGTCGACGCACAGGCCCGAGGCGACCTCGCAGGTCAGCTCAAATCCAGTCTCCCCGGGGTCGCAGTCGGCGTCGGTCTTGCAGGGCGGGCCGCCACCCGAGCAAGGCCCCTCGCACGTGAAGGTCGCGAGGTCGCAACGGCAGCCCGGCGAGCAGTGCGCGTCGTCGGTGCACGGCACGCAGTAGTTCTCACCACCGAGCTCGGTGCACGCAGCGTAGCTTCCGCCGCATGTCCCGCAGAGGTTCACCGGCTGGCAGGTCTGCGTCGCGCCCAGGCACAGGCCGCTCTCGCACTGCGAGTGGCTCACGCACTCCACGCATTTCCCCGCGTAAGGGTAGGGCCGCGGCGCGACGCACCCGACCACGTCAGCGTCAGGCGCCAGCCCGCCATCCGCGCCGTCCGCGCCGTCCGCGTCGGCATCGCAGCACAGCCCGAGATCGGCTCCGTCAGCGCCCGCAGCGTCGGCGTCCACCGCGTCGCCGCCCGCCGTCTCCGAGCACGCGCCCAGCGCCGCCACCACCGCAATCAGCACCCGAAATTCGCGCGTCATCGTGCCCTCACATCGGTCCGCGATGGGCGGCTGCCCAGGCTCACAGTCAGCCATAGCACCGCGCCCGCCGCACCGGAACCGCCCGCCGCACCGGGAGCCGACGCCCTCCCCGAATACGCAGACGAAAACTGCCTAACCGCGGGATCCGACCCATCTGCAACGCCGCCGATCTCGGGCTGGCCTCGGCGCGCGCGGTGCCTACCTGTCCGGCCTGCGCTCGCGTTCTCAGCGAGCGCCCCACTGAAGCCACGCGCCGAGGACCGCACCGATGAAAGTCGTGACCCCCGAAACCTTCGACAAAGTCCTCGAGGACTCGCCGGGCCTCGTCCTGGTCGACTTCTTCGCCGACTGGTGCGGCCCCTGCAAGACCCTCGGCCCCATCCTGGAAGGGTTGGCGCCCGAGTACGACGGCCGCGTCACCTTCGTGAAGGTCGACTCCGACCGCAGCCCCGCGCTGAGCCAGGCCTTTGGCGTCCGCAGCCTGCCGACCGTGGTGCTGCTGAAGCCGCGCGACCCCGGGCCGGGCGCGGACGCTGTGAACTACTTCATCGGGGTGAAGCCGCCGGACCAGATCCGAGCGCTGCTGGACAAGGCGCTGGACACGCGGCCGGGGCTGCTCGGGCGGCTCTTTGGGCGCGGGTCCAGCAAGTAGGT
>JAWKRR010000040.1:2500-71010 GCA_041389525.1 Myxococcota bacterium | reverse complement strand
GATGCCGCTCATCCCGGGGACCGTGGTGCACCTGGACGCGGCGCGGCTGGCGACGGCGCAGGAAGGCACCGCCAACGACAACCTGAACGACTGGTGCGTCGCCCAGCCGGGGGCTGGCTCCGGGCCCAGCGCGCCCCAAGTCGCCTGCACGACGGCGCTCCTCAGCGAGGTGCAGCTCGGCGGGGAGGACGGCGATCGCTGGATCGAGGTCTTCGTACCACCGGGCGGGCCCCTCACCGGCTTGGTGCTGCGCGTCACCGACGCCGCGGGCGTGGGCCTCGCGTCCTACCCGGTGGACTCCGCGCGAGCGCCCTACGGCCAGCGCTTCCTGCTGCAGGACGGCGAGCTCGCCTCGCAGCTTCCGCGCGTCACCGACGGCTCCGTCCAGCTCTTCCGCGGCGCTGTGCTCGTCGACGTCTACGGTTTCGGCACCCTCACCGCGACCACCGACGCGTCCGGAGGCTTCCCCCTCTTCGCCAAATCACCCGGTCCGTCGCAGATCTCGGGCGATGCCGCGATCCGCAGCCCGGAGGACGCGAACACCAAGGACAACGTGCTCGACTGGGTGACCGACCCCGAGGGCACGCCCGGGTTGCCGAACCTCTAGATCAGCCGTCGGGCGCTCGCCGCGCGCCCGAACCGCGGGCTCACGCCGCCGTCCAGCGGCTCATGTCGCCGCGCTCCCCGCCGCCCGCGCGCCGCTCAGGTCTTGGACGAGAACCCGTCCCCGCGGTCCTTGAACAGCACGTTGAACGTGGTCAGCGAGCCGTAGCAGCGGCTGACGTACTGCTGAAGGTCGACCTTCTCGGCGTCGGTGAGCCCTTCGTGCGCGTTGAGCTTCGCCTCGAGCACCCGGAGGCGGTCGCGAAGCATGATGATCTTGTGGAAGAACGCCTCGATGGGGATCTCGGTCGCGCGCTGGTCCGGATTCGCCGGCTGCAGCGTCATCGTCCCGCCATGCCAGCGATCGCCGAGCGGCACGTCCTCGATGCTGAGGAAGTTCTCGATGACCTCGATAATCGTGTCGCGCAGACGCTCGGGTTCCATGCTGTCGTCTCCCTCCAGAAGGCCCTGAATCGCTTGTGGTGGCAGCACGCTCGCCCGCTCGACCTGAAAGCGCGCCGCGCTCTCGCCGCCGTCCCGGCGCATGCCGCTCGACCTGGAAGGCACGCCAGGTCCGCGTGTGCGGCGCGGCCGATCGAAGTCGGCGCTGTGCCGCGTCGTCCCCGGCGTGGCCACCAAGAGGGTCGCCCGGGTCGAGCGCGTGAGGTCGTCGAACCCCGCGAGCGGCTTGTACTCCGGGCACGCGAAGTCGTTGGCCGCCCGCGAACCGGAGCGCGGATGGATCTTGCAGTGGCCGTGGAAGTCCGGCTCTTCGCCGTAGTCCACCATGAAGAAGGCGCAGGCGCTGCAGCGGCCCAGCTTTCGCCAGTTCGGTTCCGGACTCTCGGACGCGTCACTCATGGCGCGGAAGCTACGCCGCGCATGGACTTCGGGCAAGCCCCGTATGGTCGCCGGACGCGGTTGTCGCGCGGAGTCGCGGCCGCCCCCAAAAGGACGCCCTTGCGTGTTGACTGCCGAGGATCACCGTGACACATACTCGCGCCATGAGCGCCCGACGCAGCAAAATGCAGCTTGTCCGCAACATTGGGATCATGGCCCACATCGACGCGGGCAAGACCACCGTTTCGGAGCGGCTCCTCTACGTCACCGGCAAGTCCTACAAGATGGGCGAGGTGCACGAGGGCGAGGCCGCCATGGACTTCATGGTCCAGGAACGCGAGCGCGGCATCACGATCACGAGCGCCGTGACCACCTTCGAGTGGGCCGGCCACGAGATGCACCTGATCGACACGCCCGGGCACGTGGACTTCACCATCGAAGTGCACCGGTCGCTGCGCGTGCTGGACGGCGCCGTGGCGGTCTTCGACGCGGTGGCGGGCGTCGAGCCCCAGACCGAGACCGTGTGGCACCAAGCGGATCGCTACCAGGTGCCGCGGCTCGGCTTCGTGAACAAGATGGACCGCATCGGCGCGGACTTCGGGCGCTGCCTCAAGATGATGGAGCAACGCTTCGGCGAGCACTGCGCGCCGGCTCAGCTTCCCATCGGGGTGGAGTCCGATTTCCGAGGCGTGGTCGACCTCGTTCGCCGGAAGGCCCTGATGTGGCCTGACCCCGACGACCCGCGGAACATCGTCGAGAGCGAGGTGCCCGCGGACATGGTCGAGGCCGTCGAGGTGGCGCGCGAGGTGTTGCTGGAGCGGACCGCCCTGGCCGACGAGGCCTTCGCTGAGCGCTACCTGGACGACACCGAGGGGCTGACCTTCGAGGAGATCGACGCGGCGATCCGCAAGGCGACGCTGGCGAACAAGCTGGTGCCGGTTCTGTGTGGATCGGCCTTGCGAAATAAGGGAATCCAGCCGCTGCTCGACGCGATCGTCGCGTGGCTGCCGTCGCCCAACGACGTGCCCGAGGTCACCGGCATCGTGCCGAAGACCGGCGAGCCGGCGACGCGTCCCCACGACGCGAAGGCGCCCTTGGCCGCGCTGGCCTACAAGGTCGCGATCATGGAGGACGGGCGGCGCATGGTGTTCGTGCGGCTCTACTCGGGGACGATGGTCGCCGGGCAGTCGCTGCGGAACCCGGCGCAGGGCGTCTACGAGAAGGCGACGCGCATCTTCATGATGCACGCCAACAACCGCACGCGCATGGACCGCGTCGAGGCCGGCAACATCTTCGGTGTGCTGGGCCTCAAGTCCACGCGCACGGGCGACACGCTGTGCGACCCCGAGCACGAGATCCTGCTCGAGAGCATCGAGGCCTACGAGCCGGTGATCAGCCAGGCCGTGGAGCCGCTGACGCTGCGCGAGAAGGACAAGCTCGAGGAGACGCTGAGGAAGCTGGCGGACGAGGATCCGACCTTCCGCTGGCACGAGGACGAGGGCACCGGGCAGACGATCATGCGCGGCATGGGCGAGCTGCACCTGGAGATCCTGGTCGACCGCCTGCGCCGCGAGTTCGGCGTCGAGGTGAAGACCGGGCGCCCGCAGGTGGTGTACCGCGAGACGATCGCGGGCACCGGGCGCGCCGAGGGGATCTTCGATCGCACCGCCGAGTCCGGCGAGGCCCTCTTCGGTCAGGTCACGCTGGCCGTGAAGCCCCGCGAACGTGGGACCGGCAACGCGGTGGTCTGGAGCTGGCCCGGCGCCGGCGCGGTGCGACCGCCCGAGTTCACGACCGAGATCGAGAAGGCCATCGAGACCGGCATCCACCAGACCCTGCAGAGCGGCCTCCTCGAGGGTTATCCGACCATCGACGTCGAGGTCTCCGTCCGCCAGGTCGGGTTCCGCGAGGGTCTCACCAAGCCCTTCGCTTACACGATCGCGACGTCGACCGCGCTGCGTGATGCGATGCGGGACGCCCAGCCCATCCGCCTGTCGCCCATCGGCGAGTGCGAGATGTCCGGGCCGCCTGAGTTCACCGGTGAGATCATCGGCAGCATCAACCAGCGCCGCGGCCGCATCGACCATATGGAAGAGCGTTCGCCGATGATCTCGGTCATCCGCGCTTCCGTACCCATCGAGCAGATGTTCGGGTACGCCACGGAGTTGCGCTCACTGACGCAGGGACGCGCGTCGTTTACGATGCGCTTCAGCCACTACGACAAGCTCTGATTCTCACCATCCCTTCGGGGAGGCGCCTCGCATTTTCTAGCGTGGCGCTGCGCCATTCGTTTTAGGTTTGACAGCAAGAGATCGTCACTTAAGTTGGTCGCGAGGTGGGGAGTCCCACTCACGCAACCCTCACGACATGCGGGGATGAGGGCCATGACTGGACGCGCAATCGCGGTAAAAGACTACGCGAAGTTCGGTCGTAAGCGTCTGTGTGCTGGTTGCAGCACGCGATTCTACGACTTCGGACAATCCGACGCGCACTGCCCGAAGTGTGGTGCGGTCCCTGTCGACGAACCCGAGCGGTTCCGCATCGAGGACCACCTCGTGGTGGAGGACGATGACGAGACGCCCGTCCTCGTGACGGACGACGACATCGAGGACACGGTCGACCTCGACGACACCGAGGAGTTGCTGGGCGACGATGATGCCGGCGACGACGAGGCGGGCGACGACGAAGAAGAGGCCGACGAGCCCGAGGCCCCCTGAGCCGCGGGGACCTCGCGTCCCCGACTGCCAGAGGAGCCGGCCGCGGCGCGCGGGGAGCGAGGCGACTACATCTTGTAGTCGCCGAAGGTCTCCGGGTCGAGGTCCTCGAGGTTCACGTCGCCGCTGGTGACAGCGCACGGGCCCACCGGCGCGCGCGCGTGCTCGGTGTCTCCAGCGGGGGCGCCGCCGTCCTCGGTCGTGGCCTCCGTCGCCATGGTGGCGGCCGCCGCCAGCACCGCGCGCGAGGCGTACACGGCCGCGCCGGTTCGAAGCGCCAGCGCCAGCCCATCGGAGGGCCGCGCGTCGATGACGTGTTCGTGGGCGGACTCATCGACCAGCGTCAGCTCGGCGTAGAAGGTGCCGTCGATGAGGTCGGTGATGACCACCCGCGCCAGGGTCGCGCCCAGCTCCGCCAGCATGCTGTGGATCAGGTCGTGGGTCATGGGCCGCGGCAGCTCGACGTCCGCCAGGGCCGTCGCGATGGCGTTGGCCTCCAGGCCCCCGATGTACATCGCCAAGCACAGCCGCGGGTCGTCGACGCCGCGCAGCATCACCGCAGGCGCCTGCGTGCCCGGCTCGAGCACCACGCCGTCCACCCGCATGGGGATGACCGGCTTGTGTTTGGTCGAAAGCGGCATCTGGGAGTTCCGGGCTGGCTCGCGCCGCCCTCGGGGAAGCTCCCAGCCCCGGATTAGGCGAGAGTGCCGAACAGCGTGTGCGAGAGCACGCGCTCCACTTTAACCGGTGCCAGCTTGCCAATCCAGCGACGCGACACCAGGTCGGCCACCGGCACGGGGAAGTTGATGACGATGTTGCTGCGCGTCCGACCGGTCAGCTGGAGCGCCGCCTCGCCGCCCCGCGCCGCCTTTCGCGACGGCCCCTCGATGAGGATCTCCACCGTCCGCCCGGCGTAGCTCCCCAGGATCTCGTCGTAGATGACGTCCTGCAGGCGCTGCACCTCGGCCAGGCGGCGCTGCTTCTCGGGCTCCGGGACGTCGTCCTCCATCGCCGCCGCCCGCGTCCCGGGCCTTGGCGAGTACTTGAACGAGTAGATGCTGTCGTAGCGAACCTGCCGCAGCAGCTCCAGCGTCATCTCGAAGTCCGCCTCGGTCTCGCCGGGGAAGCCGACGATGATGTCGGTGGTCAGCGCGATGTCCGGCACCCGCTCGCGCAGCCGGGCCACGCGCCCCAGGTAGTGCTCGACCGTGTAGGGCCGCCGCATCGCCTCCAGCACCCGGTCGCTGCCGCACTGCACCGGCAGGTGGAAGTACTCGCACAGCGTCCGCAGCTCGCCGAAGCAGTCGATCAGCTCGTCGGTGCAGTCGGTCGGGTGCGAGGTCGTGAAGCGCAGCCGCTCCAGCCCCTCCACCGCGTCCACCGCGCGCAAAAGCTCCGCGAAGTGCGGCTGCCGCTCGCGGTCTTTTCCGTAGGAGTTCACGTTCTGCCCGAGCAGCGTCACGTCGCGCACGCCCGACGCCACCAGGGTCTCGACCTCGCGCACGATGAGGTCCGCAGGTTTGGAGACCTCGCGTCCCCGCGTGAAGGGCACGATGCAGAAGGTGCAGACCTTGTCGCAGCCCTTCATGATCGTGATGAACTCGCTCACCTTGCCGACGGTCTGCGGGACCGTCTCGATGAACTCGTACTCTTTGCGGTTGGCGAAGGTGGTCTCGGCCACCCGGTCGCCGCCCCGCCGCACCCGGTCGAGGATGTCGGGGAGCTGCGCGATGTTGTCGGGGCCCATGACCAGGTCGAGGTAGGGCACCTTGTCGAGCAGCCGCGCGCCCTCTTGCTGGGCCACGCAGCCGGCCACCCCCAGCACGAGGTCCTGGTTGTAGTCCTTCAGCCCCGCCAACCGACCCAGCTCCGACAGCATCTTCTGCTCGGCCTTGTCGCGGACGCTGCACGTGTTCAGCAGGATGAGGTCCGCCCGCGACGGATCGTCGGTCGGCGAGTAGTGGAGCGGCGCCAGCACCTGAAAGATGCGGTCCGTGTCCACCACGTTCATCTGGCAGCCGAAGGTCTGGATGTAGACGAATCGGTCGGGCCCAGCGTCCCGCGGTGTGGGCTCGGGCGCTTCCACGGCAGCAGACACGATGCGCGCTCCTCGATAGGTGGACCGGGGCCGAGGTAGCCCGCACGCCCCGATGAGTCAAGCCTCAGACTCTCCGGCGCAATCTGCTTGATTGATCGCGCCCGGTGCTTAGGCTTCGCCGACGCCGCGGACCACCCCTCGCTCTGGGGGCCGAACGGGCGCATCGCTGTCAGGGGCTCGGATGGCCGTGAAAGCCGACTACTACGAAGTTCTTCAGGTCTCGCGCGACGCCGACGGCGCCGAGATAAAGCGCGCCTACCGCACGCTGGCCATGCAGTACCACCCGGACCGCAACCCGGGCGACGCTGAGGCGGAGAACCGCTTCAAGGAGTGCGCCGAGGCCTACCAGGTGCTGTCGGACGCCGAGAAGCGCCAGATCTACGACGCCTACGGCCACGACGGGCTCTCGGCCCGGGGTGGCGCCGGCGCGTCGGACTTCCAGGACATCTTCACCCAGTTCGGCGACATGTTCGGCGACATCTTCGGCGGCGGTGGCGGCGGCCGTAAGCGCAGCGCTCGCGGCGCGGACCTGCGCTACGACCTCGAGCTGTCCTTTGAAGAGGCCGCCTTCGGCATCAAGCGCGAGATCACCTTTCACCGCCGCGAGGCCTGTGACGTCTGCAAGGGAAGTGGCGCCGAAGAGGGCAGTCAGCCCGAGGATTGCCGCACCTGCGAGGGGCAGGGCCGCGTCACGCGCCAGCAGGGCTTCTTCCTGGTGCAGACCACCTGCCCGGTGTGTCGCGGCGCGGGGCGGACCATCTCGCGCCGCTGCAAACCCTGTGGCGGCCAGGGCCTCTCGTCGGTCGAGCGCACCGTCAGCGTCACCATCCCCCCCGGCGTCGACACGGGCATCCGCCTGCGGGTGTCGGGCGAGGGCGAGGGCGCCAAGCAAGGCGGCGGGCGGGGCGATCTCTACGTCTTCGTGCGCGTGCGGCCCCACGAGACCTTCCAGCGCGACGGCGCCGACGTCTACAGCGAGCTGAAGATGTCGATGACCCAGGCGGCGCTTGGCGACGAGGTCGCGATTCAGACGATCCACGGCGAGGAGAAGGTGAAGATCCCCGCGGGGACGCAGCCCGGCTCGGTCGTGCGCCTGCGCCGCAAGGGCGTGGCGCGGCTCAGCGAGTCTGGCTTCGGTGATCACTACCTGACCCTGGTCCTGCAGGTGCCGGAGAAGCTCTCCAAAGAGCAGAAGAAGCTGCTGGCGGCGCTGCGCGAAGAGGGCCTGTGAGCGACGGCGTCCCAGGCCCCACACCGGGTCTAGGGCGCCGCTTGGGTCCCTTCACGCTGCTGCGTCGCGTCGCCCTCGGGGCCAGCGCGGAGCTCTTCGAGGCGCGCCTCGACCAGTCGCTGCCCGACGCGAGCCTCGAGGCCGGGCAGGTCGTCGCCCTCAAGCGGCTGCTGCCCCACGCCCTCGAAGATCTCGCTCGCGTCGACGCGTTCATCGCCGAGGCGCAGCTCGCCCTCGCCCTCGAGCACCCGCACATCGTCCGGACCCTGGCCCTGATCAGCCTCGATCTCGGGCTGGCGATCGTCTGGCCGCCATCGCGCGCCGCGGCGGGCTCGGCCCGGCTCGAGCCGCGCGAGGCCGTGCGCGACGCCCGCCCGCCCGGGGAGCCGCTGCTGGTGATGGAGCTCCTCGCGTGGGCGCGGCCCGCGCTCTGGCCGGGCGAGGCAGCACCGCCCGAGATCTGCGCGGCGGTAGGCCTCGCCGCGGCCGAGGCGCTGGCCGCGGTCCACGCGCTCGGGGCGGTCCACGGCGACGTCTCCGCGTCGAACCTCCTGATCACGCCCGACGGTCGGGTGGTGCTGGTCGATTTCGGCAGCGCGCGCCTCGCGGATCGTGAGGTGACGCAGCCCGCGAGCCTCCGGGCGGGCAAGGCGCGCTACGCCAGCCCGGAGCAACAGGCCGGACTGCCGCCCACGCCTCAGAGCGACCTGTACAGCCTCGGCGTGCTGCTCGAGAGGCTCGCCAGCGGCGGCGCCCAGCCCGGCGACGCCCCGAGAGGCCAGTCGGCGCCTGAGTCTTCCGCCGATCTGCGCGCGCTGATTCGCGCCTGCGTCGAGCCCAACCCCGCCGACCGTCCGAGCAGCGCGCGCGCGCTCGCCGATTCGCTCGCCGCGTGGCTCGCGGCCCGACCCGGCCCCCGCCCGAGCCCCGACAGGCAAATCGCGGACTGGTGGGCGACCGGCTCCCAGGCCGCGCCGGGTCCCCTCAGCGCTTGAGCATCGACGGCGGCGCGGCGCCCCACAGCCGGGTGCTGACCGTGCTCAGTTGCCGCTTCTTGTACGCCGCGTGGCTGCTGTCGCCGCGCTCGTTGTCCTCCGAGGTCGCGCGGTCGCAGAGCTGAAACTCCAGGGCGACCAGCACCAGGTGCCCCAGATGCTCCAAACGCTCAGGCAGCTCCTGACGAATCCGCGAGATCCGCACCGGCAACTCCACGACGAAGTTGATGGTGCGGAAGTTGTCGGAGGTCATCGGGTTCTCGGGCTCCTCCACCGGCGAGTCGGGGTCCCACACGGACTCCGCGCGGGCGAGGTGGGCGTCCAGGGTCTCGGAGAGGGCGGCCTCGTCGAGGATGGTGTTGTGCGACTCCCCGGGGACCACGTGGTTGAAGGGGAAGAGGTAGCGCGTCAGCCACAGCACGACGGGCACCAGGTCGGCGCGCTCGCGGGTGGTCAGGCGGAAGCGCAGCTTGTCGAAGATCTGGGCGGCCGTGACGCGCGGCTTCGAGATGAGCTTCGTGACCAGGCTGTGGTCCTTCTTCTTCGACGGGACGTAGCCGATCACGCCCAGACCGTCGCGGTGCATGCGCTGCACGAACTCGTCGACCTTGCTGCCGGCGGCGTCGTAGAGGGTGCGCTCGCTGACGTTGAGGTGGTGGATGAGGCGGCGGGCCTCCAGGTGATTGATGACGTGCATCACCTTGAGGACCACACAGGCCGCGCGCTGCTGCTCGCCGTCAGCGCCTGACGCCAGCAGCAAGATCTCGCAGATGTCCTGTGGAGCGCTGACCGACTCGGGGATCGTGACGTTCCAGGTGGCGACGACGTATTCGATGGCGCGGCGGTGCAGCTCGATGAGGCGCGCCAGCTCGTTGGGGCGGTCGATGTCGAAGCCGTTGGCGTCGAGGAAGCGGACGACCTCGTCGCGGTCGGAGAAGGCGAGGCGCCGCCAGTCGACGACGGAGCGACCGGCGAGCAGGGAGCGGACCGCGCGGGCGTCCAGGGGCGTCATCGTCTCCAGGAGCGCGTCGCGTCGAGCCGCGTCCGCAGCCGCTCGTTCATCCTGCTGGGACGAGGGGTTCGAGTGCCGGCCGAGGCCGGCGGCGTCAAGAGCGGCCGCTGTGGTCGCGTCGATCTGGATGTTGACCTCATTCGCCGACATGGCTAAGTGCGCTCTTCCCCGGGGACTGTGTGACGGCGTCGTCCCCGTTCTCATCGCGTGCGCGCCGGAAGCGAATTCCGATTCGAATCGGGGCGTTCCCGATCGTGGCGGCGGATCGAAGGTCGAGAGCCCCCGATGAGTGGACGATAGTCCGGGTGGAGGTGAGATGACAATGTCATGGCCTGAGGCGAGCAAGGACGGGGCGGCAGCGGTCCCGTGGCCGTCGACGCATCGGCGGACCCTCGGCAACGGGCTTGAGGTCGTCGTGTCGCCGATGCCGCACCTTCACGTGGCGGCGGTCAGCGTGTTCGTGCGCGTGGGGTCGCGCTACGAGAGCGCCAAGGACAACGGGCTGAGCCACCTGCTGGAGCACGTGCTCTTTCGGGGTTGCGAGGCCTATCCGACGAGCTGGGAGCTCAACGTCGCCGCCGAGCGCCTCACGCCGGGGCTGGGCGGGGCGACGTACCGCGACTTCAGCGCCTTCGACGCGAGCTGCGCGCCGGAGCGGGTCGGCGAGGTCTTGCGGCTGCTGGGCGCGATGCTGGGGCGGCCGCTCTTCGAAGGCGTCGACCTGGAGCGCCGGGTGATCCTCGAGGAGATCGCCGACGAGGTGGACGAGCGGGGCCGGGACATCGACGTCGACAACCTCGCGAAGAGGGCGCTTTTTCCTGGGGATTCGATCGCGTTCAAGATCGGCGGCACCCCGAAGCTGCTGGCGGACTTCACCGAGGCCGACTGCCGCCGCTGGCACGCCGAGCACTACGTCGGCCGGAACATGGTCGTCGTGGTCGCCGGGCCGGTGGAGGTGGACTTCGTGTTCGCGGCGGTGGACGCGGCGTTCGGCGGGTTGGAGCCTGGCGCGCGCAAGCCCGGGCCGCAGCCGACCGCGCGACCGGACCTGCCCGCCTTCGAGTACACCCAGGCGACGGGGAGCCAGACGACGCTTCAGTTCGCGTGGGTGGTGCCGGGGGAGTCGTCGGAGGATTGGACCGCGCTGCTGGCGGCGCAGCGGCTGCTCGACGACGGGAGCTGTGCCCGCCTGCGCCACACGATCGTCGACGAGCGCTGCCTCGCCTACGACGTGAGCGTGGATCTGGAGGCCTACGAGGGGATCAGCCTCGTGGCGATCGAGGCGACGGTCTCTCACAAGAACGCGATCGCGGTGGTCGACAGCGTGGTCGAGATCTTGGCGGCCCTGGTGAGCGAGCCGCCCGGCGAGGACGAGTGGGCGCGGATGCAGAGTCGATACGCCTTCGAGCTGCGTTCGACCGTCGATTCCCCGTCGGCTGTCTGCTCGTGGGTCGGCCTGGAGCGCCTGCAGACGCCGCACGCCAGCATCACCGACCGCCATGATCGCATGATGGCGCTCGATCCGGCCGAGGTCGCGCGGGTGGCGGCTCACTACCTGAGCCCGCGCCGCGCTCAGCTCACGGTCGTCGGGGACCTCGACGCCCTGTCGCGCACGGCTCTGCGCCGTCGTCTGCACCGATTTCGCGGCGCCTGAGTGGGAGCCGGCGGGGCGGGAAACTGGCGCCCCGCGCCTTGTAGCGGTTGGATAGGCGCCGCCACCGCATAGAATTACCGCGCTGTGCGTTGCGGTGGCATCGAGGCGGCGCATCCCGCGTAGGGGTTGCCCAGCCTTCCCCAGATCACCTATATAATCAGTGCATCCTTGCGCGGCGGGGCTCTCCTCCCGGCGCTCTTTCACCTGCCGCCTTCGGATCCGCCCCATGAAAATCAACTGCGAATCCTGCAACACGCGCTACGCGATCCCGGACGAAAAGGTCCAAGGGGCCGGGCGCACGTTCAAGATCACGTGCCGCAAGTGTGGCGCGCCGATCCTCGTGCAGGGCATCGCGGGCGACGGCGCAGCAGCGGAGGCGGCGTGGTACTACGCGGTCGGAACTGAGCGCCAAGGCCCCGTGAGCACGGATGAATTGGCTCGTCTCCTCGGCGAAGGTGTCCTTGGCCCCGACAGCTACGCGTGGTGTCAGGGCATGGCGGCCTGGGAGCACCTGAAGTCGATCGAGGCGTTGTCCGCGATCTTGCCTGCGGCGCCCGCTACGGCGCCGGCTGCGACGGCCGCCCCGACGCACGCCGCGCCGGCCGAGACGCCCGAGGAGCGCGCGACCGAGGCCGAGATCGAGGCCGCGAGCAGCGCGATGAAGACGCTGCATGAGGTGTCGGCGCTGACCCCGGAGACCATCGCGGCGGCGGCCGCGGAGCCGGCGCAGAGCGCGGCGAACGACCCCGCGGCGGAGGAAGACGCAGGCTCCGACACGACCATGATCCCCCAAGATCAGATCGCCGCCGCGCACGCCCAGTATTCGAGCGAGAGCCTCTTCGCGACGTCTTCGAGCGCCGCCGCGTCCTCGCTCTTTGGCGCAGACGACGACGAGCCCCCGGCCGACGAGGATGCCCCGGACGCCCCGCTCTTCGGGAGCTTTGGCGACGACGCCGCAGCCGATGAGCCGGCGCCCGCCGCCGATGCCCCGCTCTTCTCGATGTCCGCCGCGCCGGTGAGCCGGCCGCGCGACGCCGCGGCGCCCAAGGCCGCCTCCGGCAGCGTGTCCTCGCTCTTCGACTCGCCTGAAGTGGTCTCCGGGGCCGCCGATGACGACGACATCTTCGGCAGCGACGACTTCGACGACGACGACGCGCCGAAGACCGGAAAGCCCGCGGTGCACGGCCGGCGCGAGACCTCGGTGCTCTTCAGCCTCGACGACATCGGCAGCTCGGGCGACCAGAACACGACCCACGACGACTCCATGGTCACCGAGTCCAGCGGCCTGATCGACATTCGCGCCGTGGCCGCCCGCACCTCCGCCAAGACCGGTGGCGTGGCGAGCAGCCCGTTCGGCGACGACGCCGCGTCCTCGCTCGTGATGCCCGGTGGCGCGTCGATGACCCTGGCGTCGCCGATCGTGTCGCGACGTCGTGGCGGCGGGCTGAAGATGGCCGCGGTGGCGGTGGCGGCCGTGCTGCTCGGCGGCGTGCTCGTCTGGTGGCTGATGGGCCAGCAGAAGCCCGAGGTTGCACCCGAGGCGCGGACGGTGCCGCCGGCGGCCGAGCAGACCGCGGCTGCAGGCGCGCTCCCCGCGGCGGCCGTGGAGCCCGAGAAAGCTCCGGTGGCGGCCGAAGCGGCTCCCAGCGCCGAGGCGGCGCCAGCGGCAGGTGCTGAGGGCGAGGTGGCCGGTGCCGCGGGTACCGACGAGCCGCCTGCAGGCGCTGAAGGCGACGCGCCGACGGGTGAGGAGAAGCCCCCCGAGGGCGAAGGCGACGCCCCGACGGGCGGTGAGGCCGCAGCGGCGGGAGCCGACCCGGTCAAGTCCAAGCCCGAGCCTCCGAAGACCAAGCCGGAGCCTGCGAAGCCGCGGCCCGAGCCCGTCAAGGCCGAGCCCAAGCCCGAGCCGATCAAGCGTGAGGCCGAGATCCCGAAGGCGGCCCCGACGGCCGGCGGATCCAGCAAGGACGTCAACGATCTGCTCAAGCAGCTCAACGAGAAGAAGAAGGTCGAGGAGCCCGAGCCCACCGACAGCGAGTCCGACTCCGCCGGGGGCGGGCTGCCCGCGAAGCTCGGCGCGTCCGCGCTGAAGGGCTCGCTGCGCAAGCGACACGGCAGCTTCTCCGCCTGCTACGCGGCTCAGGCCGATCGCCCGCCGGGATCGGTCACCGTGAAGACGACCATCGTCATCGCGTCCTCGGGCGCTGTGACGTCGGCCCGGATCACCGGCGGCGGCGGCACGACCAGCGCGGTCCAGAGCTGCATCGTCAACGCCTTGTTGGCGACGCGCTTCTCGGGATTCACGGACCCGCAGATGATCGTGAACTACCCGATCGTGCTTCGCTGAGAAGCGGACTCGGCTGACTTCGGAAGACGAATCTGCCCGCCGAGGTCGGCGGGCAGATTCACGATTGACACCCCCGGGGGGCGCTGCTAGCTTCCCGCGTCCGCTGGGCGGGCCCTTGAGGCACCGCTTATCGACGAGACACGAGGTGACGACGTGGCGCAGGGCTTGGTTGGTAAGAAAGTAGGCATGACGCAGGTTTTCGACCAGTTCGGAAATCTGGTGGCAGTGACGGTCCTCGAAGTGGGCCCCAACCGCGTCATCCAGGTGAAGCGTCGCGACGGCAAGGACGGCTACTCGGCCGTCAAGGTCGGCTTCGAGACGATCGCCGAGAAGAAGCTGAACCGGCCCGAGCTGGGCGTGTTCCACCACTCGAAGGTCACGCCGGCGCGCGTGCTTCGTGAGTTCCGCGTCCGCGACGCCGACCTCGACGGCGTGGAGGTGGGCGGTGAGCTCACCGTCGCGATGTTCCGTCCGGGCCAGAAGCTCGACGTGTGCGGCAAGACCAAGGGTCGCGGCTTCCAGGGTGTCATGAAGCGTCACGGCTTCAAGGGCGCCAAGGAGATCGGCCACGGTACGCACGAGTACAAGCGCCACTCGGGCTCCATCGGGCAGTCGGCGTTCCCCTCGCGCGTCATCAAGGGCAAGCGCATGGGCGGTCAGATGGGCAACGCCCGCGTGACCAACCGCGGCATGCACGTCGTCGCCGTCTACCCGGAGCAGAACCTGCTCCTGGTGAAGGGCGCGGTCCCCGGTGCCAAGAACGGCATCGTGGAAGTGACCCCGAGCATCGGCCGCAAGTAGCACGGGCTCGGCGCCTCGCCTGCTCAGCGGGTGAGGCGCCGAGAACTCGACGCGCGTGTCGGCCCCACGGGGTCGCCGCCGCCAGACGCCAGCGTGAACCCCACGCTGGCGTCGTCGTGTCCGCTACAGGTCGATTCGCCCGCGGAAGACCTCGCGCGCTGGGCCCTCCATGAAGGCGGCGTCCAGCGCGGCGGTGACGGTGATCGCGAGGTCGCCGCCGGGCAGGGTGACGCGCACGGGGCGGTCGGCGTGGACGTGGCCGGCGCGGACGGCGGCCACCACGGTCGCCGTCGCGCCCGTGCCGCACGCCATCGTGAGGCCGCAGCCGCGCTCCCAGACGGTCAGGCGGATGTGATCCGGGGCCACGACCTCCGCGAACTCCACGTTGGTTCCACGAGGAAAGATGGGGTGGCGCTCCAGCGCGGGGCCGAAGGTCTCGGCGGTCTCGCGCCGCGCGTCGCCGAAGATCACGTAGTGCGGGTTGCCGGTCCCGACGCCGGTCCCGACGAAGCTGCGCGCGGGCGTCGACACCTCGAGCTCGAGCGCGTCGCCTTCGCCCGCCACGGGGATCTTGGCGCGATCGAAGGTGGGCCGGCCCATCGACACGCGCACGGTGTCGACGCGGCCCGAGGCCTCGCGTGTCCAGGCGCAGTCGAGCACGCCGGCGGGGGTCTCGACCGCGAGCGGGTTCGCGTCGAAGCCGAGGTGGTCCACGGCGTAGGCGACGAGGCAGCGGATGCCGTTGCCGCACATCTCGGGCGTGCTGCCGTCGCTGTTGAGCAGCTCCATCCTCAGCGCAGCGACCGCGGAAGGGCGCGCGAACACGGTGCCGTCCGCGCCGACGCCGAAGCGGCGGTCGCAAATCGCGACCACCTCGTCGGCGGTCAGGGAACGCGCGCCCTCGAGTCCGTGTTCGAAGACAAGGAAGTCATTCCCGAGTCCGTGGTACTTGATGAACTCCACACAGCCCCCGTGGACACGGCGTCTCCGCGCTTGACAGCGCTGCGGCGGCCACACTAACCGGGGGCAGCACCTGAGACAACGGAGCATCATGAGCTTGCAGCAACGCCGGTTTCTACTCACTTCCATGGCGGCCGCTCTCGTGGCGGTCGTGTCGCTGGGGCTCGCCGCCGACGCGCGCGCTGCCGACGCGAAGCCGAAGCCCAAAGAGACGCGCTACACGGCGCGGGAGGGTGGAAAGGAGGTCGGCGTCGAGAGCGTGCGGGTGGCCAGCGGCGAGACCGCGACCTACGCGTCGGGCCAGGTGAAGAAGAAGGACAGCAAGCGGCCTTTTCTCACCAGCTTCCTGCAGTTGGACGGCGGGCAGCGCATCGTGAAGTACCGGCGGCAGCTTGAGGCCCGGCAGGGGCAGGGCGTGTTCGCGTTTCGCCACGGCGAGGGGCTGCGGGTCGTCACCATCAACGCGGACGGAAAGCCCATCGACTGGGCGGCGCCGGGCAAGGCCGTGGTGTGGGACAAGGACGCGCTGCACGTCGTCGCCACGTGGGGGGACCGCCTGGACCCGACCAAGGCCAGCGTGACGATGGTGGCGCTCGACGCTGGCACGCGCCGAGAGACGTCGCTGGTCGCCACGCGGGCGGGGACGCGGATCTTCTCCGGACCGAAGGGTGGGGCCATCGAGACCAGCCAGTGGGACATCCAGAAGGCGGGGGCGGCGCTGGCCAAGGTGTACGTGGACGCCACCCGCAAGGTGGTCGGGGCTGAGGCCGGGGACCGCTCCATCTTGGTCGCCGGCTGGTCCTGGACGCCGCCGGCGGCTACGGCGGCGCCTGAGCCCGCCGAGAAGCCTGGCGCTGACGAGGTGCCCGCCGCCGGCGACGAGGGTGAGGACGACGCAGGGGAGGGGCCGTGAGCCGCGTGCGCCACATCTTCCTGATGGACCCCATCGGCGGGATTCGGGTCGACAAGGACTCGACCTTCGCGCTGATGCTTGAGGCGGAGCGCCGCGGCCACGAGGTGCTCTACGGGTTGGTGGAGGATCTCTACCAGCGCCACGGCGTGGCTCGTGGCGTCGTACGCGCGGCCAAGGTCAAGCCGGTGCAGGGTCAGCACGCGGAGCTGGGCCCCCCGGTGGACATGGCGCTGAGCGACGCGGACGTCGTCTGGATGCGCAAAGACCCGCCCTTCGACATGGGCTACATCTTCAACACCTACATCCTCGATCTGGCCGCCCGCGACACGTTGGTCGTCAATCATCCCGAGGGCTTGCGCTCGTTCAACGAAAAGGCGTGGGCGATGGCCTTCCCTGAGCTGGTGCCCGAGTCCTTGATCACGCAGGACCAGCGTCGGATTCGAGCCTTCGCCGAGGAGCTGGGCGCCATCGTCGTCAAGCCGCTCGACGGCAACGGCGGCGAGGGCGTGTTCGTGCTGCGCAGCGACGACCCCAACATCGGGGTGATCTTGGAGACGTCCACGCGGCACGGGCGCAGGAAGATCCTGGCGCAGCGCTACCTGCCCGAGGCGCGGGAGGGCGACAAGCGCGTCATCCTGATCGACGGCATCCCGCGCGGCGCGTGCCTGCGCGTCCCGAGCGGCGTCGACCACCGCGGCAACATCCACGCGGGCGCGCAGGTGGTGCCAGCCGAGATCACCGCCCGAGATCGGGAGATCTGTGACGCCATCGGGCCAGCGCTGGCCGAGGCGGGGCAGACTTTCGTCGGCATCGACGTGATCGGGGGCTGGCTCACCGAGGTCAACGTCACCAGCCCGACCTGTCTGCACGAGATCAACGGGTTCGACGGCGTGAACCTGCAGGGCGAGATCCTCGACGCCGCGCTCTCGCGCCGGGCGGGTGCGTGACGGCGGTGAGGACGCTCGCGCTGGCGGTGGCGCTCTGCGCGCAGGTGACCTCTGCGCGCGCGACCACGCCTGAGCCACCGCGTCCCGATCCGCCAGCTCCCGACACGCTGTTTGGCTGTCCGATCGCGGCGGACGCTGCGGCCTTCGAGGCGACGGACGCCTGGCCGGTCCGCGAGCTCGCCGAGCTGGGGATCTCCGTGCGGCTGCCCGCGTCGTGGGAGATCGAGCTCAGCCCGGAGCTGGTGACCCTGCGTTCGCCTGACGGCGGCGACCGGCTGGCGCTGCGGCGGGGTCGTCTGGTCGGCAGCGCGCAGCTAGCGACCGTGCGAAAGAGCTTCGAGTTGCGGGAGCTTGGCCCCAGCCACGCCGGGCCGAGCTGCGAGCAGACGCTCCGAGAGCGCCTCGCCCCGGCCGGGTTCGTCGCCGTCGAGGTCGGGGTCTACGCCCGCCCCTTCGGCCGTCGGCAGCGAAGCTACGCCATCTTCGGCGGCCTGCCGGATGGTTCGCTGACCGCCGTGCTGACCGTCCGCTGGTCGCGCCGGTCCAAGGGCCCGGACCTGTCGTTCGTGCGGCGGGTGCTCGGCGGTGTCCGCGCCCTCGCCGCGGCGCCAGCGGCGGCTAACGACGCAGCCCCAGCATCTGCGATATCCGCTCGCTGAGGCGCCCGCGGGAGATCAGCTCCAGCTCCACGCCCTCGGCGCGGAACCGCTCGAGGGCCTCGGTCGCCTCTTCGTTGTCCGGATTCGACGTCGTGACCTGATGGTACGCGGCGTACGCGCGCCGAGAGTCCCCGGCTTGCTGGGCGAGTCGCGCGCGGAAGAGCCAGGCGGACTCGAGGGTCGAGTCCATCGCCAGCGCGCGGTCCAGCAGCTCGTCGGGCTGCCAACCACGGCGCGTGAGCTCGAGGCCAGCGCGGCGCGCCAGGTCGAGGGCGAACGCGAGGTAGGCGAGGTACTCGGGCTCGCGAGGGGCGCGCTCGACGGCCTCGCGCAGCAGCGTGATCGCCTCGGCGTAGAGCTCGCCGGTCAGGCGGATCTGGGCGGCCTTGAAGACGCCCTCCGCGTAGAAGAGCGCGTCCAGGTCGGCGTCGGCCAGGGCGCCTGCCACCTTGTGCTTCTGGTCGTGGGCCCGGCGCTTTCGCAGGTCGTTGAGCGTCTCGTAGGCCGAGTTGGCGCTGGCACGCAGGGTCGCCAGCGCGCTGCCCGCCGCCCCCGGCAGAAACTGCCCGACGTAGGCGTCCTCGTTGTAGCGCCGGAGGTGCCGCAGGTAGGCCGCGCGCACCGCGCTCAGCGGGGCGTCCGGGGCGACCTCGAGGATCGCGTAGGCGTCGAGGCCGTCGGTTCGCGCGGCGGCCTCGATGAGACCCTGCCCGACCAGCCCGCCGTGAAGATCGGCGAAACGCTTCGCCCGCTCCTCGGGGGAAGAGGCCTCGTCGACGGGCGGCGGCGGCCGAAAGAACTGGGTCCGGGTGCGCCGCATCTCCGCTTCGTCCATCGGCGGCTCAGGTGCGGGTTCGGCGTCTGGGGCGAACACGCGCATGCCGGGCTGCGTCGTCGGTCGCGCGCCCACGCGGACCCCGGCCTCGGCCGGCGCGCGGCGGGGCAGGGCGTGGGCGTCCACCGATGGGCGCCCGTCTCCGCGTGCGAAGAGGCGCGACCGTGGCTCCTCGCCGGCGAAGCTCACCATGCCGCTGGCGTAGAGCGCGAAGACCTGCGCGATGACCGGCTGAGCGTCGTCGACGCCGTCGGTCAGCTCGGTGAGGCTGGTGGGCGAGTCCAGGTGAAGGGCCAGCGTGCTGCCCACGAAGTAGCGGCGAAACAGCGAGATCAGCGTGTAAAACGCCGGGCTGCGCCGCAGAGGCCGGTGCCAGGAGCCTTGCAGGGTCTCCAGCATCGCGCCGTAGACCGGGTGGTTGGCCGCGCAATCGAAGAGCGCCTCGAGCGGGTCCAGGGCGAAGTCGCCGAACTCCAGGCCGTCGCCGTCCATCTCGATCACCGCCAGCTCGGCGGTGGCGCAGAACGCACGTGCGAACACGGCGCGGCTCATCTCACCCTTGAGATGGACGATGCTCTCGGCGTTCATTACGCTGCGTTGCAGCAGGAGCTCCTCGAGGGCCTGCTCCTCGTCGGTGCACTCGCGCAGCCAGCCGTGGATTCGCTCGCGAGCGAAGAGCTCCTCGGTGATGAGCCACGCGGGGAATGTTCCCGAGACCGCCGTGGTCGTCGCGTATCGGGTGCGCCCGGCCGTAAGATAGAGCAGTGTCGTGCCGCGTTCGGTGGTCAGCTCCAGCCGGCCGGTGAAGGCTGCGGCATGGAGCGACTCAAGAAACGGCAAGAGCTCGTAAGGATAGAGGGTGTTCGGAATCTCCATGGGCGTCGGCAGAGTAGTCCATTCCGTGCAGGCCAGCCACGTACTCAAGCGCTTCGTGGCGTTGGTCCTGAGCGCGGTCTGCTGCGTGTCCGTCCTGGCCACCTCCGCGCGGGCCGACGACGCCGCCGAGTCAGCGCGGGAACGCGGGCTCGCGCAGACCTACCGCAAGATGCTGGCCGAGGATCCCTACCAGGACTACGCGCTGCGGCGCTTGCTCGAGGTGGCTCACAGCGTCGGCGGGTTGCCCGGGCTGCTCGCGTCGTACCGCGCGGAGGTGACGGAGGATCCGCAGCGCGCGGCGAGCTGGGCGGTGCTTGGGCATCTGGCCCTGGCGGCGGACCTCGATGGCGAGGCGCTGGACGCTTACTCCCGCGCGGCGGCCCTGAACCCGAAGGCGCCGGAGCCCTGGCTGGCGACGGGGCGGCTGCATCTGCGTTCGCGGGAAGCGGAGCGGTCGCTGGCGGCCTACGACCGGGCGGTGAGCCTGGGGCAGGGCAAGTCGAAGAAGCAGGAGGTGCTTCGTGAGGCGATCCAGGCGGCGCTCGAGCTCAGGGAGCTGGACCGGGCCGACGGGTATGTGGCGGCGCTGATCGCGACGGAGCCGAAGAACGCCTACCTGCGGATGGACTACGCCACGGCGCTGACGCAGGCGGGGCAGCCCGAGCGCGCGTTGGCGGCGTGGCTGCAGAGCGCGCAGGCGGTCGGCCAGGACCTGAAGCTGCAGGTGATCATCTGGCGTCAGGTCGCGGAGCTGCAGGAGCAGTTGGGCGACCTGGACGGGGCGGAGGCGACGTGGCGCGGTGCCTTGGCGAAGATCCCGGCGGGGCACTGGGCGCGGGAGGGCTATCTCGACGGCCTGGTCGGCCTGTACCGCCGCAGGGACGCGCTGCGGGCGCTGGTCGCGGAGCTTCAGCCGGAGTCGCGGCGGGATCCCGCGGTGCGGGTGGTGGTCGCGCGCTTGCTTGAGGAGGTGGGCGAGGACGGCCAAGCGCTGGAGCTCTTCCGCAAGGTGATCGAGGCGCGGCCGTCGGACCTGGAGTCGCACGAGCGCATCATCTCGATCCTCGAGCGCATCGGCAGCGCGGACGAGGTGTTGGAGGCGTGGCGGGCGCTGGTCCGCGCGTCCGGTGGCGAGCCGCGCTATGAGCTGCGGCTGGTCGAGCGGCTCTTCCAGCGTGGCCGCTCCAAGGAGGCGTTCGCTTCGCTGACCACGATGGCGCGGCGCTACCCGCAGGATCCCGGCGTGCACCAGTCGGTCATCGATCTGACCATGCGCTACGGCGACGCCACGGCGCGCAAGCGGATCGAGCGCGAGTACCGCGTGCTGATGAAGCTGGAGCCGAGAGAGCAAGGCCACGTCATCAGCCTCGGCGAGTTCTATTGGACCGGGAAGGACCGGGCGCAGGCGATGACGACGTGGAAGCGGCTGCTGAGCATGGGCAAGGACGCCGGCGAGGGGCACCTGCTGCTGGCGGAGGTCTACGCCGACCACGGGCTGGTCGAGGAGGCGCGGACGCAGTTCGAGGCAGCGCTGGCGGCGGGGGCGGACAGTGTGCGGGCGGCGAAGACCTACGCTCTGTGGCTGGAGGGGCAGGAGCAGCACGGTGAGGCGCTGAGGCTGTGGCTGCAGGTCGAGGCGGCCGCGCGGGGGGGCAGCGACGGCGCCGGGCGGCGACCGGCCGACGTCGGCGAGGCGCGGCGGCACGTCATCGAGCTGTGGGAGCGCGCGGGGCGGTTGGCTAGCGAGACGGAGCGGCTGAAGGCGCGCTTCGGTGCCGAATCGCCGGATCTGGAGGCGGGGCGGGTCCTGGCCAAGATCTATCTGAGGCAGCGCCAGCTTGACGACGCGCAGGGCGTCCTGGAGCGCGTGGTGCGCGCCGCGCCCGACGACGCCGAGGCGCTGGCGGGTCTGGAGGAGGTCTACACCCGGCAGAACCGGCTGCCCGAGGCCATCGACGTGCTGGAGCGCCTGGCCCGGCGAAACCCGCGCAGCGCGCACGAGTTCTACCACCGGGCCGCGGATCTGGCCCTGGCGCAGGGGGACGACGCGAAGGCGCTGGAGCTGGCGCGGCGGGCGGTGGCGGGCAACCCGGCGGACCCCAAGGCCCACTCGCGCGTGGGCGAGCTCTACCTGCGCATGGGGCGCACGAGCGAGGCGGCCGAGGCGTTGCGGCAGTCCCTGGCCCTGGATCCGCGCGGCTACGAGGTCCGGTTTCGGCTAGCGGGCCTGTACAGCGAGCTGGGGCAGTCCTTGCGCGAGGAGCAAGTCCTCGTGGACATCGTCCGGGACTCGAGCGATCCCGGCGAGCTTCTGCGCGCGGGGCGTCGGCTGGTCCAGGTCGCCGGCCACAGCGGGCGCCTCGCCGACGTCGAGCTGGCGCTGCGGCCGCTGCTGCAAGGGCAGGGGGCCCGCCACGAGATCATCTTGAAGCTGCTGGTCGATCTGTACGTGAGCTTCGCCAGCGAGATCGCGTGGTCGCCAGCGCCCGAGGCGGAACGCGAAGAAGCCAGTCGCCGCCTGGGCGAACGCGCGCTAGAGCCGCTGCTGGCCGCGCTGGGCGGGCAGGACGTGGCGCTGCGCGCGCGGGCGCTCCAGGTCATCCGCCAGACTCAGCCCCGCGGCGCCGCGCCCGTGCTCGCCCGCCTCGCAGGCGAGGCCGACGCCATGACCAGCTTCCAGGCGGCGATCGCCCTGGGTCAGATCGGCACGGTCTCGGCGCGCGAGGCGCTGAGCCGGATGCTGGCGCGACCCGGGAGCGACGGCGCGGATGTGGCGATTTGGTCACTCGGACTCACGGGCGATCCCGAGGCCGCGCAGGCGCTCATCCCGGCTCTCACAGGCGGTCAGCCCCGCGCGCGCATCCTCGCCGCGCTCGCCCTCGGGTTCACAGGCGGCGCCGGGGTCTCCGAGGCGCTGGCGGGCCTCAACACGAACGCCCACGCGGGCGTGCGGGTCGCCGTGGTCTGGTCACTCGCCCGCCTCGCCGAGCCGGCCGCCATCCCCGCGCTGACCCGGATGCTCCGCAGCGAGGAGGAGGCGCTGGCCCGCTGCGCCGCGTGGGGGCTGGGTCGCATCGACACGCCGGAGTCGCGGGCCGCGCTGGCGGCCGCTCTCTGGGACCCCGCGACCGGGTCGCCCGCGCTGGTCGGCGCGGCGCTCCTCGCTCGGCCCGCCCGGGACCCCGAAGGCGCCGACGCCCGCCAAGCCTACATCGCCATGGCCGACGTCGAGCACGGGCAGCTCAACGCCAACGCCGCGGGTCTCCTGGCCACGGCCCGCCCGGCCCCCGTGGCACCGGAGGCGCTGGCGGCCGCGCTGGCCCAGCGCGCAGACCTCATCTCCGCCCGGATCGCCGCGATCTTCACCGCGGGCGACAGCGCGGCGCTCGCGGCCCTGCTCAAGAGCGCCCGCACGGCCGGCGCCGACCCCGCAACCTGGGGCGCCCTCCGCCTCCTCCCGCTCACCCCCACGACCGTCCCGCCCGACGCTGCGGCGGTCATCGCGGGCTGGCTCGCCCCCCACGCCGACTCCTTGGCCGCCGCGGCCGCTGGCGAGCGCGGCCCGGCCCTCCGCCCTGACGCCACCGACCTCCTCGCTCGCATCGCCCTCCGCGGCGGCGATGACGTCCGCGCCAGCGCCCGCCTCGCCGCCCTCGCCGCCCTCGCCGACACCGGGCCCAATCCCGCGCTGCGCGTCGCCGGCATCCGGGCCCTCGCGCTCCTGGCGACCCCCAACGAGCCAAGCGCCACCGCGCTCATCGCCGCCGCGAACGACCGCCTCGCCGCCGAGCACCCCGCCGCCTCGCCGCCGGAGCGCCTGGCCCTCGCCGCCGCCCTCGGCCGCCTCAAGAGCGCCGCCGCCGCCGACCCACTCCGCGTCCTTCTCCGCGACTCCGACGTCGCCGTCCGTCTGGCCGCCCTGGCCGCCCTGCCCGAGCCGCCGCCCGCCGCCCTCACCGACGCTCTCATCGATCTGGTCGCCGACTCCGCCCCATCCGTCGCCCTCGCCGCCCTCTCCGCCCTCGGCCGCAGCCTCGATCCACGCGCTCGCGCCGCCGTCGCCGCAGCCACCACCAGCTTCAACCCCAGCCTGCGCCTCCGTGCTCGCGCCCTCTCGCCTTGACGATCTCGGGACCCCGCTCCTATAGTCCGCGACGCCCGGGCGGCGCCTCCGCGTAGCCCGAGCACACACCGCATTCGTGGGACGGCCGACTCAATGAACTGCAGCGCTTGCGGACATCCGGTGGCGCCCGACCATCGCTTCTGCGGCAACTGTGGCTCCCCCATGCAACCGGTGGCGCCCGCCCGCGCCGCCGAGAGCGTCTACCACGACGGCGCCCCGACCGTTCGCCGCGCCCGCCTGCGCCTGATTCGCGGCGACGGCGGCGACGGCTTCACGTTCCAGCTCAACGGGACCTCCCACGCCGCTGGCCGCGCCGAGGGCCCGATCCTCTTCCCCGACGACCCCACGGTCTCGCCGCTGCACGCGACGTTCTACTACAAGGACGGCCGCCTCTTCGTGCGCGACGAGAGCAGCCTCAACGGCACCTACATCCGCATCCACGAGCCGGTGCCGATCACCGACGGCGAGATCTTCCTCTGCGGCGAGCAGGTCCTGCGCTTCGAGATGTACCGCCCGACCCCTGTCGTGGTGGGCGCCGACGGCGCGGTCTTCTGCGGGACCCCAGTCCCCGTCTGGCGATTCCGCGTGGTGCAGCTCATCCGTGGCTCCCAAGAGGGCCTCGTCTACTGCGCCCGCAAGCGCACCGTCACCATCGGCCGCGAAGACTGCGACGTGAACTTCGGCTACGACCGCTTCATCAGCCACTATCACGCGCGCATCGAAGAGCGGGACGGCGAGTACCTGCTGAAGGACCTCGACAGCCGCAACGGCAGCTACTTCCGGTTGAAGAAGGAGGTGCCGCTGTCCAACGGCGACTACGTCTTCATCGGCCGGCAGCTGCTGCGCGTCGAGTTCATCTGAGCCGAGCGGGGCCTCCCGACCGCCGCGTCGCCGACGTCAGGGGCTGGTCCCGGGCGCAGGGGCCGGCGCCGCCTCGTCCTTCGCTTCGCCCAACGCAGGGGTCTCAGACGACGCGGGCGACACCGGACTGACCTTCCCTGTGGTCGTCGCCGGAGCGCCGTGCTCGGTCGGCACGACCACGCGGTAGATGATCCAGGTCAGCAACGCGAAGGTCATGCTGATGAGCAGCGCGGCGAGCAGGATGCGCGATTGCGGCCAGCTCGACTTCGAGGCGCGCTTGAACGAGCCCGGGATGCGCGCGGTCAGCGGCGCGTCGGGTGCGCTGGCCACCGGCGAGGTGGGCTCGGAGTGATCCGAGGGCGCGGGGGTCAGGCGGCGGCGGGCGTGCACCGGCGGCGGCGTGGCGGCCGGCGGGGGAGCGGTGCCCAGCGCGGCCTGCGAGACCTCCATGGTCTGCGGTCCGCCCGCCAGCTCGCGCACGGCGTCGGCGGGGATCGCCCGAATCTCGACCATCGTCGCGTCGCCGCCCTGGCCCTGGCCTTCCGCGCTCTCCAGCTCGCGCCCAATGCGGTCGAGCTCGGCGACGACATCGAGCGCCGTCGCGGGCCGCTCGTCGCGCGGCTTGATCAGCAGCGACAGCGTGAGGTTCTCAAGGCTGGGCGGGATGCCGTTGGCGAAACGGCTCGGCGGTATCGGCTCTTTCGACAGGTGCTGCGTCACCACCGCCAGCGGCGACTCACCCTCGAAGGGCAGACGATTCGTCAGCAGCTGGTACATCAGCACGCCGAGCGCATAGAGGTCGCTGCGCCCGTCGAGCTGCTCGCCGCGCGCCTGCTCGGGGCTCATGTACTCCGGCGTGCCGCAGACGACGCCAGCCACGGTCTGGAAGGCCCCAGCGGTCTGCACGCCGTCCTGCAGCTTGGCGATGCCGAAGTCGAGCACCTTGACGAAGTCCGGCTGATTGCGCCGGTCGCCGACCATGATGTTCTCGGGCTTCAGGTCGCGGTGCAGCACGCCGTTCGCGTGGGCCTCATCCAGCGCCGACGCGATCTGGCGCACGATGTTGACGATGCGCATCGGGCCCATCGGGAACTCGTGAAAGAGCACGTCGGCGAGGTCGCGGCCGGGCACGTACTCCATCGCGATGTAGAGCGGCCCGTTCTGCATCTGCCCGAAGTCGATGATCTGAATCGTGTTCGGGTGGTTGAGCAGGCTGGCGGCGCGGGCCTCGCGGTGAAAGCGCTTCGACAGCGACGGATCGCCGAGCAGGTGCCGATGCAGCAGCTTGATGACCACCGTCTTGCCAAGCGAGACCTGCTCGGCCTTGAAGATGGTGCCCATCGCGCCCGTGCCGACGACCTCCAGCAGGCGGAAGTTGTTGCCGATGATCTTGCCGATCATCGGATCCGCGGGCTCCTGACGAACCGCCGCCGCGTTCCGCGTCCCGCAGTGCGGGCAGAACTTGAGACCGGGGGAGACCGGCCGCGAGCATGTCGAGCAGGGAGTCAACGCGTCGGTTATCCGGCTCAGGCGAAAGTTCGCCTCAATTGGTAACGCGGGCTTCGTTCGCCAGCAACTTTCTCACGGAATGCCGCGGCGCGCGCGGACCGGTCGCGCGCACAGGTCACGGCTTCGCGTCGACGACGACGAAGACGCCGGCCAGCCGATCGGAGAGGGTGCGGCGCGCGGGGTCCGGGATGGCCGTGAGGTGGCCGAAGCCGAGGGTGGCGAGGCTGACGACGCGGAGCAGCGCGTGGATGCTGGCGCGGATGGGGCCGGGGCGCCGGCCACCGGGGCCGACGACGCGCAGCCCGAGGACTCGCTTGCCCGGGGTGCTGCCGCCGATGGTGACGCAGACCGCATGCCAGGCGACCTCAGCCACCGCGAAGACCGCGAGCGGGCCGAGCAGCAGCGCCGGGTTCCCGTTCGCCACGTCGATGAAGCGGTCGAAGAGGTTGTACTGGCCCATGGCGTCGGGGAGCGAGCCGAACAGGCCGACCAGGGCGCTGACGCCCGCGACGACGAGCAGCGGCATGGCGTCCAGGGCGGCGGCCCCGGCGCGTCGCAGGGTCCCGGCGGTCTCGACCTCGACCTCACGCCGCCCGATCTCGGGCGGGCGTCTCGGTTCGGCGACCAGCGAGGTCACGATCGCCTCGGTGGGGGGGCGGGTCTCAGGCATCGGCGGCGCCTCGCTGACAGGCGGCATTGCAGTGCAAAAACATAGACATCATCGGACGAAAAGTCCCTCGCGCAGCCGCTCGGCCTCGGCGCGGACGTGGCCGCCTTCGCGCACACAGAACTCGTCGACCGCCTCGTGAAATCCCGGATGGTGCAGCAAATGCGCGCTGTGGGTCAGGGCGGGGGCGAAGCCGCGGCCGTACTTGTGCTCGCCGCCGCCGGCGCCCGCCTGAAACACACGGATCCCCGAGCGGATGCAGTCCTCGACCGCCGCGTAGGTGCAGACCTCGAAGTGGACGTGGGCGAAGCGCTCGCTGGCGCCCCAGTAGCGCCCGTAGCGCTCGCCGCCCTTCTGCAGGTTGATGCTGCCCGCGATGGGCTCGCCCTCGAGGCGTGCGACGACGACCTGGAGCCGCGGGCGCAGGTCCGCCCACAGGCGCGCGAAGAACGCCTCAGAGAGGTACTGGCGGCCGTAAAAGAAGCGCTCGATGGTGGCGCGGTACCAGCCGAAGGCCGGCTGGAGTAGCTCGTCGCCGATCTCCGCGCCGCTCAGCGCCTCGACCGTGATCCCGGCCTCGGCGACATGCCGTCGCTCGCGCCGGATCTGGTTGCGCTGCTTCGAGTTGAAGCGCGCGAGGAAGGCGTCGAAGTCCGAATAGCCAGCGTTTTCCCAGTGAAATTGCATGCCGATCCGGTGGGCGTACCCGCGCTCGCGGGCCAGCCGCACCTCGTGCTCGCGGCAGAAGAGCAGGTGGACGCCGGCCGCCCCCGCGTCGCGCGAGACGGACTCCAGGGCGTCGAGGAGCATGGTGCGCACGGCGTCCGCGAGGCCCTGGGGTAGGGCCGGGTCGACCAGCAGCCGCGAGCCCGGGACGGGTGAAAACGGCGCCGCGACCACCAGCTTCGGGTAGTAGCGGACGCCCGCGCGCTGGGCGGCGTCGGCCCACGCCCAGTCGTAGACGAACTCGCCCATGGAGTGAGTCTTCAGCCAGGCCGGCGCGAGGCCGACCAGGGCGCCGCCGGCGCGCACGAGGACGGCCCGGCAAAGCCAGCCCGTGTCCGCGCCGACGCAGCCCGTGTCCTCGAGGGCGGCGAGGAAGGCGTGCTCCAGAAAGGGCGGCTCGTCGGCGACCACGCGGTCCCATTCGGCCGCGTCGACCTCGGCGAAGCTGCCGATGACCGAGGCCTCGAGGGTGACGCCCTCAGTCACCGCCGGCCAGCTCGGCCGCCAGCGCGACCAGCGCGTCGACCGACTCGGCCGCGGACGCGTCCAGGATAGGCCTCAGCGCCCACCGCTCGATGGCGCGCGCCGTCACGCCGGGCACGGTGTAGCTGAGGGTGAACGTCGCGGTGGTGCCGCCATCGCCGACCGCCAGCCCGAGATCCATGGTCATGTCCTCGAACGCGCTGCCGGGCGCCAGCAGGACGCGCCAGCGGATGTGACGTTGGGGTTCCCAGGCGACGATCTCGAGCTCGGCCGGCACCTCGCGACCGCTGATGAGCATGGTGGCGTCGTAGCGCGCGCCGACCGTGGGAAGTCCGGGCTGCGCGGGCGGTCGGGCCTCGCGGACCAGCGCCTCCCAGCGGCCCCAGAGCTCGACGGGGGCGGCGGCGGCCCACAGCGAGGCGGCCGAGGTGGTGACCGTGCGGCTCTGGGCGACTTGGCGCTGCGCCGGCGAGCTGGCGGCGGCCATCACCATCAGCGCGAAGAGCGCCATCAGGGTGCCGAAGCTGCCGGCGAGCGTCGTGAAGATGAGGCGGGGGCGGGCGCCGCGCACCCAGGTGTCGACGAGGTGGGTGAGGACCGAGCCCAGCAGGAGGCCCGGGCCCAGCGCGATGAGTCCCCAGGCGCCGGGCCAACCCCACAGGAAGGTGCCGCCGGCGATCAGCAGGGCGGCGACGGTGAGCGTGGCGATGAGTTGGCGCATTTCGACGCGTAGTAGCAGGCCGGCCGCAGCCTAGGCAAGCTTGACACTGCAAGCCCCAGGCCCCGATGATGATCGGGCGGCGTGCCTCCGACCGACCCGCGAGCGAGCCATGACGATGAAAGGTTGCCCAAAGTGCGGGCAGAGATGGCAGGACGGCAACTTCTGCCCCGTGGATGGGGCGAAGCTGGAAGCCGTCGCCGATGGCGGCGCCGGGGCGCAGACGGGGCCGATGCCCGCGCAGTCTCGGGCCACGGCCGGCGAGGCGCCAGCGGCTGAGGACACCGACGCGACCGTGGTCGAGATGTCGGCGATCCCGGCGAGCTTGGCCGCGGAGTGGCTGGCGGCTCATCGCGGGGCGCCGGTCGCTGACCCGGCGGCGCGCACGGCCCCTGACCAGGTCGCGAAGCCGGCGGCGGCCCAGGCGCCGGCGTCACGCCCAGCGGCGGCGGCCCAGGCCCCGGCCGCAGACGTGCAGCAGACGCGCGTTGAGCTGCAGGCGGTGCCGATGTCCGCTGCGCAGCGCGGCCAGCGCGAGGCGCGCGCCGCGGTGCCGGAGCCCAAGAAGCAGCTCGGCGACACGGCGCTCGAGCGAATCGCCGACCGCATCAAGGCCGAGGTCGCGCGAGAGCGGCCGATCACGGCCGGCTCCACACTCCACACGGAGGCTGCGCCCGATCCAGAGGCGCCGACCTCGGCGGTGGCGCGCGCGGAGGCGAAAGCCGCCCGCGTGGAGAAGAAGCCGACCGTCGAAAAGCGTGCTCCCGCCGCACCGAAAGACGAGTTCTCGGAGACCCAGTGGTTCATGAAGGGCCTCGAGGTGGACGCTGATCTTCTCGAAGTGGTCGACGAGAGCGAGTACAAGCGAAGCGACAAGATTTCGGACGCGCAGCGCAGCCGAATGACTCTACGCCGGAAGGACGAGGATTAGCCCTTGAGTGACGAAAGCGCGTTCCTCTTCTGGACCGACTCCGAGGGTGCCGTCAGGCGCACCAAGATCGGCAGTCGGCCTGTCACCATCGGGTCGAGCGAGATCTGCATCGTCTCGCTGCCCGCGGATTCTGCGGCCACCGTGCACGGGGTCATAGAGCGCGAGCACGGGCGACCGCTGCTGCGCCGCCTGTCGCGCACGCGATCGCTCGAGGTCAACGGCGAGGCCGCCGAGGAGGTTCACCTCTCCCACGGCGACCGCGTGCGCGCCGGCGACGCGGAGATCGTCTACCTGGAGCCGCGCAGCTTGGCGCCTCGCACGCTGCGGCTGACGCTGCGGCTGGAGGAGTCGGCCGACGAGATCGAGGTCGAGATCGCCGGAGCCATCACGGTGCTTGGACGCGCCGAGGGCGATCTCCTGATCGAGGACGCCAGCGTGTCGCGCCAGCACCTGGAGATCGAGAACTTCGGCGACGGGCTGGTCTGGGTGCGCGACCTGGACTCGACCAACGGCAGCGAGCTCAACGGCGAGCAGCTCAGCCACCGCCGGACGCTGTTGCCCGGTGACCTGCTCAAGGCGGGTCGGGTGCTCATCCGTATCGCCGAGGGCAACGAGCCGCCCAGCGGCCTGGACTCGGCGCCGCAGCAGCACGTGTCCTTCGGCCAGGACCACGCTCTGGCCTAGCCCGGTCGGCTGGCCCCGACGGGCGAGCAGACAAAGAAAAGCCCGACCGCCGTGAGGTGGCCGGGCTTTCGCTTTTGGGGCTCGTCCACCCAGCCGGACGGGCCGTCCGGCTGAGCGGCGCGCCGCTACGCTACGGGCAGGTGCACTGCAGCTCGACGTCGTACTTGGCGTTCTTCTGCCCGCCGTTGACGGGGTCGGCCACCATGATCCAGTTCGTGCCCGTGCCCACGGGGAACTCGAAGTGGCTGTTGAAGAAGTCGCCGGTCTGGCACGAGTCCACCGAGCAACCGGGGCCGAAGACGAACGCGTCGATCACCGAGCCCGCGTTGACGAAGTTGATCACGACCTTCGCGGTGCAGCCGCTCGGGGCCGAGGCCAAAAAGAGGCCGTGCTTCGCGGTGTAGGGCGTGTCGCGGGTCAGGCCGCCGCAGCCCGTGGGGATGGGGCTGGTCGAGAAGGTCGAGACGCCGTTCGCGTCCATCGTCAGGTCCGTCAGCGCCGCGCCGCACACAAGCGTCGTCGCCTCGGGGCAGCCGCCGCCGCAGCTGATTGAACCGTCGCACGCCGGGTCCTCGCAGTCGGTCAGGCCGTCGTTGTCGTCGTCGATGGAGTCCTCGCACGACGCCTCGGTGGTGCAGGCCGGGGCCTTCACGCAGTCCGCGTCGGCGCAGTCCTTCTGCCCATCGTTGTCGTTGTCGACGCCGTCGTTGCAGGCGTGCTCAAAGGTGCAGATCTTCGCAAGGCCGCCCGCCGGGTCGTCGGAGCAGTCCGGGTCGTCGCAGTCGGTCAGGCCGTCGCCGTCGTCGTCCTCGTTGTTGGAGCAGAAGAGCTCGCGGGGATTACCGCCGCAGCAGTTCGCGACGACGCGGATGTCGCCCTTGAAGGTCTGGCGGCCGTCGACCACCACGATGTACTCGGTGCCGGCGGCCAGGTTCGTCTCCAGCAGCCCGCGCCCGTTGGCGTCCATGAAGCCGGCCGTCACGCAGTCGTCGGGCCAGCAGATGCCCTGCTTCTTGTCGAGCAGCATGATGTCCGCGTACTCGAGACCGGCCTTCTTGGGGTCGGCCAGCTCGATGGCGACCTGGAAGTCGCCGCAGGGCGAGCCGGTCTTGTTGGAGATCTGCAGCGCCTGCTCGGAGCCCCCGTAGCCTTCGCCCGCGCCGTCGCAGCCGTAGGCGTCCATCACGGAGGTGCCGCCCGTGCTCAGCGTGAGGTTCCCGACGCTGTTGCAGGTGATGGCGTCGAGGTTGCACGCCTTGGGGCAGCTCAGCTCGCCCGTGCAGCCGCCGTCGAAGCAGAAGTCCGAGTCCGTGCAGGCGTTGTTGTCGTCGCAGGCCTCGAAGTCTCCGCCCGTCTGGAGCTGGCAATTGCCGGTGGCCGCGTCGCACAGGTTCGCGGTGCACTCAGCGGTCGGCGTGTCGCAGGACGCGTCGGGGTCGCCGTCGGGCTGGCAGGCGCCGTCGACGCAGAGGTCCGGCTTGCCGGTGCAGAGGTTGTTCTCCTCGCACACCTCGGCGTCGAGCCACTGCAGGCAGCCGTCCTTCAGCACGCACTGCTGAGCCGTGACGGCGCCGGTGGGCGCGCAGCGGGTGTCGTTCGCCTTGTCGCACGCGTTGGCGAGCTTGGTGCAGTCGACGACCTCTTCGATCACTTCGGTGTCCGAGCTGTCCGGCGTGTCCGGAGTCGCGTCGGCGTCCGCGTCGGCCACGGCGTCCGTGGTGTCGGGCGTGTCCGCGACTTCGCCGTCGCCGCCGCCGCCGTCGGTGTCCGCGACCGCATCGCTGTCGGGCTGGGCGTCCGTCGCGACGTCGCCGCCGCCGGAATCCGTGTCCGCGACCGCGTCGGCGTCGGGCTGGTTGGTGGGAGTCGAGCCGCTACCGCACGCGGTGAGGGCTAGGGCCAGAAACGACAAGGTGATGGTACGCATGGGGGGCATCTTAGCGGAGGCTCAGACTCCTTGCCACGTCTCCCGTGCAACTCGCGTGACCTGCGCTCCGCGCCACTCGCCGACCGCCCCCGCCCCGCGCCCGTCGCGCCCCGGTGACGCGGGTGAAACCGCCTCAGGGCTTCGGGCTCTGCTTGCCGCTCTGTGCGGTGCGACGTATCGTGTGCGCCGCTCCGACCGGGGCCGACTAGGGCGTCTTGCGGAGGCGGACCCGGGGTGGGGCCGGCCGGAGGACGTCGATAACGGTTTGACGCGGGCAGCGCGTTCCTGCGAGCCACACGCCGGCCACGCGAACCAGGAGCCGAGGACCCGGATGGAACGACCCACGGACACCGCGCTGCACGGCGCGAACGCTTTGTATCTTGAGGAGATGCTGCGCCAGTATCGCGAGGATCCGACCTCGGTCGACGCGAGCTGGCGTGACTACTTCGAGCGCGACGGGCGGGCGTGGACCGAGGGCCCCGTCCCCGTCCCGGCGCCCGCGTTCGGCGGCTACAGCATCTTCGACCGCGCCAGCCGCAACGGGCACGCGGGCGCGGCCGGTGAGATTGAAGGTGTCAGCGCCCAGGGGCACATCTTTCAGCTCATCAACGCCTACCGCGTGCGCGGGCACCTGGCCTCCCAGCTGGATCCGCTCGGCCTCTGGAAGCGGCCCGAGCACCCGGAGCTGGATCCTTTCTATTGGGGCTTCACCGAGGCGGACCTCGACCGCACCTTCCGGACTGTCTTCCTCAAGGGCCCGGAACGCCTGACTTTGCGCGAGCTCGTCGCCCACCTGCGCGAGACCTACTCGCGCACCATCGGCGTCGAGTTCATGCACATCCACGACACCGAGATCAAAGAGTGGTTGCAGGAGCGTTTCGAGCGCACAAAGAACCACTGCCGCCTCGACCGCGACACGATGCTCTTCATCTTGGAGAAGCTGACCAGCGCTGAGGCCTTCGAGGACTTCCTCCACAACAAGTACCGCGGGTCCAAGCGCTTCTCGCTGCAGGGCGCGGAGTCGATCATCCCGACCCTGGCCCTGATGATCGAGGACGCCGCGAAGGTCGGCGTCCAAGAGGTCGTCTTCGGGATGGCCCACCGCGGCCGGCTCAACGTGCTGGTCAACATCCTCGGGAAGGAGCCCCGCTGGGTCTTTCACGAGTTCGACGACCCGGATCCGCAAGGGATGATGGGGCGCGGCGACGTGAAGTACCACCTGGGGCATTCCTCAGATGTCGTCACGCGATTCGGCGACTCGGTGCACCTGTCGCTGACCTTCAACCCGAGCCACCTCGAGGCCGTGAACCCGGTGGTGATCGGGCGCGTGCGCGCCAAGCAGGATCGCCACGGCGACACGGCGCGCACCCGCGTCCTGCCGGTGCTGATCCACGGCGACGCGGCCTTCGCCGGCCAGGGAATCGTCGCCGAGACCTTCAACATGATGGACCTCGGCGCCTACCGCGTCGGCGGCACCATCCACCTCGTCATCAACAACCAGATCGGCTTCACCACCGACCCGATGGACGCGCGCTCGACGCAGTACTGTACGGCCCTGGCGCGGATGGTCGGCTGCCCCATCATCCACGTGAACGGCGAGGATCCCGAGGCGGTCATCCACGCGGCGCAGGTCGCGACCGACTACCGGCAGACCTTCCACCGCGACATCGTCATCGACATGTACTGCTTCCGTCGCTACGGCCACAACGAGGGCGACGAGCCGACCTTCACGCAGCCGCTGATGTACCGGGAGATCGCCGCCCACCCGTCGGTGCACGAGGTGTACGGCAAGATGCTGGTCGACCGTGGGATGATCGAGCCCGGCCAAGCCGAGGAGATCTTCCAGCGCAAGCAGCGCGAGCTGGACGAGAGCTTGGAGATCGCCCGCTCGACCGCGGTGAAGGCCAAGAAGCCCGACGACAGCCTGCGTGGCGTGTGGCAGGGCGGCTACCAGGGCGGGCCTGACAAGGACACGCCCGACGTCGACACCGCGATCTCCGAGGCGCGCTTTCGCGAGGTCATCACCGGCGTCGTCACGGTGCCCGAGGGCTTCAACGTCCACCCGAAGCTCGAGCGGCTGCTGGCCAAACGGGCGGAGCCTCTCGAGGACCCGCAGAGCCAGCTGGACTGGGGCATGGGCGAGCTGCTGGCCTACGGGTCGCTGGTCCTGGAAGGTTTCCCGGTCCGCATCAGCGGCCAGGATGTCCAGCGCGGCACCTTCAGCCACCGCCACGCCGTGCTGACCGACGTCGAGACCGGCAAACGCTACTCGCCGTTGGACAACGTCACCAAAGACCAGGCGCGCTTCGAGATCTACAACAGCCTGCTCTCCGAGGTCGCCGTGCTCGGCTTCGAGTTCGGCTACTCCCTCGACTGCCCCGAAGGAATCGTCATCTGGGAGGCCCAGTTTGGCGACTTCGTCAACGGCGCGCAGGTGATGATCGACCAGTTCATCTCGGCCTGCGAGGACAAGTGGAGTCGCCTGTCCAGCCTGACCATGCTGCTGCCACACGGCTACGAAGGGCAGGGCCCCGAGCACTCGTCGGCGCGTCTGGAGCGCTTCCTGCAGCTCTGCGCCGAAGACAACATGCAGGTGGCCAACGTCACCACGCCCGCCCAGATGTTCCACATGCTGCGCCGCCAGGTGGTGCGGACCTGGCGCAAGCCGCTCATCGTGATGACCCCGAAGAGCTTGCTGCGCCACAAGTCGGCGACCTCGGTCATGTCGGACTTCACCTCGGGGCACTTTCACCGGGTGATCGGTGAGGAGCTGCTTGAGGATTTGAAGGGGGTGGACCGCGCGGTGCTCTGCAGCGGCAAGATCTACTACGACCTGCTGGAGCGCCGCGAAGAGCGCGGCGACACCAAGACCGCGCTCATCCGCGTCGAGCAGATCTACCCCTTCCCCGAGGCGGAGGTGGTGGCCGAGCTCGCGAAGCTGGGCGGCAAGAAGGGCATCCGCGAGGTCATCTGGTGTCAGGAAGAGCCGAAGAACATGGGCGCGCACTCGTTTCTGCACCCGTACTTCACCCGGATGTTCGAAAAGGGGCCCAAGCTCACGTGGGTTAGTCGGGACGCGAGCGCGAGCCCGGCCACCGGGTCGCCCAAGGCGCATCGAATCGAGCAAGAGTCGCTGCTCAGCAGCATCTTCGGGAAGGGAGAGTCCTAATGGCGGTTGATGTGAAGGTGCCTAGCCTCGGCGAGTCGATCACCGAGGCCATCGTGCTCGAGTGGCTTGTGAAGCCTGGGGACTACGTCGAGGCGGACCAGGATCTCGTGGCGCTGGAGACGGACAAGGTCACGATGAACGTGCCCTCGCCGTCGGCCGGCGTCGTCGCAGAGCTTGTCGAGGCGCAGGGTTCTGAGGTCGCTGTCGGCGCGATCATCGCGCGCATCGACGCGTCGGCGAGCAAGCCGGCGGCTGGGGCGGGCGCGGCAGCGGCGGCGACACCTGCGAAGACCGAGGCCGCACCTGCCGAAAAGAGCGCTGGCCTGACCGCGCCGTCCGACGCGGCGGCGAAGGTCCCGGCGGGCAGCGAGCCGGCGATGATGCCCGCGGTGCGCAAGCTGCTGGCCGAGAGTGGGCTGGACGCCGCGGCCATCGCGGGCTCCGGCAAGGACGGCCGCATCCTCAAGGAAGACGTGCTGCGCGCGGTGGCGGACGCGAAGTCGGGCGCGGCTCCGAAGACCGCGGCGGCTCCCGCTGCAGCGAAGGCGGCCCCCAGCGCTCGGTCCAGCGCGCCGGCCGGCGAGCGCGAGCGCGTGGTCCCGATGTCGCGCCTCCGCTCGCGGATCGCCGAGAACCTCGTCAGCGCCCAGCAAAACGCGGCGCTGCTGACCACCTTCAACGAGGTGGACATGACGGCCGTCATGGCGCTGCGCAAGCGCTACCAGGACGGCTTCGTCGCCAAGCACGGCATCAAGCTGGGGTTCACGTCCTTCTTCGCGAAGGCGGTGGTCGAGGCCCTGGAGGCCTTCCCGGCGGTGAACGCCGAGGTTCGCGGCGACACCATCGTCTACAAGAACTACTACGACATCGGCGTGGCCGTCGGCGGCGGGCGCGGGCTGGTCGTGCCGGTGGTGCGCGACGCGGATCGCCTGGGCTTCGCCGAGTTCGAAAAAGCGCTGGCCGACCTGGCCGAGCGGGCGCGCGACAACAAGCTGGCCATCGAGGACCTGCAGGGCGGCACCTTCACGATCTCGAACGGTGGCGTGTACGGCTCGCTGCTGTCGACGCCCATCGTGAACCCGCCGCAGTCGGCGATCCTGGGCCTGCACAAGATCGAGGAGCGCCCCATCGCCCTCAACGGCCAGGTCGTCATCCGCCCGATGATGTACACCGCGCTCACCTACGATCACCGGATCATCGACGGTCGCGAGGCCGTGGGCTTCCTGGTGCGCATCAAGGAGCTGGTCGAGGACCCCGAGCGGCTGCTGCTGGGCGTCTGACGAGCCGGTCTCCACACGAAGGGAAGCTGAGATGTCCAAAGACAAAGAGAACGTGCGCTACGACCTCGTCATCATCGGCTCTGGGCCTGCAGGCTACGTCTGCGCCATCCGCGCGGCCCAGCTTGGGCTCAAGGTCGCCTGCGTCGAGAAGGACAAGACCCTAGGCGGCACCTGCCTGAACGTGGGCTGCATCCCGTCGAAGGCGCTGCTTGAGTCCTCGGAGCGCTACGCGGCGGTCCAGCACGATTTCGCCGCCCACGGCGTGGAAGTCGGCAAGGTGAAGCTGGATCTCGGGCGGATGATGGAGCGAAAGCGCGGCATCGTCGACGAGCTGGTCGGCGGCATCCCGATGCTCTTCAAGAAGAACCGCATCGCCGACGTGCGCGGCCACGGGCGAGTCAAAGACGCCGAGACGGTGGTGGTCACCGGCGAAGGCGGCGAGCGCGAGCTGAAGACCGACGCGATCGTGATCGCCACGGGCTCGGAGCCGGCGCCGCTTCGGGGCGTGGACTTCGACGGAAAGCACATCGTGTCCTCGACGGAGGCGCTGTGCTTCGACGCGGTGCCCGAGCACCTCGTCGTGGTCGGCGCGGGCGTGATCGGCCTGGAGCTGGGCTCGGTCTGGCGGCGTCTGGGCAGCAAGGTCACGGTGCTGGAGTACCTCGACGAGATCCTGCCCGGGACCGACCTCGAGCTCGCGAAGATGGCCCGCAAGGTCTTCACGGAGCAGGGCATCGAGTTCGTCACCGGCGCGGCCGTGCACACGGCGAAGATCGCGAAAAAGCGAGTCAGCGTCGGGTACAAAGAGAAGGCTGGGGGGGCTGAGAAGACCGTGGACTGCGACCGGGTCCTGGTCGCTATCGGGCGGCGCGCCTTCACCGACGGGCTCGGCTGCGACGAGGCCGGCATCGAGCGGGACGAGCGCGGGCGCGTGAAGGTCGGCGCGGACTACCAGAGCAGCCTGCCCGGGGTCTTCGCCATCGGCGACGTGATCGCGGGGCCCATGCTGGCGCACAAGGCGTCCGACGAGGGGCTGGCGGTGGCCGAGCTGCTCGCCGGCGGCCAGGGGCACGTCACCTACGACGCGATCCCCGGGATCATCTACACGCACCCCGAGATCGCCAGCGTCGGCCGCACCCAGGAGCAGCTTGACGAGGCGGGCGTGCCGTACAATCGCGGCCGCTACAAGTACAACCACAACGGGCGCGCCATGGGCTTGGGCGAGCGGACCGGGGTCGTGAAGATCCTCGCGCACGCCGAGACCGACCGGATTTTGGGCGCGCACATCCTGGGCGTCCACGCCGGCGACCTGATCGCCGAGATCGCGCTCGCGATCGAGATGGGCGCGAGCGCCGAAGACCTGGCGCGCACCGTGCACGCCCACCCCACCCTGTCCGAGATCGTGCGCGAAGCGGCCATGGACGTCGATCGCCGCTCCATCCACCAGTAGCGGCGCGCGCTCCAACCGTGAAGGCTGCGCGCTGCACAGGCTCTAGTGCGCCGTGCACCTTCATGGTGGAATAGCCACACCTGCTCTGGTAATCGTGCGCGCCGAGGAGGCGACCCGCATGTCCTACGCCCCGATGTTTGAGATGTGGCGGCGCGTCGAAGAAGACGTGCCGTTCGACATCGTCCTGGATCTCGGCCACACCGAGCATTTCCCGATGAAGGACCAGCCCTGGTACCTCGGGGTGCGCATCCCGATGGCCACCAAGAACGAGGATGGTCTGCCGACGGAGGAGGAGGGGATTCGCCTCAACCACGTCGAGAACCGCGTGCGCGAGATCGTGCGTGGACGGGACGGCCAGTACGTGGGCCGGCGGACCGGCGGGACCAACCGCGACCTGCTCTTCTACCTACCGGTGCGGCCGCGCGGGGTCGAGGATCGCATTCGCGCCTCCGTCGGCCTGGAGACCCTGTTCGTGACCCGCGAGGACCGGAAGTGGGAGGCCTACGCGAGCTTGCTCCCGGCGCCCCGCGAGTGGCGACAGATCGAGGACCGGCGCGCGATTCAGGCCCTGCTGAACGCCGACGCCGACCCGAGCCTGATGCACCGCCTCGAGCACCGCGTCCGCACGTCGAGCCAGAAGGGGGCGGAGGCCCTCGTGAAGCTCTACGGCAAGCTGGAGCTCGAGGACGCCGTCATCACCGGCGAGCGCCCCGAGCTGATCGTCACGGGCGTGCAGGTCGTGCCGCTGCAGGTCGATCTGATCAACCGGGTGTCCTGGATCCTCGAGTCCAAGTCCGAGAAAGCGAAGGGCGTGTACCTGGGATGGAACGCGAACCCGGAGTTCTCGGACTCGGAGCCGGCGGAGCTGAGCGACCCTGAGGCCGAGCTGCTCGCGATCCTCGAGTCCTTGTCGACCGGAAACAGCTGAACCCCAGCGCCGGCACCCGCGGCGACTCACGGACAAGACCCCATGAACCGAGTCATCGCAGTCATCTTGGGGGGCGGCCAGGGAGCCCGTCTGAAGCCGCTCACCACCGAGCGCGCGAAGCCGGCCGTGCCCTTCGCGGGCAAGTACCGGCTGGTCGACATCCCGATCTCGAACTGCCTTCACGGCGGCATCGTGCGGATCAACGTGCTGACGCAGTACCAGTCGGCGTCGCTGCACCGCCACGTCTCCAACACGTACCGCTTCGACCACTTCTCGCGCGGCTACGTGAACGTGCTCGCCGCCGAGCTGACCGACCACAGCGACTCGGGCGAGGCGGACTCGGCGAGCGATTGGTACCAGGGGACGGCGGACGCGGTGCGCAAGATGCTGCACCGGTTTGAGGCCAACGATGACGACGACATCCTGATCCTGTCGGGCGATCAGGTCTACGCGATGGATCTGCGCGAGCTGGTGACAGGCCACCGCCAGGCCGGCGCCGACGTGACCATCGCCGCGACCCGCGTGGACCGGGACAGCGCCACGCGCTTCGGCGTCATGCGCGTCGACGGCGACTGCTGGATCACCGAGTTCGCCGAGAAGCCCCAGGACGCCGAGGTCCTCGACCGCTTCGTGGTCCCCGACGCCCACGGCCCGCTGACGCACCTCGCGTCCATGGGCATCTACGTCTTCAAGGCGACCGTCCTGGCCGAGCTGCTCGCCGCCGACTCGCGCGACGACTTCGGAAAGCACATCCTGCCGAGCTGCATCGGCACGCGGCGTCTGCGCTGCCACCCGTTCTCCGGCTATTGGGAGGACGTGGGCACCATCGAGAGCTACCACCGCGTCAACCTGGACCTCACCGACCCGGTGCCGGCCTTCAACCTCTTCGATGAGCGGCGGCCTTTTTACTCGCGCGCGCGCTTTCTGCCGCCGGCGAAGATCGGCGCCGCGCACATCGATCGCGCGATGCTGTCGGACGGATCCATCGTGGGCGACGGCGCCATCGTCCGGCAGTCCGTGGTGGGGATCCGCAGCATCATCGCCCCGGGCGCGCATCTGGAGCGGGTCGTGATGAACGGCGCCGGCACCTACGACATCCAGGACCAGGTGCGCGCGGGCCACGTGCCGCTGGGCGTTGGCCACGACAGCGAGCTCCGCAACGTCATCATCGACCGCGACGCTCGGGTCGGCGCGAACGTGCGCCTCATCAACGAGGGCGGGCTGTCGGAGTACGAAGACGGCGTGATCACGGTCCGCGACGGCATCATCGTGGTGAAGCGCCTGGCCACCGTGCCGGACGGGTACACGTTCTGAGCGCGAGGACGCCGTGAGGGTCGTACACGTCGCGGGCGAGCTGGCCGGCCTGGCGCACAGCGGTGGGCTGGGTGAGGTGCTCGCGGGCCTGCCACGGGCGCAGGCCGCGCTGGGTGCGAACGTGCGCGTCATCGTCCCGGGATACCGGCAGGCGCTGAACGCGTTGGGAGCGGCCCCCGAGGCCGGGCCGCTGGTGTCGATGCCCTTCGGCGACGCGGCCTTCTCGCGGCACGAGGGCAGCCTCGGCGGGGTCCCCGTCACCTTGCTGTCGGAGCCGGCCTGGTTTGACCGCCCGCACCTCTACGGCCCGCCGGGCGGAGCCTACCCCGACAACCCGATTCGCTTCTGCGCCTTCGCCCGCGCCGTCGCCGCGCTCTTGGCCAGCGACCCGCCCGACCTCGTCCACATCCACGACTGGCACGCCGGCCTGGTGGCGCCGCTGGTGCTGGAACAGGGCCCGGCCCGCCCGCGCGTGGTCATGACCATCCACAACCTCGCCTATCAGGGCGCGTTCCCCGAGGCCGGCTTCCACCTGACCGGCCTGCCGAACTCGCTGGCGTCGGTGGATGGCGTGCTGCACTGGGGCGCGGTCAACCCGCTGAAGGCCGGGATTCAACACGCCGACGCGGTCACGACGGTCAGCCCCAGCTACGCCCGCGAGATCCAGGAAGATGCTCACGGTTTTGGCCTGGCCGCGCTGCTGCGGTGGCGCGCGGCGGACCTCACCGGCATCGTCAACGGCGTCGAGACCGAGGGCGAGCCCCCCAGCGAAGAGGCCCGCGTCGTGCGTCGTGCGGCGCTGGCGGCCGAGCTGGGCCTCGACCCCGCCCGCGGCCCCCTCTTCGCGGTGGTGTCACGGCTGACCGACCAGAAAGGCCTCGACCTCTTCGCCGCCGCGATCCCGGCCGCGCTGGCCCAGGGCGCCACCGCGCTCGTCGTAGGCACAGGCGACGCCTCGCTGGTCGACGCCTTCTCAGCCCTCGCCGCCGCCCACCCCGGGCGCTTCGCGTTCGTCCACGGCTTCGACGTAGCCCTCGCCAGCCGCGTCTTCGCCGGCGCCGACGTCGTCTGCGTCCCCAGCCGCTTCGAGCCCTGCGGCATGACCCAGCTCCACGCCATGCGCGTCGGGGCGCTGCCGCTCGTCCGGGCGACGGGCGGCCTGCGCGACACGGTCGATGACGTCGCCGAGGGCGGCGTGGGCTTCGTGTTCGAGGACGCCTCGGTCGACGCCTTGCGCAGCACCCTCGAGCGCGCCCTCCGCTTCTTCGAGGACCCCGCCGCCGTCGCCGCCGCCCGCGCCCGCGCCCGCGTCCGCCCGGTGGACTGGGCCACCCCTGCCGCGCGCTATTTGGCGCTGTACGCCTCGCTCCTCGCCGGCCGAGCGCAGGGTTGATCGCCGCACGCCCCCCGTGGGATACCCGAACCTCTCAAGTGATGAGGCCCCGATGAAGCACACACGCACCCGACTCGCCGCGCTCCTCCTGATCACGCTGATGCCTCTCGGCGCGCTGGCGGCTGTCCCGGCGCTGGACAAATCGGTCAAGCTGGAGGCGCTCGGCGGCGTCGCGGTCAGCACGCCGTCGTGGGAGTCCACCCGCAGCGACTCCGCCGTGGTCGTCCTCGAGCGAGCGCCTGACCCCCAGAAGGCGATCCCCTTCGCGCTGCTGGTCGTCGCCATCGAGGAGGGCCCCGCCAGCGCCGAGAACATCGCGTGGGAGCGGATCCGCGACAACATCATCAGCGCCTCCAAGGAGACCGGCAGCCAGCTCTCCCTCGCCCTGGGCGCGGATTGGAGCAACGCGGCCGGCTTCAAGGGTCGCCGCCTCAGCGGGACCCTGACCGCCAATGACCGCGAGGTCGGCGTGGAGATGGTCGCGCTGGTCGCGCAGGGCGTGATGGTCACCGTGACCGCGGTCGGGCCCAAGGGCGACGCCGACGCGGCCGGGCTGGTCGAGCAGGTCGCCGCGAGCACAAAGCGCGCTGCCACCCCTTGATCCACGCAGAGATCATCACGATCGGCGATGAGCTGCTGAACGGTGACCTCGCCGACACGAACACGGCGCGCCTCGGCGCGATGCTGCGGTCCCTCGGGCTGGGATTTCGCTCCGGCCAGACCGTGCGCGATGAGGTCAGCGAGATCGCCGAGGCGCTGGAGCTGGCGGGATCTCGGGCTGGCTTGGTTCTAGTGACCGGCGGGCTCGGCCCCACCGAGGACGACGTGACCATGGAGGCCGCGGCGGCCTTCGCGGGCGTGCCCTTGAGGGAAGACGCGCCGACCCTGGCGCTGATCACCCAGCGCTTCGCTGAGCGCGGCTACCCGATGACGCCCAACAACCGCCGCCAGGCCTGGGTGCCCGAGGGGGCCGACGCGCTGCACAATCGCGCGGGGACCGCGCCGGGGGTCCGCTTTCTGGTAGGCGGCACCACGTTCTTCTTCTTCCCTGGGGTGCCGCGGGAGGTCGACGCCCTGGCCGCCGACCACCTGCTGCCGTGGCTGAGTGAGCGGGTGCCGGCAGGTCCGCGCCAGAGCCACACGTTCAAGACCTTCGGCAAGACCGAGTCGCAGGTGGCGACGCTGCTGGACGGGCTGCCGCGTAGTCCCGGGCTGCGCGTGGCGTATCGGGCACATTTTCCGACGATTCAGGTGACGCTGCACCTTGAGGACGCGGACGCCGGGGCGCGGGCTGGGCGACTTGGCGCGCTGGCGGACGCGGCGCGCGGGCTGCTCGGCGGGATCGTGTTCAGCGAGGCGGGGGAGGGCAGCTTGGCGGGGGCGGTCGTGGCTGCGCTGGCCGCGCGAGGCGCCACCATCGCGCTCGCCGAGAGCTGCACGGGCGGGCTGGCGACGACGATGCTGACCGAGGTCGCCGGGGCGTCGCAGGTGCTAATCGAGAGCGCGGTGACCTACTCGAACGAGGCCAAGACGCGGCGGTTGGGCGTGAGCGAGGCGCTGCTGGCTGAGCACGGCGCGGTCAGCGAGGCCTGCGCGCAGGCCATGGCCGAAGGCATCCGCGAGACGGCTGGCAGCACGCTGGGCGTGGCGATCACCGGCATCGCGGGGCCGGGCGGAGGCACCGCGGACAAGCCCGTCGGCACGGTGCACCTCGCGCTCGCGACCGCGGAGGGCACGACGCACCGCCTGCTCAACCTGCCCTTCGAGCGCGAGCGCAACCGCATTGTCAGCGCCTACGCGGCTTTGGACCTCGCTCGGCGCGCGCTGCTCGGCGGGTCGAACTGAACAGATTCATCTGCTTGACAAGTGTTCAGTGCTGCGGCAACACTGAACACCGTTGAGCGAGCGCTCACTCACACACACCGCCGCCCTCTGGCCGCGCACCACACGCCCACTGCAAGGACGACCTATGAGCCGGGATTCAGCGAAGGACAAGGCGATCGACCTGACCGTGTCATCGATCGAGCGACAGTTCGGCAAGGGCAGCATCATGCGGCTCGGCGCAGATGACCTGTTGCACGGCAAGATCGCCACGATCCCGACCGGTTCGCTCGGACTCGACATCGCGCTCGGGACCGGCGGGTTGCCCAAGGGCCGAATCGTCGAGATCTACGGTCCGGAGTCCTCCGGTAAGACCACCCTCGCGCTGCACGCCGTCGCCAACGCCCAGCGGGCGGGCGGTGTCGCCGCCTTCATCGACGCCGAGCACGCGCTGGACGTCGGCTACGCCCGCAAGCTTGGCGTGAAGACCGACGAGCTGCTGATCTCGCAGCCCGACTATGGCGAGCAGGCGCTCGAGATCGTCGACATGCTGGTGAAGTCCAACGCCATCGACATCCTCGTCATCGACTCGGTCGCCGCGCTGGTCCCCAAGGCCGAGATCGAGGGCGAGATGGGCGACAGCCACATGGGTCTGCACGCCCGCCTGATGTCGCAGGCGCTGCGCAAACTGACGGGCTCCATCTCGAAGAGCCAGGCGTGCGTCGTGTTCATCAACCAGATCCGCATGAAGATCGGCGTGATGTTCGGCAACCCGGAGACGACGACCGGCGGCAACGCGCTGAAGTTCTACTCGTCGGTGCGTATGGACATCCGTCGGATCGGCGCCATCAAAGAGGGCACCGACGTCATGGGCAACCGGACCCGCGTGAAGGTGGTGAAGAACAAGCTGTCCCCGCCCTTCCGCGAGGTCGAGTTCGACATCATGTACGGCGAGGGCATCAGCCGCGAAGGCACGCTGGTCGACATGGGCTCGGACCTCGGCATCATCGAGAAGTCGGGATCCTGGTTCTCCTACCAGGGCGAACGGCTGGGTCAGGGGCGCGAGAACGCCAAGAAGATGCTCGCCGAGAACCCCGAGATGGCCAACGTCATCGAGCAGGCGATCCTCGAGAAGCACGGTCTGGGCAAGGCTCCCATGGCGCCGCAAGCCGAGGCGTAGGGAATCGGGTGCCGCCCGCGACTCGGTAACCCGCGCCGGTATTGAAGATGCCGGCGCGGTGGTACAGTCAGTCGCGGGTGGCGAGTCGTCCTTGCCGCCGCGACCGACTCGGAGAGTGGCGAGCGCGCGATGGAGATCGACCAAATCCTCCAGTTCGCCGTCAAGCACGGCATCTCGGACATCCACCTCAAGGTGGCCAAGCCCCCGTACTTTCGGAAAGACGGGGTGATGGTCACCCAGAAGGGCGTACCTCCGGTCACCGCGGACATGCTCTCGCGCTGGCTCGGCGTGCTGGCTAGCCGCGAGGACGTCGCGCAGTTCAACTCCAGTCAGGAGGCGGACTTCGCGTACACGCTGGCGGGGGTGGGGCGTTTTCGCGTCAACGCCTTCCAGCAGCGGGGCCACGTGGGGTTGGTGCTGCGGCACATCCCGCCGAAGATCCTTGGGTTTGACGACCTGAAGCTGCCGCCGATCCTCGGGCGCGTGGCGATGGCTCAGCGCGGCCTGATCGTGGTCACGGGAGCCACGGGCTCCGGCAAGTCCACGACGCTCGCGGCGATGATCGAGCACATCAATCAGAACAGGGCCTGCCACATCCTCACGATCGAGGATCCGATCGAGTTCACCTTCGAGGACCGGCGGTCCGTGGTGAATCAGCGCGAGATCGGGCGCGACACGCGCAGCTTCGCTCGGGCGCTGAAGGCCGCGATGCGCCAGGACCCGGACGTCATCCTCATCGGCGAGCTGCGCGATCTCGAGACGGTCGAGACGGCGCTGCACGCCGCCGAGACGGGGCACCTCGTGCTGGCGACGCTGCACACCGTGGACGCGATGGAGACGATCAGCCGTGTGATCGGGCTCTTCCCGCCCTTTCAGCAAGAGCAGGTGCGCAAGCAGCTCTCGTCGATCCTGAAGGCGGTGGTGAGCCAGCGGCTGGTGCGCACGGTCGACGGCGGGCGGGCGGCGGCTTGTGAAGTCCTCATCCAGACCGAGTTCATCCGGGATCTCATCGCAGACTCGGACCGCACCCACGAGCTGCCCTCGGCCATCGCGCAAGGGCAGGGCAGCTACGGCATGCAGACCTTCGATCAGGCGCTCCACGCGCTGTGGAAGGCAGGCCGCGTCACCCAGGAAGAGGCCCTCCTCAACGCGACCAACGCCGCCGACCTGCGGATGAAGTTCGAGGGAATCGGCGTCGGATAAGCGAGTCGGCCCGACTCCGTAGTTGACCTGCGCCGCGGCATTGCCACAATCCCGCGTCTCACGGCGCCCCCAAACGCCGAAGGAGAGCCGCGTGTCCCAGACGAGCCCCACACCGCGAACCGCCCACGAGATCCGGCGGGCCTTCCTCGACTTCTTCGGCGGCCGCGACCATCGCGTCGTGAAGAGCTACGCGCTGATTCCGCCGGACGACCCGACGCTCTACTTCGTCAACGCGGGGATGGTGCAGTTCAAGGACCTCTTCGTGGGTGCTCGGCCTGTCGAGTACCCGCGCGCCGCGTCGTGTCAGCGCTGCCTGCGCGTGTCCGGAAAGCACAACGATCTCGAGAACGTCGGCCGAACACCGCGCCACCACACGCTCTTCGAGATGCTCGGCAACTTCAGCTTCGGCGACTACTTCAAGGAAGGCGCCGTCCAGATGGCGTGGGAGTTCCTGACCCAGGTCGTGGCGCTGCCCATCGAGAAGCTGCACGTCAGCGTGCACCCCGACGACGAGGAGGCGTTCGCGCTCTGGCGCGACAAGATCGGCGTGCCGGTCGCGCGCATCCACCGCGACGCCGAGAACTTCTGGTCCATGGGCGACACCGGGCCGTGCGGGCCGTGTTCCGAGATCTACATCGATCTCGGCCCATCGATGTCAGCTGGACTTGAGCTGCCCTTCGGGGACCCGGCCGCGGACAATCGCTACCTCGAGCTGTGGAACCTCGTGTTCATGCAGTTCGACCGCTCCGAGGACGGCACGCTCTCGCCGTTGCCGAAGCCGTCGATCGACACGGGCATGGGCCTCGAGCGAATCACCGCGGTCTTGCAAGGGAAGACGTCGAACTACGAGACCGACCTCTTCATGCCGATCATGGAGCGGGTCGCCAAGCGCGCCGGCGTCACCTACGGCACCGACGAGCGCACGGACGTCGCGCTGAGAGTCATCGCCGACCACAGCCGCGCCGCCGCGTTCTTGGTGGCGGACGGCATCTATCCCGACAACGAGGGCCGCGGTTACGTGCTGCGACGCGTCATGCGGCGTGCGATCCGCTTCGGCCGCATGCTCGGCATCGACGAGCCATTCCTCGTCAACACGACCGCGCACGTCATCGAGTGCATGGGGGACGTCTACCCCGAGCTGGCCGAGGGCCGCGAGACGGTGCAGCGCATCGTGCTGGAAGAAGAGAAGCGCTTCGGCCGCACGATCAACGCTGGCATCAAGCGCCTCGATGAGGAGGTCGCGCGGCTGAGCGCGGCCGGCGAGACGCTGCTCGATGGGCGCGTCGCCTTCGAGCTCTACGACACCCACGGCTTCCCGCCGGATCTCACCGGTCTCATCCTCGATGACCACGGCATGCGCTTCAGTCAGGAGGGCTTCGACGAGGCCATGACGGAGCAGCGCGAGCGCGCGCGTGCGGCGAGTCGCTTCGGCACCGGCGATCTCAGCGCTTACCACGCGCTCGTCGAGGCCGGGATGGCCACGAAGTTCACCGGCTACGAGACCGAGGTGGCGGAGTCCACCGTCGCGGCGCTGCTGGTCGAGGGTCAGCGCGTGCCGCAGGCGGCCTCAGGCCAGCGCGTGGAGATCGTCGTCCCCACGACCAGCTTTTATGCAGAGAGCGGCGGGCAGATCGGCGACATCGGCACGCTCACGGCTGCCGGAGAGCCTGCGGTGCGCGTGCGCGTCGAGGACACGCAGCGGCCCTTCGGCGACCTCGTGGTTCACGTGGGCGTCGTCGAGCAGGGGACCCTGCGCGAAGGGGCCGACGTGCGCCTCGTCGTGGACAGCGACGCGCGGATGAACACGCGAAAGCACCACAGCGCGACGCACCTGCTGCACCACGCGCTGCGCGAGGTGTTGGGCCCGCATGTGCGTCAGCGCGGCTCGATGGTCGGTCCGCACCGTCTGCGCTTCGACTTCAGCCACTCCGGCGCCATGACCCCCGAGGAGATCACCCGGGTCGAGTTCATGGTCAACGAGCTGATCTTGGCCAACGAGCCCGTCCTGACCGACGTCGTCCCCTTCGATGAGGCGATCGAGCGAGGCGCCATCGCGTTCTTTGAGGAGAAGTACGGCGACACGGTGCGCATGCTGCGGGTCGGCGGGCAGTCGACCGAGCTGTGCGGCGGCACCCACGCCAGCGCCACCGGCGACATCGGCCTGTTCAAGGTCGTCAGTGAGCAGGCGATCTCGTCGGGCGTCCGGCGCGTGGAGGGCGTCGTCGGCATGGACGCCGTGCGCTGGGTCCAGGCCCGCGACGCCATCCTGCGGGCGACCGCGGATCGGCTCAACGCGAGCGCCGAGCAGGTCGTCTCGCGGGTGGACAAGCTGATGGAGGACCGAAAGGCCCTCAGCGCCGAGCTGGAGACCGCGCGCACGGCGCTGCAGGTCGCTCGGGTGGCCAGCGATCTCGGGTCCGCTCGCCAGGTGGGGGCGTTCCGAGTCGCCGCGCTGCGCCTGGACGGCGTCCCCGGTCGCGATCTCCGGAGCGTGGGCGAAGATCTGCGTGCCCGCCTCGGCTCGGGCGCGCTCATGCTGGTCGCGGTCGACGGCGACAAGGTCAGCCTGCTGGTGGCGGCCACGCCCGACGTCGCAGGCAAGCTGCCGGCCGGAAAGCTGGTCGGCCAGCTCGCGCCGTTGGTCGGGGGTCGCGGCGGCGGACGACCGGATCTCGCGCAGGCCGGCGGCACGGACATCGGCGGCGTCGACGCGGCGGTCGAGGCGTTCTACGCCGCGGCGGAGGCTGCCCTCGCTGGATGAGTCCCGTCTGACAGGCCAGCCGATGAGGCGAGCCTGTCAGGCCAGCTTGGCCAGCTCCTGGACCACGAAGGCCTCGTCGATGACGAGTCGGTCGTCGTGCATCTCGGGCGCGGAGAAGAGCACGTCGCTCATCACGCCCTCGAGGATCCCTCGCAGCGCGCGCGCGCCCAACCCGCGTCGGTTCGCGTGCTCCACCACGCGCCGCAGGGCCGCCGGCTCGAAGTCCACGGCGACGCCGTCCAGGGCGAGGCGCTCGCGGAACTCGCGCACAATGCTGTCCGGCGGTGTGGTGAGGATGTCGAGCATCTGATCGTCGCTGAGCGACTCAAGCTCGACGACCACCGGGAGCCGCCCCACGAACTCGGCGATCATCCCGAACTCGCACAGCTCCCTCGGTCCCACGCGGCCCTGGCTGACGGCCTCGGCGCCGCGCCGTGTGAAGCCAAGCGCCCGCTCGTCCCCAGGCGCCGGCCGCAGATCCGAGAACGTCCCCGCGCAGATGAACAGGATGTCGGTCGTGTCGACCGTGACGAAGTCCTGGCGCGCGAACCCTTGGGCGTGATTGAGCGGCACGAAGACCTCGCGGCCCTCCAGCACCTTGAGGAGGCTCTGCTGAACGCCCTCGCCGCCGATGTCCCGCGCCCCCGCGCCGGTGTGCGCGCCGTGGCTGCGCCGCGCGATCTTGTCGATCTCGTCGATGAAGATGATGCCGCGGCTGCAGGCCTCCGCGTCGTGATCGGCCGCCAGCAAGAGCTCGGTGACCATCTGCTCCACGTCGCGCCCGTGGTAGCCCGCCTCGGTGTACTCCGTCGCGTCGACCACGGCGAAGGGCACGTCGAGGGCCGTCGCGAGGTGCCGCGCCATGTGTGTTTTCCCACACCCGGTCGGCCCGATGAGCAGCACGTTGGACTTCTTCAGAAGCCCTGACGCCGCCGCCGGACGCGGGGCGCCCCGAAGACCGACCCGCCGCACGTGGTTGTAAGCCGCAATCGCCAACGCGCGCTTCGCTCGCTCCTGCCCGATCACGAATCGGTCGAGGTGCTCGAAGATCGAACGGGGCGAGAGCGCGTCAGGCAGTCGTCGGGCGAAAGCAGGCATGAGGCGAAGTGTAGTGGGCGAGACGCGACTGTCCACCGTCAGGCATGAACCGGCCATTCGCAGCCCCCAGGCGGGGCCCCTCGTCCGGCCCGCGCGGGGCTCTCCAGACGCGCGGAACCTCAAGGGTGATATGGCGGTTGACACGTCACGGTCGGCGCAGGAACCATCGGCCTCCGCGCGGCTCGGGGCCGCTCGGCGATCACGCCGCTCTTCCCCGACCCGCTCGACGCCGAGGTGCCCTTGAACTCGTTGACTCTCGCCTTCCGCTCCCTGGCCCTGGCGGCCCTCCTCGCCGCCGCCCCCGCCTCTTACGCGGCCAGCTACCTCATCTACGCGCCCGCCTCCGTCGACGTCGGTGGCGCCGTGTCCGAGGTCTACGTCCCCAGATCCTTCGACGCCTCCGACGGCCTCGCGGGATCGGCCCTCGTCGACGCCGCCATGGCCGAGCTCGGCCGCGTGCTGGGCGCCGACCTGAGCGCCCTGACCATCCGCCTCGAGGGCACCTCCGCCCGAATCGTCATCGCCGACGACGCCCGGCGCACCGACCCCAAGGTCGTCGATCGCGCCCTCGGCGCCGCATGGCACAGCCTTCGCCTCGCCGGCATCAGTGAGATCCGCCTCGCCGACACCCTGCTCGACAGCACGTCCTTCACGCGCGGCGCGCTCCAGCCCGCCTTCCCGCTCGCCGCCGCCCTCCCGCCGCGCCGCCTCACCCACGGCTACGTACAGCTCGGCGCCGAGCTGGTCACCGCCGCCGAGCTCCAGCGCCGCATCGCCGCCAGCGACCCCACCGTGCAGGCCGCCATCGCCGCCCAGCTCGACTCCGCCGCCCCCGACGTGAAGCTTGCCCTGCTCGCAGGCCTCCGCGGCCTCAACCTGAAGGACCGCCCGGTCCTGCTCATCCCCCGCCTCACCGACGCCGACGTCCGAGTTCGCCTCGCCAGCCTCGAGCAGCTCTCCGACAGCCGCGACCCTCGCGTGCTGAAGGCGCTGGAGGGCGTCGCCCAGGCCGACTCCGACGCCGTCGCCAAAGCCGCCGCGGCCCGCGTCCTGGTCGCCGCCGGCCGCACCGAGTTCAAGAAGTACCTGCTCCTGGAGAAACTCCGCGCCGACGACGCCCAGACGGTGATCGGCGCCGCCAACGAGCTCATCGCCACCGGCGACCCGAAGCTGGTCCCCGCCATGGCCGGCCTCGTCCGCCACGCCAACCCCGACGTCCGCGCCGTCGGCGTCAAGGCGCTGACCCAGTTCAAGCAACTGGAGCTCATGGCCGAGGTGGTCGCTGACGGCACGGTCGCGAAAGACGCCGCCCAGCCCCTCGCGATCACCCTCTCAACCCAGGCCACCGGCGCCGCCCGGGCGACGGGTCTGGGCTGGCTGGTCAGCAAGGGCGACCGAGATCCCGCCATCACCGCCGCCAACGCCGTCGCCGCCGAGCGCGTCGCTGGCGTCGTCGACCCCCTGGCCAAGGCCCTGACCCGCACCGAGCCCGAGGTCCGAAGCGCCGCCGCCGCCGCCCTCGCCGCCCTGCGCGATCCCCAGGGCCTCGAGCCCCTCGCCGCCGCGCTCCGTGGCTCCAGCGACGAGGCCGAGAAGAAGCGCTTCACCGACGGCGCCATCGCCATCATCGCCGCCCAGCCTCTGGACCAGGTCATCAAGATCGGCGAGTCGCCCGACGCGACGATCCGCGAGCTGGCCGTAAAATCCCTGGCCGAATTCTCCAAGGATCGCCCCAACCCCCGGGTCATCACGGTCCTCCGCTCGCGCCTGGGCGACAGCGCCAAGCCCATCCGCCAGGCCGCCGTTTACGCCTTGGCCCGCATCGACGACCCCGCGGTCGTCAAAGACCTCGTCGCGCTGGAGAAGGACCCCGACTCCATCGTGCGCGAGCAGGTCGCCATCGCCCTCTCGCGCTCGCGCCACGCCGACGCCGATCGCATCCTGCTGGCCTACCTCGACGACCCCGACAACCGCGTGAAACTCCAGGCGGTCATTGGCCTGCGCGAGCGCAAGACCCCCGCCGCCCTCGAGAAGCTCAAGTGGCTCGTCGAGTATCGCCAGCCCGAGATCCGCCGCGAGGTCGTCCGCGCCGTCGCGACCCTGGCCGACCCTGGCGACCTCACGTATTTCGACCTGTGGCAGCAGCGCCTCTACGACGAGGACGCCGAGATTCGCTTGATGGCTGTGGCCGCGATGGCGCAGTTCCCGACCGACCCGCGCACCGCGGCGGCGCTGGGCGGGGCGGTCACCGACAGCGAGCCGCGCGTGAAACTCCGCGCCATCGCCGCGCTCTCCGAGCTGAAGGACGCCAACGCGGTCGAGCAGATCATCCGCGGGCTCTTCGACGAGTCCGTCGAAGTGAAGATGGCCGCGCTCGATGGCCTCGAGAAGATGGCGTCGCCCAAGGCGCTGAAGGCCCTGCAGGAGTTCATCTCCAACGAGGGCGACGAGGCCGTGCGCAAGCGCGCGACCGAGGTCATGCAGAAGCTTTAGCCCCCGCGCCGCTTGCGCAAGTCGCGCGCCCCGCCCCGGTTCAGTCCGAGGCGCGTCCGGGCGCGCGGCGCAGCCAATGCAGCTCGCTGTCCAGGAACGCGTGAGGCGCCGCGTCGCACAGCGCCTGCAGCGCGTCGTAGATGTCGTCTTCCTGCAGGACGATCGCGTCTTCGAGCACGCGGGCTTGGGCCACCGCGGGGACGTTGAGCTGGCCGACGAGGCGCACGGTGACCCCGGGCAGGCTCTCGACCAGATCACCCTGTATTTGCCTGCCGAATCCGGCGAAGGTCCGGTCGGCCTGGGCGATGAGGACGCGGCCCGTGCGCCGCGCGCTCTCGAGGATCGCGGTGCGGTCGTAGGGGACCAGCGTGCGCAAGTCGAACACGTCGGCCTGGATGCCGCGATCTTCGGCGAGTCGTTCGGCCGCAGCGGTCGCTTGCCACGCCGTCCAGCCCCACGACACCACGGTGACGTCGTCGCCGCTGCGACGGTGCGCCGCCTTACCGAAGGGCACGCGGAAGTCGTCCACCGGCAGCGCCCCGTTCTCCGCCCGCAGCTCGCGCAGCGCCCGCGCGTCCGTCGGCTCGCCGGGCAGCGCCGGCCCCAACTTCATCCGGTACAAACGCTTGGGCTCCATCTGCAGCACCGGCCCGCGGTACTCCGCCGACGTCCGCAGCAGGCCGTAGGCGTCCCACGCGGTCGCCGGGCAGGTGATGACCAGCCCGGGCACATTGCCGAAGAAGCCGTCGCCGCTCATCGAGTGGTACACCGCGCCGCCCTGCACCGGGTCGACCGGGAAGCGCACGGTCACGTTCGCGGCGAACTGCCCGTTCGTCGTCCAGTAGAGGTTCCCGAGGTGCACGAACCAGTGCAGACAGTTCAGCGAGTAGTCGCCGAACTGGATCTCTGGCAGCAGGACCAGCTCAGGGTGCAGCGCGGCGCCCATCGCGGTCCCGACGATGAGCGGCTCGTTGATCGGGGCGTCGCGGACGCGGCCCGGGTACTTCTCGATGAGGCCGGCGGTGCACTGGAAGATGCCGCCGCGGGCGCCGATATCCTGGCCCCACATGGCCGCGCGGCCCTCGGCGAGCGTGCGGTCGAGGGCGAGGTTGATGGCCTCGTTGTACTGAATGCGCGTGGTGCGGGCGCTGGCCACCGGCTCGGTCACGACGGGGTAGGGCGGGTGCACGTGCGTGTACAGGTCCACCTCGGGCGATGGCATCGGCTCCTGCCGCACCTGCGCCAGCGTCAGCCGCACGGCGTCGAGCTTCTCGCGCATCAGCGAGCCGAGCTCGTGGATCTCGAAGTAGCTCTTGCGCCGATCGACCTCGCCGCGCCGAAACAGCGCGCTCTCCGGCAGCACGCCCTCGCGCCCCAGCCAGTCGCCGAACTCCAGCAGCGGGTCGCGCTCCTCGTACTCGAACTGCCCGCCCGACGAGCTCGAGTGCCCCATCAGCCGCGGCACCGTCGCGTGCAGCACGGCGGCGCGCCCCTCCGACAGCACCGCCCTCGCGCACCGGACCGTGGTCTCCCAGGTCCCCAGGAAATCGTTGCCGTCGCACTCGAAGTACTGCAACCCGAAGGCCTCCGCGTACTTCTCGAAGCTCTGAATCCCGCGCCCGTCCTCGGGTTTCACCGTGATGGCGACGTGGTTATCGGTGACGATGATCACCAGCGGCAGCCGCCACAGGCTCGCCGCCGTCATCGCCTCGTGCATGTCGCTCTCTGCCGTGGTCCCGTCGCCGACGATCGCCACAGCCAGCCCCGGCAGCCCCCGAAGCTGCATCCCCCGCGCGTAACCGCACGCCTTCCCAAGCTGCATCCCGACGGGGCTCTGGACCGGCATCAGCCCGATCTCGGGCGCGCACAGGTGCATCACCATCTGCCGGCCGCCCGAGTGTGGGTCGGTCACCCGCCCGAACGCCTGCCGGAAGTAGGCCTCCATGAAGTCTTCGCGCCCACGCAGCGCCGCGGTCATCGCCGCCAACGCGTCGCTTCGGTAGTGGCAGAAAAACGCCAAGGTCCCCGGCTCGTCGCGCTCCTCGCGCACCACCCGGTGAAATCCCAGCGCGGTCGCCGACCCGTGGATCTCCTCGCCCGGCCCGCCGATCCAGAACTCCACGCCCTCGCCGCGCGTCTTCATCGTCATCGACGCGATGATCGACGCGCGCGTCTGCAGCGCGACCTCGTAGGCCTGCCTCAATTCGCCGGCGGACAGCCCGGCCCACGCATTCGCCTTTGTCGCCATCGTCTCCGACCCACGGTCTCAGAGCCTTCGCGGGCTCGGATTCGAGCACCGCCCCACACGTTTCTACGGCGCGGCCACCGCCATCACAGCTTCGTGTCTTGGCGCCTCGCCAGGACCAGCGCCATGGCTTCCTGCCCTCGGCGGCGATGCGACACCGCCGCGCGCCTTGCTGGGATTCCTAGCATACCCCGCAAGCGCCTGACCACCGCCCGCCCCAGCCCCGACGCCCCCACGCAGACCCGCATCGGCGCGGGATTACCGACGGCCGCGCCGGATCACGCCCGCCCACATCCCCGCCTTGGCCGCACCCCCCACACTCGCTATGATGCCGCGCATGCGCAGGCTCAATCTGCTCGGCGTTGGCGCCGCCCACACTTCGCTGCTCGTCCTGCTGCCGGCCCTCCACGTCACCGCGTGGACCGGCACCGCCTTGCCAGCCGGCAGCGCCGCCCTCATCGGCCTCCCCTTCCTCGCCCTCATCGCCGCCGCCCTCCACCCCGCGCGCTGGCTCGCCCTCGGCGTCTACCCCCTCGCCCACCTCCCCGCGCTGGTCGCCGCCCCGCGCCTCACCGGCCCCCTCGTCTACGACGGCGCCTTCGGCCTCGCCGCCCTCGCCGCCGTCGCCGCCCTCGCCGCCGCCTTCGTCGCCCTCGCCGTCCGCTCCCCCGGCCCCCTCCCCCCCCCCCCCCCCCCCCTGGAACCTCCGCGACCACGCCCTCCCGCTGGCCGCCACGGCGGTCTCCGTCCTCCTCTTCGCCGCCTTCCTCGCCCCGGTCCTCCGCGCCGGCTCCCCGCCCGACCCCATCGCCGCCCAGCTCTCCCTCCTCATCGGCACCGCCGTCGCCGGCTGGTTCGGCGTCCGCACCGCCCGCGGCGACATCGCCGACCTCTGGCTCGACCCCCGCGCCCGCGAGACCTGGCTCGGCGTCGTCCTCGCCGAACGCCGCGCGTCGACCCCCGCCCTCTTGCTCTCCCTGCTGGCGGCCGTCCTCCTCGGCTCCATCATCCTCGCCATCTACGGCCTCGGGACCTGACCGATGAAGAGCTTCATGTTCTGGCTCGCGGCCATCCTCCTCCTCGCCGCCGCCCTCTGGATGTTCCACACATCCAGCCAATTCCTCCTCGATCACGACTACCTGGCCGGCCTCCTCCACGTGCTCGTCGGCCTCGCCGTCCTGCGCGCCGGTGTCGAGATGGCCCGCCTCGGCGTCGTCCTCCGCTTGAGGTCCCGCTGATGCTCACCCGCCTACCGCGCCTCCGCCCGCTGCTGGCCCTCGCCGCCGCCGCCACGCTCCTGGCCTGCGCCGACGCCCCGCCCCCGCCAGCCCCGACCACCGGCCCCACCCTCATCGAGGCCCCCCACGTCACCGATTTCACCGACCCGGCCTGGGCCCGCGCCGCCCCCGACGACACCGTGCTCGCCCGCGTCGCCGGCGCCCCCATCACCCTCGCCGCCGTCCGCGCATCCCAAGCCGCCAGCGACGACCTCGACGCCCGACAGACCCTCGACCGCCTCATCGAGCTCGAGGTCCTCGCCCAGCAGGCCGTCCGCCTCGGTCTGGACCGCCAGCCCGCCCCCCAGCGCGCCTGGCGCGAGGCCCTCGGCCAAGCCACCCTCCGCGCATTCGAGGCGACGGTGCGGCCCGAGGACATGCCCATCGAACAGGTCCGCGCCATCTACGCCGTCCCCAAGGTGCGTCAGCGCTTCGACCACCACGACGCCTGGAACATGGCCTACCTGATGCTCAGCTGCTGCGCCGCCGCCACCGAGCGCTGCGACACCGAGGAGATCCTTCAGTGTTTCGATGAGTCCGGGCGGGTGATGCAGGAGATCTACACCGAGCTCAAGGCCCTGACCGCGCCCGTCGAGCCCGACATCGACAAGGTGGACGCCGTGATGCGCAAGTACCGCGCTGACAACGAGCTCCGCTGGCCGAACTTCTCGTATCGCGAGCAGGCGTTTTACTACGATCCCGCCAAGCCGCACGAGGAGCAGAAGGGCTACGACGTCATCGCCGAGAACGTCGCCCGGGCCGTCACCGACGCGCCCTTCGGCGTCATCCAGCCGCCCCAGCAGTCGCCCTTCGGCTGGCACATCGTCATGAAGAAGGCCCACGAGCCCGCGGTTCACAAGGGCCCCGACGACCCCGAGGTCGCGGCCGATATCCGCGCGAACGCCATGCCCAGCTACCTGCGCGCGCGCTTTCAGGACTGGGTCAACAAGCTCGTCGGCGCCTCGGGCGCGCAGACCTTCCCCGAGCGCCTCGCGCTCCTCGACGCCGAGTCGCCAGCGGCCGATCCGGGCGAGCCCACCGAGCCCCCCGAGTCCCCCGAAGCGCCCTGACCGCGGGCCGCGCCGCCCCTACCCGATCGGCAGCGGCGTGATCCCCTCAAACCGCGTCAACCCGGCCCGCCGCGCCGCCTCCAGCGTCGCCCGCCACTCGTCGCTGCTGACCACCCGGTCGATCTCCGGCCGCCGCTCCGAGCGGTAGAGCGGCGCGTACTGGTCCATCACATGCACCCACGTCTCCGGCCCCACCGCCTCGCGCAGCCAGCCAAAGATCGCCGCCGACTCCTCCGCGATCCCGGGCATGACCAGGTGCCGAATCATCAGCCCGCGCCTCGCGATTCCGGCGCTGTCGCACACCAGCGGCCCCACCTGCCGAGCCATCTCCGCGATGGCCGCCCGCGCCACCTCGCCGTAGTCCGCCGCCTTCAGGTAGCGCCGCCCCAGCTCGGCCGACCACACCTTGAAGTCGGGCATGTAGATGTCCACGACCCCGTCCAGCCAGCGCAAGGTCTCGAGGCTGTCGTACCCGCTGCTGTTGTAGACGATGGGCAGCCGCAGATCTCGGGCTGCCGCTATTTCAAGCGCCTCGAGCGCTTGCGGCACCACGTGCTCCGGCGTGACCCAGTTGATGTTGTGGCAGCCTTGTTCCTGCAGCGACAGCATCATCGAGGCCAGCGCCTCCGCGTCGACCTCTTGGGCCGCGCCGGCCTGCGAGATCTCGTGGTTCTGGCAGAAGAAGCACTGGAGATTGCAGGCTCCGAAGAAGATCGTCCCGCTGCCACGGTGGCCCCGCAGCGCCAGCTCCTCGCCGAAGTGCGCGTACCAGGTCGAGACCCGCGCCCGCCGCCCCGTGTGGCAGACCGCCCTCGCGTCCGCCAGCCGGTCCACGTCGCAGTTCCGCGGGCAGACGCGGCAGCTCCCAAGCGCCGCCCGGGCCAGGCGCACGCGTCGTGAGAGCTCGCCGCTCTCGAAGAGCGCGCGGTACGAAGGCGTATCCACCGCCACATCCTAGCAGAGCCGCCCGCCCGTTCGTCGCCCCTTCGCGAGAGGCCCGCCCGAGATCGCGCTAGTCGTTGGAGCCGTCACTGGGGTGTGCTAGCTTCCGCCGCCATGAACGCACGCCTCATCCCCATCCTATTCGCCGCGCTGCTGCTGGCCGCGAGCCTCTTCGGCGGGTGCCGCACCCTGATCGGCGACAGCTGCTCGACCGACGCGGACTGCGGCAGCGGCCTCTACTGCGAGCGTTCGCTGCCCGGCGGCTACTGTACCTCGCGCGCCTGCGAGGACCGCGACTGCCCCGACGAGGCGCTCTGCGTGCGCTTCGACCTCGACACCAGCTTCTGCATGCGCGCCTGCAGCGCCAACGACGACTGCCGCTCGGAGTACCTCTGCGACGACCTCAGCGGCCCGTCGGGCTTCTGCACGGCGTTCTCAGAGTAGCCGCCCCGGGCGCCCGGCTCGCCGCCACGGTCCGCGCGGCGCGACCCGCTAAAGTTGACGCTCCATCGCTCGCGGGGATGATTCGGCCATGCGTAGCCTACTCATCATCGTCCTGTGCGCCTCCGTGTTCCCCCTCACAGCGGCCGCCTGCGCCGCGGACGGGCCGTCGCGCTCGGGCGGCCACATCACGCTGGAGCCCGACGAGGCGACGGAGGACTTCGTCATCTCGAAGCCGGCCTTCGACGCGGTCATCGCCCGCGGTCCCTCGTGGTTCATCCACCGGGTCGCCGTCCGCCCCGCCATGGTGAACGGGCGCTACACGGGCTTTCAGCTCCTGTCGCTCTTCGCCAACAACCCGGAGCTCGAGACCCGCGCCATCCGCGCCGGCGACATCATCCAGCGGGTCAACGACCAGCCCATCGGCCGGCCGGAAGAGTTCATGGCCGTCTGGAAGTCCCTGGCCGACGCCGACCACCTGGCGATCCAGTTGGTGCGCGACGGCCGCGTGCTGCGGGTGACCTGGCTGATTCAGCCCGAGGTCGCCGCGAGCGCCACGGCCCCCTGACCCGGCCGCGCTGGAATCCTCCGATTCGCGAGGAGCTACCAGCGCAAATCGGTCATCAGGCGCAGCTTGTGGATGACGCCCGGGTCCTGCTGGCCGTCGCCCGCCTTGAGCGCCGCGCCCGGGACGAAGACCCCGTACTGGGCGCCGACGCTCGCGACGACGTGCTTGCCGTGCTTGACGCGGAACTCGGCGCCGAGCTGGCCCTCCCAGCCGAGAAACCCGTGGGCGTTGCTCTTGCCCCACGCGCTGCGGTTGAAGCCGCCGGCCGTGGCGGCCGCGTAGGGGTCGACCACGTCGCCGGGGGCGAACGCGAAGAGCGCCCCGACCATCCCGCGCAGCTTCCCGTCCAGGCCCGTCGCGCCCACCACCGGCGCCAAGTAGACGGCGTTGGTGACCGCGCCCTGAGTGGGCGAGCGCTCGATCCCAGGCGGCGGCGTGCCCGACAGCCCGGGGTCGGTCACCCGGTCGTAGCCCCGCGCCGAGGCCCGCCCCAGCACCTCGTCGAACAGGATCATCGACGCCTTGTAGGCCGGGTCGAAGCGGAAGGCCCGCAGCGTCCCGTCCTGGGCGTCGTTGTCGCCTGACGCGAAGCCCAACTCCAGCCGGTAGTCCATGGGCCCGCCCAGGTCGGTCAGGGTCGCCCGCGCGACCAGGCCAAACTGGCGGATGTCGAGCTCCTTGGGTGCGCCGTCGAAGCGGAACTCGTCGGTCGTGCCGAAGATCGCCGCGCCCTCAAAGGCCGTCTCAAGCTGGTAGCGTTCGGTGACGTCGCCGCGCCACTTCCCGTACGCGTCGACGGCCGTCGCCTTGATCGTCGCGTCGTTGTCGCGCTTGAGGTCTCGATGCGCCACGTAGACGCCAAGGTCCAGCTTCGCCTCGCGCCACAGCAGCGCGCCGACCACCTGCCACGCGCGGTCGCCGTCTTCGCGGTTGGTCAGCTCGTCGCGCTCGACCAGATCGGCCCCCAGCACCAGATGCAGCGCCTTGCTCGCCCGGCCCAGCTTGAAGGGCTGCAGCGGGCGCGCGATGAGCACCGCGCGGTTGACGATGTCGCCGTGGGTGACGTCGTTGAAGGGCGATGCCTCCTCGTCGCCGCCGTTGGCCAGCAGCCCCAGGCCCCAGTTCGACGGCATCCGCCCCACCCGCAGCACGCCGATGCCGACGGGCACCTGCAGCCACATCTCGCGCAGCAGCAGCTGACTCTGCACGCGGGTGTTGCGCCACGGGCGCTGAATCGCGTCGCCGCCGACCCGGCTCTCGTCGCCGAAGAACTGCCCGTCCAGCACCTGCAGGCCGACGTGGATCTGGAACTCCTTCGGCATCAGCAGGTAGCCGCGCAGCCGCAAGAGCGCCGTCGCGAACTGGCGCTGGTCGTGCTCGAAGCCGTCTCCGTCTAGCGGAAACGAGGTCAGCACGGTCTCTCGCAGGCGCACGCGCCCGTCGGTGCCCAGGTGGAAGCCGTCCGCTTCGTTCGCGGCCGCCGGCAATACGGCGCTGCACGTCAGGATCATGGCCGACACGATTCGGTGCAGGCGCCAGCGACGGGATTCAAGGGCCAATGTCAGGCTCCAGCGTCAGGGGAGTCAGCCGCGACCGAGACTAGTGTTAGCCCGCGGCTCAAGCAACGGCACCGTGGCACTCAGTGTCAAGTCAGCGCGAGCGCAGCGCACGGTGCAGCGCCAACAGCGTCTCCAGGTCCAGCGTCTCCGGGCGCGCGCGCGGGTCGATCCCGACGGCCTCGAGCGCCTTGGTGTCCACGACCGAGTTGGACAGCGTCTTGCGCCGGGACTGGGAGATGCTGGCGACCAAGGTCAGAAACTCCGCCTCTTCCTCGTCGTCCAGCCGCGGCGCCGAGAGCGGTTCCACCAGCAGCAGCGCCGACTCGACCTTTGGCTGCGGGCGAAACGCGGTCGCTGGGACGACCCCCACCTGCCACGCCCGCGCTCGCAGCGCCGTCGACACCGTCAGCAACCCATGCTCCCGAGTCCCGGGCACCGCGGTGATGCGGTCGGCCACCTCGCGCTGCAGCATCAGCACCATCCGCTCCACCCGCATGCCGAGGGCGAGCAGGCGTCGAAAGATCGCGGTCCCCACATTATAAGGGAGGTTCCCGACGACGATCGGCCGGCGTCCCCCGGGCTCGGCCACGGGCAGCAGCGCGCCCAGGTCGGCCTCCAGCGCGTCGCCCTCGACCACCTGCACCCGGTCGCCCAGGCGCTGGCGCACCTCGATGACCGCCCGCGGGTCCTTCTCCAGCGCGATGACCGGCTTGCTGCTGGCGGCCAGAAACGCCGTCAGCGCGCCCTCGCCAGGCCCGATCTCCAGCACCCCCGCGCTGTGCTCGACGTCCGCGATGTCGCAGATCTCCCGGAGCACCGCCGGATCCACGAGAAAATGCTGCCCGAGCCGCTTGTCCGCCCGCATCGTCAGGCCCCCGCGCGCGCGCGACGCCGAGGCCGCTGTGTCACGTGGATGTCAGCGCGCCGCAGCGCCTCGCCGCTCAAAGCCTCGCCTCGCGCCAGCAGCATGGCCCCCAACCCGCCGATCATCGCGGCGTTGTCGGTGCAGTAGCGGGCTGGCGTCAGATGCGCGCGCACGCCGACCTTCTCGGCGGCGTCGACGATCCGCGTCCGAAGCCGCGAGTTGCACGCCACGCCGCCCGCGACGACCAAGTCGCGCAGTCCCTCTTGGCGACACGCCGCCAGCGACTTCGACACCAGCACGTCGACGATGGCCTCCTGAGCGCTGGCGGCCATATCCGCCTGAGCGATCTCGGCCTCCCCGCTGCCTTCGAGCAGATAGCGCACGGCCGTCTTCAGCCCGCTGAACGAGAAGTTCAGCCCCTTCCCAAGCATCGGGCGCGGCAGCTCGACCGCGCGGGTGTCGCCGTCCTTGGCGATGCGGTCGATGTGGACGCCGCCGGGGTAGGGCAGGCCCATCATCTTGGCGACCTTGTCGAAGGCCTCGCCCGCGGCGTCGTCGACCGTGTAGCCCAGCGGCTTCAGCCGCCCCGGAGCGTCGACCCGCGCCAAGCTGGTGTGCCCGCCCGAGACGGCAAGGGCCACGTAGGGCAGCTCCGGGACGATCGCGCCAGCCCCCCGATCGTCGCTGAGGAAGATGGCGTCCACGTGCGCCGCGATGTGATCGACGGGCACCAGGGGCAGCCCGCGCGTCCACGCCAAGGTCTTCGCGACCTGCAGCCCGACGAGCAAGCAGCCAGCCAGCCCAGGCCCGGTGGTCACCGCGATCGCGTCGAGGTCCTCGAGCGCGCAGCCAGCCTCGGCCAGTGCTTGCTGAATGACCGGGCGAATCGCCGTCATGTGGCTGCGCGAGGCCAGCTCGGGGACCACGCCCCCGTAGCGCGCGTGGACCGGGATCTGCGTCGCGATCACGCTGGCGAGGACCCGCCGCTCCGTGGTCACGACCGCGGCAGCCGTCTCGTCGCAGGAACTCTCGATGGCCAGCAGTCGCCCCAAGCAGCCTCACGTCGCCACCGGGGCGGCAAGCTAGCCCGCGCTGAGACTCGCCAGGAGACGCCTGACCTTCTCAGCCCTCGGGTCCTCAGGCGCCGCCTCGATAAACTGCTCGAGTCCGCGCCGCGCTCCCTCTGTATCACCCAGCCGCTGGGCGACCAAGCCCAGCGTGAGCAGGGCGCTCGGCTCCTTGGTCTCTTGGGCCGCCAGCGTGTCGAGCATGGCGCGCGCCGCCTCGAGCTCGCCCTGCTGCGCCAACGTGGAGGCGAGCCCCGCCATCCCGCGCTGGTCCGTCGGATCGCTCCGCAACAGCAGGCGAAACCGATCGTCGGCGTCGTCCGGCCAGCCCGCGCTCAGCGCCTCCACCGCCTCGCCGAAGAGCAGGGCGTTGGACTCCGCGACCGACGACGGCTCCGGCGCCTCCGGCTCGCGCGGCCCCACGGACGCCGCCTCGCCACTCGCCGCGCCTGCTTCCCCCGGCGCGCCCTCCGACTCTGCGGATGCTCCCGCGCTCGCCTCGCTCGCCACGAGGCCCGCGGCCGGTGAGGTCCCGACCGGCTGGGCGAAGAACTTCCAGGCCACGATCCCCACCAGGCCCAAGAACACAGTCCCCATCATCGCCGCCGCCGCGCGCCACACCAGCCGCCGCCGTCGTCCACGCCCGAGCCCCGCGGCGAGCACGTCGCGCGTCCCCGGGCCGACCTCCAACTCCGCGTCCTCCACGTCCATCCGCGGCGCCGACACGCTCGCGCCGATGGCGGTGGCATCCTCCGGTCCCATCTCGCTCGCCGCGACCGCCGCGGCCTCGCCCGAGCCGCTGCTCGCAAACCCAAACGGATCGTCGGTAGGCACCTCGGCGCCGTGCATTCGCAGCCCGTCCATCTCCGACTCCGGACCGGCGTCCGTCCCCGAAGTCCCAGCCCTTCGCGATCCCGCCAGCCGCGCGGCCTCCGCCTCGATCTGCGCGTCGACCTCCGCCTCGAAGTCATCCAGCGCCGGCTCGGGGTAGCCCCCGTCCATCAGCTGGTTCAGATCCGCCGAGTTCGCGAGGTCCTCCCCCCCGTCCCAGCCGGTCGCCGGAATGGCGCCAGGCATGTCGTCCTCGTCGCCAAGCCAGTTCAGCAGACCGCTCTCGCTGAGCGCCTCCATCGGGTCGAACGGCACCGCCGCGCTCCCCGCCGCCGCGCCACCGCGCGCCCCCGCCAGTCCCAAAGAGTCAGGCGCCTCCTCGAAATCCGAGTCCGCAGCCCCGATCGACTCCTCCGCCTCCGCCAGCGGCCCCATCGCCGAGCCGTCCACCGCCGCCTCAAGCTCACGCGCCATGCTCGGCCGCGGGCTCACGTCGGCCAACGCGTCCGCAGGCCCCTCGAGCCCCGCCAACGCCGCCGCCTCGTCCAACGCCTCGTCGATCGCGGCCTCCACCCGTGGCGGCGCCGCGACCTCGGGCTTAGCCGTCTCCGCGACCAGCGCCGCGGGCGGCCCCGCCTCGGCCCGCGTCGGCGCATCCCCAGCCGGCTCCGCGCGCCGAACCACCGGCCGCGCCTCCTCCGCCGCCCACGCCGCGGGCGGCCCCGCCTCAGCCTGGGTCGGCGGATCCCCGCCCCGCTCCGCGCCCCGCTCGACCGGCCGCGCCTCCTCCGCCACCAGCGCCGCCGGCCGCGCCTCGGCCCGCGTCTTCGCGTCGTCCTCGACCGCCACCGCCGCCGCCATCGGCACCCGCGGCCGCCCGGCCACCGGCGCCGCCTCCGCCGCCGCCGCGTCATAGGTCGCCGCATCCAGCCGCGCCGCCATCTCCCGCGCGTCAAACGGCGCTACCAGCATGTCCTGCACGCCCGCCGCCAGCGCCTTCCGCCGCACATCCGGCCGCACGGGCTCGGCGCTCGCGGTCACCAGCACCACGCCGCGCCGCGCCAACGCCGGCGCCATCTCGCAGGCCTCGGCCATGTCCCCGCCCGCCCGCAGCAGCACCACGTCCGCCGGCGACCACTCGAGCGAGTTCCACGCGTCCTGCGCCGTCGGCACCACGGTCGGCTGCATCCCCTCGGACCGCAGATGCTGCGCCATCAGCTCGCCGCGCCCCTGGGTCCCATCGACCACCAGCACGCGCAGCCCCGCCGCCATCCGTCCGGCCCCTCGCGTCTGCATTCCCACCGTCATCGCCTTGCCTCGCTCACGCCCTGTCGCGCCTTTTGGAACCTTGTGTCACTCAGACCCGTGTGCTAGCTTTCCCGCGCTGAATGGTCGTTCATTCAGGCCCTCGTGCTTCTGGAGGCGCACCCCGTTGTCCCAGCCCGAAAAGCGCCGGAAAATCCTTGATGCCGCCGTCAGCGTCTTCGCGCGCAACGGTTATTACAGCAGCAAGGTCTCCGACATCGCCCGGGAAGCCGGAGTGGCCGACGGAACCATCTACTTGTATTTCAAGAACAAGGAAGACCTGCTCATACAGGTATTCCTCGACACGATGGGCTCAATCCTTGAGCGACAAGAGCAGGTGCAGGCCGGGATGACCGATCCCACCGAGCGTCTGCGCGCCTTCATCACAACCCACTACGACCTTGTCGCATCGAGCCCAGCGCTCGCCGAGGTCGTCACCGTCGAGCTCCGTCAGTCGAGCAAATTCATGCGCTCCACCGACATGAAGCCCTTCGGCAAGTACCTCGCCATCATCGCCCGCATCGTGCAGGAGGGGCAGGAGCAAGGCGTCTTCGCCTCGACTGTCCAGCCGCGCCGCATCGCCCGCGCGCTCTTCGGGGTCCTCGACGAGTTCGCCCTCGAGTGGGCGATGGCCGAGCACCCCGCGCCGTTGGCGGAGATGGCAGACGAAACGACGCAGATCTTCCTCGAAGGCCTGCGAGCGCGACCCGGCGCCCGCTAGCGGCGTCAGACTTCGATTTCCCCCGGCCTCCCAAAGGGGCCACGAAACGCACGACCTCAGGAGGATGGTGTGAAGATTCTGGTAGCCGCCAAGCGGGTCATCGACCCCGACGCGCGCATTAAGCTACTCCCCAACGGAAGCGGTGTGGACACGCAATCCGTCGAGTACAAGGTCAACCCGTTCTGCGAGAACGCCATTGAAGAGGCGCTCGCGCTCAAGGAAGAGCACGACGCCGAGGTCGTCATCGTCAGCATCGGGCCCGACGATGTGACCCCGACGATCCGCTCCGGCCTCGCCATGGGCGCCGACCGCGGCATCCGCGTCGAGACCGAGGACGCGGCGCTGGACAGCGACCTCGCGGCGCGCATCCTCGTGGCTGTGGCCAAGCACGAGGGCGACGTCGACATCATCCTGCTGGGCAAGCAGGCGGTCGACGGCGACAACAACCAGGTCGGCCAGCTCGTCGCCGAGTACATGGGGCTGCCGCAGGCCTGCTTCGCTTCCGAGGTCAGCGTCTCCGGCACCACCGTGACGGTCACCCGCGAGGTCGACGGCGGCCTCGAGACCCTCTCGATGCCGCTCCCTGCGGTCATCACGGCCGATCTTCGCCTCAACGAGCCGCGCTACGCGTCGCTCCCCGGCATCATGAAGGCCAAGCGTAAGCCCATCGACGAGCTCAGCCTCGCCGATCTCGGCATCACCGACACCGCGCTCAAGGTCGAGCTGGTCCGCCTCGAGGAGCCGCCCGCCCGCACGGCCGGCGTCATGGTCGAGTCCGTCGACCAACTCATGGACAAGCTCGTCAACGTCGCCAAGGTACTCTAGGAGGTATCGATCATGGCCCGCATCCTCGTCATCGCCGACCATCAAGACGGCGACCTCAAGAAAAGCACCCTGCAGACCCTGACCCTGGCGCGCGAACTCGCCGCCCGCACCGGCGGTGGCTTCGACATCGCCGTCATCGGTCAGGGCGTGGGCGCCATCGCCAACAAGCTCACGACCTACGGCGCCGGCCGCGTTTTGGTCGTCGACGACGCCAAGTACGCGCACTACCTCGCCGAGACCACCTCGAAGGCGGCCGCCGCGCTGGCCAAGCAGACCGACGCCAGCTTCGTGCTCTCGTCGACCGGCACCACCGGCAAGGACATGCTCCCGCGCGTCGCCGCGATCCTCGGCCAAGGCATGGTCGCGGACTGCGTCGGGCTCGCCGGCGAGGGCGCCACGCTGCTCTACAAGCGCCCGATGTACGCCGGCAACATCATCGCGACCGTCAAGGTGAACACCCCGGGCGCGGTCATCAGCGTCCGCGGCTCCGAGTTCGCCGCCGCCGAGCCCTCGGGGGGCGCCAGCCCCGTCGAGGCCGCTACGGTGGACGGCGGCACCGCCAAGGCCAGCTTCGTGAAGTTCGACGGCGTCAAGAGCGAGCGCCCCGAGCTGACCGAAGCCGACATCGTCGTCTCGGGGGGCCGCGGCCTCAAGGACGGCGACAACTTCTTCGCGGTCATGGAGCCCCTGGCCGACGCCCTCGGCGCCGCCATCGGAGCCAGCCGCGCGGCCGTCGACTCGGGCTTCTGCCCGAACGACTTCCAGGTCGGCCAGACGGGCAAGGTCGTCGCGCCCAAGCTCTACATCGCCGTCGCGATCTCGGGTGCCATCCAGCACCTCGCCGGCATGAAGAACTCCAAGTGCATCGTCGCCATCAACAAGGACGCCGAGGCGCCGATCTTCCAGGTGGCCGACTACGGCCTCGTGGGCGACGCGTTCAAGCTCGTCCCTGAGCTGGCAGAGAAGGCCCGCGCCGCCCGCTCCTAGTCCGTGACTACGGTCCTGCTGGCGGAAGCGGCGCTACCCGCGCCGTCTCCGCCAGCCAGGACAGATCGTTAGTCAGCTGCTGCAGGTTCGTGCCGTCGAGGCGCACCCGATAGAGTTCGCGGTCATTGCGATGCCGTGAACTCGAGTCGCTCAAGGGCTTGCCGTCCTGGCCCGTAGCCGGCGTCGCCGTGAAGAGCGCAGTCGCCCCGTCAGGCGACAGCGAGAACGACGTGATCCGGCGGTTCGACGCCACGTCTCCGAACGGGTTCTTCGTCACCGAGAAGACGTCCGCCGACGTGAGCGCCCGATCCTCGAGGAGGGTCGCCAGCTTCACCCGCATCAAGTTGGTGCGAGCCTTCGATGGCTTGCACGGGCCCGTGGGGCAGATGTTCGTGTCCGCGATCGTGCAGTCGGTCTGTACCGTGAACACGACCTCGCTCCCGTCCGCCGTGAACTGCGGGTCGCCCACCACCCGCTGCCACTGCCAGTCCTGCAGCACCCCCGGGTCGCAGGCGTGCTCGATGAACTCGCCAGACGTCACGCTGGCTAGCGTGGTCAGGGTCGCCACCTTCGGGTTGTCCAGATCGTAGAGCCGCGCCCGCTGCCAGCGGTCCGAGAACGTGAAGAACACCGCCCAGCGCCCGTCCGGCGAGATCGCGACAGGATCCACGTCCGAGTACTGGCTCCCCGTGCCGCTGCAGTTCCCCTCCGAGCCCAGCTCGCAGATGAAGTCCAGCGGCACCAGCCCGAAACCCTCCTTCCACATGTGGACCTTCACGCTGCGAATCGTCGTGTTCAGCAGGATCAGCTTGGTCCCATCAGGGCTCACCTTGAAGTGGCCCTGGTAGTTCGACTGCTCAAGATCCGCCTCGGGCGGATACGTCGCGATGAGGTCCCGCTTGTTCACGTTCGTCGCCAGGTCCACCCGGTAGATGTCGTACTGGCAGGTGACCCCAGTGCAGGCGGCTCGCTCCGAGTAAAACAGCTTTGTCCCCGCGAACTTAAAGTCGATCTTGTCCTTCCAGGTGACCCCCTTGAACAGGCTCACCTCGAGGTCCGCGTTGAACTTCCCGATCGCGAACGTGAACCCGTCGGTCGACGGAGGCCCGGTGACCACCCCCAGCCACACAAGGTCCGGCGACACCACGCACCCGTAGTTGCAGCTCAGGGGCGGATCGAGCCCCTTGAGCCCACTCAGGTTGGTCACCGACTGCTTGTCCAAGCCCAGCGGATCCGAGATCCAGAGCTCGTTCTGCCCCGTGTTCCCGCCGGCCCCCTCCTGGCGCCCTCGGTAGTTCCACATGGCCCGCCACTGGTTGCCCTCGGCCGGAGCCACCCACGGATCCACCGGCACCACGCCGCCATCCGTGTCTCCTCCGAGATCCCCAGCGCTGTCACCCGGCCCGGCGTCCCCGCCGCCATCGCCCTGGCCAGCAGCGTCCCCGGCGTCCTCCTCCCCCCCGCAACCGGCGGCCGAAACCCCCACCGCGATCGCAAGGCCCGCAGCTACAACCCCGAACCACCGCCGCCCCAGAACTCGACTCGCCATGCGACCACCTCCGTTATCCTTATAAAGCACGCTACGGAGCCGACGCCAACCGTG
>JAWKRR010000039.1:0-73620 GCA_041389525.1 Myxococcota bacterium | reverse complement strand
GCATCGGTGCACCACCTCACACGCCCACCCAACCCGCGCGAGCCCGCCATCCCCACGGGTCGCTTCGGCTCACCCCCCGGTCACGGGTAGAACCGGATCTCCAGCAGGTGATGATTTGGGTCGAAGAAGTAGAGCGAGGCGCCCTCTCCTTGGGCACCTACCTCCACGCCCGGGCCGTTCATTTGGCCGACCGTGTGAAAGGCGTCGCCATACGGGATCCCCGCTTGGCGGATCCGCTCGAACACCTGGTCGAACTCCGTAGGGCTCATCGAAAACGCCAGGTGCTCTCCCCCCTCCGTACCCCAGGGGGCGAGCTGGATCGTGAACTCCGCAGAGAGTCGCAGCACACGGAACGGGCCCTGCGGCCCCTCGTCCGTCCAGCCCAGGACGGTCGTGTAGAAGCCGACGCTCTCGTCGATATCGTTCACTTTCAGGATGAGGTGATCGGGAATCATCTGCGCAGCGATGCTCGCCGGATCGGTCGCCGCTCCCACCAGCCGCCCCAGCAGGGCCGCCGACGTCGAGGCGACGCAGTCACCTACACGTTGAACCGGAAGTGCATCACGTCGCCGTCTTGTACGACGTACTCTTTGCCTTCCACGTTCAGCTTGCCCGCGGTCTTCGCACCCTGCTCGCCCTTGAGGCGGATGAAGTCGTCGAAGTGGATGACCTCGGCGCGGATGAAGCCTCGCTCGAAGTCGGTGTGGATGACGCCCGCCGCGCCCGGGGCTTTGGTGCCCTGGCGGACGGTCCAGGCGCGTACCTCTTTTTCGCCGGCCGTGAAGTAGGTGACGAGGCCCAGCAGGCGGTAGCCGGCGTGGATGAGGCGGTCCAGGCCGCTCTCGGCGAGGCCCAGGCTCTCGAGGAACTCATTGCGCTCGGCCTCGGGGAGCTCGGCGATCTCGGCCTCGATGGCGCCGCAGAAGACCACCACCTGCGCCCCCTGCGCCTCCGCGTGCTGCCGCACCTTCTCGACGTGCGCGTTGCCGTCCGGCAGGTCGCCCTCGGCCACGTTCGCCGCGTAGAGCACCGGCTTCGACGTCAGCAGACACAGCTCGCGGTAAAACGGCACCAGCGCGTCCTCGACCTCGAAGCCCCGCGCCAGATTCCCCGCGTTGAGGTGCACCAGCAGCCCCTCCAGCATCGTCAGCTGGACCTTCGCGTTCTTGTCGCCGCCCTTCGCCGCCTTCTGCCCGCGGTCGATCCGCTTCTCGACGGTTTCCAGGTCCTTGAGGATCAGCTCCGTCTCGATGATCTCGATGTCGCGCAGCGGCGCCACCGTCCCCTCGACGTGGATGACATTGTCGTCCTCAAAGCACCGCACCACGTGCACGATCGCGTCCGTGCTGCGGATATTCCCCAGGAACTGATTGCCCAGCCCCTCGCCCTTGCTCGCGCCCTTGACCAGCCCGGCGATGTCGACGAACTCGACCACCGTCGGCAGCGTCCGCTGCGGGTTCACGATCGCCGCAAGCTGGCCCAACCGCGGGTCGGGCACGGTGACCATGCCGACGTTCGGCTCGATGGTGCAGAACGGGTAGTTCGACGCCTCAGCACCCGCCGACGACAGCGCGTTGAAGAGGGTCGACTTGCCGACGTTGGGCAGGCCCACGATGCCAAGAGTCAGGGCCATCAGCGGCCTCCGCGTGTGCTGCGCCGGGGCCCTTCCCGGCGGAGCGGCTCTCTACCGCACGCGCCGCCACCGCTCAAGCAGCGCCTACCATTCGTAGAAGCCACGCCCGCTCTTCTTGCCCAGATGCCCCGCTCGCACCATCTGCCGCAGCAGCACGGGCGGCCGAAACTGCTCGCCCAGCTCACGGTGCAGGTGCTCGGCGATCTTCAGCCGCGTGTCCAGGCCCACCAGGTCCGTCAGCCGCAGCGGCCCCATCGGGTGCCGATAGCCCAACTCCATCGCCCGGTCGATGTCCTCAGCGCTCCCGACGCCCTGCTCGAGCATCCGAATCGCCTCAAGCCCCAGACACAGCCCCAGCCGACTCGTCGCGAAGCCCGGGCTGTCCCCGACCACGATGACCTCGCGCCCCATCCGCTCGGCCATCGCTCGCGTCCGCGCCAGAGTCTCGTCGGAGGTCCGCACCGCGCGCACGATCTCCAGCAGCGTCACGATGGGCGGCGGGTTGAAGAAGTGCATCCCGATGACCTGCCCAGGTCGCGAAGTCGCCGCCGCCATCTCCGTAATCGAGAGGCTGGACGTGTTGGTCCCCAGCACCGCCCCCGCCGGCGCCGCGTCGTCGAGCACCGCGAAGATCCGCCGCTTCAGCGCCATGTCCTCGGGCACCGCCTCGATGACGAAGTCCGCGTCCTGGGCGACCGCGGCAAGATCTCGGGCTGTGCTTAGTCGATCGAGCGCGGCCTCGGCCTGCTCGGCGCTCAGCTTCTGCCGCTCAACGCCCTTGGCCATCGACGCGCGAATCGCCAGCTCGCCGCGGTCCAGCGCCGCCTGGTCCACGTCCACCAGCGTCGTCCGGTAGCCGGCCACCGCCGCGACCTGCGCGATGCCGTGGCCCATGACCCCGGCGCCGACGACGACCACCTTTTCCTCAGTCATTGCCTGATCCTTTGGAGGGTTTGGAGGTGCGGCGCCGCGCCAAGAAGGCGTCCATGCGGGCGTGCTTTTCAGGGTCGTCGTAGAGCAGCGCCTGGGCCAGCGCCTCGAGCATCGAGCCGACCTGCGCGCTGGCCTCGCGCCCGCCGTCGACCGCGACCTTGGCGAGCCTGACCGCCAGCGGGCTCTGGGCGGCCATGGTGGCGGCGAGGCTGCGCGCCGTCTCGAGCGCGTGGCCGTCGGGGACGACGCGGTTGAGCAGCCCCATGGCGAGCGCCTCGTCGGCCTCGATGACCCGCGCGGTGAAGATCAGCTCCTTGGCGCGACCCAAGCCGACGATGCGCGGCAGACGCCAGGTCGCGCCGGCCGCCGGGATGATGCCGAGGCTGACCTCGGGCTGGCCTAACTTCGCCGACGCGCCGGCCACGCGGAGGTCGCAGGCCAGGGCGACCTCCATGCCGCCGCCGAGCGCCACCCCCTCGATCGCGGCCACGGTGGGGCGCGGAAAGGCCTCCAGGGCGTCGCAGAGCTTCGCGTTGTGCCGCAGCAGCGCCACGCTGGCCGGGCGGTCGCGTAGCTCGGCGATGTCCGCGCCGCTGACGAAGGAGCGCCCGCCCGCGCCGGTCAGCACCAGCGCACGCACGGCCTCGTCATCGGCCAGCTCGTCCAGCGCCGTGCGCACCTCGCGGTTCATGGCCAGGTGCATGGCGTTCCGCACCTCGGGCCGCGCGAAGGTCAGGGTGGCGACGCCGTCTGGGCCGCGCTCCACGCGGATGTGTTCGTAGGTCGCGCTCACAGGGTCATCACCACCTTGCCGAAGACCTCGCGGGCCTCTAGCGCCCGGTGGGCCTCCGCGATGGCGTCCAGCGGCAGCACGCGGTCGATGACCGGCACAAAGAGGCCGCGCTCGTAGAGCTTCACAAGCTGGTGGTACTCGCCCTTGGAGCCCATGGTCGAGCCGAGGATGGACTGGCCCTTGAAGAAGATGTGGCGCAGGTCGATCTGGGCCCGCGTGCCGGTGGTCGCGCCGCAGGTGACGAGCCGACCGGCCCAGGCGAGGGCGCGCAGGGACTTCTCGAACACCTCGCCGCCGACGTGCTCAAAGACGACGTCGGCGCCGCGGCCCCCCGTCAACGCTTTGGTGCGGGCGATGATGTCCTCTTTCGAGTAGTCGATGCCGTGGTCTGCGCCGAGGGCGCGGGCCGCGTCGAGCTTGTCGGGTGATCCGGCGGTGGCGATGACCGTCGCGCCGAGAAAGCGCGCGATCTGGATGGCCGCGCTGCCAACGCCGCTCCCGGCGGCCTGCACCAGCACGGTCTCGCCGCCGCGTAGCTCCGCGCGGGCGACCAGCATGTGCCAGGCCGTGAGGAAGGTCAGCGAGAGCGCGGCGGCCTGCGCGTAGTCGAGGCGGGCGGGCTTCTCGACGATGTTCTGCCGCGGGACGACGCAGTACTCGGCGAGGCCGCCGTCGGCGTGCTCCCCCAGGATACCGTAGTGCGAGCAGAGGTGGTCGGCCCCGCCGACGCAGCGGGCGCAGTGACCGCATGACAGCCCGGGCATGACCATGACGGGGGTGCCGACGGCCAGATCGGTGACCCCCGCCCCGACCGCATCGACGTCGCCGCTGACGTCGGCGCCGGTGATCCGCGGGAGGGTCCACGGTGCGCCGGGCAGGCCGCGGCGAATCCACAGGTCCAGGTGGTTCAGGGCGCAGGCCCGCACCCGCACGCGAACCTCGCCCGCGCCCGGCTCCGGCCTGGGCTCCTCGGTGACCGCGAGCACCTCCAGGCCGCCGTGCTCTCGGATGACTACCGCTCGCATCTCATCGCCCCCTGTAGCTGTGTGTGTCGGCGGCCTGGGCGCTCGGTCCGGCTGCCGCGCCCGCGGCTGTGGACAAGCACTGTTGCAGCGCGCGCTCAAGCGCGAGGTCGGTGACCTCGCCCAAGAGCCGGGTTCTCTTCAACAATCCGATGGTGCCCGAGTCCGCGCGGGGCGGGCAGAGGCGGTCGGCCCACGCGAGCACCTGGGCCATGAAATCCGCGCCGGTTGCGGCCTCCAGGACCTCATGCACCAGCCCGAGATCCCTCGCGTCGTCGACCTCGAGGGTGACGCCGGCGGCCATCGACTCGCGGGCGCCGGAGGTGCTGAGCAGGCGTGTCAGCCGTTGATCGCTCCCCGCTACGGGAAGCCCGCGCGGCGCGCCTGCGGCCAACCCCAGCGTCGCGACGCCGCGCCGCGCGACGCGCAGATCGCAGGCGAGGGCGAGCTCGAGTCCGCCGCCGGCGGCGTGCCCGTTGAGGGCGGCGATGACCAGCTTGGGCGTCTGCTCCAGGCGCCGCAGGGTCTCGCTCGCGTGCAAGCAGAGCGCGTAGTGCGTCGCCGGTGTCGTCGCCGGCTGATCTGCGACGTCCGCGCCGGCGCAGAAGAAGCGCTCGCCCTCGCCGGTGAGGACGATGACGTGCACGTCGGGGTCCATGCGGGCTTGTAAGATCCAGCCGTCGAGCTGGCGCATCATCGCGTAGGAGTAGGCGTTTGCTGGCGGGTTCTGGAGCGTGAGGACGGCGACGCCGCCGCAGACCTCGAAACTCACCAACCTCGAATGCCCGTGCATGGATGCCCTGTGGGTGGCGCGGCGCAGGTTCTGCCGGCGAGGCCATCGGGGAGGCGACCGACGCGGTCACGGCCTCAGCCATAGCACGGAGGCGCCGCAGACTTCGACCGGTCGCGGTGCCTCGAGCGGCGTGGGGCCAGGCCGGGTCGCGCGTGCGCCGGGCGGCAAGCAGGCACCGTCCGGGGGCGAACTCGCCACAAACGAAAACGCGCGACGCCCGTGAGAGCGTCGCGCGTGGTGCGAAAGGGGGGACTTGAACCCCCACAGGCATAAGCCCACTAGAACCTGAATCTAGCGCGTCTACCAATTCCGCCACTTTCGCGCGGCATGCCGTACGCAGACGGCGCGGAAGGAGTACGACCCGGCCGCCCGAACGTCAAGCCCAAATTGGCAGATTTGAGCACCCGTCCCGACCGCGCACGGGGCCGCCATGGCCGGCGCGCGCTTCGAGCGCGCATGGGGACCCGGCGGCCGGCCGGGCCAGGGCTTGGCCCCGGGGAGAGGGTGTCCTGGCCGCCGAAGGTGGGGGCGAGCGCAGACGCACGCTCGCCGGGCGGCGAGCTCGGGCGCGCCTCCCGGTGAGCTCGGGGCCAGCGGGGTCCCGCGTAGCGTGGTCTCACGGCGAGTGGCCCGGGCGGGCGTCGGAGGGACGCCCACCCGGTCACGCGACTACTTGCACTGCGGGTTGGGCGAGTAGACACAGCTGACGCCGCTGGCGCTGCACTCGTCGTTGGTGCAGGCGTCGCCGTCGTCACAGCCCGTGTTCACGAAGGTGCAGACGTTGTTCGAGCAGATGTTTTTCACGCACTCCGACCCAAGCGGGACGGGGCCCGTGCACTGCGCGGTGGTCGTGCACGGCGTCACGCCACAGCCGGGGGCCGCGACGGCCTTACATCCGGGGCTCGGCTGATCCAGCGTGCAGTAGTCGACGGTGCAGGGGTTGCCGTCGTTGCAGACCTTCGGCACCGCGATGCAGCTCTTCGAGTCCGGCGCGCACTTGCCGGTGTTGCAGGCGTCCGTGAAGTCGCTGCACTGGGCGTCGACCAAGCAGTCCACACCGCAGACGGGCGTCGGCGTGTGGCCACAGCCGGTGTTCGGATCGCAGTAGTCGTTGGTGCAGACGTCGAAGTCGTCGCAACTCACGGGGTTGTGCGTGCACTTGCCGCCGCCGGCGCCGTTGTCCTCGCACAGGTCCTGGGTGCACAGGTTGCTGTCGCCACACACCGCCTGCGACGCGCACGCCGAATTGCAGTTCGAGATCACGACGTTTTTGCAGCCCAGGGTCGGGTCGCACCAGTCGTAGGTGCACGGGTTGTTGTCGTTGCAGGACGCGTAGGTGTGGGTACACGCCGCGGGGCCGCTCGTCGACGGCGTGCACGTGTCGACCGTGCACGGGTCGTTGTCGTCGCAGGTGTCGACGAAGGTGCAGCCCGTGTCGGGGTCGCACTGGTCCCGGGTGCAGGAGTCCTCGTCGTCACAGTCGGTGACGCCGATCAGCTCGCAGCCGGTGGTGGGGTTGCACTTGGTCAGCTTGCAGACGTCACCGCTCGTGCAGTCCACCGGCGTGTTCTTGCAGGCGCCGGTTGCCGGATCGCAGCTGTCGTCCGTACACACCGTCTTGTCGTCGCAGTTGATCGGCGTAAAGACGCACGCGCCGGTGGCCGGGTCGCACTTGTCGGTGGTGCAGGCGTTGTTGTCGTTGCAGACCGATGGGCTGAACGCGCACTGGCCATTGCCCGGGTCGCAGGTGCCGATGGTGCACTTCACGTTGGAGCTGGGCTGGCAGACGATCGGCGGGTAGATGCAGCCGGCGCTGGTGTCGCACAGGTCCTGGGTGCAGGCGTTGCCGTCGGGGCTACACGTGATGGGCACGTTTGTGCACTTGCCCGTCGCCGGGATGCAGCCGTCGAGGGTGCACGCGTTGCCGTCGTTGCACTTGGTCAACTCGAACACGCAGACGTTCTGGGACGGGTTGAGGATCGACGGCTTGCAGACGCCCGTCTTGCACAGGTTGTCGGGCACGCACTCGGCCGAGCTGCTGCACGGGATGTCCTGCGGGCAGTTCGGGTTGGCGCTGTTGAGCGCGTGCTTGCAGGCACCCTGCAGGCAGAAGTCCACGGTGCACTCGTCGGAGTCGTTGCACAGGTTGGTCGTGTGCACGCAGCCGCCGGCCGCGATGTCGCAGAAGTCGGTCGTGCAGAACTCGCCGTCGCTGCAGTCCTGAGGCGTGATCTGCTGGAATTTGCACTGGCCCGTAGCCGCGTCGCAGGAGTCGACGGTGCACGGGTTGGTGTCGTCACAGCCGATCTGCTTCTGGGTGCACAGGGGCTTGGTCGGGTCGGTCGGGTTCGGCTTCGTGTTGTCGCACTTGTCGATGGTGCACGGGTTCTTGTCGTCGCAGACCATCGTCTGCTCACACACGCCGAGGGCGGAGTTGCAGCTCGTCGCGAAGCAGGGGTCCGAGCTCGTGCAGACCACCGGCTTGTGCTCACACGCGCCGGTCGCCAGGACGCAGGTGTCGAGCGTGCAGGGATCGCCGTCGTCGCAGTCCTTCGGCTTCTGGGTACAGGCGCCGGTGTTCTCGTTGCAGATCTCGACGGTGCACTCGGTGGCGTCGAAGCACTTGGGAATCGAGGTGCAGCCTTCCTGAGCGTTGCACAGCGGGATGACGCACTTGTCGGCGTTGGTGCACACGACCGGGGTGTTCGTGCAGGCGCCGGTTCCGGGAGCGCACGCGTCGGTGGTGCAGGCGTCGTTGTCGTCGCACTTGCCCTTGGTCGTGCAGCCGGCCACGGGGTCGCAGCCCTTGATGGTGCATGCGTCGCTCGTGCCGCAGTCGATGGGCGTGTTCACGCAGGCGCCGGTAGCCGGGTTGCAGGAGTCATTGGTGCAGGCGGTGCCGTCACCACAGCTCTTCGGAGTGAAGACGCAGCCCGTCTTGGGGTCGCAGCTGTCGACGGTGCACGGGTTGTTGTCGTTGCAGACCAGGAGCTCGGGGATGCAGCCCGCGCCCTGCAGGCACTTCTCGGCGGTGCAGGCGTTGCCGTCGTCGCAGTCGACCGGCTCGTAGAAGCAGTCGGCGGTGCTGGGCTCGCACTGGTCGAAGGTGCAGAGGTTGTCGTCGCTGCAGTTCTTGCTGACGAAGACGCACGCGGGCTGACCGGCGGCCATCGGGTCGGGCTGGCACAGATCTTCGGTGCAGGCGTTGTCGTCGAGGCACTCGACCGGGGCGTAGGTGCAGTCGCCGCTGTTCGGGTCGCAACTGTCCAGCGTGCACGGATTGTTGTCGCCGCAGGGCTGAGGCGTGTTGGAGCAGCCCACGGCCGGGTCACAGACATCGATGGTGCAGCGATCGCCGTCGTTGCAGTTGCCGCCCTCGAACACGCAGCCCGTGGCCGGCGCGCAGAAGTCGGTGGTGCAGGCGTTGCCGTCGGCGCAGACCAGCTCGTCGGCGCTGCAGCCCACGTCGGGCACGCAGGCGTCCAGGGTGCAGGCGTTGCCGTCATCGGGGCAGACCACCGGGGCGCCGTCGCCGCAGGTGAACTCGAAGGTGGGGTCCGCCGGGTCGGGGAAGCACTCGTCGACGGTGCACGGATCATCGTCGGCGCACGGGTTGACCGTGTTGCAAGAGCCGGTCTTCACGTCGCAGGTGTCCAGCGTGCACGGGTCGTTGTCGAAGCAGTTCTTCGGAGCGTGCAGGCAGGCGCCGGTGGCCGGGTCGCAGCTGTCGATGGTGCACGGGTTGTTGTCGTCGCACGTCGAGGTCCCGTAGTCGCAGCCCGTGACCGGGTCGCAGGAGTCCTTGGTGCAGGGGTCCTTGTCGTCGCACACGATCGGCGTGTTCTTGCAGCCCACCAGCGGGTCGCAGTTGTTCAGGGTGCACACGCTCTCGTCGTCGCAGTCCGACGCCGGGTGGATGCAGTCGCCATTGATGTTGCAGCTGTCGTCGGTGCAGAAGTTGGTGTCGGCGCAGTTCACCGGCGAGATCTTGCAGTCGCCGGTCGCGACCTCGCACTTGTCGTCGGTGCAGGGGTCGCCGTCCTCGCAGCTCCGCGGCTTGATGGTGCAGCCGCCGACGGTCGGGTCGCAGAAGTCGTCGGTGCAGGGGTTCTCATCGTCGCAGATGACGGTGGTGTGGAGGCAGGTGTCCTGCTCCTGCGAGCAGACGTCCTCGGTGCAGGGATTGCCGTCGCTGCAGTCGCGCGGGATGTAGTCGCAGTCTTCGGTGACCGGGTTGTAGATGGCGGTGGTGCAGGGACCGCCGCTCGGGCAGTCGTAGAGCGGATTGAAACAGGCTCCGGTCTGAGGGATGCAGAGATTATCGGTGGTCGGGTCGCCGTCGTCGCAGTCGACCGGGGTGTTCGAGCAGCCGCCGACGGCCGCGCACTGGTCCACGGTGCACGGGTTGAGGTCGTTGCAGGTCTTCGGCGTGAACTTGCAGGCGTTGCCGACCGTGACGGTCGCGTCGCAGGTGCCGAGGGTGCAGGGGTTGCCGTCGTCGCAGACGGTCAGCTCGTAGTTGCAGACGCCGATGTCGCCGGAGGTGTCGCAGGTCTCGGTGGTGCAGGGGTTGCCGTCGTCGCAGTCGAAATCCTGCTGGCAGCCGAACTCGCTCGGGCACGGCTTGAGGGGCTCATTGACGCAGCCGGTGCCGGGCTTGCAGTAGTCTTTTGTGCAGATGTTCTTGTCGTCGGTGCACTTGACCGGCGCCTTGTCCACGCAGCGGAACTCGCCCTGATCGCACTGGCGGGTGATGCAGCCGCCCGTCGCGGTCTTGCAGTCGGCGTCGGTCTGGCAGTAGTCGCAGTTCTCGATGGCCTTGAAGACGCACGTGTCGGGGTCTCCCTTGGGATCGCAGAAGAGTCCTTGCGGTGCAGCGTTCGCGTCATCGCAGTTGAGGAACTCGGAACTTGCAGATGCCCGTGAGCTGGTTGCAGGAGTCGAAGGTGCAGGGTGCTGTGTCGTTGCAGACCACGTTGTCGCAGGGGCTGACGACCTTGCAGCTCGGGTCCAGCGCGTCGTCGAACTGGTGCACGCAGCCGATGCCGGCCAAGCACGTGTCCTTCGTGCAGAGGTCGCCGTCGTTGCAGTCCTCGTTGGCGATGACCTTGTAGTCGCAGAGCACTTCGCCCGCGTCGTCGACGGTGCAGGTGCCGGTGGGCTCGTAGATGATCGAGTTGGCGTTGCCGTTGCACTCGGTGGGCGGCGGGTCGGTGCAGGGGTTCGGCTCGCACGCCAGCGGCACGTCGATCGGGACGTCGGCGTCCGCGTCGGGACCGGGGCCGCCGCCATCGTCGGGGAGCTCGGTCCCGCCACCGTCGTCGGGAATAATATCCTTCGTGTCGACTTCTGCGTCGGCGTCACCGTCTGGGATGTCCGCGTCCACGTCGCCATCGGGCTGGACGTCGCAGTCGATGCAATCACCGTCGGTCTTCGTGTCGCCATCCGCGTCCGCGTCGGGACCGACCACGTCGCTGTCCGCCGGATCCACATCGCCGCTGCCGTCGCCGGCACCGTCTCCGGTGCCGTCGCTGACGTCGACCTTGGAGTCGGCCTCGTTGCCGTCGCCGCCGCTGGGGCAGGCAGCGAGCGCGAACGCCGACAAGAGAAGGGCTCCAGAGGCGGCGAGCGCCTTCCATGGACAAGATGCGGTGCGGACGTGCATGGAGATCCTCGATGGGCGGAGTGGAAGACTCCAGCGCATGGACTTTGACAACATAGCGCCCGCTCGCCGATCGTCGCAAGGCAGGGATGTGGGCGTCGCAACCAAGACGGGGCGCCACACGCGCGAGCTTAAGCGATCTCGCGCGGATAGCTCCGGTTACGAAGGGTGCGTCGGTATGTGGGAAGGGCAGCGAATCGCGGTGGTCGTGCCCGCGTTTGATGAAGAATTGCACATCGCGGCCATGCTGGGGGGACTGCCCGGGTGGGTGGATGACGTCGTCGTGGTCGACGATGGCTCGCGTGATCGCACCGCCGCGATCGCGGAAGCGGTCGGCGAGCCGATCCGCGTCATCCGGCACCGCGCGAATCGGGGTGTGGGGGCGGCGCTGATCTCGGGCTACGGGGCCGCGCTCGAATCGGGCGCCGATATCGTCGCCGTGATGGCCGGTGACGGTCAGATGTGTCCGGACGAGCTGGAGTCGCTGGTGGCCGCCGTGGGCCGCGGCCATTGCGATTACGCGAAGGGCGACCGCACGGGCCACCCCGCGGTGCGGCAGCGCATGCCCTTGTGGCGGCGATTGGGAAATCGCGTGCTGTCGACTTGGACGCAGCGCATCAGCGGTGGCCAGCCATTGCGCGACGCACAGTGCGGATACACGGCGGTGTCAGCTTCTGCGCTGCAGCGTATTCCGCTCGAACGCCTCTATCCGCGCTACGGGTACCCGAACGATCTGCTCGTGATGTTGGGCACGGTGGGGCCCGATCGCCGAGCTGCCGGTGACACCATATACGAGGGCCAGGCCTCTCCGGGATCCGGCCGGAGCGCGCGTGTTCATCGCACAGCTACGTGCTGGCTCGGGCCTGGTGGTGGCGGCGGGCGGCTCGCCGCGCGCGGAGCGCGGTCCTTGGCTGCCGCGCGCGAGCGACGAGGAGGGTGAAGTCGTCGTCGTCTCGACGAGCTGGCCTTTCGGTGCTGCGCCGTCCTCTGGGCAGGGCATTTCGTCGCGGATCTGAGCGCCCGGGCTTGGCGTGCCAGGGGATCTGACGTGCGCGGTGGTGCCGGATTTCGGCGCTGGCGGGGCGCTGGAGTCGCGACCGGGGTGGCGCTCTGTCCGGCCAAGGTCGTCGGGCGCGCCACGCAGCCCAGCCTCGGAGATCCGCGCTTCGGCGACGGTGCCGGGCGCGCTGCGGCGGAGTGCGGCGGGGGAGGGGGCGGCGGATCCTGGCTGTGGTCATTGGTGGCCGACAGGCTTGGCTGCACCGCGGGGCGCTCGGCGCTTGCTGGTGCTGCACGCGGCAGCGACGTGGACCTGCTCGAGCGGCTGCCGGCGCGCGGGTCGGGCGTTGACGCGGCAGGACCCCGTCGTCGCGGTGGCGGAGCCTGCGCGCCGCTACGCCGCGCAGATGGGGGGCGAGGTGCCGCGCGTGCCCGCTGGGGGTGGCGCGCCATTCCCCCGATGGCGCCGAGGTGTTTCCCGAGTTCGCCGGGCCTTCATCGCCGCCCGGGCCGCCGGGTGCTGACCGTGGGGCGCGACGAGCCGGGCAAGGGGTTGGAGGTCGCGCGCCGCGGCGCGACGCTTGGACGGCGGAGCTGGCTGGTGCGACGCCGGATTTGGGCGTCGCGGGAGGTCGAGCGCTGGTGGCTCGGGCGGGACCGGTCGTCGTGCCCAGCGAGGACGGGCCCGGCCTGCCGCGCGAGGGCTCGCCGCACATCATCGCTCAGGCGGTGGCGGCCGGGGTCCTCGTGCTGGCCGGCCCCAACGCCGCCGCTCGCGAGGCGGTGCGCAGACTCGACCAAGCGGAGCTCAGCGAGGCGGGCCTGGCCGCGTTGGCCGCCGCGACGATCGCGGCCTGCACCAGAAAACCACGCCAGACTTGCCGAAGCGGCGCGTCTGCGTGGGTGGAGCTGACCTGGGGACCGGGCGATCCCGCGGCTGGACGCGATTGAACGCGCGTGCGCAGCGGGGCAAACGACCCGGAGCGAACCGCTAGCGGCGGCGCGCGCCCTTCTTGGCCTCTTCGATCCGGCGCTTCTCGCGATCCTTCTTCTTCTGCTGCCGCTTCTTCTGACGCATCTTCCGCGTCCCGTCGCCGTTCGCCATGATGTCTCTCTGCCGTCAATGGGCCGGGCGAGCGTTGGCGCGCCGGGGGGCCCAGGTGGGGCGCGGAGTATGGGGGGAGAACGCCAGCGCTTGCAAGCCTTTGCGCCGTCAGCCTGTCAGTCGAGGCGGTAGACGACCAGGTTGTCGAAGGCGACGTTGGTGCGCCAGTTGTTGAACGCGAAGTAGCGGCCGGTGATCGGCGCGGCGTCCGGGTAGCTCATCTGAAGGACGCCGTCGCGGAACCAGTGCACCGTCCCGGCGGCGTCGCGGGCGATGGCCCAGCGGTAGACCTGGGAGGGGGCGACGCGGGCGGCGGGGCGCTCCTTGCGGTCGGCGCCGTGCTCGTCGAGCCGGGCGATGACGTCCAGCTGGTTCTGCCAGCCCCCGTTGATCAGGACGTAGCCGGCCTGGTGGGCGGGTTCTGTCGCGAAGACCTCGCACTTGATGTCGCCGGGGAAGGGCTTGCCCTCGGGCATCGGCAGGCTCTTGGCGTCGAACTCGATGCGGGCGCGCTCGGGCAACTCTTTGAGCAGCCAGACGCCGGCGTTGTCGACGGACGAGGAGCGAACCCAGCCGCCCTCGAGGTGCCAATCCTTGTGATCGGCGCGCCAGTCCGCGCCCAGGGCCTCGCGCTGGAAGTCGTCGCGAAACACCTCGGTGCCGCCTGTCAAAAGCGCGGTCGGTGAGGCCACGACGACCGGCGCGGCGGCGACTCGGGGCGGGATGGGTTTGCGCTCGCACGAGGCCACCGCCAGCAGCAGGGCGCAGGCAGCGGCGAGGCGGAGCGGCGCGAGGTGCTGGCTCACAGGTCTGACGAGTCCAAGCCGTCGGCGGCACCGAGATCGAAGGCGGTGATGCCGTTGGGGTCGGTGTTCTCGGCGTCGCGGTCAGGCAGGTCGAGCTGGGGCATCGTGTTGGCCTGGGCGACGCCGAAGCCCAGCTCGTCGTCGGAGTCGTCGCGGAGGATGACCGGCGGCATGTTGGGGACGGGCGGTGGGGCGGACTGGCCGGCGGCGAGGGCGACCAGGGAGGGCCGCGGCATCGACGGAGGCGTCAGCGGGCCCGCCGGGATCCCCTGGGGGTCGGTCTCGACCAGCTCGATGGGATCGAGCTCCTGGGTGTGGCTGCCCGTGCGGATGCGGCGGACGGTGGCGTGGCGGCGGACCTCGGGGCTGGCCGCCTCGGTGTAGCGCCACAGCGGCTCGCCGAGCACTTCGGCCGCGGCGATGAAGCGGTGGCTGACCCGGCGGCCGATGTTCGACAGCAGGCGGGCGAGCAGGCCGGGGCTCTCGAACATGAGGCGGTCGACGGTCTCGCGGCTCAGCGCGAGGGCGCTGGCGGGGCCGGAGTCGGAGACCGCGATGCCGAGCGGGTGCGTGCCGCCGGCGAGCAGCGAGAGGTCGCCGATCACGTCGCCGCTCGTGAAGATGTGGTCGGCGCTGGTCGAGGAGGTGGCGACCAGCTGGCCGCTGAGCACGAAGAGCAGCGCGTCCGCGGGATCACCGGCCTCGATGACCGTGCTGCCGGCGCTGTAGGTGTGCTCGACCAGGCGCCGCGTGAGGACCAGGCGCTCGCGCTCGCTCATGTCGTGGGTCAGCCACGAGCGGCGCACGGCGTCTTCCCATGTGGGCGCGAGGCCGGCGCGGTCGACCGAATAGTCAGGTGGCAGCTCGACGATCACGGCGGTGATGTTGTCTTTGCCGCCCCGTCCGTTCGCCAGCGTGATGCTCTGCTCGACGATCTCGTCGAGGTTGGCGCGGGTGAAGAGGCGCTCGAGATCCCCTTCCTCTAGATAGCCGCTGAGGCCGTCCGAGCAGAGCAGGAAGCGATCGCTGGGCTCGAGGCGGACGACGTAGGTGTCGACCTCGACGGACTGCTGGACGCCCACGGCGCGCGTGACGGCGTTCTTGAGGTTGGCGACGGTCGCCATCTCGCCCATGTCGGCGCCCGACTGGACCATGGCGTTGAAGAGCGAGTGGTCCTCGGTGAGCAGCTCGACCTGCTGCCCGCGCCACCGGTAGATGCGGCTGTCGCCGACGTGGGCGATGAAGGCCCGCATGCCGGCGATGATCATCAGCGAGCAGGTGGTGCCCATGCCACGCTGCTCGGGGTTCATCATCCCGCGCTCGTAGATGCGGTTGGACGCGTGCTGGACGGCCTGCACGAGCAGCGCGCGGATGTCGTCGTCCTCGATGGCGCCGGACAACCGAGTGTAGGCGTCGAGGAGGTCGCGGTGCTCAAGCAGCGTCTCGCGCACCACATTGACAGCGGTAGCGCTGGCGACCTCGCCGCTCTGGTGGCCGCCCATGCCGTCGCAGACCACGTAGAGCTGGAGCTTTCGGTCGACGAGGAAGTTATCCTCGTTCTGCTCTCGCACACGCCCGACGTCGGTACGCGCGCTGAACGCAATGTTCATTGGGGCACGCTAGCACCGGGCCACAAAGGAGGTCAACGCCGCGCCGTGCGACGTCGTACCCGGCATGACGGGAGCCGGAGCAGAAAACTGGAGGGGCCGGACGAACCCTCCGCGCGGGCGTCGTCCGGGTGTGCTGCGTACCGAAGGTCGGGCTCGAACCGACACGGCCTTGCGGCCACCGGATTTTGAGTCCGGCGCGTCTACCAATTCCGCCACTTCGGCAAGTCGCGGGGCGGAGCATAGCCAGGGGCGGATGCAAGTCAACCGTCGCGAGATGGGGCGGCGAACTATCGCCAGGTGGGGGCGAGAAAGCGCTCAAGGGGAGGCGGCCGCGGCCCGATGAGGGGAGAGCGACCGGTATCTCGCTGCAGGTATGCCGGCGGGCCCAGATGAATCCTTGCGCGGAGGCGGCCTAGATGGACGCAACGTTGCTCATCGTTGAGGACAATGAGTCCAACCTGAAGCTCTTCCTCGCGGTCTTGGCCGGGTCGGAGTTTCGCGTGCTGACGGCTACGGACGCCGAGCGCGGGCTGCAGTTGGTGCGTGAGCAGCGACCGGACCTGGTGCTGATGGATGTGGCGCTGCCGGGCATGGACGGGCTGTCGGCGACGCGGCTGCTGAAGGCGGACCCGGCGCTGGCGGCGATCCCTGTGGTGGCGTTGACGGCCCACGCGATGGATGGGGACGCCGAGCGGGCGCTGGACGCGGGGTGCAGCGGCTACCTGACCAAGCCGGTCGATACGCGCAGCTTCGTTGAGCAGATCCGGAGCTTCATCCAGGCCTCGCGGACGGGAGGGGGGACCCAGGTGGTCGCCGACCATCGCGGGCGGGTGCTGGTGGTCGATGATGAGCCGCTGAACGTGAAGCTCTTCAAAGCGAAGCTGGCGACCGAGCGCTACGAGGTGCAGACGGCGTCCAACGGCGAAGACGCGTTGCGGATGGTCGCGGAGCAGGCGCCCGACCTCATCTTGCTCGACATCATGATGCCTGGGATGGACGGCTACGAGGTGACGCGGCGGCTGAAGGCGGATCCGGCGACCAGCCACGTGCCGGTCATCTTGGTGACCGCGCTGACGGGGACCGAGGAGAAGAACCGCGGGCTTGAGGCTGGCGCTGACGAGTTCCTCAACAAGCCCGTGAACACGCACGAGCTCTTGGCGCGCGTGAAGTCGATGATTCGGCTGACGCAGTATCAGGAGCAGCTCGGGCTGCGCGCGGAGTCGTATCGGCGCTCGCCCGAGGAGGCGGCTGCCGAGGTCGGCGGCCCGACGATCCTCATCGTCGAGGACGACGAGCGCGACGCGAAGCTGATCCACACCTACCTGCTGGAGGCGGGCGCGCGGATCATTCGCGCGAACTCTCAGGCGATGGCGCTGGTAGCCCTGGCGCAGCGCTCCATCGATCTGGTGGTGCTCGACGTGCTGCTCCCCGACGCCAGTGGGCTGGAGCTGTGCCGACGCATCAAGCAGCGCGAGGCGACGCGGCGCGTTCAGGTGCTGATGGTCACGGGCATCGAGGACCTGGAGACGAAGATCGCCGGGCTCGAGCAGGGCGCGGACGACTACCTGATCAAGCCCGTGCACCCGAAAGAGCTGCTGGTGCGGGCCATGGCGCTGCTGCGGAAGAAGAGCTACCTCGACTCGCTGGTCGCGCAGTGCAAGGACGCGCTGGCCTCCGCGGTGACCGACGAGCTGACCGGGCTCTACAACCGCGCCTACTTCACGCGCTTCCTCGACACCGAGCTTCGCCGGGCCGCGCGCCAGCGGTATCCGGTGGCGGTGGCGATGATCGACGTGGACGACTTCAAGGTTCACAACGACTCGATGGGGCACCTGGCCGGCGACGCGATTCTGCGCGGGCTGGCGCGGGAGATGACCGCGAACCTGCGCGACACCGACATGCTTGCGCGCTTTGGCGGCGACGAGTTCGCGCTGGTGATGCCGTACGTGGGGACGCGCGAGGCGGAGAAGATCGTCGACCGCCTGTGCAGCGCGGTCCGCAACGCGCAGTTCGTGGCGGTCGTGGGCGCGGCTCCGGTCGGCGCCAGCATCAGCTTGGGCGTGGCCGTGGCGGCGCCTGGGGAGGCGGACGCGGAGGCGCTGCTCGATGCAGCCGACCGCGCGCTCTACCTGGTGAAAGCCGCCGGAAAGAACGGCTTCCAGATCGGTGGGGAGTCCACTCCTCCGCCCTTTGTGGACAAAGACGCGGCGAACGATGGCCCGGCGCTTTCGGCGGCCGAGCGACGCGCCTCCGGGCGTTAGATGCGCCTTCGGGCGTGAGAGGAGCGGGACATGAGGGGCTGCGACACGATCAGGATGGCTCTCGGAGCCTTCCTGGTCATCCAGATAGCTGCGCCCGCGAGGGGGCAAACGCCGTGTCCCGAGGGAGACCCCGACTGCGAGGCGGTCCTCGGCTTCATGGGCGAAGAGTCCCTCATCCTCGAGCAGATCCCCTCGGTCTTCACGGCCTCGAAGTACTCCCAGCGCATCACGGACTCCCCGTCCACGGTCTCGGTCATCACGGCGCGCGAGATCGAGGCTTACGGCTACCGCACCCTGGACGACGCCCTGCGCAGCATGCCGGGCTTCTTCATCTCGTATGACCGCAACTACTCGTATGTGGGGGTGCGCGGGTTCAGCCGACCCGGCGACTACAGCTCGCGGGTGCTGCTGCTGGTCGACGGGCACCGCATGAACGAGGCGGTCTTCTCGCAGCCCTACACGGGCTTTGACGGCCCTATCGACATGGGCGTTGTGCAGCGCATCGAGGTGATCCGCGGACCCGGCTCGGGCGTCTACGGCACCAACGCGCTGCTCGCGGTCATCAACGTCGTCACCGACCGCGGCCGGGACCTGCAGGGCGGGCACGTGGCCTTCGACGCGGCGAGCTTTCGCACCCTGAGCGGCCGCGCGTCATACGGGCGCAAGCTGCAGAGCGGGTTCGAAGCGATGGCGTCGGTCTCGGTGCGGTCCAGCCGCGGGCCGGACCTGTATTTCACCGAGTTCGACGACGGCGAGACGAGCGACGGGAAGGTGCGCGGCGCGGATGGGGCGCTCAGCTACCAGGGCATGGCGAAGATGTCCTACGGATCGCTGAGCCTCAAGACCATCTTCTCGCAGATGCGAAAGGGCGTCCCCACCGCGCCCTACGAGTCGGTGTTCCCGACCACCCGGACGCGGACCACCGATCGCCGCGCCTTCGTGGAGTTGGGCTGGGAAGAGCACATGGGCGTCGACCTGGACCTCAGCAGCCGCATCTTTACGACCACTCGAGCTATCGGGGGCGCTGGCTCTACGACTACGCCGAGGAGGGCGAGGCGGAGGACCTAGTCTACAGCCGGGACTCGTCGCGTTCGGAGTCGCTGGGTGCCGAGGTGCGGGCGGACTGGCAGGCCACGAACTGGCTGCGGCTCGTCGGCGCCGTCGAGGTCTTTCACAGCTTTGTGCTGGCCCAGGAAGAGTATGACGAGTTCGAGGTGTCGCTGGACGACCGGCGCGCCGCGACGAGCCTCGGTGGCTTCCTGCACGCGGAGGTCGCGCCGCACCGGAACCTGACCATCGATCTCGGGCTGCGGGTCGACTATCGGACGCGGGTCGGGGTGACCCCCACGCCGCGCGGTGCGGTGATCTACCGGCCCTCGACGAACACGACGCTCAAGCTGCTCTACGGCGAGGCGTTCCGGGCGCCGAACGCGTACGAGCAGTATTACCACGACCGGTTCACCGTGCAGCGCGCGGGGGCCTTGTCGCCCGAGCGCCTGCGCAGCGTCGAGCTCGCCTGGGAGCAGACGCACGCGCACTTTCTGCGCACGACGCTGTCGGCGTACCGGTACCGTCTGCGCGGGCTGATCTCGCTGGAGCCCAATGGACACGACGACTTCGTGGCCTACACGAACACGGGCGGCGCGACGGCCATGGGAGTCGAGGCGGCGGTCGACGCGCGCTGGCCGGGCATCTTCGAGGTGCGGGGCTCCTACGCGCTGCAGCGGGCCGAGTCCGACGACGGCAGCGAGCTGAGCAACTCGCCGCGGCACATGTTCAAGCTGGGGATGGTGGTCCCGGTGTGGGGCGAGAAGCTCCAGGTGGCCCTCGACGGCTCCTTCCTCAGCCCCCGCCGCACCCTGTCGGACGCGCGCAGCGAGCGCGCCGTGCTCCTGGACCTCCACGTCTCCAGCCGCGGGCTGCTCCCGGGGCTCGAGCTGCGTGCGGGCGTGCGCAACCTGCTCGATTGGCGCTACGGCGACCCCGGATCCGCCGAGCACGTCCAGGACCTCATCCCCCAGAACGGCGTCACCTTCGACGCCGGCATCACTTACTCTTTCTAGGCCGACACTCACTTGCATCGCATCCGCACATACACGTCGGCGCGCCCCACGGTCCAAGCGGGCCGCTGGATTCGGCTCGCGACGGGCTGGATCGCCGCGCTGGCCTTGGGGCTGGGGCTCGCGGCGCCGGTCAGCGCGCGGGCCGCCACGCCTGCGGGCGCGGTGGTCGTGCTGGTGAGCCACGACGCGGCGCCGCACACCGAGGCGCTCGAGGGGCTTCGGGCGCGGCTGCGCGGGGCGAACCGGCAGGTCGGCGGCGTGTGGGACCTCGCGGGCGACGACAGCAACGCGGAGGCCATCCTCGCCGAGGTGCGCAGCCTGCGCCCGGCGGTCGTCGTGACCATCGGCAGCCTCGCCACGCGGGTCGCGGTCGCGGCGAAGCTGGGCGTGCCCGTGGTCGGCGGCCTGGTGCCGCGCACGCAATCGCTGAAGGGCAGCGACGAGCTCACCGGCGTCACGCTCGAGATCCCTGTGGAGGTGCAGCTCGATTGGCTGCGCCGGATGGTGCCCGACGCGCGCCGGGTGGGCGTGGTCTACAACGCCCGCGAAAACGCCGCGCTGGTGCGCCGGCTGCAGGGGGCGGCGGGCTCGCGCGGGCTGAGCATCGAGGCGCAGGCCGTCAGCGAGCCCAAAGAGATCCCGCGCGCGCTCACCGCGGCCTCCGAAGACGCGCACGTCTTGCTCGGGCTGGCCGACAGCGTCGTGCTCACCTCCCAGACCGCGCGGCAGCTTCTGCTCTCGTCGTTCCGGAACAGGGTGCCCCTCGTCGGGCCATCGGAGTCCTGGGTGAAGGCCGGGGCGCTCTACGCGCTGCACTGGGACTACCGCGATCTCGGCGCGCAGGTCGGCGACATGGTCCTGGCTGTCCTCGGTGGGACGCCGCCGTCGCAGCTCGAGCCTGTGGCGCCGCGGACGATCCGCTGGTCCGTCAACGCCCGCACCGCCGAACACATGCGCATCACCTTGCCGCGCGCGCTGCTCGACGGCGCGACCTCCATCTACTGATTCAGCTGGGCCGACCTCGAGGGGATCCATGAGCACGCCGACCACCAAGAGCCTCCATTCGCGCTTCATCCTGCTGACGACCTGCTTGGTCATCGGGACCTCGGCCGTGATCGCGGCGTACGTGATCCAGGCTGAGACGCATCGCGCGCTGGCCGATCTCGAGGCCAACGGGCGGACCTTGGCGCGGATGTGCGCGGCCAGCAGCGAGTACGGCGCGTACACCGAGGATCGCGACGCGCTCGGGTCGGTCGTGCGCAACCTCTCGAGCGATCCCGACGTGGCGTACATCGTCATCGCCGACCGCGCGGGCACGCCCATCGTCAGCGAGGCGACCGGCGCGGGGGTCACGCCGCCCCCGGACGTCCAGAGCGAGCCGACGCTGCAGGTGCAAGACGGCGTCTCGGTGCGCGATCTCGGCGACTGGCTGGAGTTCGTCACCCAGATCCGCAGCAGCCCCGACCTCGCCCTGGACGGCGACGAGTCCGTGCGCGAGGCCCCGCGGATGCTCGGTTCGGTGCGTATCGGGTTGAGCAAGCAGGCGATCCGCGAGGCGAACGCGAGCTTCATTCACGCGGTGCTGCTGGTGACCTGCATCTTGGTGTTGTTGGGGGTGGGCGTCGGGGTGGTGATGGCCGTGCGGATCACGAAGCCCGTGCGCGCCCTGGTGCTGGCGACGCACTCGATCACCGCGGGCCGGCTGGACGCGACGGTCGAGGTGCGGAGCAACGACGAGCTTGGCGAGCTGGCCCACGCGTTCAGCCAGATGCAGCAGTGGCTCATCGCGTCGCGGGCGGAGGTCGAGGAGTCGCACCGGACGCTCGAGGCGAAGGTCGAGGCGCGCACCGAGGCCCTGCAGGAGGCCAGCGAGCGGGCGCTGATCATGGCGCGGCGAGCGGAGGCGGCCAACCACGCCAAGAGCGCGTTTCTGGCCAACATGAGCCACGAGCTGCGCACGCCCCTCAACGCGATCATCGGCTTCTCCGAGCTGCTGGTCGACCAGCACATCGGTCCGCTCGAGGAGCTGCAGCTCGAGTACATGCAAGACGTGCTGACCAGCGGGCGGCACCTGCTCTCGCTGGTGCAGGATGTCTTGGACGTCTCCAAGGTCGAGGCGGGCAAGACGGATCTTCACACGAGCCAAGTTCGGCCTGTCGAGATCCTCGACGCCAGCGTGCGGATGGTGCGTGAGCGCGCGGTGAAGCAGGGGATCTCGCTGACCGTGAAGGGCGAGCTGGCGCCGGCGGTCGTCTGCGCGGACGAGCGCCTGATGAAGCAGGTCTTCTTCAACCTGCTGGCGAACGCCGTGAAGTTCACGCCCGACGGCGGGCGCGTGGACGTGCTCATCGACCGCGTGGAGCGGACCGCGCTGGGGCGCCTGGTGCCGGAGCGCTTCGCCGAGCGCTTGGTCGGCGTGCCCGAGGAGCCGCGCGGTGGGCTGCTGCGCGTCATCGTCCGGGACACCGGCATCGGCATCGCCGACGAGGCCCTGGATCGCGTGTTCGAGGCCTTCCAGCAGGAGGACTCGTCGATCACGCGCCGCTTTGGCGGCACCGGGCTGGGTCTGGCGCTGTGCCGGAAGTTGGTCGAGCTGCACCACGGCGCCATCTGGGTCGAGAGCGAGGTCGGCGCCGGCAGCTCCTTCGTGGTCGTCGTCCCGGTGGACTTCGTCGAGGTCGAAGAGACCCGTTTCGCCGCGTAGTCACGGGCGCAAGCGCTGAACACGCTTCGGGCGGGTGACCTTCGGCCGGGCCAGGGAGCGGCCGCCCGAGGCCGGAAGCGGCGACGCGCGCAGGTCGTGGTTGTGAGGCGCGCGGCACCTGTGCGATCGTGCCGCTCGGGGTACGGCTCGGCGCTGCGATTCGCGCGTATCCCGGCCTTCTAGGGAGCGTGGTATGCGGCTCGGCGTCATCGGTGCTGGGAATATGGGGCAGGCGCTGGTGCGCGGCGCGCTGGCGGCCGGGGTGACACAGGCCGCCGACGTGGTGGCCTCCAGCCTGGACGCGGACGCGCTGCGCGAGTTTGCCGCCGAGACGGGGATTCGGGCCGTGGCGACCAACCGCGAGGTGGTCGAGGTCTCGGACGTGATTCTGTTGGCGGTCAAGCCACAGCAGGCCGCCACCGTGCTCGATTCGCTGCGCGACGTCTTCGGGCCGCAGCACCTCGTCGTCAGCATCGCCGCGGGGCTGACCACGGCGCTGCTCCAAGCGCACCTGCCCGAAGCGACCCCCGTGGTGCGGGTGATGCCCAACACCCCGAGCCTCGTCGGCGCGGGCGCGACCGCTTGGTGCCTGGGGAGCGCAGCCCGCGCGGAGCACGGCGCGCTGGCGTCTCAGCTCTTCGAGGCGGTCGGCGAGTCCCACCGCGTCGACGAGTCGGCGATGGACGCGGTGACGGCGGTCTCCGGCAGCGGGCCGGCCTACGTGTTCTTGCTGGTCGAGGCGCTCGAGAACGCGGCGGTGGCCGCCGGCCTGGAGGCGCCGTTGGCCCAAGCCCTGGTGCGGCAGACCGTGCTTGGCGCCGCGCGGATGGTCGACGAGACCGGCGTGTTGCCAGCGGAACTGCGCCGCCGGGTGACCTCGCCCGGGGGAACCACCGCGGCCGCTCTGGCGGTCTTCGAGGATCGGGGATTCGGCGCCATCGTGAGCGCCGCCGTGGACGCCGCCCGCCTGCGCGCCGCCGAGCTCGCGCGCGCTGCTGCGGCGCAAGACGGATCACGCGCCGGCAAGGACTAACGGGAGGCGTATTGCTGCTGCAGTGCATTATCGACGCGGCGTCTCAGGCGCGCGCCGACGGCCGCGAACCCTTGGCCGTGCTCGACGTGGACCTGACGCTGCTGGACAACGCGCCGCGCAACCGGGCGATCTGGGGCGACTGGCTGCACACCGTGCGCGACACCCTGCCGGGCGCTGAGGCCGCCATGGTGCGCGCCCAGACCATGCCGATGGCCTTCGGCGTCATGGACAATCTGCGCACCCTCGGGGTCACCGACCCGGCGCTCTGCGAGGAGGGCTTTCGCTTCTGGCGCACCGCCTTCACCAGCGACCACTACTGCCGCTTCGACGCGCCGCTGCCAGGCGCGGTGCGCGCGGTCGGGCTGCTGCGCGAGGCCGACATCACGGTGGTCTACCTGACCGCGCGGCCGCGCCGGATGATGGAGGCCACCGTGGCCCGCTTCGGCGCCTTGGGGCTGCCCGTCGGCGGGCCGGGCGCCTTCTTGGTGATGAACGACGACCCGACGCTCCGGGACACGGCTTACAAAGAGCAGGTCCTCGGTTGGATCTCGCGGCTGGGACGCCCGGTGCTCGCCGCCGACAACGAGCCAGGCCACGTCAACGCGATGGCGGCGGCCTTCAGCCACGCCAGGGTGGTGCTGGTGCAGACGCGGCACTCGCCCGGGGCGCCCGAACCCACGCCCGAGATCCTGAAGTTCCCCACACTCTTGGACGCGATTCGGGTCGGCGGCTCTGACGGGCCCGCGGCACCGGCACCGGCACCAGGCGGGCGCTCGTGACGCCGGACCCCCAGGCGCTGCTGGCTCACTGTGTAGAGCGGCAAGGCGGCTTCGAGCGCGTCCTCGAGGCGCTGGTCCGCACGTCGAGCGGCAGCGACGACATGGCCGGCAACCGCCGCTGCATGGAGATCCTCGCCGACGGGTTCGACGCGCTCGGCTTTGAGACCGCGGCGCTGGTGAGTCAGAGCGCCAGCCAGCGCGAGCATCTCTTCTGCCGCCGGACCGGCCGCGAGGGGGCGCCGGTGGTGCTGCTGCTGGGCCACACCGATACGGTCTACCCGGAGGGCGACCCGTTTCACGGTTTCTGGTTCGAAGACGGGCGCGCGCGGGGGCCCGGCGTCGCCGACATGAAGGGCGGCCTGTGCGTGATGCTGGCGGTGGCGGACGCGCTGGTCGCGGCGGGCGTGGCCGACGACCTCGAGCTTCGGGTCTTCGTCAACACGGACGAGGAGCAGGGCTCGCCGACCAGCCGCCCCTCGATTCATCGGCTCGCCGCGGAGGCGTCGCTGGTCCTCGTCTTCGAGTCGGGGCGCGCCGATGGGTCGCTCGTGACGTCGCGGCGCGGGGCCGGGCGCTTTCGCATCGAGGTGGCTGGTAAGCCCGCTCATGCCGGCAACGATCTCGGGCTGGGGCGCAACGCCATCGTCGCGCTGGCGCCGGTCGTGACGCAGGTCGCCGCGATGAACGACGCCGCGCGCGGCATCAGCGTGAACGTGGGGGTGATCTCGGGCGGCACGCGGGCCAACGTGGTGGCCGAGCGGGCCTCGCTGATGCTGGACGTGCGGTGTGACGATGAGTCGGCCGCGCGCTTTGTGGAGGCGAAGCTGAACGGGCTCGTGGGTGCGCTGGTGCTGGACGGGGTCGAGGCGAGCCTCGAGGGCGCGATGCACCGGCCGCCGTGGCAGCGGGGTGCGGGGACGGACGCGCTGGTCGAGCTGTGGCAGGGCGCGGCGCGCGATCTTGGCGTCGAGGTGCCGCAGGGCGTCCACGCGGGTGGCGGCAGCGACGGGAACTTCACGAGCTCGCTGGGGGTGCCTACCCTCGACGGTCTGGGGGCGTGGGGCGGCGACTACCACACGCCCGCGGAGTGGATGGATCCGGCGACGATGCCGGGGCGGGCGGCGATGACGGCCTTGGCGGTGTGTCGGTGGCTGGAGGTCTGGGCGACGGACCCGCGCCTGTCGAAGCGGGGCGTCGGGGGCCGGCCGAAGCTGGTGGCGCTGAGCGGTGGAGTACCGAAATAGCGAGGTGCCGTATGTGGGATCGTGACGCGATGGCGGCGCGCGCGGCGGGCGAAGTGGAGCCCGGCAGCGTGGTGAATCTGGGCATCGGCATCCCGACCCTGGTCGCGAACCACCTGCCGCCGGGGAGCGGCGTGATGCTGCACTCGGAGAACGGGCTGCTCGGGATGGGGCCGTTCCCGTTTGAGGGTGAGGAGGACGCGCAGATCATCAACGCGGGCAAGCAGACCGTGACCATCGTCGAGGGCGGCAGCACCTTCGACTCGAGCCTGAGCTTCGCGATGATTCGGGGCGGGCACGTGGACCTGGCGATACTCGGGGCGATGGAGGTCGCGGCGAACGGGGACCTCGCGAACTGGGCGGTCCCGGGCGGGCTGGTGACCGGGATGGGCGGCGCGATGGACCTGGTGAGCGGGGCGCGGCGGGTGGTCGTCGTCGCCACCTATCGCACTCGCGAGGGCGCGCCGAAGCTTGTGACGCGATGCGCGCTGCCGCTTACGGGTTCGGCGTGTGTGCATCGCGTCATCACCGACGTGGGCGTCTTCGACCCGACCGGCGAGGCGTTTCGAATCGTGGAGCTGGCGCCCGGCGTCACGCGGGGAGACCTCGGCGAGGACGTGCCCTTCGCCTGAGCCCCTACGCGGGCCGCGGCCGCGTGGTGCGGTGCTCGATGGTGTCGACGTGGTCGGGCACGTGGACCATGCGATGCACGAAGAGCCCCGGCAGGTGCACGTCGTCGGGGGCGATGGCGCCCAGGGGCACGAGCTCGTCGACCTCGGCGACGGTGACGCGGGCGGCCGTGGCCATCGCGAGCTGAAAGTTGCGGGTGGTCCCGTAGAACTGGAGGTTCCCGTAAGGGTCGGCGCGGCGGGCGCGCACGAACGCGAAGTCGGCGCTCAGCGCGGTCTCGAGGATGCAGGGGCGGCCTGCGAAGACGCGCTCGTCCTTGCCCTCGGCGACCACCGTGCGGGCGCCGGTCGGGGTGTAAAACGCCGGGATCCCCGCGCCGGCTGCGCGAATGCGCTCGGCCAGGGTGCCCTGGGGGATCAGCTCCACGTCGACCTCGCCGGCCGCGTACTGCTCCTGGATGTCGGGGTTGCCGCCCATGAACGAGCCCTTCCACGCGGCGACCTGGCGCGCCTTCAGCAACACCGCCAGCCCGCGCCCCTGGTTGCCGCAGTTGTTGCTGATGATCGTCAGCCCGCGGCGGCCCGAGGCGGCGAGCGCCTCGATGAGGGCCTCCGGGTTTCCCGACAGCCCGAAGCCGCCGACCATCACCGAGGCCCCGTCCGCGAGGTCGGCGATGGCGTCGGCGGGGGTAGCGCGAACTTTGTTCCACACGGGCGGCTCCGGGCGATTCAGAGGGTGGGGCGGGCGATGGGGCGGGCGTCGTCGTCCCCGGGGCGGGTCTCGACCCAGGTGCCGCTGACCGCGCAGCCGGCGACGGCGAGGAGGCGCCGACCCACCGAGTCGAAGACCACGGCGGCGCAGGTGTCCGACGCGTCCGGGTTGCCCGTGGCCAGCGAGGTGTGGGTGCAGAGGCTGTTCGGAAAACCCTGATGGTCGCTGAGCAAAGCCGCCATCGACTCGGCGGTCGCGGGGCCGTCGAGCAGGGCGACGCGCCGCTCGAGGTGGCTGAGTCGCGCGTAGGTGGTCGAGGTGGGCGGCACCTTCTCGACGGGCCGCAGATCGGCGATGAGGCAGTGATTGGTGTGCAGGATCGGCTGGGCGATCCCCCGGGCAAGCTCGACGACGCGCTGGCCGGTGGTCTCGACGGCGAAGGCCTCGCGCCCGTCGCTAACCATATAATGGTGTCCCGAACCGAAGCGGGTCTCGCGCAGGACGTCGAGCGCGGCGCTGGCGGTGCGCTCGCGCAGCATACGGCGGACCACGGCGCCCCAGACCACCCCGACGCGGGCGTCCGTGCAGTTCAGGTTGTTGATGAGGACGGCGACCCCCTCCTCGTTCATCCCGGCGAGGCCCAGACAGCCCGTGAGCGTCAGCAGGGTGGCGGTCGGGTGGCCCGGCTGGCGGACCTCGACCATGCGCACGAAGGGCGTGGCGGTCCCGTGCATGTCCCAGGTCTGGCCGCTGACGGCTTGGCCGGGGCCGGAGGGGAGCAGGGCGACGCTGCAGCCGCCTGGGTCGACGTCGGCCGCCGGGTCTGGGCCCACCAGCGGCGCCCAGATGGAGCGGCTGATGTCGCGCAGGTCGGTATAGTGATTGAGGGTCACCAGGTCGGCGACGCGCACGCGGGCGGCGGCGGCGGTCGCGCACAGCTCGGCGTAGAGCGACGCGTCGTAGGCCTCGAGCACGGGGAGGTGCGCGGAGGCCAGGGCGCGGACTGTGGCTTTGGAGCCGAAGTCGCCGCGCTCCAGGGCGAGGCGGGTCCGCAGGGCCGCGAGGGCGGCGATCTCGCGGGGCCAACGCGAGCCGTGGGCGGCGCCGATGTCGTCGCCGGTGCGCCCGATGAGCACGATCTTCTCGAGGGTGGGCGACGGCGGCGGAGGGGCGATCGCGGTCGGTTCGCTCACGACAGGACCTCGTCGATGGCCGCCTGCAGCACGTCGAGATCGGAGTCCTCGAGGTTCAGCGGCGGCCGCAGCCGGATGGCGTCGCGCTCGGTGAATCCGACGCGGACGCCCTCCCAGGCCAGCGCGTCGCGGACTCGCGCCGCATCGGTCCGATCGACGCTGAGGTACAGGCCCTCGCCGTCGACGGTGCCCAGCGCTGAGAGCATCTCGCGCAGCCGCGCGGCGGTACCGGCGATGGGCAGCGCCCGGGCGGCACGCAGCTGCCAACTGAAACGCAGCAGGCTGGCCTCGTCGCCGTCCCAGGTGGAGATGAGCGTCAGCTTCTCGGCCACGTACCAAGGGGTGCCGAGATAGCAGAGGCCGAGCTGCCCGCCGGCGAAGTACCAGACCGCGTCGGCGGTGACCGGCAGGGTGTCGGCGCGCCAGGCGCCCTGGCCGCTGCGGTAGGCGCCGGTGGCGGTCTCCAGCAGCACCAGCGGGATGCCGGCGTCTCGGGTCAGCTCGCGCAGCGGCGCCCAGAAGCCGGCAGGCACCGCGCGGGCCGTGCGCGCGTAGACCGGCTCGATGACGACCGCGAGGATGCGCTCCTCGCCCTCGCGCTCGATGGCGGCGCGGATATCGGCCAAGGCCTGCTCGGCGTCGACCGTCGGGTCGGCGGTGGTCGGCCAGCCGAACCAGTTCTCGGGATCGTCGTGGCTGCGTCCGAGGGCGCGGGCCGCCGCGGTGGTCTCGCCACCCCACACCGGGCCCACGCTGATGACCACGGAGGCCGCCCCGCGGTGGTACTTGAAGGCCCGCAGGCCCTTGTCGCAGGTCTCGGCGCGGCTCGACGCCAAGACCAGGTGCTGCATGGAGCGCGGCGCGATGGCGCGCAGCATCTCGACCGAGCGCACGACGCCGGGTGTCACGAAGTTGCACAATGACAGCTTGTTGACGACGGCGCCGTTCATCACGCCCCGGCGGTACGGCGTCGTCAGCTCGTCCATGCCCGGGCCGTCCTGCTCGACGGTGCCCAGCGGCAACGAGAGGCCGAAGTCGAGATCCAGCACGGCGTTGGAGGTAGCCCTCGGCTGAAACGCGACCGGCGGCAGGTGTGGCGCCGTCAGCGGCAGCCGGTAGTAGACCGCGACGCCGTCCGCCTCCCCGTACTGCGCGGTGTAACGGGCGACCGTGAAGGCGCCGTAGCGGGCGTTGATGTTCATGATCGCGTCGGTGGCGCCGATGCGATTGCGGCCGGTGATGAAGGCGTACCGCGTCGCGCCGTTGGGCCGGTGGGCGGTCATCGCCGCGACGATCTGCGCCTCCTTCAGTGCCGCGCCCAGGCCCGTCCCGCGGTGGTCCGGGTGCACGGTGACGTCGGCGGAGTAGAGCGTGTTTCCGCGGCCCAGCATCGGGTCTTGCGCAGGGCCGTCCAGGTGCGCGACGTGCTCCAGCGGGAAGGCGAGGGCGGTGCCGACCAGCTCGCCGGAGGCGGGGCCTTCGCCGGCGTGGAAGGCGACCAGGGCGATGGCGCCCGGCTGGGCGATGAGCGCGCCGAAGAGGTCCAGGTTGTCGCGGCGGGCGGGCTCGTAGCTGACGGCCTGCAGCGCCTCGGCGGCGGCGCGGATGTGCGGCCAGTCGGCGCGGGCGACCACGCTGATGTGGTAGCCGTCGGGGCAGCTCGCCGGGGGCGGCGGCCACGGGCGCGCGAGGTCCGACACCTCGCCCTCGCGCCAGGTCGGCTTCTCTCCCGATTCCAGGAGCGTCAGGCTGAGATCCAGCCGCTCGAAGAGGCCGTCCAGCGCCTTCGCGTCCACGTGTGGGTGCATCCGGAAGCGCAGGGCGTGAGAACCCGCGCCATAGAGCATCCAGCCGCGCCAGAGCCGCTGGGCGATGAGGTGGTCGACGGCCTCGGGGGAGGGCAGGTCGAAGCCGAAGGACCAGCCGGTGGCGCGCGGGGCGAGCACGGTGTCCGGGTGGCGCTCGCGCAGGGCGTGGAGGCGGGCCAGCGCGTCCTCCTCACAGCGCGCAGCACCTCCGCCGGCCATGATCCGGGCGTGGACGAGGCCGCGGATGGCGCCGGTGAGGTGGGTCTCGCCGTCGTCGTCCAGCGGCCAGCGGCTCAAGACGGCGCCGATCTGGCACTTCTTCGCGACGGTCACGAGGTCGGGCGGCTCGGGCAGGGAGTGGCGGCGATGCCAGAAGAAGGGCCCGCCCAGCCCGAAGCCGGTCTGGACCTCATCCACGATGAAGGGGACCCCCCAGGCAAGCGCCAGCGCGCGGAGCCGCGCCATGAATCGCGCGGTGACGTGGCGCTCGCCGCCCTCCGATTGCATGGGCTCCACCAGGATGGCGACGGCGCCATCGTCGGCGAAGGCGGCCTCGACCGCCGCGAGGGACTCCCACTCCGACCGCAGCAGCGGGTCCGCGTCGTCGGGGAGCGGCCGCCCGCCCGGCTCCGCGCGTCGGTCGTAGCCGGCGAGATCGACCGGCGGCTCCGACTCCGCGTGGTCCCAGGTAGGCCAGGGGGCCCAGCGCGCCTGGTAGCCCTCCAGCTCAAAGCGCAGCCGCTTCGAGGGGTTCCACGTCGTGTGCAGCGCCACCATCGTCCGCCCGTGAAAGCCGCCGTCGAACGCGACGATCGCTCGCTTCCCGGGGCGCTGGCGTGCCGCGATGCGCAGCGCGAACTCGTTGGCCTCCGCACCCGAGCCGCAGAACGCCACCCACGGGAGCTGGTCGCCGGCGCCACGCCGCAGGGTCGCGCCCAGGGCCGACAGCTCGGGCGTGCCCGCCTTTCGCGTATCCGGGTTGGCCAGCGGGCGATCGCTGAAACCGCCGTTCCACAGGCTCTCCAGCACCTCGGGCGCGTTCATGCCGCCCGCGTGTGTCGCGATCTGCCCGGCGGCGTCGAAGAGGACGAGGGGCTCGTCATCGATGCTGACCAGGTAAGGCCCGCTCGACCGAAAGACGTCGATGACCGGCGGCTTCTTGTCGTCCGGCATGAACTCGCCGTGACACAGCCGCTCGCGGAAGGCGTCAGAGCGCGGCAGCGACAGCCCCGGGCCGGCCGGGACGCGGCTGCCGTGGGGGCGGCGGCCCAGAAAGCGCGCGGGGTGCAGGTGGCGGATGCCGTGCAGCGAGTGGGCCAGGCCCTCGGCGACCTCGCGGCTGGCGAGCCCGCCCGGGGGCACGGTGACCACGACCGCGTCGTCCTCGAGGGTGGCCTCCACCCGCCACGTCTCCAGCTCCTCGACCAGGGCCGCGCCGAGGGAACGGCAGACCTCGGGCTGCCCCTCGGCGAACTGGGCGAGCGTGATGCGGAGGCCGCCGTCCTCTGTGAACTCGGGGTAGATCCCGTAGGCCTCGCACTCCTCTTCCATGCGGTGGCGCCCCTCGAGCGTGCCCACCGGGTCCGACGCGCCGATGGCCTGCTCGATGTGTGGATCGCCCTCGAGCTGGCCTGGCTGTTGCCACTGCAGCTGCACGGGATAGGTCGTGTAGTGGACCGCGCCCGCGCCCGCGGGTCGGTGGTTACCAGAGCGGCCCAGCCCGCCGAACGGGAACGCACCTGACGCACGATTGGTCGATCGGTTCCAATTGACGCAACCCACGGAGGTGCGCAGGTAGACCTCCTCGAGGGCCGCCCGATCCGCGGAGAAGAGGCTGACAGAGAGGCCGTAGCTGCTGCGTTTGACGACCGAGATCGCCTCGTCCAGATCCTCGACCACGGTGACGGCGATGTCGGGGCCGAACACCTCCTCGCGCGTGTAGTCGGAGTCGTGGTCGACGGCGATCCGGTGGACCGAGGGCCCGCGCCAGGCCCCGCCCTCGCGGCGCGCCGCGGCCAGCAAGACCTGGGCCCCGCTCGCCACGCCCGCGGCGCACAGCGCGTCGACGCGGTCACGGTCGGCCACGGACGCCATGGGCCCCATGAAGACGTCGGCGCTCGGCAGCCCCCACGGCAGGTCGCGCGCGGCCGCCACGAGGCGCTTGGTGAAGGCCCGCGCGACCCCGCGCTGGACCAGGACGCGCGAGGTGCCCGTGCAGCGCTGGCCGGTGGTCAAGAACGCGCCGAGCAGCACACCCTCCAGGGCCTGGTCGAGGTCGGCGTCGTCGAGCACCAGCGCCATGTTCTGCCCGCCCATCTCCAGGGCGACCAAGACCTCGGGGCGGTCGATGAGCGCGCGCTGAATGGCGTGCCCCGTCGGCCAGGAGCCGGTGAACGCGACGCCACGGAGCTCGGGCGCGGCGATGAGCGCGCGGCCGACGTCGGCGGTGCCCTGGACCAGCTGCACGACCGGCGGCAGCCCGGCCTCTGCGAAGGCCTCGACGTAGCGCTGCGCGGTCAGCGGGCAGCGCTCCGAGGGCTTGATCACCACCGTGTTTCCGGTCGCCAGCGCCGGGATGACGTGCGCGTGGACGAGGTGCAGCGGGAAGTTGAAGGGGCCGATGACCGCCACGACGCCCAGGGGGTGGTAGCGGCACTCGCCGTCCACGCCAGGCGCCTCCCAGGGGGCCACACGCGGGAGCTGATCGCGGGCCACGAGCTCGATGCGGTCCTGCAGCGAGCGCGCCTCGACCCGGGCCTCGCGCAGGACCTTGCCCATCTCGCGTGACACTGCCTGGGCCATGGGCTCGATGCGCCGCTCAAGCGCCTTGGCGAAGCGCCGCAGCCCCTCGACGCGCTCTTCGGAGTCGAGCCGCGCCCAGTCCTCCCACGCCGCCGCGGCCGCGCTGACCGCCAGCCCCGCGTGCTCGGGCGCCGAGATGGCCTCGAAGACCACCTCGCCCGCCGACGCCGGGTCCACGCTGCAGAAGGGCGTGCCCGATTCCGGCATCACCCAGGCGCCGTCGATGAAATTCCCTAGGAACGCGTCCATGCACCCTCACCCGTGGCGCGCCGTCGGCGCCGGCCCAGCTTGCCGACGCGCCCGCCGCGCGAGCACTCGCCAAAGCTAGCCGAGATCCATGGTTCGGGCGAAGTACACGGCGGAGTCGGGCGGTGGTGTGATGCTCGCGACGCCGCTCGCATGGTGGTAAGCAAAGCGCGACGGAGGCACGGATGGCGAAGCGCTTGAGCACGACAGACGAGGGCGAGATCGGGGGGGCGGAGTCCTTTCGCGAGGCCGCGCGGCGCATGCCGAAGCGCGCTGACCGGTTCGCCACCATGGGCGGCATCCCCATCGAGGATCTCTACTCGCCCGACGAGGTCCCCGACGCGGTGGGGCTGCCCGGCTCCTACCCCTTCACGCGCGGGCCCTACCCGACGATGTACCGCGGGCGCCTGTGGACCATGCGGATGTTCGCCGGGTTCGGCGCCCCAGAAGACACAAACGAGCGGTTTAAGTATCTCTTGGAGCAGGGGCAGACGGGGCTCTCGACGGCCTTCGATATGCCGACGCTCATGGGCTACGACCCCGACCACGCGCTCTCACAGGGCGAGGTCGGGCGCGAGGGCGTCAGCGTCGCCTGCCTCGACGACATGCGGCGGCTCTTCGCGGGCATCCCGCTGGACAAGGTCTCGACCTCGATGACCATCAACGCGCCGGCCATCGTGCTGCAGGCGCTCTACGTGGCCGTCGCCGAGGAGCAGGGCGTGTCGCCCGCCGACCTCGCGGGGACCATCCAGAACGACATCCTCAAAGAGTTCATCGCCCAAAAGGAGTGGATCAGCCCGCCGCGCCCGAGCATGCGAATCATCAGCGATATGCTGGTGTATTCGACGCGCACGATGCCGCGCTGGCACACGATCAGCATCTCCGGCTATCACATCCGCGAGGCGGGAGCGACGGCGGTGCAGGAGCTCGCGTTCACGCTGGCGGACGGCATCGGGTACGTCGAGGCGGGGATCGCGGCTGGGCTCGCGGTGGACGAGTTCGCGCCGCGGCTGTCCTTCTTTTGGGACGTCCACAACGACTTCTTCGAGGAGATCGCCAAGTTCCGCGCGGCCCGCCGCATCTGGGCGCGCCTGATGCGCGAGCGCTTCGGCGCCAAGGACCCCGCGTCGTGGCGCCTGCGTACCCACGCCCAGACCGCCGGCGTGAGCCTGACGGCGCAGCAGCCGATGAACAATGTCGTGCGCGTGGCCGTGCAGGCGATGGCGGCCGTGCTGGGCGGCACGCAGAGCCTTCACACCAACAGCATGGACGAGACCTACGCCCTGCCGACCGTGGACACGGCGAAGTTGGCGTTGCGCACCCAGCAGATCCTGGCGGAGGAGACCGGCGTCGCCAACGTCGTCGATCCTCTCGGCGGCAGCTGGTACGTCGAGGAGCTGACCACCCGGGTCGAGCGCGAGGCGATGCTCATCATCGAAAAGATCGACGCGCTGGGGGGCATCGTGAAGGCGGTCGAGCAGGGCTTCCCGCAGCGGGAGATCGCCGACTCGGCCTTCCGCGACCAGCAGCAGGTCGACGCAGGCGAGCGCCGCATCGTCGGCGTCAACACGCTGCGCGAGGAGCAGGGCGAGTCCATCCCGGTGCTGCGCATCGATCCGGAGGTGGAGCGCTCCCAGCGCGAGCGCATCGTGAACCTGAAGGCGACCCGTGACGCGGCGCGGGCGAGTGCGGCGCTCGCGGTGGTCCGAGCGGCCTGCCGAAGCACCGACAACCTGATGCCGCCCATCATCGACGCCGTGAAAGCGGACGTCACTTTGGGCGAGATCTGCGACGTCTTCCGCGACGAGTTCGGGGTGTACCGTGACCCGGCCTTCGTGTAGATTCCGCCGCCTGCTGAGATGCCGGGGTGTGGCGCAGTCTGGTAGCGCGCCAGCTTTGGGAGCTGGATGTCGCAGGTTCGAATCCTGTCACCCCGACCAGCTCCTCCGCGGCCGGATCGCCGGGTTGGGACCGCGGCTGGCGGCGCTGGCGCTCTTCGCCGTGGCCTCCGCGGGCTGCGGACGCGCCGAGGAGTCCCCACAGGCCGCTGAGGCGGCGGCGACCGCTCAGTCCTCTGCGCAGGCTCCCCGCGCGACCCCCGCGACCCCAGCGACCGAAGAGGCGCTGCTGCGGGCCGCGACCGACGCCATCGCAGCCCGAGATCTAGCAGCGCTGAAACGGACCGCGGCGCCCGAGCTGGCGGCCGATCTCGAGCGGATGTTCGGCAATGGTCCCGAGGAGTTCTGGGCGCGAGGCGATCTCCTGGTCGCGAACGTGCGCAGCGGCATCCGCGTGGCCCAGGCCGAGGACGGCGCCACCGGGCGCTGGCGCGTGCTCTTTCAGTTCGGCAACGGCGTGGAGGAGACGATGACCTTCGCCCGCGTCGACCGCGAGCTACGGATCGATCAGCTCTGAGGCGCGGGCGCCGGCAGCTTCCGCCGACGGACGCCGGTCAGTTCCCCGCGATGGTCATGGACGCGACCCGGAAGCTCGGCGCTGAGCACGAGCGCGACGGGTGCCGGTCGTCGGCGATGGCGTCGATGGTGAGCCACATCGTCTGCAGGGTGGAGGCGATGGTGAACTCGTGGACGGGGTAGGCGAGCTGGCCGTTCTCGATCCACAGGCCCGCGGCGCCCTGGCTGTAGTCGCCGGTGACCCCGTTGACGCCGAAGCCGAACAGCTCCGTGACGAAGAGGCCGCGCGGGGTGCCGGCGATGAGGGCGGCGAGGCTCTCGCTGCCGTTGGCCATGCGGAAGTTCGACGCGCCGGGGCTGGGGCTGCCCCCGAGCCCGCGTCGCGCGTGCCGGGTGGTCTCGAGGCCCAGTTTGCGCGCGGTGTAGCTGTCGAGCAGCCAAGAGCGCAGCACGCCCTCGCTGACGACCTCCAGGGGCCGAGTCGCCAGGCCCTCGCCGTCAAAGGCGCGCGAGCCGGCCCCGCGGACGATGCACGGGTCGTCCACGATGGAGACCTCGGGCGCGGCGATCCGCGTGCCCATCGCGCTCTGCAGCCACGTGGACTTGCGGTAGACCGAGGCGCCGTTCACCGCGGAGCCGATGCTGCCGAGCAGCCGGCTGGCCACGGGGGCCTCGAAGATGACCGGGACTTGGCAGGTGTCGGGCTTGCGGGCGCCCAGCCGGCGCAGGGTGCGGCGAGCCGCCTCCTTGCCGACTGACTCCGGCGTCTCGAGGTCGGCCAGGTGGCGCGCGTGGGTGTACCAGTAGTCGCGCTGCATCAGCCCGTCGGCCTCGGCGACCGGCGTCGTCGAGATGCTGGCCGAGCCCGACTGGCGCGTCCTGTAGAGGCCGCGGCTGTCGAGCATGTGCAGCTCGGAGCTTCCCCAGGCCATCTCGGCGCCCTCGGAGTTCGTGATGCGCGGGTCCGCGGCGCGCGCGGCGTCTTCGGCGGCGCGGGCGAGCTCGATGGCGCGGTCGGCGTCGAGCTGGGCCAGGGTCGGGTCGAAGAGGTCCAGCCCGGTCACGGGGGCCTCGGCGCTGAGCGCCTCGTCGGCAAGCCCGGAGTACGGGTCGGCCGCGATGACGCGCGCGGCGTCGCAGGTGCGCGCGACCAGCTCGCGCAGCCGCGCCTCGTCCAGGTCGCTCGAGCTGGTGGTCGCGCTGCGGTCGCCTACGAAGACCCGGACGCCGACGCCCTTGTCGCGGCTCTGCTTGACCTGCTCGGTCTCGCCCATCCGGACGCGCACCTGGGTCGAGCTGCCCTCGACGAACATCGCGTCGGCCGCGGTCGCCCCGCGCGCCTTCGCCTCGGCCAGCACCAAATCCAGCCACCGACGCGGATCTTCCTTGGAAGGGCCCCTCTCGCGCTCGCTCACGTGCTCACCCCACCCACGGTCAACCGGTCGATGCGAATGGTCGGCATGCCCACGCCCACGGGCACGGACTGCCCGTCTTTTCCGCAGGTGCCGACGCCCCGATCCAGCTCCAGGTCGTGCCCCACCGCGCTCACGCGAGTCAGCACGTCGGGGCCGTTGCCGATAAATGTCGCGCCCTTCACCGGGACCGTGAGGCGGCCGTCCTCGATGAGCCACGCCTCCGACCCGCTGAACACGAACTTTCCGCTGGTGATATCGACCTGTCCGCCGCCGAAGGCCACCGCGTAGATGCCGCGCTTCACGCTGCGGATGATGTCCTCGGGCGCGTCTTGGCCAGCCAGCATGAAGGTGTTGGTCATGCGCGGCATCGGGACGCTCGCGTACGACTCACGCCGCCCGTTGCCCGTCTCGGCCATGCCCATCAGCCGCGCGTTCAGCCGATCCTGCATGTAGCCACGCAGGATCCCGTCCTCGATGAGCACCGTGCGCTGCGTCGGGTTGCCCTCGTCGTCGACGTTCAGGCTGCCCCGCCGCCCATCAACGTCCCGTCGTCCGACCACCGTCACTAGCGGGCTCGCGACCTGCTTGCCAGGCCCGGAGAACGCGCTGGTGCGCTTTCGGTTGAAGTCGCCCTCGAGGCCGTGGCCGATCGCCTCATGCAGCAGAATCCCAGGCCAGCCGGCCAGCACCACGTCCACTCGCCGGCGGGCGAGTCCACGGCCGACAGGTTCAGCACGGCGCGGTTCGCGGCCTCCTCGACCAGCGACAGCCAGTGCTCTTCACGCCCCAAGGTCGCGAAATCAAAGCGTCCGCCACCGCCAGCGCTCCCGACCTGCCGGTTGTCGCCCTCGACCGCGATGCACGAGATGTTCAGCCGCACCAGCGGGCGCTCGTCGAGACCACCCGGCCGTCCGCGCGCACCACCGCCACGTGGCGCAGCTCGCACGCGATGTTCGCGAAGACCTGCTCGATCCGCGGATCGATGGCCCGCGCCCGAGCGTCCATGGCCTCCAGCAGCGCGAGCTTGTCCTGCAGCCCGGCGTCCACCGCCTGATGCGCGACGGGATACAGATCATGAGCGGCGGCCCGTTTGCCCAAGGCCACTGAGCGCTCGCTGCCGCCCTCGCGCGCGATGGCCCTGGCCGCCCGCGCGGCGTCGATGAGCCGCGGCCCGTCGATGGCGTCCGGTGCGCGTAGCCGGTCCGTGCCCGCCACGGCCCGCACGCCCACGCCCTGATGCACCGAGCGCGAGGCCTTCTTGACCTCGCCCTCCTCGAGCGCCAGAGACTCGCTGGTCACATGCTCGAAGTAGAGGTCGGCGTCGTCCACGTCGCGGCCGAGGATCTCCCCCAGCGCGCGCCCCACGGACGCCTCGTCCACCCCGAATCGGTCCAGTGCACCCATCGAATCTCCTGCCCGTCGTCACCGAATTCGCCGGTCACGGCCGGGGCGACACCACCGCAATTGCGCCGCCCCCGTGACTTGCGCAGCCTAATGCAGCCCGACACGGGCGCCAGCAACGCGATGAAGGGGAGGCAGCGCATGAGCGGCCAGCGTGATCGGCAGGTGGTGTGCGTTTCGACCCGGAATCTGCACAAGCTGGAGGAGCTGTCCGCCCTGATGGCGCCGCTCTCGCTGCGGGTGGTCGCCGCCGCCGAGCTGGGCGTCCCCGAGGTCGACGAGACGGGCGACACTTTCGCTGCCAACGCCTTGCTGAAGGCGGCCGCCGCCTACGAGAAGACTGGCCTCGCCTGCCTCGCCGACGACTCGGGGCTCGCGGTCGACGCCCTGGGCGGCGCGCCGGGCGTTCACAGCGCTCGATTCGCCGGGCCAGGTGCTGCGGACGCTGACAACAACCGGCTGCTCCTCGCTCAGCTCGCCGGCCGGCCCCCGTCGGAGCGCGGCGCGGCGTTTCACTGCGCCCTGGCCTTGCTGGTCCCGGCCGCGCAGGCCAAGCCCCTGGCGCACGCCGCCGTCGACGCCCCCGGGGTCCCGCCGGGCGCCGCCTACTTCGCGATCGCCGGCTCGGTCCGCGGCGAGATCCTCACCGAAGCGCGCGGCGGCGCCGGCTTCGGTTACGACCCGTACTTCCTGCACCCGCCCAGCGGAAAGACCTTCGCCGAGCTCGACGGCGCCGCCAAGAACCTCGTCAGCCACCGCGCCCGCGCCTTCGCCAGCCTGCGCGCGACGCTCGCCGAGCTCTGGCCACGCTAACGCGGCTCGAAGCGGAAGGGCCAGTTCACCGTGCAGACGCCGCCGTCCGGCTTCTCGAAGCTCGCCTTCTTCACGCTCTCGACCAAGCAGCTCTCGACCGCGGCGTCCTTCAGGGTCGAGCTCGTGACCTTCGGCTCGCCCGAGATCTTGCCGTCCAGCCCGATGACGAAGCGCATCTCGACGCGCCCCTCCAGGCCCGGCTTGCCCCGCAGCTCGCGCTCGTAGCAGAAGCGGAACGACGCCTTGCGCACGGCCATCCCGTTCTGGATGGTTCGCTTGTCACAGAAGCCCGCCGCGGCCTCGGCCACGGCCGCCGGCTTCGCGCGGGTCTTCACGTTGCCCGCCGGGGTCGCCGACAGGCCGCGCGCCTCGGGCACCGCGATGCGCGAGAAGGCGATCACGGCCGTGGTCGGGCAGTCCGCGGCCCGCCGCCGCAGCCGGTCGTAGGCCTCGCCGCCGCAGGTCGCGCCCACCCAGATCGCGCTGGGGTCCTCGATGGCCGTGCCCGCCCGCGTCTGGAACCCATCCACGATCCGGAGCACGTCCCCCGCCAGCGCCGACTCGCCGGCCACCACGTGCACCACCGGCCCCGCACCCGTGCGCGTCACGAACCACTCGATCGCTTCGATGGCGTTCGCCGCCCCGGTGGGGCCGAGCGTGCCGCTGGCCGGCGCCGCGACGGTGAGCCGCGCCACGTCGATCCCGCTGTACGAGGGCGTCGATCCCGCCGGCAGCGGGGCCTTCGCGTCGCCTACCCGGGGCGCCTCTTCGTCCTCGCCGGCCGGCGCCCAGACCTCCACGCTGCCGTTGTTGACGACGGCGATGATCGGGCGATGAAAGCCCGTCGGGAGCAGCGCCTCCACCGCGGCGGGCGCCTCTCTCACCAGCAGCGGCAGCACCCGGCCGACGCGCTGAGTCTTCTCCAGGAAGAAGTGCGAGACGCCGGCGGCGCGCAGCCCGTCGATCGTCCGCACCACGGCCGCGCCGGTGGCCTCTTCGTCCAAGACCAAGGTCATCGCGCGCCCCGATTCTTCAGGCAGCATCAGCGGTTTCGGCAGGGTCGTGGAGCCGAGCGCCGCCTCTGCGCGGGCGATCTCCGTCATCACGGAGCCCAGCAGCGGGACGGCCCCGGTCGCCGGATCGGGCTTCATCGCCAACAGGTCCGGTAGCGACATGATGATGCGCCCGCCCGCCGGCAGATCCTCGCTGACGCTCTTCGACACCAGCTCGCCGTCTTCCATCGCCACCACCGGGCGCAGGCCCGCGCGCACGCCCTCGGGGCCGACGCTGACCATGCCGAGGGGGAGGGCGGCCACGCTGAGCCCATCGCCGCTTAGTCCATCGATCGAGGCGAGGGTGGTGCGGTCGGGGCTTGCGACCTGCGAGAGCGGACCGTCGACCACCGCCACCGGCAGCACCCACGAGGACTCCAGTCGGGTCTTCAGCGAGGCCATCTGCCGCCCGATGAGGCCCGCGAGCGGCCCCGGCGGGACGTCGAGCGCGGCCACTCGCGCCGCCTCGCGCAGCACGGCGATCAGGGGCGGGTTCACGGCCCAAAGCAGCGGCGGCTCGCCTTCTCCGCCACGGGTCTGGAAGTCCGAGCAGCTGGAGAGCGCCGCCACCCGCTCGGCCGGCGAGGACGCGGTCGCCGCCGCACCGATCGCCGAGTCGCAGATGACGCCGCCGCGATTGCTGTCGTTGAGCAGCATCTCGCTGACCCGGTCGGGCGTGACGTGGTGGAGGTCCGCGCATCGATTGCACAGCAGGCGGCCCGCGGTACGCAGCGCGAGCTCGGCGCCGAACTCGCCCGGCAGGGTCGCCATCGCGTCCAGCGCCCCGAGCAGCCGCCCGGCAGCCACCGCCCTCACCGCGCTGGCCTCCGCCCGCGGCTCGGCCATCAGCGCCTGCAGCGACGCGCGCTCAAGCCGCACGTCCTTCACGTCGGGGTCGAGGCCCAAGATCGCCGCTGCCGCCTCGCGGATCGGCGCGGCGTCCGTCGCGCCGGCCTCTTGCGCCTTGTCGAGCGCGGCGATCGCGGCGCGCATGACCTTCTCGGGAGTGTCGCCGCGAGCCACCAGCGTCTGCCAGCCCGCCGGTGTGTCGAGGGCGGTCGCCGCCCCCACGGCCAGCACGTCGAGCAGCGCGCTCGCCACCATGGCTGCGGGGGCCTCGGCGTGCTCCGGGTGCTCGTCGACCCAGCGCCCGAGCTCGGCCGCGGACCGCGTCAGCGCCCCCAGCTCGTCGACGCCGGTCACGGCGCTGGAGGTGAGCCGGTTCGCGCTCGCCAGGGGAGACGCGACCACGGGGAGGGCGACCGCAGCGTCGGGAGGGCCGCCCCCGGGCGCCGCGGGAGGCGCCGTGGGGGATTTTGCCTCTTTCGCGCAGCCGGGCCCGATCGCCGCCGCCACCACCGTCGCCACGAGGGCCCACCGCATCCGCCCGATTCGTCCGTTCGCCATCGTCATGTCGCGTCCCTGCTTCGACTTCGCGTGAGGCAACCGCCCACGGTGGATGCGCGTGGCCGACCCGCGCGCCGTCGATACAAGCGCGCTGATGGCACCGCGATTCCGTGTGGCTTGCCGTGACTGCTTCCTATCACGAGAATGCGCGCCATGATCGACCACTTCACCGCGCTCGACGAGACCCTCTGCGTTGGCAGCCACCCCCACGCGCCCGAGCATTTCGCCGAGCTGGCGACTCAGCACGGTGTCCGCGCGGTCGTCAGCCTCCAGAGCGACGCGGACATCGCGTCGCGGGGGCTGTCGTGGAACATGGTCTGGCAGCTCTGGACGCGGCTTGGAGTCCAGGCGAGCCGGGTGCCGATCACCGATTTTGATCAGGCCGATCTCGGGCGGCGCCTCGATGATGCGGTCGCCGCCGTCGCCGGTCATCTGACGGCGGGGCGGCGCACCTTCGTGCACTGCAACGCCGGGTTGAACCGGTCTCCGTCGACCATCATCGCCTACCTCGCGCTTCACCGCGGGATGCCGCTGGACGCAGCGACCGCCTGGGTGTTGGAGCGCCACCGCGCGCTGCCCTATCAGGATGTCCTGAGTCGCTGGGCGCGCGGACACGGGCTGCCGCTGACCTCGCCACCGCCTGAGACGTGAGAGCGGCGCGGGGGGCGCGCGCGGCTCAGCCGGTGAGGCGCGGCAGCAGCGCCACCGCGAACTCGCGAAGAGGGCGCCGGGGGTTGCTCGCCAGGAGGTGCGCGACCACGGCCACGGCGTGCGGGCTGCGCTGAGCGACCAGGCAGCGCGCGGCGCGTTCAAGCCCCGGCTCGCCGTCGCTGCGGGCCACCGCGCGGAGGTGACGCTTCAGCACGAGGGCCGCCTCCGAGGGGTCGGGCGTCTCCAGCAGCGCGCGGATCGTCTCCGCTTCGATGGTCTCGAGCTCCTCGTCGCTGAGCTCCGGCAGGGCGCCGTCTTGGGCCGCCTTCCGCCGAACGAGGCGGCGGATCCACACCCGCCACCGCGCGCCGCCGCTCCAGTCGTCCGGGGCGCGAGGCGCGCGCGCGGCCTCGAAGACCTCAAGCACCTGCACGGCCATCGCCGCGTCGGTGCGGGGCGCGCCGGCGGCAGCGAGCAGCCGCTGCGCCGCGAGCTGAGACGAGCTGGCGCGGGCCCACACCCCCACATCCCGAGGGAGGTTCAGCGCCGTCGCACCAGACGCCAGGACCAGCCGGTCGCCCGTGTCCAGCCGCACCCTCGCGTGCAACAGGGTCAACCCCTCAGATCCCTCGGCGGCGTCAGGGTTCTCGGAGGGCACGGCGCCGTCGGGGGTGCAGCTCTCGATCGGGCTCGCCACCTCGCCGCGCACCACCCACAGCGCCCCTTCGCCCACCCGCGCGAGCCAGAGCTCCGTGGGGGCCACGACGAGCGCGGAGACCTCCACGGGGCTCGCCTGCGCCGGCTCCGTCACGCCAGCCTCTCGCCGTTCGCGGCGGGCCGCGGAGAGGGCGGCCAGGACGGCGCGGCGGAGGCGGGTGCGCGGGTGGGTCGTGGCGAGGTCGTCGCGGAAAGCGCGCAGCAGGGCGTTCGCGGCGGCCTGCGCTACGGCCGCCGGCGCCCCAGGGGTGCGGTTCCCGTCGGTGACCGCGAGCAGGTGCACGGATCCGAAGCCGCCGTACGCGGTCGCCGTGGTCGAGCGATCGCCCACGCCCGCGACGGTGGCCTGACCCACGCGCACGACCGCGTCAGACATAGGGGGGGACTCCGAGACAGCTTGCAGGGTGCGGCCGGGCCGCCCGCGGAGCCTCGCGCGCTCACGCTGCAGTTGTCGAGGCTCCTTTGCGCTGGGCAGGCGGTCGGACGCAGGGGATCGACACGGCCGGACGACTCAGCTAAACCCATTCGCGTCGCGGGAGGATGCGTTTTGATGGAATCGATGGGGGCGCGAGGGATGGACGGGGCGCGTGGGTCAGCGCGGGGGCGCGCCTGGGTGCGAGCGTTGGCGTGCGCCGCAGCGGTCACGGCGTTGGCGTGCGGTCCCAAGCCGGCGCAACCCAGCGCGGCCGAGGGGCCCGCGCCCGCGCCCGCGGTGGCCCCGACTCAGGCGGCCGCCCCCACCGCGGACGAGCCCGCCGCCGCGCCCGCGCCAAAGCCCGACGTGGAGTCGGCACGCCCGCCCGCGCCCCGAGTCGCGGAGCTCCCCGCCTTCGACCGCGACGGCCTCATCGCCCACATCAAGCAGAAGGGCGCTCGGGCCACCGTGGTGACGGTGTGGGCGACGTGGTGTGTGCCCTGCATCGAGGAGATGCCCATGTTGGCCCGCTACTACGACGCGCACCGCGCGGATGGGCTGGAGATCCTCGGGCTCTCACTGGACGACCGGACGACCGCTGGCGACAAGATCCAGCGGGTGTTGGACCGGGTGCGCGTCTCCTACCCCATGGCGGTCATCGCGACGGGCCAGGCCGAGGCCTTCATCAGCGCCACCAGTCCCCAGTGGGACGGCATGCTCCCGGCCGCGATCCTCTTTGACGCCGAAGGGACCCAGCGTGGGTTCGTCACCGAGCAGCTCAGCGAGGAAGGCCTGGCCGAGCTGGTCAAACCCCTGCTGGCCCGGTGACCGAGGCGCGTATGCAGGCCTCCACGGCTCGCCCTCACACGGCGGCCGACGCCGAGCGGGTCGAGTACCTGCTGCTGAGCGACGTGCACCTCACCCAGGTGATGGTGTCGCCGATTCGCGGCTGGTGGACCTACAAGGACCCGCTCGCCCGCCAAGATGATGAGCTGCTCGCGCTGCTGGACCAGATCCAGGCCATGCGCCCGAAGAGCTTCGCCCGCACCGACGTCATCTTCGGCGGCGACACCTGGGACTTCGACTCGGTCTACGGCGGGCCCGATGACCCGATGCTCCCATCGGAGGGCTTGCCGCCCACGGTCGCCGGCAGCGTCTGGAAGATCCGTCGCCTGCTCGCGGACCACGCGCCATTCGTCGCCGGGCTGGCCCGCTTCCTGGCCGCGGGCAACCGCGTCATCTTCCTGATGGGCAATCACGACCGCGAGCTGGCCTTCGCCGAAGTCGCCGAGGAGCTCCGCGCCACCGTCGCCGCGGCCGCGCCTCCCGGGACCTCGCCCGCCGTGGCCGCCGCCATCGAGTTCGAGCCATGGTTCGTCTACATCCCAGGCGTCCTGTACGCCGAACACGGCCAGCAGTACGACGCCACCTGCAGCTACCGCGACGTGCTGGCGCCCTTCGTCCCGGCCCACCGGCGCGCGCCCCGCGAGCTTGAGGCCTCCATGGGCTCGCTGATGGGCCGCCACGTGCTGTCGAGCCTCGGCTCCTTCAACCCCTTTGACGATGACAGCTTCCTCAAGTCGCTCTCCGGCTACGCCCGGCACGCCTTCGAACACTATTGGCCCAGGCGCCGCTTCCTCTCGATCTACGTGGCTCGCTGCGTGCGAGTCGTGCACCTGTTGCGCCGTCAACGCCGCCGCGTGCTCGCGTCCCGGCCAGACCACAGCACCCTGTACGCCGGCTACGCCCGCTCCAAGCGCGTAGGCGTCGACTTCATCGCGCTCCTGCGACGCTTGGGCTCCGTCCCGATCTCCGACCGGCCTCGTCACCTTTTGCACGAGCTGTGGCTCGATCGCCTCATCACCACTGCGGTCGCGATCTTCATCGTGACCGCCGGCATCCTGAGCGCGGAGACGTGGGTGCAGGGCGTGATGATGCTGGGCCTGATCCCGCCCGCGCTGCTGGTGCTGCGCGCCATGGGCCGCGGCAGTCTCGCCCTGCAGGAGCGTGGCCGCTGGGGTCTGGTCGCCGAGCAGATTTCGTCACACCTCAGCGTCCCCATCGTCTGCTTCGGCCACAGCCATCGCCCGGAGCGCCGCCCGCTACGAAATGGTGGCCGCTACTACAACCTGGGCACCTGGGCCCCGGTGGCGGACCCGGCCGAGCAGCAGACCCTGCTGCGGGCGCGGCGCTATCTCATCGTGCGCCACGTCGCGCCGGGTCGCACACACGTGGCGTTTCAGCGATGGCGCGGCGACGGCCCAGACTCGAACTGGTAGCGATAGGCGCGCGCGGGGCCTCGAGTGGGGCCCACCGACCCCGCCGGGGTTCGTCGTCCCCAGGCCTCGACGGCGAACTCCCGGGCTTCGGAGGTGCTGCGCGCCGTCGAACCCTCAGTTCCGCGGGACGGGCGCCCAAAGCGCCACGTGGCACGCTTGTTGCTCTGTTCAGCCGCGGGTCGTCTGTCGCGTCCGCCCCCGAGACAACACAAGGCGGAAATACATCACTGGGACCGACCCCCCAGCAACGCGCGCGACCCACTTTTCACCAGCTCCCCGACGAGCGCTTCACGCCGGCGTCACCTTACTAGGGTGCGCCGGCGTCGCTGTTTCTGCGGCCCGCGCCGACACCGACTGGGCGACTCCGGCCGGGCGCCCAACCGGAGCCCCCCAAACCTGCGCAGAGCGGGCGCACAAGCGTGACTCCAGCGAAGAGATACGCGCCGTAAAGGAACGACTCCCTTGTGTTGAGTTGGTCGCCGTGCCATACAACGCGCCGACAACGGCCCCCCGGTGCGAAAAAGTCGCACATCTACCGTCCGCGTTGACGATTGCCACGCGGGAATTCCATAGGCCTAGCTGGAGGGAGACCAGAATGAGAATGCGATTTGGAATGGCGGTCCTAACCGCCGCAGTCTTCGCTATCGGCGCTGTGGCGTGCGACAGCGGCGGCGACAACAACAAGGCTGACACCACCACCAACCCCGACACCACGGGCGACACCACCGGTGACGTCCCCGGTGACACCACCGGCCCCGACGCCGACGCCACGGGCCCCGACGCCGACGCGACCACGCCGGACGCGGACGCCACGGCTGACACCGAGACGACTCCGGTCGATCCCTGCGATCCGAACCCCTGCAAGAACCCGCCGGCGACTGCCTGCAACGCCGCTGGCGACTCCACGGTCACCTACAAGGCCGAGGGCACCTGCACCGCGAACGGCGCGGCTGCGGCCTGCGCCTACGCCGAGGACGTCACCACGGCTTGCGCCGCGGAAGAGAAGTGCGTCCAGGGCAAGTGCGTCGGCACGGGCAACCCTGACGAGTACACGTTTGACGCAGCCGCGTCCTACGTGACCTCGCTCGGCATCGCGCCCGAGGGCTGCTGCTTCGACTTCGACGAAGACGGCAAGATGGACAATGGCCTCCAGGCGCTCTTGGGTCTGCTCGCGCAGTTCCTCGACGCCGATGTCGACACGCTCCTCCAGGAGTCGATCGACGACGGGACCATCACGCTGCTGCTCGAGAACGCCGGTCTGACCGACGCCGCCAACCAGGCGTCCGGGCTTGCGCTCAACGGCTTCTTCGCCGAGGCGGAGACGGACCTGGCGACCAACAAGGCCGGAAACGGCACCTTCTTGGCCGACCCCGCCAGCTTCGTCGAGGGCACCAAGACCCCCCTCATCAGCCTGGACGCGCAGATCGCGGCCGGAAAGCTGACGGCGGGTCCGGCGCTCTTCCAGCTGAGCATCCCGCTCGGATCGCTGGTTGAGGGTTCGACCGCTTCGCTCGACCTGACCATCGAGAACACCCGGGTGAAGTCGGACGTGTCCGTCGGCGCCAACGGAAAGGGTCTCACGATGGCCAATGGTCAGCTCGGCGGCGTGGTGCCGGTTGCTCAGTTCGCGGTGGCGCTCAACACGCTGACCGCTGACTGCGCGTGCCTCGGCACCTCGGGCGCGGACATCATCCAGGTTGTCAGCACCGACCCGAAGAAGCTGAAGCTCGGCTGCACGCCGGCCTTCAACGCGGCGACCCCGACTTGCACCGACGCGGACGGCACCATCTGCACCGCGCTCGGCGACAACAAGTCGCTGGTCTGCCCGGCGCTCGGGATTCTGCCCTTCGACCAGGACTCGGATGCGGACGGTCAGAAGGACTCGATCTCGGTCGGCATCACCCTCACGGGTGTCAGCGCCACCATCTCGGGGCTCATCGCCGCCGAGGTGGCCAAGTAAGGTAGGTTTGACCTGACTCGCCTCGGCGGGTCAGGTCGGGACTCCTCGCAAAGGCCCCGGACCTCTGGTCTCGGGGCCTTTGTGTTTCTGGCGTCGACGAGGGCTGGCCCGGTCTCTATACTGCGGCCGGCTGAACGCACCTATGAGGCACGATGCGCTTTCCGACCCGACATCTCCTTGGCGTGATCGTCGCTGCCGCGCTTGCCGGCGGCTGTCGCGACGCCGCGCCGCCTCAGGCGCCGCCCGCCGCGCCGTCCACCGAGGGCGCTGCAGGGCAGGGCGGCTCACCCGGCGCCACCGCGGACGCGGCGCCGGCTGCCTCTGCCCCCGACGCGCCACCCGTCGCGAAGGTCGAGGCGCCTGCGGACAAGGTGATCACCCCGCCGCCCGTCGCGGTGGAGCCCAACGTCGCCGAGCGGCCTGAGGCCGCCGAGGCCGAGCCCGCCGGCCAGTTCGACGGCCACAAGTTGGCCATCTTGCACACCGCCAATATGGCCGGCGAGCTTGAGCCCTGTGGCTGACGGGCCAATCCTCTTGGCGGTCTTGCCAAGAAAGCCACAATCATCGCCGAGCGCACCAACGCCAAAGACTGGGACAACCTCCTGATCTTCGATGCGGGCGACCTCTTCTGGGAGCCCCACGCGCCCCCGGCCGCCGGCCCTCAGCTCAAGGAAGTGCAGGACACCGCCGAGTTCGTGCTGGCGCAGCACCGACGTATCGGCTGCGCCGCGGCGACCCTGGGTGATCGGGATCTACTTCTGGGCCGGACCCTGCTGGAGAAGCTGCGCAAGAAGTCCCCGTTCCCGTTTCTCGTGGCCAACCTGGTCGACGCCGAGACGGGGAAGCCGGTCTTCGAGGACCACATCATCGTCGAGTCGGGCGGCGTGAAGGTCGGCGTCTTCGGCATCACGCTTGAGGCGGTGCCCGCGACGCCGGTGTTCGAGCGCGGGCGCCCCTGGCGCATCATGAACCCCGAAGCGGTCGCCAAGACCGAAGTGGCGGCCCTCAAGGCGGCGGGTGCACAGATCGTCATCGCCCTGGCGCATCTGCCCGATCGCGACATCGACACGCTCGCGAAGGCCGTTCCGGGCATCGACTTCGTTCTCGGCGGCAACGACGCCGGGATGCAGGAGCACCCGCGCCGGATGGGCGACTCCTTCGTCGCGACGGCCTTCTCCAAGGGCAAGTACCTCTCGCTGCTGACGCTGCACCTGTGGCGCGGAAAGCCGCCCACAGCGCCTTTCGCAGACCGTTTCCAGCGCGCGGGCCTCGAGAAGCAGGTCGAGCAGCTCGAGGGTCAGATCTCGAGCTATCAGGCCATCGCCGAGGCGCGGGAGAAGTCGGAGAAGGAGGCCGCCGAGCAGAAAGCCGAGGCGCCAGATCCTTCGCGGCCCGCGCGCCGGTCGGCCGGCGTCACCTCGGAGTTCTACCGCAACCAGATCGTCCGACTGCGCACGCAGAAGGCCGACCTGGAGGCGCGGCTCGAGGACGGTCCGGCGCTCGACTTCGCGGCCAACTACTTCGCGTACGAGATGGTCCCGGTGGCCAAGGCCATCGAGGATGAACCCGTCGTGGGGAAGGCCGTCGAGGCCTTCCGAGTGAAGTACCCGAAGGAGCCCGGCCACTGATGGGACTCGGCCGCGCGCGGCGATGTCCGCGCGCGCCGGGCGATCGGCTGCCCGCCAGCGAGCCGTCGACTAGTCGTCGAAGAGCGAGCGGATGTCCTCGGCGGTGAGGCCGCTTCCCGCGAGCGTCTCGGGTGCGACCACCGAGTCGAAGAGCTCACGCTTGGAGTTCTGCAGCTCGAGGATCTTCTCCTCGACGGTGCCCTCGGCGACCAGCTTGTAGACGAAGACCGGCTGCGTCTGCCCGATGCGGTGCGCGCGGTCTGTGGCCTGGTCCTCGACGGCGGGGTTCCACCACGGGTCCAGATGGATGACGTAGTCGGCGGTCGCCAAGTTGAGGCCCGTGCCACCGGCCTTCAGGCTGATCAAGAAGACCGGCGGGCCCTCGGCGGAGTTGAACCGGTCGACCAGGACCTGGCGCTTGCGCGTGCGTCCGTCCAGATAAAAGTAGGGGATCCCGACCTCGTCCATCCACTCCCGCACGATGGCGAGGTGGCTCGTGAACTGGCTGAACACCAGCGCCCGGTGCCCCTCCGCGACGGCCTCTTCCAGAAGCTCGTGGAGGATGTCGTGCTTGGCGCTCTCTTCCACGCCGGCAGCGACGTCGAGCTTGACCAGGCGCGGGTGGCAGGCCACCTGACGCAGCTTCAACAGCGCGTCGAGGATGGTGATGGTGCTGGCCGCCAGCCCCTTCGACTTCACCGCGGCCATCACCTTCTGCTTCGTCAGCGCGCGGACCTCGTCGTAGAGCTCTTGCTGCCTCGGCGTCAGCGGCACGTGGATGATCTGCTCGGTCTTGGGCGGCAGCTCCTTGGCCACCTCGCTCTTGACGCGGCGCAGCATGAACGGCGCGACCTTGATGCGAAGCCCTTCGATATCTTCAGGCTTCTCGGCGCCTGAGCGCACGTACCGCGATGCGAAGTTCTTCTCGGTGTCGAGGAAGCCCGGCATCAGGAAGTCGAAGATCGACCACAGCTCGATGAGGCTGTTCTCGAGTGGCGTACCCGTCAGCGCCAGCCGCTGACGTGCGGTGAGCTTCTTCGCGGCGAGTGCGGTCTGGCTCGCCGGGTTCTTGATGTGCTGGGCCTCGTCGAGGATGACCGCGTGCCACGCGCGCCGTGAGAGCCGCGCGATGTCGAGCCGTAGCAGCGCGAAGGTCGTGACCACGACGTCGGTGTCTTTGATCTCTTTGTAGAGCTTGTCTCGGTTCGGGCCGACCAGCCGCACCACGTTGAGGGCGGGCGTGAATCGGCGGGCCTCTTCGACCCAGTTCGCCGTTACCGAGGTCGGGGTGATGACCAGTACGGGGTTGTCGAGGCGCCCGCCCTCTTTCTCGGCCAGCACATAGGTCAGAGCCTGAATCGTCTTACCGAGGCCCATGTCGTCGGCGAGGATGCCGTGGAAGCCCGAGTCGCGGAGGAAGCAGATCCAGTCGTAGCCGTGCTTCTGGTACTCGCGCAGGGTGGCCGTGAGGCCCTCGGGCAGCGGCTCGTCGTTGAGGCCCTTGAAGTTCCGCAGGCGCGTCGACAGCCGCGTCCACTCTGCGTCTCCGTCGATCTCTGCGTCGCCGATCAGCGCGTCCAGGACCGGCGCATGAAAGCGCGGGACCCGGCCCACGCCGCCGCCGATGAGCAGGTGCGGCAGCTCCATCGCGACGTGCAGGTGCTGGGTGACCCACTCGTCGGGGACGATGGCCAGCGAGCCGTCCTGCAGCGTGATGTAGCGCTTGCCGCTTTGATAAAGTTGCAGCAGCGCGTCGAGGCCGAAGCGCGAGCCGTCGATGGCGATGCCGAGGTTGCACTCGAACGCGTCCACCGTGCTGCGGATCGTGCCCATGAGCGTGGGCTGCGCCGCGCGGTAGAGGAAACGCTGCAGCCGCTCGCGGCCCAGCAGCGTCCAGTGGCTGGCCAGCCCGTCGAGCTGCTCTTCGAGGAAGGTCAGGGCGTCGGCAGTGTCCAGCAGCACCGTCTGCGGGTGCTCGCCGACCGGCAAGCCAGCCGCGCGCGCCGCGACCAGCGCCTCGAGCTCGGTCTCACGGTTGCGGATAATGAACGGCGGCTCATGGCCTTCGGGCGAGCGGAGCACGGCCGGCGCGGACTCCGAGAACACCTGCAGCTCCACGGGATCGCCGTACCGGAACTGCAGCTGCACCTTCAGCTTGTCGCCGTCCTCGCCGAGGATGAGCAGCGGCTCGACCTCTCCGACGTCGGGCAGCACGCCGGGCTCTGCCTCCACGCGGATGAGCTCTTTCATCCGGATGAGGCCGCGCTCGAGGAAGGTCGGCACCTCCCGCGGTGGCATGCGCGCCTGGCGGCGGCTCAGGCCGTAGACGATGACGCCCGAGCCGGGCCCGCCGAGCATCGGCATCAGGGCGGCCTCGCCGTCGAAGAGCCACGCGCTTACGGGGCTCCCGGCCACCCGGCTGCGCTTGTCCAGGGTCCGGCGCTTGCCATTGATAATGACCTGGATCTTGAGCGAGAGGCCGCCGTTCTTCAGCGCGTCCACGCGCACCCGCGGGCGCACCGGGTCCAGCTTGATGTGGAGACGCTTGTCGGTGTCTCCCAGGTAGAGCTCCTGCATCCGGCTCAGCGAGCGCAGCAGGAGGTCCAGGTTCGCCTCGTCGGCCAGCAGCGTGTGCTCGTCGTTGGCTTCGAGAAGCCCCGCGACGCGCGCCGCCAACGCCTCTTCAGGCTGCTTGAGCCCGAGGATGTCGTTCTCCGAAGTCATCGCGGTACGGATCGTCTCCGCGAGGATCGGCTTCTCTTGCGCGCGGCCTTTCTTGCCGATACGCGCCTTGAAGAACCGAACCCGCACGGAATCGTCCGGATTGAGAGGCAAACCGAGTCTTACGACCAGCCTCTCATCCGCCTCTTCCTCACCCTCAAACTCCTGAGCCACCTCTTCCGCATCATCGAGGATGCGTCCCCAACCCGCGCTCTCCGCGCTGCGGAGGGTGGGGTCGGCGAGTGCAGCTAACGCGACGGCTACTTCATGTTTGCAGTAGCCGTGCATGTGGGGACAGGAACACTCGGCCTTTAGGATCCGACCGTCCTTCCCCGATAGCTGCACGCGGATGGTGTAGTTGTCACGGCCACTTCCAGTGACTTTTCCAACGACCGCGTCGGCCTCCCTTCGGGCATCTACGACGCGTCCGCTAGCGAAGTACTGGCAACCTCTAGTGAAGGTCTTTTGGCCGACTTGCTTTCGGAGCTTACGGGTGCGGAGCGATTCAATATCGACCGCAACGACCATAGGGTCGTGGCGTCTAGCAGGTGGTTCTGGGATGCGCAAGTGAATTGGACGCTGACCGGCGTTTCCGCGCGGCCCCTCGCGGCCCTGCCGCGGAGGAAATCACCGTCCTTGCGTCACGAGCTTCGCCCGTCTAGCGTGGGCGCCGCGACAGACGAGGAGTCTCCAGATGTCCGATTCGACCTGCGCTCGCTGTGAAAAAGAACGTGTCCAGATCACAGGCTGGGTCACCTTCGTGGGCCCCCTCGGCGACGACATCCGCGCGCGCGTCTGCGACGCGTGCTGGCGCGAGTGGATGGCGATGCAGATCAAAGTGATCAACGAGTACCGCCTGCACATGGGCGAGCCGGCCCATCGCGCGACGCTCGCGGACTTCGCGACGCGCTTCTTCCGGCTCGACGGCGGAGACGGCAGCTTTGGTACGCAGGGGCCCGAGGGCGGCCTCGGCTGACCCGTGTGTACGCTGATCGTCGGCTGGCGCGTGTGGCCAGGCGTGGACGTGCTCGTAGCGGCAAACCGCGATGAGCGCCTCGATCGCCCAGCAGCGCCCCCGGCCGCCGCGATCAGCGGCGGGGTGACCCGGTTCACGCCGCGGGATTTAGAAGCGGGCGGGACCTGGATCGGGGTGAACGAGCACGGGGTGGTCGCCGCGCTCACCAACCGGTTCGGCGCAGGGCCGCGCCTTGCGTCGCCTGCGGGGTTGCGCTCGCGCGGCGAGATCGTCGATCTCGCGCTGGGAGCCACCTCCGCCCGCGAAGCGACGGCGGCGCTCGCGGGCCTCTCCCCGACGACCTACGCAGGCTTTCACTGCGTCGTCGCCGACTCCGAGACCGCCTCGGTGGTGCGTCGCGACGGCGAGCGGATGGGGGTCTACCCCTTGGCGCCGGGACGACTCCATGCGGTCACCGAGCGCAGCTTCGGCGCCGCGGAGTCCGCTCGCGTCGGCTTCCTCGAGACCCTGCTCGAGACGCTGAGCGATCGCCCCGAGCCGGCCGCCGCGGACTGGGCCGCGCTGCTCGGCACCCACGTCGACCAGGTCAGCCCGGACCGGCGCCACCCGATCGACGGAGTCTGCGTCCACCTGGACCCCATGAACTACGGGACACGCAGCGCCGAGCTCATCCGCATCACCAGCGACCGCTCACGGGCCGACTGGCAGCACATCGCCGGCCGCCCCTGCGTGACCGGCCTCACCCCGGTGGGTGACGCGATGCGTTCGGCCCTGAAATGGTGAAGGGGAGCACGTCGCCGTACTCCCCTTCACCGCTGTCCGTCGTTGGTCGGGGCGACAGGATTTGAACCTGCGACCACTTGACCCCCAGTCAAGTGCGCTACCAGACTGCGCTACGCCCCGTGGAATCGTCGGACAACGCCCGCGCCCACTAGTCGGGAGCGCGAGCCGCAACTGCTACATCTCTCTGGCTAAGCCGCCTGGCCGTCTTCGCCGTTGAGGGCGTTCTTGAGCACCTGGCTCGGCTTGAAGGTCAGCACCCGCCTCGCCGAGATCGTGATCTGGTCTCCGGTCTGGGGGTTCCGGCCGACACGCTCCTTCTTCTGACGAACGACGAAGTTGCCGAAGCCCGAGATCTTGATCTTCTCGCCATCGCCCAACGTGTCCTTCATCGTCTCGAAGACGCTCTCGACGATGTCCGCCGCGTCGCGCTTCGAGTAAGACCCGACCCCGCGCAGCTTCTCGTACACGAATTCGATGATGTCAGCCTTCGTCATCGACCGTATCTCCTGGGTCGTGGCGCGCCGGCTGGATCAGCCGGCACGGGCGCGATGCTCATGCCGCGGCGCGGGCGTGCTCAATGAGACGCGTGAAGCTCTGCGGGTCGTGGACCGCGATCTCGGCCAGCACCTTGCGGTCGATGGCCACAGCGGCGCGATCCAACAGGTGGATCAGCTCGCTGTACTTCATGCCGTTCATGCGCGCCGCAGCGTTGATGCGCGCAATCCAGAGCGCGCGGAAGGTGCGCTTCTTGTTCTTGCGGTCGCGGTACGCGTAGGACCACGCCTTGAAGACCGCGTTCCTCGCGGTCCGGTACAGCTTGCTGCGCGCGCCACGGTAGCCCTTGGCGGCCTTGAGAATCTTGTTGCGGCGCCGACGCGCCTTGAAGCCGCGCTTCACTCGAGCCATGGAAAGTACTCCTCAACATGCGGGGTGGCGCTCCGACGTGGAGGCCGCGCACCCAGCGCGGGTAGGGTCCCGGGGACCAGACTGACGTCAGGCGTAAGGGAGCATCCGTTTGATCATCTTGGCGTCGACGGCCGTGGCGATGCCCGTGCCGCGGAGCCGACGCTTACGCTTCGGACGCTTCTTGGTCAGAATGTGGTTCGCGTTGGCGTGCTGGCAAATGACCTTGCCCTTGGCCGTCAGCCTGAACCGCTTTGCAGCGCCGCGATGGGTCTTGATTTTCGGCATACTAGAATCTCCGCAGCGATGACGCGGGCCGCTTGAGCGGCCGCGTGTCACCGAATTCGGCTTCGGGCGAATCGCGAATGGTGCTGGTAGGCACGGGCGGGATTGAACCGCCGACTTCTACAGTGTCAGTGTAGCGCTCTCCCACTGAGCTACGCGCCTGAAATGGGCTCCGCGGGTGCGGAGGATTCGCGAGTTTCGTGTCTGAAACCGAATGTTGTCAAGGTGCTTCCGCCGGCTTGAACCCCGTCGGCCCGGCCGGTGTCCGCTGCCCCCGTGGCAAGCCTGGACCCGTCGAGGGCGCGCAAGCTAGCTCGCCGGCTCGGACGCGTCAAGCCAGAACGGAGGGCTCAGACCCTGCTTGTGCGATGGCGACGAGTCGCTGGCAGGCGAGGGCGGTTACGGTTAGGATGCCGGCCACTTCCAGCCAGGACGCGTGGATGTCGGACGGGCAGCGGGTGACACGCCGCCGCGAGGTGGCGACGATGGGCGAGGTCTTGCGAGACGCTCGCTGGCGTGGCCGCACGTCGTGGCAGCAGCTCGTCGGCGCGACGCTGGCCGACGCGACCGCGCTCGTAGGGATCGACCCCGAGGGGACCGTCCGGGTCATGGCGCGAAATGAGACGGCGCAGCGCGAGCTGCTGGCACGCGAGGCACACCTCGTGGCGTCGTGGAACGCGATGGCCGGCGGACCCGCGCGCGTGAAGGCCCGCAAGATCGTGTGTTGGCTGCGGCCGGACCTCGTGACCCGCCCCGTGGCGGAGACGGTGCGGCCCGAGCGTGCGCTTGAGCCATCGGCGGCGCACCGTGGGGCGGCGACGTTGGGTGCCGCGAGTGTGCGCAACCCGCGGCTGAAGGCAGCTTTAATCGACGCGCGTGCACGATCGTTGGCGCGCGCAGAGCGGATCGCGGCCGGTAAGGCCGGCGACGAGCGGAGGAACGAAGGATGAGCAGAGTGGGTTCGATCGTGTGGGTGCTTGGGTTCGCGGTGGCCGCCGTCGCAGCCTGTGACCCGGGTGATGGCAACACGGTGGTCGCGGACGCGGCCGATGCGGCAGACACGAGCGGTGGAGACTCCGGCCCGGCGGACGTGGCTGCTGACGGCGGTGACACGGTCGGGGGCGACGCGACCGCGGACGTCGCCGTGGCGCTGCTTCCTAAGGAGTGCAACGCGACCAAGGCCTGCAGCGGCACGGCTGTGTGCAGGTCGGGTGTGTGTTTGAGTGACCCCGTGGGGAACGTGGATTCCAAGATCACCGAGCCCGAGAAGAACGCGCTGACCGCGCAGTCTCCCGTGCTCACCTGCGCGGATCAGGTCCCGGCGACGCCGGCGGGACCCGCGACCGTCAAGATGTACGGCGCGATCACCCGATTCGGCTCCGGCCGCCCGACCTTCGACATCGAGGTCTCGGTCTTCGACGCGCGGACGTGGGACCCCTCGGCCTGCCAGACCGAGAAGACGACCGCCAAGATGCTCGCCTGCTACCAGGCGTACGGCACGCCGCTGGCCTCCACGTTGTCCACGCCGCCGGTCGACCTCAACCCGGCGCCGTCGTGCGCGAACATCGCGTTCAACGACGACTGCCCGCTGGGCTACGAGTGCCAGAAGAAGGACGGCTTCCCGGCCTGCGTGCTGCAGTTTGGGCTGTACCAGCTACCCGGCGTCCCCACCAACACGCCCCTGGTGATCCGCGCTCGCTACGGCGGCACCGACGCGGCCATCGCCAAGAAGTGGCACGACGTCTACCTGTTCAACGTGTACCTGTCGGCGGACAGCGCGGACGCGGACGGCAACTACCGCTACGACGCGACCATGGTGTCGGACGCCCAGTGGTTCTTGACCCCGAACACGGTCAGCCTGCCCGAGGTCCCCGAAGAGCACGGCGTCGTCGGCGGCCGAATCCGCGACTGCGGCATCCCCGGGGTCCGGGACAGCTGGCCTATCGCCGAGGTCCGCGTCGGCATGGGCCTCGAGCCGCGCAAGGTCGTGTATTTCAACAACCTTGAGAACGACTCGCTGCCGCTGGTCGATCGGGCGACCACGAACATTCTGGGCCGCTTCGCCGCGCTGGATATCGAGGGCGGCTGGAACGTGATAGCAGGCGCCGCGAGGGTCGACGGCAAGGTGGTCTCGGTCGGCTCCGAGCGGGTCTACGTGGTGCCGAACGCCCTCTCTATCATTACACTTCCCGGGCTCCATCCCGTCTTCAAGCAGGAGGCCGCTGGTGATTTTCCGCGCTGAATTGGTTGTCGTGTGTGCGTGCGCTCTGGTGTGGTTCGCTGGCTGTGACAAGCCGATCGAGCACCACGTCTCGCCGCGCAGCACCCTGCAGGTCTCACTGCCGGAGCGGCCCTCGCTGGCACCGCGTGAGGTCAAGGCCCGGCACTCCGACGGGGCTTGGACCGTCGAGGGCTTTCTGACGGCCGACGCTCACGCCGCGGGCGAGGTCTCGAAGGTGCGCGGGCGGGTCGTGGAGGTCTTCACGTGCCCGAAGGCCCCGCCGGCCCCCCCGGTAGAGCCGCCCGACCCGAAGGCCAAGCCCGGGGACGTGCCCCCGCCGCCGCCGCCACCGAAGGCGCCCCACTGCGCCAAGCCGCCGCACATGTACCTAGCCGACTCGGTGGGCGCGACGCGCTACCAGCTGCTGGTCGTCGGCTCTGAGGCGACGGAGGTCGGGCGCGTGGCCAAGGGTGACGAGATCACCGTCGAGGGCGCCTTCGACGTGATGACCCGCGATGGGGCCTTCATTCGGCAGGCTGGCTTGCTGGTGCTGCCCGAGCCGCCGCCGCCGCCGGAGCCGCCGCCCGTCGAGGCCCCGGTCACTCCGTAGCGGCGGTCAACGCGCAGACGACAAAGCCCCGATTCGTCAGTGATTAGCTGGCGAATCGGGGCTTTCGTCTGTCAGGCGATCAGCGTCGCCAGAGCGGCCGCCCCATCGCGAGGTGTTCGCCCGGGACCACCTGGGCCGGGCTGAGCTTGGCGTCGGCGACCAGCAGGACCACCGTCGAGCCGAGGTTGAAGACCCCAAGCTCGTCGCCGCGTTTCACCGCGAGCGGCTTGGCCGGGGTGACGGTCGTGGGACCGCTCGAGTTCCAGGGGCCGGGGGCGTCGGTGAAGGACAGCGTGATCCGGCCGACGTTGGTCGCGCCTACGAAGACGAGGGCGACGCGCCCGAAGGTCTTGGACTCGAAGTGGACGACCACCCGCTCGTTGGTGGCGTAGAGGCCGTCGATGGCTCGCATGGCGAGGCCGTTGACCGGGTAGAGCCGGCCCGGGATGTGGCGCCAGGAGGTGATGACGCCGTCCACCGGCGCGTGCACGCGGTGGTAGTCGCGGGGGCTCAGGTAGAGGTTCGCGTAGACGCCGTCACGGAAGACGCCGGCCTCGCCCTCGTCGCCGAGCAGCGCGCCGAGCCGGTAGCGCTTGCCTTTGACCTGCTCGAGCATGCCGTGGGTCGGCACGCGGCCGAGCTCGTGGACTCGGGAGTCCGCGGGGTTGAGCACGGTCTTCGCGCCGCTGTCGAGGGGGCGGGCGCCGTCTCGCAACGCGCGGGTGAAGAACTCGTTGAACGTGTTGAAGGAGCTGATGGGCTCCGCCACCTCGCTCATGTCCACGTCGTAGGCGCGGATGTAGGCGTGAATGGCCCGCTCCAAGATCGCCCGCGGGAAGGCGACGTCCGCCAGGCGACCTGTTGTGTGGCTCAGCGCCTTGGCCGAGACCAGCTCGACGAAGGCCCGCTCGAGGGCGGCCGTGACCGGGGCACGCAGCCGCGCGCCGCCCGTCATGACGTGGTCGAGGGTGCGCTGGAACCGATCGATGGGGGCATCGGGCGCGCTCACAAGGCCAACGCGTCGATGTGGGTGAGCGCCAAAAACGCGGCGTAGCGGCGTCGCACGTCGTCGAGGGTCAGGCGGGCGATGCCTTCTACGCTGAAGCCCTCGACGCAGAAGGAGGCCATCAGGCTGCCGACGACGGCGGCGCGGCGGACGTTCTCGGGGGTGAAGTCGCCGGTCTCGGCGAGGTAGCCCATGAAGCCACCCGCGAAGGTGTCGCCGGCGCCGGTGGGGTCGATGACCTGCTCCAGCGGATAGGCGGGGACGTAGAAGATGTCGTCGCCGTTGAAGACAAGCGCGCCGTGCTCGCCGCGCTTGATGATGACGAGCTCGGGGCCCATGGCGCGGATCTCAGCGGCGGCCGCCACCATGGTGAGAGCTCCGGTCAACTCGAGGGCCTCGGAGTCGTTCACGAAGAGCGCGTCGACGTGGGAGAGGACCTCAAGCAAGGCGGGCCGGGCGCCGCCGATCCACAGGTTCATCGTGTCCGCGGCGACGAACCGGGGGCAGCCGACCTGCTCGAGCACGGAGAGCTGGAGCGTGGGCTGGATGTTCGCCAGGAAGACCAGCGAGGCCTCGCGGTGGGTGGCCGAGAGCTTCGGTTTGAAGGCCTCGAACACGTTCAGCTCGGTGAAGAGCGTGTCGCGGTTGTTCATGTCGGCGCTGTAGCGGCCGCCCCAGCGGAAGGTGCGCCCGCCCGCTGAGCGCTCGAGCCCGCTCATGTCGACGCCCGCGCGCTCGAGGGTGTCGACGTCTTCGGACTTGAAGTCGTCGCCGACGACCGCCACCAGCGAGGGCTTGTGGAAGAGCGCGGCCGCGATGGAGAAGAAGGTCGCGGAGCCGCCGAGGGCGTCATCTCGGCGATCATGGGGCGTCTCGACTGAGTCGTACGCGACGGAACCGACGACGAGCAGGCTCACTTGGCCACCTCCGAGACGTGGAATTCGCAGTCGTTCAGCAGCAGCGCGAGGCGCTCTTGCGCGGAACTGGGGACCGCCTCGGGCGCGGTCATGGTGGCGTGCTGGAGGGCGGCGAACGCGGGCGATGGGCCGAGCTCCTTGATGTGCGGCAAGGCCCCGCGGATGACGCGCTGCGCGTTGGCGACGTTCTGCTTCATGATCGCCACCACCGCGGCGACCGTGACCTCTTCCTCCGACTGGTGCCAGCAGTCGTAGTCCGTCGCCAGCGCGATCGTGGCGTAGGCGAGCTGCGCTTCGCGGGCCAGGCGGGCCTCGGGGAGGTTGGTCATGCCGATGACCGAGACGCCCCAGCTGCGAAAGAGCTGGGACTCGGCGCGGGTCGAGAACTGCGGCCCGTCGATGCAGACGTAGGTGCCGCCGTCGTGAAAGCGCACGTCTGCGCGCTGGGCGGCGCTGCAGAGGGCGGAGCGCAGCAGCCCGCAGACCGGGTCCGCGAAGCTCACGTGAGCGACGACGCCGTCTTCGAAGAAGGTGGAGGTGCGGGCGCGGGTCCGGTCGATGAACTGGTCGACCATGACCAGCTCGCCCGGCGCGATGTCCTCGCGCATCGAGCCGACCGCGCTCACGCTGATCAGCCAGCGCACGCCGAGGTGTTTGAGGGCCCAGATGTTGGCCCGGTAGGGGATCTCGTGGGGGGCGAGGCGGTGGCCGCGGCCGTGTCGAGACAGGAACGCGACGGTGTGCCCGTCGAGCTGGCCCACGCTGATGTCGTCGGAGGTCGGCCCGAAGGGCGTCTGGACCGGAACGCGCTCCAGTCCGCTGACGCCTTCCATGTCGTAAAGTCCGCTGCCGCCGATGATTCCGATGGTCGGAATGGCCATGGGTCGCCTCCTCTGCGAAGGGTAGGGCCCCTACCACCCGGCCCGTGGAAATTCAACGATGACACGGCGGATGCTTTAGGCGCGCTTCGTGCTCTGCTGCGGCTCGAAGGCGAGGACGCGATCGGCGAGGACGGCGTGCAGCTCCGCGAGGGCGTCGCGGGTGGTCTCGGCGGAGAGCGACTCCACGGTGAGGCGAATGACCCACCCCTCGGCCTCGCGCCGGGGATAGGAGCCGATCTCGGCGTCCGGGTACGCGGCGACGATGGCGTTGAGCGGATCGCAGATGTCGGCTTCCTGCCCGCTCACCTCGACCGCGCCGGCGAAGAGCTCGCGACCGACGAATCGATGCGCCAGCGCCTCGAACTTCGCGGCCATGAGCTTGGGGATGCCGGGCAGGATATAGATGTTGCGGAAGAGGATGGTCGGCCACGGGGGGCCCGCGCCGCCGACGAGGGTCGCGCCCTCGGGGACCAAGGCGAGCCGGCGGTGCGCGTGGGTGGTCTCTGCGCCGAAGTACCGCTCGACGAGGGCGATCAGGGCGGGATCGTGCAGCGTGTCGACGCCGAAAGCGGCTGCGATCGCGTCGATGGTCACGTCGTCGTGGGTGGGACCGACCCCGCCCGTAGTGCACACCCAGTCGGCCATCGCGCCTACGCGGCGAACGGTCTCGCCGATCTCGGCGGGGTCGTCGGGGATGAACTCGACGCGCAGCAGCCGCACACCGAGCTCGCGAAATCGCCCCACCAGGTACGCGGCGTTCTGCTCGACGACCTTGCCGGCGAGCACCTCGTTGCCGATGACGACGACCGCGGCCGTCGGCCGGTCGTCCGCGATCACAGCGCGCGAACCTCGCGGAAGGTCCCCGTGGCGGTGAGGCGCTGCTGGTCCCGCTCGAAGCGCAGCCGCCAGTCGCCGTCGAAGGTCAGCACGGTGAGCGGCTCGCGCCCAGCGCGGCGGGCCCACGAGAGGTCGTGTCCCTGAAGGAAGGTCACGAGATCCTCGCGCCGCTCGAAGCGCTTGCGCTCGATGTTGCCGCAGTTCGGGCAGTAGCCGACCGCGTCGCCTTCGCGCGTGTAGTAGGAGGTCGTGCACTCCAGGCAGGCCATGTCGAGCAGATCGTCGACCGCCTCGCCCTTGTCGTCGATGTAGGCGCCGCCCTCGTAGACCAGCTCGAACTGGCGAGTGCGCCCGAAGCACATCATCTCAAGGCCGATCAGGTTACGCATTGTGGGTCTCCGTGCTCGGGAGCCGGCCGTCGTCTACGAACGGCGAGCGCGCGTCAGACCGGCATCCGGGGCATGCCGAACCCGCGGGTGAAGTCGTGGCGGGCGGTGACGTAGCGGACGGTGCCGGACGCCGACCGCATGACCACCGAGTGCGTGGACGCGCCGCGTGAATCGAAGCGGACGCCCTTGAGGAAGTCGCCGTCGGTCACGCCGGTCGCCGAGAAGATGACGTCGCCGGACGCCAGGTCGGTCAGCCCGAAGATCCGGTCGGGGTCGGTGATGCCCATCGCGATGGCGCGCTCGCGCTCGCCGTCGTTGCGGAAGCGCAGGCGGCCCTGCATGTCCCCGCCGAGCGCGCGCAGGCGGCTGCGGCCAGCACACCAGGCGCGCCGCCGATGCCCATCAGCACGTCGACTGGGCTCGCTGACCGCGGTGGGCCATGGCCGCCGACACGTCGCCGGTCGCGGATGAGCCGGATGCGGGCGCCCGCGCGGCGCACCTCGGCGATCAAGTCCGTGTGGCGGTCGCGATCGAGGATGCACACCGTCAGCTCGCTGACCGACATCCCCTGCGCGCGGCGATGCGGTACAGGTTCTCGGTCGCCGGGCGCGACAGGTCGATGATGCCGGCGCAGTCAGGGCCGACGGCGATCTTCTCCATGTAGGTGTCGGGCGCGTGCAGAAGGCAGCCCGGCGCGGCGATGGCGACCACCGCCAGCGCGTTGGTGTCGCCGCGAGCGCAGATCGTCGTGCCTTCGAGCGGGTCGACCGCGATGTCGACGTCGGGATCGTTGGGTCCGCCGGCGCCGACCTGTTCGCCGATGAAGAGCATGGGCGCCTCATCGCGCTCGCCCTCGCCGATGCGCACCGTGCCGCGGATCGGGATGAAGTTGAACTCCTCGCGCATGGGCCTCGACGGCCGCGCGATCGGCCAAGTCGGGAGTCGCCGCGGCCCATCACCCGAGCGGCCGCCAGTGCAGCCGCCTCGGTCACGCGGACCATCTCCATCGCCAAATGTCTGTGCATCGCGTCGACCCTCGCCCGAAGAATGGGCCGATTCAATCAGACGGCGTGCCGCGGGACAAGGAACGCTCGCCGCGCGAGCTCGGCCAGGACGGCGCGCGCGCGGGGCACGTCGTGGACTACCCAGGTGTCGAGGATCCGGCGGCCCCGAATTCGAGGCCCGCGGCGGGCGGCGACAGCGCGTCGAGGCGTTGGCGCAGGGTGGCGACGGCGATGGCGAAGGCGACTGAGACGTTGAGAGACTCGACGAACCCGTGCATCGGGATGACCGCGAGCCCGTCGGCCTGGTCGCGCAGGGTGTCGGAGACGCCATCGCTCTCGTTTCCAAAGGCCAGGCAGAGCGGCTGAGCCAGCGGGGAGCTCGGCGACGGGGGTCGGGGCGATCCTCGCCGAGGGCGGTCGCGAAGATCAGGTAGCCCGCCTCGCGCAGCGCTGTCAGCGCGGATTCGGTGTCCTCGTGCCGGTGGACGGTGATCCATCGGTGGGCGCCGCTGCTGACCACGCGCGAGATCTTCGTCGACGTGGGGTCGTCGGGGACCATGTGCAGATCCTGAATCCCGAACGCGTCGCAGGTTCGCAGGCAGGCGGCGATGTTGTGCGGATCGTGGACGCGCTCGAGGAACACGGTGAGGTGGCGGTGCGGGCGGGCCGAGGACCCGCGTAGGCGCCGGACTCGCTCGGGCAGCAAGAAGGCGGCCCAGGTGCTCCGCCGCGGCGCCGACGCGCTCCAGGTGCAGAGGTGGTCCCGGCGGCAACGCGAGCGTGCGCAGGAACCTCGGACGCGGCGAGGGAGTGCGCTTCAAGGACGCCCACCGCCAGCGCCAAACGAAGGCGATGCGGCCCCGGAGGCCGTCACCCGCCGGGAGCCATCGGCTCTCTTCAACACCAGGAGGAGGAACTCATGAAGAAACCACCCGGTTCTCGTGTCCGCGCGAACCGGGCCGTCACACGCCCCTAGTTAGCAAGGGCATGCCAGCGGCGTCGCGGAGCGGGAAAGCTAGGCGGGAGCAGGCTGAACCAGCCGCTGGGGGCGGCGGTGCGGGGCCGAGAGGCCGCGAACCCCGACATCTCTGTCAGGCGCGGGGCGAAGGACGCTACGCACCTGCTGGCGAGCTACAAGCTTGACACCCCCGCGAAGGGCGTGGCACCACGCCGGGCGTGAAGCGCCCGGCGATGCCTCTGTTGCTCGTCGTCCTCGTAGTCGCGTCTGCGCTGGGGGCCACGGCGGCACGTGCGTCCGCGTTCGACGACGTGCCGATGCAGACCATCGAAGTGCGCGCGCCGCGGCGACACGCTCCGCACATCGCCGCTCGCCACGGGGTGAGCCTCGCGGACCTGCGCCGCTGGAACCCCGGTCGGCCCCGACGACATGATCCAGCTCGGCGCGGTCCTCACGGTGAAGGTGTCCGCGGGCTCGGAGCACGCCACGGGCGGCGCCACCTGGGAGGGCTGGTACGCCATCGAGCCCGGCGACACGCTAGGTCGCGCGGCCCAGAAGATCGGGGTGAGCATCGCCGATCTCGAGCGGGCGAATAAGCTACGGCCTGGCGCGGATTCGGGCGGGCGACCTGCTGCGCTACGAGAAGACCGGGCCGCGACCGAAGCCTAGCTCGACCGGTCGTCCGGACCGACGGCTCCGTGGTGGGCGCCGTGCATCTCGGCACCGGCCGCGGCTACCGGCTCCGCTTCCCCAAGGGCGCCTTCGGGCTGCCCAGCGTGACGCGCACCTTGCGCCGCTGCGCCGCCGACGTCGCCAAGCAATTCCGGGGGCACCGCCGACATCCTGATCGGGGACATCTCCAAGCCCACGGGCGGTCGCTTCCCCCCGCACCAGAGTCACCTGGAGAGCGGGCGCGACGCCGACATCGGCTACTACCGGGTCGGAAAATAAGCAGAACGCGACGATGTACCCAGTCGGCGCGCGCGACATGGACATGAAGAAGAGCTGGGCGCTGCTGCGCTGCCTCATCACGAGCGATCGCGTCGTGCGTGTGTATATGGACCGCGGGCTTCAGCAGGCCATGCATGAAGTACCTGTCCCGGAAGGGGCGGGTTCCGTCGGCGACGCTGGCGCGCCTGTTCGAGGTGAGGGCGGCGGTGCCGGAGTCGGCGCTGATCCTTCACTCCCCCGGGCCACGACACCCACTTCCACGTGCGCTTCGCCTGCGAGACCGGCGACACGCACTGCCAGGAAGAAGAGGATGATCGCGTCTTCAGCTGGAGTAGCGGCTACAGCCCTAGAGCGCGCTGCCGGACCCCGGCGGCGTCGGGTCCGGGGCGCGCCGCCGCAGTTCTTCGGCGGCTGGTTGAGGCGTTGGCGGCGCCGACCAGCGGGAAGGCGCCGTGGTTGTCCACGTAGCACTTCACCGTGTCGCGCCAGAGGTCCACGGTCTCCCCCGCGATGACCATGCGGTTGAAGCAGCCCCACGCGCAGCAGGGGTCGGGGGTCTCCTGCGGGATCTCTTTGCACAGCTCGAGGTACGCGCAGTACCGCTCGCACAGCACCGCCTCGCTGCCGAAGCCGGGGCGGACCGTCTTCTCCCAGTCGCAGCTGCGAGGATCTACCGGGTCTTTTCCCTGAAAGGACGGCGCCTGACAGACTTGCTTGCCGACCCCCAGCGTGGGGTAGAGGCGGTCGCCCAGGTACTGCGCGGGCGCGCAGATCTCCCAGGCGGCACCAAGGGATTCGCAGTCCGCGGTGTCGGCGCAGGTGGGCACGCAGAACTGCGTCAGCTCTCCCTTGAAGGGCGGGACGTTCGGCTGCGGCAGCGGATCGAAGCCGACGCAGAGCGTGGCGCCCGCAGGCGCGTCCGGTCCGGCGCTGCAGGTCTCCGCGGGGTCGTCGCACGCCCGCGAGCAGAACGGCACGCCGTACTCGCTCTCGAGGCATTGGCCGCTGAGGCAGTCGGAGTCGGCTTGGCAGGGGCGGCCCAGGGCGAGCGCGGCGCTCGGCAGGTCCCCGCCCACATCGGCGGCCGACGAGGCCCCTTCGCCACCGCAGGCGGCGCCGGACAGCGAGGCGGAGATCCCTAAGAGGAGAAGCGCGCCCACGCGGGTCGAGATTGCAGAGTCCATGGGCATTGGATCTCACGCCCCGCCGGCTCGGCGCAAGCTCACCCCGGGGCCCGCGCGCCTAACGCGCCAAGGTCCTGGAGTCAGGGCCGGCATCCGACTAGACTCCGCCGCCATGCGCGTCACCTACTTCATCGCAGCCCTCCTCGCCTTCAGCGCCACCGCGTGCGCCGACAAGGTCACGATCATCGAGTGCCCGCTCGGCACCGAGCCCATCGGCAGCGAGTGCGTCCCGCTGGGTGTGGACCTGATCGCGCCGGCACGCGACGCCGACGCGGCTGGGGGCGGCGACAGTGACGCCCCCGAGCTGCCCATCGCCGATGTGGCCACCTCAGACGACGGGGTCGCTGATCCCGGCGGCCCGAAGCCCGACCTGCCGATCACAAACCCCGACGTGATCCCCAGCGGCTCTCCGGTCGGCGCCGCCTGCGCGAAGTCCTCGGAGTGCCAAGGCGCCGCCTGCCTGGATTGGCCAGGCGGCTACTGCACGGCCTTCGATTGCACCGTCTCCAGCTGCCCCTCCGGTTCCAAGTGCATGCCGTTGACCGGCGGCAACAGCGCCTGCCTGGCGACCTGCGAGAGCGACGCGGACTGCCGCGCCGGTGGCCAGCAGGCGTGCAAGGCCCTGGAGTCGGCCGACGGCTCGCTGCGGCGCGTGTGTCACGGCGTCGCCACCAACGCGAAGACCGTGGGCGGCGCCTGCCTCGACGCGGTCGGATGCGCAGCCTCGATGGCGTGCCTGCCCTCGCTGCCGGGCGGGTATTGCGCCGCGCTCGGTTGCACCGCGTCATCCTGCGGGGCCGGCTCCAAGTGCTACAAGTTCGGCGGATTTCCCACCTGCCTGAAGACCTGCGGTGAGGACGCCGACTGCGGCGGTGTCCCGGGCGCCGAGCGTCGGTGCGGCGTGCTCAAGGCGCTGGACGGTGCGAAGGCGGGCGCTTGCATCTCGGGCGCCGAGGGCCTCGAGATCGGCGCCCAGTGCGGCAACGATTTCGAATGTTCAAGCGGTTCCTGCGAGATCCTGGGTGCTGGACGCTGCACTCAGAACGACCTGCCCTGTTTCAGCGACAACGAGAAGCAGGTCTGCGGCGCGGGCTTCTGCTTCATCAGCGGCCAGAACCAGGTTGGGGCCTGCGTCCAACCCTGCGGCCTGGGCACGCCATGCCCCGGGGTCAGCCTCTGTGCGGGTAGCGCGACGGAAGGCGAGGGCGTCTGCCGACCCTCCTGCGGCGGCCTCGGCGCCGCGGACGACTGCCGCACCGACGTCGGCTTCGAGTGCACGTACGGCTGGCCGCTCGGGAACACCACCGGGCAGGGACGCTACCTCTGCCATGTACCAGGGACGGGCGCGCTCGGCGACGCCTGCGTCCCGCCGGGCGGCTGCCCAGGCGGCCAGTGCCTGCCGTTGGCGTCCGGAAACGGGATCTGCGGCGCCCCCTGCGGACCGGACGGCTACTGTCCCTTCCCAGGGAGTTGCGTCGTCGACGGCCAGGATCTGACCTGCCGCCAAGCCTGCTTTTCGGTCGCGGATTGCGCGTCAGGGGCGACCTGCGCCGCCGCCGCCGGGGCGCTGGGCAGCGTCTGTCGCTGAAGGAGTTGCTGCAAACCGGCGAATTCGCAGGCTACTCCTTGTGTGGGGTGAGTCCGCTTCGCTATGCTGCCCCGGCTTCGCCTGCGTTGTAGAGCCGCGCCCGCGGGCCGAGAACGCAAGACCGATTGACCCCATGCCGAGGTAAGGACACGTGACAGAGTCGATCGCCCACACCGGTCGCTCCATCCTGGTCGCCGGTGTAACCCGCCGACTCCAGGCGATCCTTTGGCTCGCGCTCGCGGCCGGTCTCGCGACCGCCGGGGCATGCGGCACCGAGGTCACGACGCCTGACAAGTCCGACGCGGACGCGATCCAGAAGGACACGAGCGGCCCCGACGTCGAGGTGATCACTCTGACCGACGCGGACGCCGACGCGATCTTGCTGCCCGACAGCGACGTCGAGCCAGAGATCGACGCCGCCGACATCGAGACCGACGGTCCGCCGCCCCTGTGCAAGCCGGGCGAGTTCCTGTGCGGCTGCGACAAGGACTCCGACTGCTTCTCCGGCGTATGCGTCGAGTCATCGATCGGCAAGGTCTGCTCGAAGGGGTGCGAGTCCGGCTCGCCATGCCCCAACGGCTGGTCCTGCAGTCAGTTCACCGGCGGCGGCGTCGGCGACATCAAGTTCCTGTGCCTGCCCAACGATATCTTCCTCTGCCGGCCCTGCCAGGCGGACGCCGACTGCAACACCGCCGGCTTCGCCAAGACCGGCGTCTGCATCGGAGTGGGCGGCTCGGGCAGTTTCTGCACGCGCATCTGCAACGGCAGCGCGACGTGCCCGGATCCGTTCACCTGCTCGCCGACCAAGCCCTTTGGCGAGGGCGGGCAAGAGCTGGACCTCTGCGTCACCGACACGCCGGATGTGTGTAGATGCACGCAGAAATCCGTCAACGAGGGGGCGAAGACCTCGTGCTACCGAGAGAACGAGTTCGGCAAGTGCTTCGGCGAGCTGATCTGTTTTAAGGAAGGCCCGCTGCCCGAGTGCGGCGCCCAGGAGCCCGAGGCGGAGCTCTGCAACGGCAAAGACGACGACTGCGACGGGAAGACCGACGAGGACTCCGCCGATTGCACCCGCTGGTACCAGGATCTCGACGGCGACACCTACGGGCTCGGCGGCGGTGAGTGCCTGTGCAAGCGCCCCGACGACAAGTGGATCGAGCGCGGTGGCGACTGCAACGAGCTGGTCTCGGTCATCAACCCGGGCGTCGGCGAGACCTGCAACGGCGTCGACGACAACTGCGACGGGCAGACGGATGAAGAGGGCTCCAAGGGCTGCATCCCGCACTACCTCGATGACGACGGCGACGGCTTCGGCCAGACCGCCATCACCAAGTGCTTCTGCGCGGGGACTCCCGGTTGGGCCGCCAAGCCAGGCGACTGCAACGACCTGAACCCGAAGATCCATCCGGAGATCGAGGAGGTCTGCGACTTCGTCGACAACGACTGCGATGGCGGCATCGATGAAGCCGGCGCCACCGACTGTAACCCGTTCTTCCTCGACCAGGACGGCGACGGCTGGGGCCTCTCTGAGAAGGTGAAGTGCCTCTGCGGCCCGACCGGCGCCTACCTGGCGACCAAGCCCGGCGACTGCGACGACGCGCCTCTGACGGGTGCCAAGACGAACCCCGGCATCCCCGAGATCTGCAACGCGCTGGACGACAACTGTAACGGTGAGACCGACGAGGGCGACCAGACGGCGATGTGCCCGCAGGTCGCGCAGGGGACGGCCTCGTGCGTGGCCGGCAAGTGCGCGCTGGTCGACTGCAACGCGGGCTGGACCGACGGAGACGGCGACCCCCTCAACGGCTGCGAGTGCCCGGCAAGCCCGCTCGAGGTCCCGGGCGGCGTCGGGAACACGTGTCAGAACCCGATCACCCTCGGCCTCATCGACGACGTGGACGGCGTGGCGCAGCTGATGGCGACCGACAACATCGCCAGCGACACCCCGGGCATCGAGGACGTCGACTGGTACCAGTTCACCGCCGTGGACGGCGCCGATCCCAACAGCTGTGACGCCTTCGATCTGCGGGTGTCCTTCCTTCACAACCCGGGCGATCAGTTCATCTTCGATGTGCGCCAGGGCGGCTGCGCGGCGGGCCTTGAGATCTGCAACGGTGTCAGCAGCTACACGAACACGACACACGTGAACACGGTGTCACAGGGGCAGCCCATCGGAGAGTGCCCCTGCGTGTCGGCGCCGCCCACCGCGGACGGGTTTCAGCTCTGCGCCGACCAGACCCAGAGCTACTTGGTGCGTGTGTACCGGAAGGCCGGGACGGCCTCATCCTGCGCGGCGTACACTCTGCTCATCCAGAACGGATCCCCGTGAGCGCCCGGGTCGGCGACGGTAGAGTTACAGGTACAGGGGTGGAGACTTGTGACGCGGCCGGAAACCGTGCCACACTCCGGTTCAGAGGTTCGCATCCGGGGAATTGTCGAACGACGGGGGCCCCTGGCGCGACGGCCACGTAATTCTGGCCACCTTGCAGGCGAGTTGGAGGAGAGACGGCATGGCCAAAGACACCACGAAGGGCTCGCGAAAGCTGCCCACTATCAAGAAGTCGGCAGGAACTTTCCTCTCTGCGGAAGAGGACAAGATCACGCAAAAGCAAGCCGACAACTTGTCCAATTACCTAGTGATGGCCGGGACTGAGCTTCCGGCGGGCTCCGGTGACCAGATCGGTCAGCATTGCTCGCACGCGTCGCATGGTTCGCACGGCTCCCACGGGTCGCACGGCTCCCACGGGTCGCACGGCTCCCACGGGTCGCACGGCTCCCACGGGTCGCACGGCTCGCACGGGTCGCATGGCTCGCACGGGTCGCATGGCTCGCACGGGTCGCACGGCTCGCACGGAAGCTGGTGAGATCTCGGGCGGCCCTCCGTGGTCGCCCGATTCTCGCTCTCCTCCAGGACGCGCGCTGAATACAGGCCGCGCGCGACCTCGGAGGATGCCCGTCCCCATCCGCACTCATCTCGGTGAGGCGCGTGCCGGCGATTTGAGCGGCCGGCGATCGGGCTCGTCTTGATTATCCTCGGTTTGGCGGTAGCCACCTGCGAGCACCACGCCGCGGCCCTTGTGGTCGACGGCCAGGTCGTGGCCGCCGTTGAGGAAGAACGCCTCAACGGGGTCAAGCACTACGGCTGGCACCCGCCAGGACGGCCCGGCGCGAACCTCGTCAACACGCCGGGGCTGACGCTCAACGACGTGCTGTGTCGGGACAGCGTGCGCTGGCTGTTGCACCCGCGCGGCCTAACCCTCGCGGACGTCGACGTCATCGCGATCAACGGCATCCCCAACGCCTACCTGGGGGCCCGCGAGTGCGTCCGCGTCGATCGCTACGTGTACGTCCCGCATCACTTGGCGCACGCGGCGCTGGCCGCGCGGACCTCGCCGTGGGCGCGCTGCAACGTCCTGACCGTCGACGGGCGCGGCGAGTACGAGACGGCCGCGTGGTTCACCTACCGCGACGGCGAGCTTGTGCGTCGCGCGGAGCTGCCCGCCGGTGAAGGGCGCTCGGTGGGCGGTGCCTACGAGACCGTCACGCGGGTCCTCGGGTTCGGTTCTCACGGGCAGGGGCAGACCATGGCGTTGGCGGCGTTCGGCCGGCCTGACGCCCAGCGGCTGGCTGAGGCCTATCGGGTCGACGACTTCGAGCGCTACGCGTTGGACGAGGCCCGGCTGCAACAGCTCGCCGCCGCGCGTGTCCCCAGCGCGGGCGACACCATGAACCCGGCCGCGTGGGCCCTGGCCGCCGATGTGCAGGCCGCGACGGAGCAGGCCGTGCTCGCGCTCGCGCGGGTGGGACAGGCCGAGGACCCCGACGAACACTGGGCGATCGCGGGCGGCGTGGCGCTGAACTGCTGCGCGAACAGCGCGCTCCGTGACGGGTTGGGTGTGGAGGTCTGGGTACCCTCGGCGGCCCATGACGCGGGGACGGCGTTGGGCTGCGCGCTCGAGGCGGCGCATCTGTACGGCGAGCCACCGTGTGGGCCGCTGCGCGCCGCGGGCCTGGGGCCGGACATCGCCGACGACCCGGTCGACGCGGAGCTCGCGCGCGCCGGGCTGACGCCGGCCCAGGTGTCCGACCCTACCGCTGAGTTGGTCGCCTGGCTCATGGATGGGCGGGTCATCGGGTTCGTGAGCGGGCGGATGGAGTTCGGTCCGCGCGCGCTGGGCCACCGCAGCATCATCGCCCACCCCGGCCTGCCGGGCATCCAGGACAAGGTCAACGCGGTGAAAGATCGGCAGAGCTGGCGCCCCTTCGGTCCCAGCGTCCTGGCCGAGCGCGCCGCCGATTGGTTCGAGGACCCGCAGTTCGGCCCCTTCATGACCTTCACGTCACGAGTGCGGGCTGACCGGCGCGACAGCGTCGCTGCGGTCGTGCACGTGGACGGGACGACGCGGCCGCAAGCGGTCGGGCCGGGCGACCACGCGCCGTGGCGCCGCCTGCTTGAGGCGTTCGAGAGGGCCAGTGGGATCCCGATGCTCTTGAACACATCGTTCAACGGACGCGACGAACCCATCGTGCGCGGCGCCGCCGAAGCCATCGCCAGCGCGCGCCGCATCGGGCTTGACGGATTGTGGTTGGATGGCCGACTGGTGGATTTGCGAGGCCCCCGCGCGTAGATTGTCCACTGACAGTGCTGGGCGCGCCTGTGTACGCCCGCAGCTCATCGCCGACCGCGTTCTCAGCCCCCGTCCCATGCCCCGCTGCCCTGATTTCTGTCGGGCCACACGGGGTGATAGGCTCTGCCCCATGCCGTGTCACACCGTCCGTATCGGGTTGGCTTGCAACGAGGGCTGCCTCTACTGCTTCGCCGACCCCGATCTCTGGGCAGACCGACCGCGGGGCTGGGGGCTCGACTACTCGAACCTCATCGCTGAGGACTGGCGGCGCGAGTTCCGCGAGATTCGCCGCGCGGGCTACGACGGCCTCTCCATCACCGGTGGCGAGCCGCTGCTACATCCCGATCTGCTGAAGATGGTGCGGTACGCGCGTCTGTTGGGCTTCCAACAGGTCGAGCTGCAGACCAACGCCACCCTGCTCACGCGCGCCAACACGCGGCGCTTGGTCAAGGCCGGCGTGTGCAGCGCGCTCATCTCCCTGCCCAGCCACATCGAGAAGAACTACAACGCCATCACCGCGACCCGCGACTACCACGCGCCCGCCATGGAAGGGATCCGGCACATGCTGGACCACGGCGTCCGCGTGACCCTGGCGCACGTGCTCTGCACGGCCAACTACACCGACGCGCCAGAGTTCGTGGACTTCGTCTGCGACACCTTCCCCGAGGTCGAGTGGGTCAGCTTTCTGTACGTGCAGCCGGAGGGGCGTGCGACGCAGAACGCTCGCCTCTACCCCGACCTGCACGACCTGCGGCCGTACTGGGAGACCGCCATGGCGCGGTGCGCTCGGCGGGGCCTCCGCTTCCGGACGGACGTTCAGACGGGGCTGCCGCTCTGTATGATGACCGGCTACGAAGAGCGCGTGGACATGGGGATGCTGCTGCGCCCCCAGACCTTTTGGGCCGATGACATCACGTCCTTCGCCTACATGCAGAGCCACAAGCGCCACGGCGCGGCCTGTGAGAGCTGCTACTTCTCCAAGGTCTGTTACGGCTTCTGGAACGAGTACCAGGACGCGTACGGGGACTCCGCGTTGATCCCGGTCGCCGCCACGCCGCGGCTCGAGGAGCTCTTCCCGGAGGTCGCCGCGGGGGCGGTCGCGCCGAACATCAGCCCCGGGGTCTACGTGAGGGCTTCCCGGATGGAGGCTCGCGCGGGGATACGGCGTATGCCGGCGCGAGAGCCGGCCAAGCCCGCCGCGCGGGTCGAGCGCGCCGTGGGCAACGCGTGACCGTGCCCGCCGAGGCGCCCACACGGCGGCGATGACGGCGCTGGTTCCGCCCGAGCGGCTTGGGCGCTCGCGCCGCGCTCCTTGGTCGGCGGGCGCGGGCGGGAGCACGCTCTGGCTGCTCACCAGCACGACGACTCGCCAGGCCGTTGGCGCTATCGACGCCTCCGCGCGCGCCGGTTACAGCTTCGTCGTGCTGGCCGGCGACGAGCCGACCGAGCGCCCCGATTTCGGAGTCCTGGCCGACCGGATCGCCCGCCGAGGGATGCGGCTCGGTGTCTGCACCGACGGGGCTCGTTTCGCGGACCCCGAGGTCGCCGCGGGGGCGGCCACCGCGTGGGGGCTGGCTTGGGTCGATCTTCATGGCGCCGGCTCGGATCTCGCGGTGCTCGAAGCGGCGCTCGAGAGCTTGGGGGACGCCGGGGTCGCCGTGGGACTCACCGTGACCGCGAATGAGGGCGGCAGCGCGGTGGTCGACGCGCTCGCGCCGGCCGAACGGCTCGCCGAGCTTCGCGTGACCCCTGACGCGGCTCTCGACCCCGCCGAGGGCGCCGCGCGCGTCGTCGCGCTG
>JAWKRR010000038.1:0-74027 GCA_041389525.1 Myxococcota bacterium | reverse complement strand
GGCCGCGTGAGGCGGCGGGCGCGAGCAGCACCACGTCGTAGGAGGTGCCGAGCTCTTCGCCGCTGTCGGTCACGGGCTCGAGCGGCTCGGCGGCTGTGTCGACGACGACGTCCGCGATGTGATGCCACTTCGCGCGCACGCTCCCGTCTGGGGCCAACCACAGCAAGGTCGGCGTGGACTCGACCCCGTAGTGCGCGGCCACATCGCCGGCCGAGTCCACCCAGACCGCGAGATCGTCGACCGCGACACGGCGATCGCGCGCCATCTGCTGGGCTTCTCCGAGCGGGCTGCCGCTGACCACCAGCAGCGTGTCGTGGGTGGACGCGTGCGCGCGGGCCCAGGCCTCGACCTCGGGCTGCTCGGCCTTACACGGCGCGCACCACAGCGTCATGAACACGACCAGCTTGTCGCGGGGGCTGGCCGTGGCCTGCTCCCAGGTGGTCGCGCCGCCCTCAAGTGCGCGCACGAACACGCCGGACGCCGCGTCCGCGCCCGGGTCTCGCAGGACCGCCGCACCCGTCGAACAGCCAGTCACCACCTGCGAAAAAGCGACGATCGCCGCCGTCGCCCACCACCCGCCGCGCCCTACCATTCCAGTCCCACCCCGAGGTCGCCGCCCAGCCCGTAGAGGCCGTCGTCGCGGACGTAGCCGTAGATGCCGATGCGGGTCACCCAGACCTGGTCCTCGCCGAACGGCAGGGTCAGCAGTGTGCCGGGGCTGTGCAGCAGGAAGCTACCGAGATCGCCGTCCTGGGTGCGGTAGCGGGTCTCGGCGAGCGGGCGTTCGTCGTAGTAGCGGGACGCGGTCTGCCAGGCGAGGCGGTACCAGAGGCGCCAGCGGATCGTGCGCGAGAGCGGCAGCTCGATGCTGGGCTCGACCGCGAGCTGGCGCACCGACCAGTCGTCGACGTAGCCGCTCATGTCCAGGCCCAGCACCAGGCCTTGGAGGGGCGTGTAGCGCAGGCGGGCGTTGAGCTGGGCGCGGTGGCGCTCGCGCGGCAGGGCCTCGTCGAGGAGCTTGATGGGGGCGCCGCGCTCGTTGAAGAGGGCGACGTAGTTGAAGCCCTCCGAGAGCCAGCCGGCCTGCCGGGTGCCCTGGATGTTGAGGGAGAGCAGCCACGAGGGCGACAGGTTCTGGGTCCAGCTGAGCACGAGGTTGTTGGAGACCGAGATGTCGCGGCCGTCGTTGCGGCCGTTCCAGCGGCGGATCAGGGGCGAGGCGATGCGGAAGCTGTAGGTGACGCCGAGGACCGTGTCGCCGCCTGCGAGCTCGCGGTCGATGGCGAGGTCACCGCCTGAGGACACGAAGTCGTTCTGGTGGTGGTAGTAGCCGGACGGGCTGATGTGCCACGGGCTGTCTTTGAGGTCGATGTCCACGCCGATGCTGGAGTCCAGCGTCAGGATCTCGGTGGACGCCGAGGTGACGCGGGCGTTCTCGACGCTGGAGGGGACGCGCTGGAGGTCGGCGTTTCGGAGGCGCGCGACGCTGGCGTTGAAGCGGAAGGCGACCACCGGGGTCATGCGCATCTTGAGGTCGACGCGCATGGCGCCGTACTCAAAGCCTTCCGCTTTCAAGGGGTTGCCGCGGGTGTCGCCCTGGGTGAAGGCGTAGAGGTCGATGGCGACGTGCTGGCCGCTGGTGGGCGCCGCGCTGGCCGTGGCGCCCACGAGGCAGGCGAGCGCGGTGAGCGCGGCGGAGACGGTACGCGCTACTGGCACCCGCATCCGCCGGCCGCGCTGGCGCCGAAGCCGCCGAAGCCGCCCTCGCGGGCCGCCTCGATCTTGTTGCGGATGTAGACGAGGCCTCCGCTGCCGTCGAAGCCCATGGCGCGATCGGCGAGGCGGGAGCGCTCGAAGTAGCGCGTCGTCTGGCACGCGCTCAGCACGGCGGACAGGGCGATGAGCGCTGCCAATGCTGCTGTCCGCGTGTGCCGTCCCATACCGCGCCTCCATCCTGCGGAGCGTCGGCCGGGACTATGGCGAGCCGCGGCCGCGACTGCAAGGCACGTTCGCGAGCCCAAGGTCCGGCGGGTCTTGAATGCCGCGGCGCGCGCTTCGTCAGGACCCCGTCGCCCAGGTGGCGCCGCGTCGTCGTTTGACCTCGAACCACGCTCCCCACTAGATTTCGGCCCGTACCGGCCGCAGCACCCTCTGGAGTCCCCACATGAAGCGCTCGCTCGTCCTCGTCCTGGTCCCCGCCGCTCTCCTCGTGATGGGCGCGTTCGTCGTCCCGGCCATGGCGGGCGGCGAGGTCGATCGATCTGGAGTGCGCCTGGACGAGGGTGACGACGACGACGGCGCGGGCGAGTCGCCGCCGTGCAAGACCAAGGACTTCAAGCACGCCGAGACCAAGGAGGCGTGCGCGAAGGGCGGGCAGAAGGAAGCGAAGAAGGTGATGAAGGCCTTCGTCACGGCGGCCAAGAAGGCCAGCGGCGACAAGATCACCTGCAAGACCTGCCACTCGAGCCTGTCGCCCGACTACGGCTTGAAGCCCGACGGGCACGAGACCTTCGAGAAGTACGCCAAGGCGATCAAGGCGACGCCGGCGCCGTAGCCTTCGTCGCGCGGAGGCGATCACCGCAGTCGGGGCAGACGCCGTGGGTGAACGCGGCGTCGGTGTGGGCTTCGATGAAGCTCTCGACGGTGGCCCAATAGCCCTCGTCGTCGCGGACCTTCTTGCACCACGCGCAGATGGGGACGAGGCCGCGGAGGGTGCGTACCTCGGCGAGGGTCGCCTGGAGCTCGGTGATGAGGGCGTCCTGACGAGCGACGGTCGCGCGGAGCGTGTCCAGCAAGGCGACGACCGTGGCGAAGAAGGCGAAGCGGATTCCGGCGTTCCACACGCGCGCGAAGGAGCCGGGGAAATCGACGCCGATGCTGTCGGCGAGGTACCAGACCAGGGTCGCGGCGAGGGCCACGCCGACCCCGATGCGGCGGCCCGAGTGCCAGGTCGCGAAGGCCACGGCGGGCAAATAGAAGTACGAGAGGCCGTAGACTGGGGGCGTGGCCTGGTCGACGAGGCCGACGGCGACGAGCCAGAGGAAGGTGACGGCGAGCACGGCCCGCGGAGACGACACGCCAACGTTCATCGCATGCCCCGGTGAACGCTGAATCACACGGCGCCACTCTGCGGCGACGCGTCCCGCGCTCACCCGGCGGAGCATATGGGGCCTCCACGGAGGCGTCACGCTCTTTCAAGGGCGCCGCGAGACCTGCGAATCGCGGCGGGGCGGATCAGCCGCCCGGAGCGACGACCGGCGCGGCGACCTGGCCCGCGGGGTGGCAGAAGTAGCAGGTGAACCCTGTGCCGCGGACCTCATCGAAGTCCTCGAGGCCAAGCAGGGCCTGCATGGTGGGCACTACCTTCTGGAACATGAACCGCACCTCCTCGGGGTGCTCAGCGACCGTCTTGAGCTGCTCGGGAGAGCCGGTGGGGTAGAGCATCTCGTTGTGCGGGTTGGGCATCTTGAACTCGCGCTCGCGAGCGTCGGGGCCGTGGCAGGTCTTGCAGGTGAACTCGGCGTAGGCCTTGGGGTTGAAGGCGACGAAGAGGGGCTTCATGACCGGCACGACGCGGTCGCGCATGTAGTCGGCCTTCTCGGCGTGCTCCATCTCGTCCCAGGGCTTGGGGGGACCGGCGATCTTGGCGGGGTCGGCCTCGTCGACGGTCTGGCTGGCGCTGCCGCCGCACGCGGGCAGGGTGGCGAGGGTGGCGACGCTGAGGCAGAGGGCGAGGAAGTGGATGGGGCGCACGGTGGGCCTCCTTCGCGTGGGGCAGAGCGGGGGTGTGGGCGTGGGCGCGGGCGAGCCGGCGCGGTCGCGGGTCAGGCTACCGCGGCGGGTTTGCGCGCGCCAGCGGGGGCGAGGCCGGGGAGGTCGAGCTGGGCGGTCGGGGCGGCGCGGCGGGTTGGGCGCGTGGGGGCTTGGGGGGGGGCCCCCGGGGGGGGGGGCCGGCGACGGTGCGACCTCCGAACAGTGAGGAAAACGCTCGCTCTCCGGCGAGGTAGTCGTCGAAGGCCGGGCCGTCGACCATGGACTCGAGCGCTCGCGACTGGGTGTCGAGGCGCTCGAGGGCGGCGGCGCGGTCGTCTTCGCCGAGGCGGGCTGACGAGACGGCCTCGCGCATGACGCGCAGAGTCTCGTCGTACACGGTCAGCGGGACCGGGAAGGGGTGGCCGTCTTTGCCACCGTGGGCCATGGAGAAGCGGGCGGGGTCGCTGAAGCGCGAGGGGGCGCCGTAGACGACCTCGGCCACGAGGGCGAGGGCCTCGACGGTGCGGGCGCCCACGCCGGGGGTGAGCAGCAGGTCCGCGAAGTCGCGCGGGCCCGCGTCGGCGGCGGCGGCGAGGTTGCCCCAGAGGCGGCGGGTGACGACGTCCTCCTCGCGCACCTCGTGGTGGGCAGGCAGCGAGAGGTGGGGCAGCAGCCCGGTCTGGGGCTTGGGCGGCGGGGTCTTCTGAAGGCGCCGGAGGTGGCCGATGACCTGGTCGGGGCCGGCGTGCGCCAGCGTGACCTGGGCGGCGCGAGCGGCCTTCGCCCGGGCGTCGGTCAGGTTGATGATGTCGCCAAGCGCGGGCGCCCCGAGCCCGTCGATGGCCGCGTGGGGCGCCTCCACAAAGCTGCGCACGCCCTCGGAAAGCCAATGATAGCGCCGCGCCTGCCGCGTCTCGGTGTTCATCCCCTGCTGAATCACGGTCCACGCGCCGTCCCGAGCGACGACAAAGCTGTGCAAATAAAGCTGAAACCCGTCCTGCACGGCGGCGTTGTCGACCTTGGCGACCAGCCGACTCACCCGCGCCAGCGCCTCGCCGTCCTGCCCGGTCGCCTCGCCAATCGCCAGCAATTCACTGGGCGTTTTGAGCGAGTGCCGCCCCCGCCCCCCGCAAACCCAGAGCCCCAGGTCGTCGGAGCGCGAGCGCAGCCCCCGCTTGAGCGCCCCGACGACGCTGGTAGTGATGCCGGAGGAGTGCCAGTCCATCCCCATCACCGCGCCAAAGCACTGAAACCAGAACGGGTGCGCCAGCCGTCGCAGCAGCTCATCGCGCCCCCAGCGCAGCACGATGGCCTCGCTGATGAGCGCCCCGAGCCGCGCCATGCGCGCCGACAACCAAGGAGGCACCCGCCCCCCATGTAGCGGCAAGTCCGCGCTGCCACTGCGCCGCGCCATCGCTCGCTCCCGTCGGTGAACGCGAAAACTGTACGCGCGTTCAGTGCGCGGCGCAAGCGTGAGGTGCGTTGGCTAGAGCACGCCCAGGGCGTGGAGGCCGTCGAGGACCGCGGTGGCCGTGAGATCGGGGGCCTCGAGCGGGAGCAGGTGGCCGTGGTCGGGGAAGGCCTGGAAGTGGCCGCGGGGCTGAGTGGCGCAGAGGGCTCGCCAGCGCGGGGCGGGGAGGAACATGGTCGGGGCGCCGCGCAGGCCGAGCACGGGGCGCGTGACGCGGGCCAGCGCCGGCACGGGGCTTGGCGGGTTGGTGTAGAAGTGCGCCTCCCACGCCTTGGAGAACGCCAGGGTGACGCCGTCGGGGGTCTCGCGCAGCGCGCCCGCGGCGAGCAGTTCGAGGCCGGCGGGGTCGAGGCCGGCGTAGACCGGGCTTCGGCGAGCGCTGGCCAAGAAGCGCTCGCGGTCAGGCCACGTATCGCGCCGCCGCAGCGTGGTGGCGGCGGGCCCGAAGCGGAAGCGCAGCGGGTACGGCGCGAGGCGAATCAGCCGCTGCATCCAGGGTCCGACCAGCGCCGGCTCGATGAGCACCAACGCGCGAAAAAGCTCCGGCCGCGTCGCGACGGCGTAGATGGCCGCGGTGGCCCCCATGGAGTGTCCGACCGCGACGACAGGCTCGCCCGCGCGCTCGTCCAGGGCGGCGATGAGGTCGTGTCCCAGGCTCTCCCACGTGACGCCCGCGTGCGGCGCGCCGGGCTCAGCCCAGGTCGGCCGCAGCGGCGCGCCCAGCACCGTCAGCCCCGCCGTCAACGCCGTCGTGAAGCGCTGGTACACCGGCAGCGGAAAACCGTTGGCGTGCATGAACACCGCCGGGGGGCCGGCGCCGCCGAGTTCGATGAGGTGCGGCCGGTCGGGCATCGGGGTCGTGGCTCGCTTGGGGGGGACGCGGGGGAGATATCGGCAGCGCGGCTCGCTGGCTAGCGGCCTGTCGGAAACCTAGGCGCCGTCTGGCGAATTTTGAGGCGCCAGCCCGAGATCTTGGGGTGGTAGGGACTCGAACTGGTGGATGAGGTCGAGGGGTTCTAGGTGGAGGGTTTGGATGGGGAGGCGGGGGAGGATGCGGCCTCTTTCTAGGATGGCTCGGGGGGTGGCTTTGATGTGGGCTAGGAGGAGCGGGAGGTTGCGGGATTGGAGGTCGTCGAGGAGGGAATGGAGGGTCGCCATGGCGGTGGCGTCGATGTCGTTGATGCCTCGGCCGTCGAGGACTATGGCGCGGAGGGGTTCGGGGGCGGTGGTGACGCGGCGGATGAGGTCGCGGCGGATGAACTCGGCGTTTGAGAAGGTGATGGAGCTGTCGACTCGCACGATGAGGTAGCCGGGGATGGGGACGGCTTCGGGGACGTGGGCGCGGTCGCGGAAGCGGTCGGTGCCGGGGATGAGGCCGAGCTCGGCGATGTGGGGGCGGGCTTGGCGGGTGATGAGGACCATCATCGAGACGACGATGCCTAGGAGGACGCCCTCCTCGATGCCGACGAAGAGGGTCGTCACCAGCGTCGCCAGGGCGATGAGGCCGTCGGCGCGGCGGATGCTGAAGATGGCGCTGGTCTCGCTGAAGCTGACCATGCCGAAGGACGCCACCATGATGATGGCCGCCAGGGTCGGCATCGGGACCAGGGCCAGCACGCCGGAGAAGGCGGTGAGGCCTAGCAGGACGACCAAGGCGGCGAAGACGTTTGAGAGTGCGGTGCGGGCTCCGGCGTTGGTGTTGACCGCCGTGCGCGAGAAGCTCGCCGAGATGGGCAGGGCGCGGAAGGCGCTGCCGGCGAGGTTGGCGACGCCGAGGGCGACCAGCTCGCGGTTGGGGCGGATCTCGTAGCGGTCGGCGCGGGCGAGGGCGCGGCCCAGGGACATCACGGTCATCACTTGGACCAGGACCAGGGTGATGGCGCCGGGGAGCAGCTCGCGCCAGTGGCCGAGCTCGGGCAGGGCCGGCGCGGGGAGGCCGCTGGCGATGGGGCCGACCGTCGGGACGCCGCGGACGTCGAGGGCGAGCAGCCAGGACGCGGCGGTGGCGAGGGCGACGACGACAAGGGCGCCCGGGGCGCGGCGTTTGGAGGCGCGGATGAGCAGCAGCACGGCGACGCTGAGACCGCCGACCAGGGCCGACGCGGGGTGGGCGTGGCGGATGACGGCGAGGCCTTCCCACAGCAGGACGAGCAGCTCGCTGGAGCGCGGCTGGGCGACGCCGAGGAGGTTTCCGAGCTGGCTGAGGCCGATGAGGATGGGGGCGGCCGCGATGAAGCCTGCGACGACGGGGCGGGACAGCAGGTCGACGAGGAAGCCGAGGCGCAGCGTGCCCATCAGGAGCTGGAGGCCGCCGGCCAGGGCTGTGAGGGTCAGGGCGAAGGTCACGGCTTCGGCGTCGCCTTGGGGGCGCAGGCGCGCCACGGCCGCACCCACGATGAGCATGTCGACCGCGGCGATGCCCACCGCGAGATGGCGCGAGGTGCCGAGCAGCGGGTAGAGCAGCAGCGGGACCAGCGACGCGTAGAGGCCGAAGTTGGGCGGCACGCCGGCGAGCAGCGCGTAGGCCATGGCTTGCGGCACCAGCATGACGCCGACGGTGACGCCGGCCGCGAGGTCGCCGCGGAGGTCGGCGGCGCGGTAGCCGGGGAGCCACTGCAAAATCGTCAGCCAGTGACTGATCTTTTTGGGGGGAAGGCTGGGCATGGGGCCGGGGGTTCGGAGGCGGCGCGGGGGGCGCGTGACTCGCCGTGACGCGGCGAAGCTGCCATATAATGGCGCGATGCAGGACTTCATCATCTCCGGGGTGGCCGCGCGCGCCAACCGTCTCTCGCGCTGGCTGATGGCCGACCCGGTCAGCATCCAGGCGATGGCGGCGCAGGCGCGAGCCGAGGCGAGTGACGGCTCCGACGAGGCGGCCGCGCGCTATCTCATCCACCGGTTCGCGCGGCGGGCGGCGCTGGTCGGGTTCGTGACGGGCTTGCCGTCGAACCCGGTGCTGGCCTTTCCGCTGGCTGCGGTCGACACCAGCGCGACGGCGAAGCTGTGCGCGGACATGGCCAGCGCCCTGAGCCTGGTCGGGGACCCGGAGGGGGAGGCCGAGGAGCGGGCGTCTGACCGCGCGCCCGAGGCCTATCCTGGCGCGGTGACTAGCTTTTTCATCCGCGGGCTGAAGAACCGGGTGTCGCCGATGGCGGTGACCAAGGCGGCGGCGCGCTGGGCGGCCAAGCGCACGGTCGGGCGCGCGGTGCTGACGCGGATGGTGCCGCTGGTCGGCGGGGCGCTGGGAGCTGCGTGGAACTACGCGGAGATCCGCGGCGAGGGGCGGCGGCTTTACCGCGAGGCGGCCGCTCGGGGTGGCGCGCGGCGGCCGGCGGGCGCGTCGAAAACCTAGGCGGCGCCTCGCGAATCGGGGCGGTCGCCGGTGCGACCCGCGCGTGGGCGGACCCGCGCTGGGCGGCCGCGCCGACACTTTCGGCGCCCGCACACTTCGCGTTCCCACGATGGGGGCGGGCGCGGTATACACGCCGCCTCGAACACGGGGAGGCGGATGACGGGACCGAGATCGGAGTGGCCTCGCAGCGTCGCCATCCTGTCGGCGATCTACGCGCTCGCGCTCGCCGTCGGGTACGCGGTGCTGGGGTACACAGCCGATCTCGGGCTGCTCTGGTCCGCCGCGGCGGCCGACTTCGCGGCGACGGTCGTGGTGTTCGCGGGCAGCCGCGCGCTGAACAACTCCAGCGTGTACGACCCCTACTGGAGCGTGGCGTCGCTGCCGCTGGCGCTCTATTGGATGGCGGCGGTCGGCGAGCGCGGCGACGCGACGCGGCAGTGGCTGGTGCTTGGGGCGCTGGGGCTGTGGGGCGCGCGGCTGACCTGGAACTTTCTGCGCGGCTGGAGCGGGCTGTCCCACGAGGACTGGCGCTACGTCGAGATTCGCAAAAAGACAGGTGGCGCCTACTGGATCGTGAGCTTTCTTGGCATCCACCTGATGCCGACGGTGCTGGTCTTCGGCGGCACGGTGTCGGCCTACGTCGCCATCGCGGGTGCCGGGCGGCCCTTCGGCTGGCTGGACGGGGTCGCCGCCGTGGTCACCTTCGGCGCCATCGCCATCGAGGCGACCGCGGACGCTCAGCTGCGCCGCTTCGTGCTGGCGCGGACGGACCCGGCGCAGACGCTGGAGTCGGGGCTGTGGCGCTGGTCGCGGCACCCGAACTATTTCGGCGAGATCATGCTGTGGTGGGGGCTGTGGCTCTTCGCGATGGCCGCGGCGCCGGGCGCGTGGTGGACGGTGTTCGGGCCGCTGGCTATCACCGGGCTCTTCGCCGGGGTGAGCGTGCCGCTGATGGACACGCGGATGTTGGAGCGGCGGCCGGCGTTTGCCGCGCGCATGGGGCGAACTCGAGCGATTGTGCCGTTTCCAGTATGGACGAAGGAGTCGTGATGACGGGTGCTTGGCGTTGGGCGGTGATGGGCGCGGCGATGACGGCCGTCGCCGGGTGGGCGGCCTGTGATTCGGGCGAGCCTTGCGAGCTGGATGTGGACTGCGCGGCCGGCTCGGTGTGCAGCGAGCCGGGCGGCTCGGGTTCCTGCGTGTCGGCGGCCTCGGCCGGGCGGAGCGCGCTGGACGAGAAGGCGGTTCCCGCGGGCGACTTCCTGATGGGCTGCGACCCGGCGAGCGACAGCGACTGCGCCGACGAGGAGGGGCCGCCGCACGTGGTGAAGACGGCGGCGTACCGCATCGACCGGCTCGAGGTCACGGCGGCCGATTTCGCAGCGTTCCTCACGCAGCACGGCAACGTCTGCGGCTCGGGCGTGTGCGTGAAGTCGGCGTTCGTGAACCCGCCCGTCGAGGACACCGGCAGCGGCTGGCGCGCGAAGGCGGGGCTTGAGCGGCGGCCGGCGGTCGAGGTGACCTGGTTCGGTGCGGAGGCCTACTGCGCGTGGCGCGGGCAGCGGCTGTGCACCGAGGCCGAGTGGGAGAAGGCCGCGCGCGGGGGCTGCGAGCTTGCGGGCGGCGACTGCGCGGCCAGCGCGCGGCTCTTTCCGTGGGGCGGCGCGTCGGCGGACTGCTCGAAGGCCGTGATGGTCGAGACGGCGACCGACCCCGTGGGCTGCGGGACCGGCGCGACCTTCGACGTGGGGTCGAAGCCTTCGGGGGCGAGCCCGTACGGGGTCATGGACATGTCGGGCAACGCCTGGGAGTGGGTGCAGGACCGCTGGCACAGCGGCTACACGGGCGCCCCGACCGACGGCAGCGCCTGGGAAGAGCCGACGAGCTGCTGCCGCGTGTTTCGGGGCGGCGGCGCCGACAGCATCACGAACTTCGTGCGCGCGACGCACCGCTGGAACGGCGGGCCCACGGATTCGTATGCGTACCGTGGGTTTCGCTGCTGCCGTTAGCGGGCGGGGAGGCGGCTCAGCGCCACTGGAAGCGCAGCGGGGCGGCGAAGCTGGTCGGCGGGGTGGTGCCCGTGACGGTCTCGACCGGGAAGGCCGGGGAGTTGCTCGAGCTGTGGGGCACGCAGGAGCCGTCGGCCGTCGCCGGGCGGGTCGCGGCGTTGGCGATCTGCTCGCGGGCGGCCCCGGAGACCACGCGCCACCACACGCCCTCGTGCAGAAAGCCCAGGCCGTGGCCCGCCCGGCAGGTGGCGCAGCCGCCCGCCGAGATGCCGACCGGGGTCGCGCAGCCCGCGCCGCTGAAGAAGCCGGTGGCCGGAAGCAGCGGGATGGCCTCGGTCATCGTGATGTCGAAGAAGAGCCCGCTCGCCGGGTGAAAGACCGTGACGGTGTCGTAGATCGAGCGGCCCGCCGTGCTCTCGTCGCTGCCGCGACGCACCAGGTACCCGACGTCTTTTCCCGAGGCGTCGACTACGAAAATGCCGCCTCCGACGCCGCCGGCGCCCGGGTTCCAGTCCTGCGGCGCGCGGCCGTCGCGGGGCGTGGCCAGGTCCACAGGGCGCGCGGCGTCGTGGCCCGCGCCCGCCTCGGAGAGCTCGGCCGGAGCGTCCGCCGGGGCCACGGTGACCGGCCCGCCGCCGCCGCACGCCGCCCAGAGCGTGAGGCCCACACATAGACCGTAAATTGACGCTGCCCGCATGAGTCCTCGCCGTCGAATCAGAGGCTGGGAGTGTAGCGCGGTGACGTGCTGGACGCCCGCGTCTTGACCGGGTGCCAGCGCCTCCCGGACAATCACCGCCACCTCGGAGGGCTCTTATGGTTGGTAGTGTTGTCGCTCGCGGGCTGACCGCGTTCTGTCTGGCCGCCGCGGTCACGCTGACCGCCGCACCCGCGGCTGTGGCAGCGGCCCCGGAGGCGAAGGCGCCCACGAAGGCCAAGCGGGTGGGCGCTCGCGCCGCGCTGGAGATGGTCAAAGAGGCCACGTCCTGCCAAATCCTGCACCCGCAGCGCTGCCCGGCGCTGGCCGACGTCATCGAGCTGGGCCCGACCGCGGTGCCGCAGCTTCTGCCCCTGCTCAAGAGCGAGAGCGTGCCGGTGCGCGCGGCGGCGGCGTCTGCGCTCGGCCACATCGGCTCCCGCGACGCAGGGCCGGCGCTGCTGGCGATGTTGACCGACCCCGAGGAGAACGTCCGCGTCGCGGCCATCGGCGCCATCGGGCGGCTGAACCCTGAGGGCGCGGTGGAGGCCCTGGCCCGCGCGCTGGGTGCCGAGAGCATCAACGAGAAGCTGATGGCGACGGTGGCGCTGGGCCAGACGGCGTCGCCCGGCGCGGTGATGCCGCTCATCAGCGCGCTGTCGCATTTTCACCCCAAGGTGCGGTCGGCGGCGGCGCGGGCGCTGGGCGCGATGCGGGACCGGCGGGCGACCTTGCCCATCGGGACCATCCTGGCCGACCCGACCAACCGCTGGCCCGTGCGTGTCGCGGCGTGCGAGGCCCTCGCGCGGATGGCCGACCCGGACGGCGTGGCGATGCTCTTGATGGCGACCAGCGACCCCGAGAAGCAGGTGAAGGCGGCGGCGATTCGGTCGCTGGGGCAGCTTGGCGACCCGGTGGCGGTGCCGCTGCTCTCGCTGTTGATGCGCGACCAGGCGATCGCCAAGGAGAGCATCGAGGCCCTGGGGCGCATCGGCCACATCGACGCGTTGCCGGCGCTCTTGCGGGCGGTCACCGAGCGCAAGATGACGCGCGAGACGCTGCAGGCGGCGTTCTTGGCCATCGGGGCGCTGCGCTCGGCGTCGGCGGCCACGGCGCTGAAGCCGATGCTGGCGGACCCGGACGCGGAGATCGCGACGTGGGCGGCCGACGCGCTGGGACGCATCGCCGACGAGTCTTCGAGCGAGGCGCTGGTGGAGGCGCTCAAGCGCGACGAGAAAGAGGTCAAGGAGATGGCCGCGTGGGCGCTCCAGGAGATCTCGGGGAAGAATCTCGGCCTCGACGTCGAGCGCTGGGAGGCGTGGGTCTACAACAAGGACGAATGAGGCGCGATCTAGCCGAGATCAGCGACCTAAGTCGTGATAGCGTGCGCGCCCTCTGAATCGTCCGGCCCGTGTCCGGCCAACCTACGCCGCCCAAGCCTCGGGACTCGCGGCGCTCGGTCATCTCGCCCCACCCTTCCCGATTCGTCAGGATTCTTCGCATGGAAATCGGTATCGGCATCGTCGCCGTGCTCGCCCTGGTCGCCGCGGTCTACCTCTTCTTCCGGACCATGGAGCAGTCGACGCAGTCGTCGGCGCTGCGGGAGGAGAACGGCTCGCTGCAGCGCGAGGTGAAGAAGCTGCAGGGGCAGCTGGACACGCAGGCCAACCGCTATCAGGCCAAGGCGCAGGAGGTCTCGAAGAAGGAGTCCCGCGCGAAGGGTCAGAGCAAGAAGGCACAGGCCGCGCAGAGCGAGCTGCAGGCGGCGAAGGCGGAGCTGGCGAAGAGCACGGAGCGGGTGCGCGAGCTGTCGTCGGAGATGAACAAGCTGCGCATCGCGCGTGAGGAGCTGCGGGCCGAGCTGCAGCAGGCGAAGGAGCTGGCGAGGTCGGCGAGCGCGGCGCGGGCCGAGGTGCGGGAAGAGGCGCCGCAGCGAGCGGCCGTGGTCGAGGCGCCGGTCGTGCAGGCGCAGGCGCCGGCTGGCGGTGGCGAGGATTCGGCGCGGCTTTCGCGAGCGCTGGCGCAGGCGGAGCGCGAGCTGGACAAGGCGCGCGAGGACCTGGACCGCTCGCACACGCGGGCCGAGCGGATGAAGAAGGCGCTGGTCGAGGCGACCTACGACGTGCGCATCTTGGCGAAGAAGAACGAGGACAACCGCCGCGCGTGGATCGTGACGCAGCTGCAGCTCGATGTGCTCCAGGACGAGAACTACAAGCTGGTGCACGGGACAGCGCCGCCGATGCCGGCGGTCGAGAAGTCGGTGAAGCGCCGGGCGCTGGAGCCCAAGCGCGAAGAGATCAAGGTCGACCGGACGTCGGCGCCCATCGTGCTGCCCGGGACGCCGGAGCCGGACCCGGCCATCGAGGCGGCCCGCGTGGCGGCGGAGGCCGAGGCGAAGGCGGCGGCCAAGGCGAAGGCGAAGGCCGAGGCCCAGGCGGAGGCGGACGAGGCGGTCGCGAAGATCGAGGCGGAGGCTGCGGAGGCGACCCGGGTTGCCGAGGCGGAGGCCGCCGCAGAGGCGGAGGCCGAGGCCGCCGAGAGCGGGCCGACCTCGACCGTGCGGCGCCGTCGCGCGGTGCGCGATGAGGAGCCGGAGACCACCGCAGCGCCCGCGGCCGTCGCGGCGCCGAAGTTCGCGGCCGCCCCCGCGCCCAAGCCGGAGCCCGCGCCCGTCGCGGCCGCCCCCGCGCCCAAGCCGGAGCCCGCGCCCGTCGCGGCCACGCCCAAGCCCGCCACCGCCCCCGCGCCGGCCCCGCAGCCCGCGCCCGTCGTCGCCGCGCAGCCCGCCCCCGCGCCCGCTCCGCAGAGCGTCGCCGCGGCCCCCGCGCCCGCGAAGGTCGACGTCGCCGCCGAGGCCGCCCCCGACGCCAGCGCCCCGCCGCGGCCCTCCGACGATCGCCCGTCGACCCGCCCCGTCGCGCCCCCGCGGCCCAGCGCGCCCCCGCGCCCGCCGGGCAAGTAGCCAGCCCGACGCCCCCTGGACGACCCCCCGCCCGCTCGGGCCCGCCCGAGCCTTCGAGGAAGCGCCATGACCCGATTCGCCATATCCCGTCTGACTTTTTTCCTCGTTGCCGTGGGCTCGCTGGCCGCGCCGAGACCTGCCGCGGCGACCGCGCGTTTCTTCGCGGACTCCGCAGACGTCAAGATCACCGTGGACGCCCACCGGATCCTGACGGTTTGGCGCGACGGTAAGGCGACGTTGACCGTGCAGCCTGTGGTCTCGGCTGCCGGCGGCGACCCGGCCGGGCGGCTGGGCTACCTCCTGCCGGTGCACGGCCTGCCCGAGCTGGACACCGCCGATCCGGCCGTGTTCGCCGACCTCTTCGCGCTCTCGTCGCCCTCCGTGGTCACCGAGCGCCACCAGTCCGGCGACGGCTGCGAGAGCGACAGCGCCCGACGCGACGAGGTCTTCACGCCGTCGGTCGACGCCATCGCCGGCACCCCCTCGCCCGACGTCACCGCGACCGTCATCTCGCCCGCCACCATCGGCGCGGCCCAGTCCTGGCTGACCGATGAGGGCTTCGCGTTCACCGAGACCGACATCGCCGAGCTCAAGGCCGAGCTCGACGGCGGCGCACGCTTCGTGGGCGTCACCTTCCCCCGGACCGGCGCCACGACCGAGCCCGCGCCCGTCGCCGTGAACTTCTTCGAGCCGCCGGACATCCGCCTCGCCCTCGCCCTGAGCGCCGCGAGCACGGCGACCGGCCGCGCCGCCGAGACCGTCATCTTCGTAGTCGCCGACAAGCGATTTCGCATCTTGAACTACGGCTCCATCGACATCTCCGAGCTGGGCACGGGCGTCCACGACCAGCTCGCCGCAGGCGACGCCGGCAGCTACGACGTCGTCTTGGACCGCGCGACAGAGCGCGCCGGCGGCCGCGTCTTCGTCACCGAGATGGCGCGCGACCTGCGGACTGCCGACCTCACCGTGCCCGACTCGGTGAGCGCGCTCATCGACGACGAGATCGCGTTCCTCACCCGCCTGCACGCCCGCGTGCCCCCCGGCTCCTTGGCCGACCCGGTCGTCACCTTCGCAAAGGACGGCCCCGAGGTGCTCCCCGAGGCCGTCGTCCCCGCGCCCGGCGTCGCCCTGGGCCTCGGCATCGGCCTGCTCTTCGCTCTCGGGTTCATCCGCCGACGCCGCCCCGCCACCCCGCGGGCGTGAGCGCTGGCCGTCCCGAGGTCTCGCTCCCCTTCTCGCCGCCGCTGGTCCCAGGCCACCTGCTCCGCCGCTACAAGCGCTTCTTCGCGGACGTGCGCCTGGACGACGGGCGCGAGGTCACCGCCCACTGCATGAACACGGGCACGATGCTGGGCCTCCTCGAGCCCGGCAGCCGCGTGTGGTTGACGCCCCACGACGACCCCAAGCGCAAGCTCCAGTGGACCTGGCGCATCGCCAGCGACGGCGACGTCCTGGTCGGCGTCGACACCCAGCTTCCGAACGCCTTCGTCGCCGCGGCCGTCAGCGCGGGCGCGGTCCCCGAGCTCGCCGGCTACGCCACGCTGCGACGCGAGGTCCGCTACGGTGAGCGCTCGCGCATCGACCTGCTGCTCAGCGACAACCCCGCCGACCCCCGCCCCTGCTACGTCGAGGTGAAGAACGTCACCCTGGCCGCCGACGGCGTGGCGCTCTTCCCCGACGCCGTCACCGCCCGAGGCCTGACCCACCTCGGCGAGCTGGCCAAGGTCGTCGAATCGGGCGGCCGCGCCGTCATGGTCTACCTCGTTCAGCGAGGCGACACCGAGCGATTCGCGCCCGCCCGCCACATCGACCCCGCCTACGCCGACGGCCTGCGCGACGCGCTCTCCCGCGGCGTCGAGGCCATCGCGCTGCGCTGCCACGTGCGCCCCACCGACATCGCCCTGGACCGCGCGCTGCCGGTCGACGCCGAAGCCTTGATCCCCGCCGCGCCTCGGAGTAATTCCCAGCCATGACCCAATCGACGACCCACGGCGTGCGCATCGAAGTCGAGAGCGCCTACGTGCCCGAGCGCAGCGCGCCCGAGCAGGACTATTACTTCTTCGCCTACCGGGTGCGGATCTCGAACGTCGGCGAGGAGACGGTGCAGCTGCTCAGCCGCCACTGGGTCATCACCGACGGCGACAGCAAGGTCGAGGAGGTGCGCGGCCCCGGCGTCATCGGCGAGCAGCCCGTGCTCGAGCCGGGCCAAGCGCACGAGTACACCAGCGCCTGCCCGCTGCGCACCCAGGTGGGCACGATGCACGGCAGCTACCAGATGGTGTCGGCGTCCGGCGAGAGCTTCGACGCGGAGATCGCGCCGTTCACCTTGGCGCTGCCGAACGTCTTGAACTGATGGTGCGCCTCGGAGCCGGTCGATCCGTAGGGTCTAGGTGGGGACTCCGCCCGTGACCGCCGACGAGATGATCCGGTTGTGCCGCGAGCACTCGCTCTACTCGTGGAGCCGCCAGGACGCCGTGGAGCCGCTGGCCGTCACGGGCGGCGAGGGCGCGTGGTTCTGGACCGCCGACGGCAAGCGGCTGCTGGACTTCAACAGCCAGACCATGAGCCTGACGGTGGGTCACGGCGAGCGGCGCATCATCGACGCGATGAAGGCACAGCTCGAGATCCTTCCCTACGCCTATCCGGGGGCGGCGACCGAGATTCGGGCGCGGGCGGGGCAGCTGATCGCCTCGGTGCTGCCTGGCGATCTGGACGTGCTCTTCTTCACGCTGGGCGGCTCGGACGCCAACGAGAGCGCGATCAAGGCGGCGCGTTGGGCGACGGGGCGGCATAAAATACTCAGTCGCTACCGCAGTTATCACGGGGCGACGACCGGCGCGATGCAGCTCACCGGCGACCCACGGCGCTGGGCGACCGAACCCGGCCCGCCGGGATTCATCCACGTCCTCGACCCCGAGCCCTACCACTTCGGCTTCGGCGCCACGGCCGCCGAGCGCACGGCGAGGCACCTCGAATACCTCGACGAGACCATACAAATGGAGGGCCCCGACCAGATCGCGGCCTTCTTCATCGAGACGGTCACGGGGACCAACGGCGTGCTGGAGGCGCCGGAGGGCTGGCTGCGGGGCGTGCGCGCGCTGACCGAGCGCTACGGGATCCTGCTGGTCTGCGACGAGGTCATGTGCGGTTTCGGGCGCACGGGGCGCTGGTTCGCGTTCGAGCGCGAGGGGATCCTGCCGGACATCGTGACCATGGCGAAGGGGCTGACCAGCTCGTACGCGCCGCTGGGGGCGATGGCGCTGCGGCGCGGGCTGGCGAGGGTCTTCGACGAGCGCGTCTTTCAGACCGGGCTCACCTACCACGCCCACCCGGTCTCGCTGGCGGCGGCGGTCGCCAACATCGAGGTCTTGCGCGACGACGGCTTGGTTGCACGCGCGGCCGATCTCGAGCGGGTGATGCTGGAAGAGATGGCCGCCCTGACCGCCGCGCACCCGAGCGTGCGGGGCGGGCGCGCGACGGGGCTCTTCGGGATGCTGGACCTCCAGCGCGACGCGACCGGCGCGCCCTTCGGGGGCTTCAACGTCAAGCACCCGCTGATGCACGACCTCTACGAGCGGCTGCTCGCCGAGGGTGTGTTCGCCTACGTCCGCTGGTCCACCGTGATGGTGGTGCCGCCGCTCTGCATCAGCGAGGCGGACCTGCGCGAGGGCTACGCGCGGATCGGCCGCGCGCTGGACGTCATGGACGCGGCGTTCGAAAGCTAGCGTTGAGCACCGAGAAGCCTGGGTGCGCGCTGCGGGCTCGCACGGTCGCGCCGGGCAGCGCGATGCGGGCGATGAGCTCCAGCTCGGCCTCGGAGTAGAACTTGCGCGCGGAGAGCGTCGCGTCGTGGACGAGGTCGAGGGTGCCTTGGAGCGCGGCGAGCAAGGGCACGACGCCGAGCAGGAGCAGGCTGCGGCGGCCGTCGACGCCCACGAAGGCGGTGGTCGCGACGCGCTGGGCCTGGGCCATCATCATGGCGAGCTGCCCGCCGCTGAAGTGGTGCATGCTCTGGCTGATGAAGACGATGTCGTAGGTCTCGGGGCCGAGCTCGGACAGGTCGAAGGCGTTGAGCCTGCGAAAGCTCGCCGGGATGTTCCGCTGCTTCGCCGCGGCGTTCGCTGACGCGACGTAGGCCTCGACGATGTCGCTGCCGCTGACCTCGAGGGGGAGGCGGCGATCTCGGGCGTGGGCGGCGCAGGCGAGGCTGAACTCGCCGGCGCCGCTGGCCAGCTCGAGCAGGCGCGCCGGGCGGCCGAAGCGGCGGGCGATGGCGCGCACGTGGGGCTCGATGGTCGCCAGGAAGCGGTGATGGGAGAGCAGCGCGTGGTTTTGGCGAGCCAGGGCGCGCACCATGCGGAGCTTGCGGGTGTCGGAGACCTCGTCGCGGTCTAGCAATTCGACGGTGTCGCTGAGGAGGTGGCGGTCGAAACGCTCGAGGGTGCGCGCGAGGCGTGGGGCTGAGCTGGCCTCGACGCGCCGGGCCTCGCGGAGGCGCGCGAGCCAGGCGTCGCCGAGGGCCTCGAGCTGGGGCATCGTGGTCCAGGCGGGCGGAAACGGGCTCTCGCGCTCGAGGCGCCGCAGGGCCTGCCGATTCAGGGCGCGGAGTTGGAGCACGGGGAGCCCTCAGGGATCGTGGGCGTGTGCCCGGTCGGTGAATCGCCAGCCCGCGCGGCCTCAAGGCGGGCGGGCGGCGGCGGGCGAGCCAGTCTCCGACGGCGGGGCGCCCGAGACCAGCGCAGGGCACCCCGGCGTCGAATCCGCAGCGGCGACTCGGCCGCTACTTCACCTCGAACGCGAGCACGGACACGCCCTTGACCACAGGCTTCAGGACGTCGTCGTCGGTGGAGAGCGTCAGGCGCACCTCCATGAAGTTGCCGAGCTTCTCGATGGTCAGCGGGAAGGACGCCGGCGGGTAGGGGCCGAAGGGGCCCTCCCACGGCACGGTCGACAGCGAGGTCACGGCGTCGGCGATGCGGTACTCGACCGAGATGTGGGTCAGCCCCTCGCCAGGCAGCTCAGCGCTCACGAAGAGCTGCGACCAGCGCGTCTGCGAGCCCACCCAGCCCGTGAAGACCTCGCGGTGGAAGCCCACCGGCGTGGTCACGGTCTTGAGCGCGTAGCCCGTCATGTCGCTGTAGGTGTAAGGGCTCAAGCCCACGCCGTACTCGCCGATGAGCGCGCCGGTGTCGGGGTTCGACTTGGTCGCGCTCGACGTGCACTGGTTGACGCTCCAGAGCATGCCGTCGCGGTCGATGGCCACGCCGACCGGGCCGACGTCTTTGCCCAGGTCGATGGGCGTCTTTTTCGTAAGCGTCACCGCGTCAAACACGTCGACGTAGCGGTGCTCCCCGTTGGCGTTGCAGTTCGCCCAGTTGTGGTGCCCGACGTAGACGTCCGCGCCCGTGAGCTGTCCCGCGGCGTCCTGTTTGAGGCGGACCGCGATGCCGCGCGTGTTGCCCGCGGCCAGCCCGGTGAAGGTCTTCCAGGTCTGGGTGACGGGATCGAAGCGGGCCACGGTGTTCTTCGCGCCGCCGGCCACCCAGATCTTGCCGTAGGGGTCGGCGGCCAGTCCGTAGCACTCGGCGGAGGGGTGCGGCCACTTCGCGACCTCGCCGAGCAGCGGGTCCACCTGGATCAGGTCGTGGGTCGGCGCGCGCGTCGCGACCCAGATGGTGCCGTCGCCGTCGATGGCCAAGCCGTAGGGGTTTCCGGAGAGCGGGAAGCTGACGATCTCAGCGCCGGTCTTGCCGTCCAGCTTCGACAGGCGCTTGGACGACCACAGACCAACCCACACGTTGTTGTCGGCGTCGACGCCGGCCGCGCGCGCGCAGCCCAGGGCGTCGTTGCAGCCGCCCACGGTCTTGTCGGGGATCGTGACCCACAGCACGCACTCGTCGTTGGCGACCATCTCGTTGGGCGTGATCTCGCAGTCGCCGTTCAGGTCGGTCGAGGTCTCGATGATCTGGTTGTTGTTCTTGTCGACGCAGTCGGGCGGGATCACGGCGATCTTCGCCACCTTGCCGTCGTCGCGGCAGGCCACGATGCCCGCGCCCTCGAGGTCCACGGCGGTGCGGCTGGGGTTCAGGCAGACGCTGAAGCGGGCGACCTCGCAGCCGGTGACCGTGTTGAGCTTCGACACGGTGTGCTCGGCGGAGTTGGCGATCCAGATGAAGGGGAAGTCGAAGGAGTTGGAGCCCAGGGTGATGCCGCCGTCCTCGTTGGGCACCACGCCGGAGCTGCCCTCGCCAGGCGTCAGCGGGGGCGCGCCCTCTTCGCCCAGCTCGAGCACGCAGGTCGGCGAGCAGGTCCCGCACGGCGAGGACACGCCCTCGTCGGTGCTGCCGTCGCAGTTGTCGTCTCGGAAATTGCAGACCTCGGGCGCGCCCGGGAAGCTGGTGGCCCGCGTGTCGTCGCAGTCGGTGGCGTCGTCGACGAGCTTCAGCGAGGACGGCGCGCCGGGGCAGGCGCAGATCGGCGCCGAGTCCTTGGCCCCGAAGCCGTCGCCGTCCGCGTCCAGGGTGAGGTCGACGCAGCCCGAGGCTCCCGGCTCGTCGGTGAGGCCGTCGCAGTCGTCGTCCTTGCCGTTACAGCTCTCGCTGCCGCCTGGGAAGATGGTCGCGTCCAGCGGCGCGCAGTCCTCGTTGTCCTTCCAGGTGTCGTTGTCGTCGTCGTCGTCCACGCAGTCGGCGATGCCGTCGTTGTCGTTGTCGCCGCCGGTCCCCTCGTCGGTCTCGCCGTCGCAGTCGTCGTCTTTGCCGTTGCACAGCTCGGTGGCGCCTACGTAAATCGCGTCTGAGAGGTCGTCGCAGTCGTCGTTCGTGAACGAGGTGAAGTTCGTCGACGGGGACGCCGCGCACAGGCACGACGGGGCCGAACCCTTCGCGCCCTGCCCGTCGCCGTCGGCGTCCTTGTAGCGGTTGGTGCAGCCCACCGAGCCCGGCTCGTCAGTCTGCCCGTCGCAGTCGTCGTCCTCGGCGTCGCAGGTCTCGACAGCACCCGGGAAGACCGTCTTGTCGAGGGGCGCGCAGTCCACCGAGTCGGAGAACCCGTCGTTGTCGTCGTCCTCGTCGACGCAGTCGGGCTCGCCGTCACCGTCGGTGTCGATGTCGGTGCCCTCGTCGGTCTCGCCGTCGCAGTCGTCGTCCAGGCCGTTGCACTGCTCGGGCGCCCCCTCGTGGGTGGTCCCGACGAGGTCGTTGCAGTCGCCCTGGCCGACCACCGTGAAGAACGACCCCGGGTCCGCGCCGCACAGGCAGCGCGCGGGGATGCCGTCGGCGCCGAAGCCGTCGCCGTCCACGTCGCGGAAGAAGGGGCTACACCCGGCGGCGTCCTGCTCGTCCGCCTTGCCGTCGCAGTCGTCGTCGCTGCCGTTGCACACCTCGGGCGCCCCGGGGTTGATGGCCGGGTCCAGCGGCGCGCAGTCGACGTCGTCGGCGTAGGTGTCGTCGTCGTCGTCGTCGTCGACGCAGTCGGGCATCCCGTCGTTGTCGGTGTCCGGCAAGCCCTCGTCGACGTCGCCGTCGCAGTCGTCGTCTTCGCCGTTGCAGATCTCGGCCGCCGGGACCTGTCCGAGGCAGAGCACCTCGCCCTCGACGCAGCCATTGAAGCCCGCGCAGGTCCCGAATTCGTTGGTGTTCTCGCAGACTTCGCCCGAGAGCCCCTCGTCGACCTGCCCGTCGCAGTTGTCGTCGGCGGCGTTGCAGAGCTCGGCGATGGGGGTCGGGGCCGCACACGCCGACAGCCCGCTGGGCCCGCAGCTACGGATCCCGCGGCACGAGCCCAGCTCGTTGGACACGGCGCAGTCGGTGCGCAGCGCCAAGGCTTTCGCGACCGAGTTGCAGCTGCACTCGGCGCCGTCCGCGGGCAGGCACTGCCGCTTGCCACCGTCGACCTCCTGGCAGGTGGTCCCGGTGGGGCAGGTGCCCCCGTCTTCGCAAGCCAGCCCGCAGAACGAGCCCGCGTCGCCAAATGAGACGCAGCGGTTGTCTGGCGTGCCGAGACCCGTGTTGCAATCGGCGTCCTCGCCGCACGGGTGGCACAACGACGCGGTCACGTCGACGCAGATGAAGGTCGGGTCGCCTTGGGGATTGGCGATGGAGCGGCACGACCAGCCGTCCGGGCAGTCGGCCACGCAGGTGCGCGAGCACACCGAGCCCTCAGCGCTCGGGACGCAGAATCCCGAGGCGCACTCGGTGCCTTTGATGCATGGCGTGCGAAACGCGCCGCCGGGCGGCTGCAGGACCTCGACCTCTGAGGCTGTGACGTCCGTCTCGCCGCCGCTGGCGTCGGCGTCCGCGTCCGTGGTGACCACCGTGTCCGTCTGCACCCCGCCGCCGTCGACCTCCGCGCCGCCCTTCGTCGAGTCCGAGCCGCAGGCCCACATGCCCAGCGTCGCGCTCAATGCCACCGTGGCCAAAGCCGTCTTGCGCCATCGCATCATCGATTAGTTCTCCCAGGTGATGACGCCGAGCCGCTGCACGCGCGGGCCGACGACACCGCCGATGCGGTTGAGCGTGAGTTCGACCTCGAGGTAGAGCCCGAACGCACCGAGGTGCAGCGGGAAGAACGCAGGCGGGTACTTGTTCGCAACCGCGGTCCAGGGGGCGCCGACCAGCTCCGTGGGGCTCGCCCCGGTTCGGTAGCGCACCGTGACCCACGCCGTGGCGACGTTGGTGTCGGCCAGGGTCACCAGGAGGCGATCCCACCGCGACGCCCCGTTGGGCCAGCCCACCATGAGCTGGCGGTAGTAGCCCGTGCTCACGCCCGGCGCGAGCTCGAGGTGCCCGTCGGCGGTGAGCACGACGTCCTCGGCGCTGGCCGCGTTGACGGCGAAGACCTGGTTCTTCTCGGGGCCGACCTCGAGGTAGCAGACCGCCGCGCAGTCCCCGCACGGCGAGAGCACGCCCTCGTCGGTCGAGCCGTCGCAGCTCTCGTCGATGCCGTTGCAGGTCTCGGTCGCGCCGGGGTGGGTGCCCGCGGCCACGTCGTCGCAGTCGCCCGCCTTCGTCGCGGTGAAGTACGCCGCGGCGTCCGGGCCGCACAGGCAGCGCTTGGGCGTGCTGTTCGACCCGAAGGTGTCGGCGTCGAAGTCTCGGTAGTAGTCCGTGCAGCCCGTCGCGTCCTGCTCGTCGGTCTGGCCGTCGCAGTCGTCGTCCTTGCCGTTGCACTTCTCGACCGCGCCCGGATACACGCTGGAATCCAGGGGCTTGCAGTCCGCGTCGTCCGGGGTGCCGTCGCCGTCGTCGTCGGTGTCGACGCAGTCCGCCTTGCCGTCGCCGTCGGCGTCCGGCGACCCCTCGTCTTTGAACGAGTCGCAGTCGTTGTCCTTGCCGTCGCAGATCTCCGGAGCGGCGGCGTAGATCGTGGCGTCCAGGTCGTTGCAGTCCCCGCCGACCTTCACGGTGAAGGAGGTGTCCTCGTCGGGGCCGCACAGGCACCGCGCCGGCGCCGCGAGCGCCCCCTGCCCGTCGCCGTCCTTGTCCTGCAGGAAGTTCTTGCACCCCTGTGCGCCCTGCTCGTCGGTGAGCCCGTCGCAGTCGTCGTCGATGCCGTTACAACTCTCGGATTTCCCTGGGAAAATGTTCGGGTCTAGCGGCGCGCAGTCGAGGTTGTCCGCCGAGCCGTCGCCGTCCGTGTCGACCTCGAGACAGTCGGCCTTGCCGTCGCCGTCGGTGTCGGGGAAGCCCTCGTCGGTCTTGCCGTCGCAGTTGTCATCGCGCCCGTTGCAGGCCTCGACCGCGCCCTGCTTCACGAAGGCGTTCTTGTCGTCGCAGTCGCCGCCCGCCGCCGCCACGAAGAAGGCCGCCGCGTCCGCCGCGCACAGGCACCGCGGCGCCACGTCGTCAGCGCCCTGCCCGTCCTTGTCGACGTCCTGCCAGTACTCGACGCAGCCCGCCGCGCCGTCCTCGTCGGTCTGCCCGTCGCAGTTCTCGTCCTTGCCGTTGCAGACCTCCTGCGCCCCCGGGTACACGGACGCGTCGAAGGGCGCGCAGTCCTCGTCGTCAAAGGCCCCGTCGTTGTCATCGTCGATATCGACGCAGTTCGCCTTGCCGTCCTCGTCGCGGTCGGGGAACTCCTCGTCGGTCAGCCCGTCGCAGTCGTCGTCGACGCCGTTGCACGCCTCGGTCGTCGGCTCGCTGCCGATGCAGATCTCGTTGCCGGCCTGGCACGCCGTGACGCCGAGGCAGGTGCCCGCGCCGGTCTCGACCTGGCACGCCGCGCCGCCCGTGGCCTCGTCGGTGTAGCCGTTGCAGTCGTCGTCAATGGCGTTGCAGACCTCGGCGGCGGCGACCGGAGCGTCGCAGGCGCCAAGCCCGTCAGGCGTGCAGCCGCGGGCCCCCGGGCACGAGCCGAACTCGTTCTCGAGCCGACACGAGGTCCGCGCGCCCAACGCGATGGCCAGCGGGCCGCACTCGCACACGCCGGAGTCAGGCACGCACTGAGTCGCCGCGGCGCCGGTGGTCGTGGTCGCCGACTTGCACGAGAACCCCGTCGGGCACGGGCTGGTTTCGCTACACGCGACGCCGCAGAAGCTGCCGTCAGCGCCCTGGTCCAGGCATTGCGCCGTGGTCGAGCCCAGGCCCTGGTTGCAGTCGCGGTTCTCCAGACACGGCACACACAGCAGCGCGTAGGGGTCGACGCACACGAAGGCCGGGTTTCCGCTGGGGTCGGCGATGGCCTCGCAGGCCCAACCCATCGGGCAGGTGCCGGAGCAGCCGAGCGAACAGACGAACCCGTCGCGGCTGGGGCGGCAGAAGCCCGAGAAGCACTCGTCTGACTTCTCGCAGGCCGCGCCGAAGGTGCCGGGCGCGCCGGTGATGTCCGGCTGGACGTTGACCTCGACCTCCTCGGACGCGTCGGTCAGCACCACGCCGCCGTCAGCGTCCTGGGAGACGTCCTCGGTGACATCGATGACGTCGACCGCGCCTTGGGAGCCGCCGCAGCCGACCGCCAGCGCGAGCCAGCCGATGGCCAATAAGTCCCGTGCTCGCGCCATGCCACCCCGCCGTGGTCTCGGGAAAAAGAAAAAGCTCCCGGAAGCTACCACGGGACTTTTGGCGAATGAATTTAACCCCCCGGTTACAACCCCGCTGCGATCAGCGCTTGAGCCCTTGTTACAAGCGGATCATCGGAGCAGCGTCGGGAGCGGTTCGCTGCGAAGTCGGTCAGCCGGGATCCCCGAAGCGGCGAGCACGGTGCTCATGACGTGCTCCGGCTTCAGCGAGACGCCGGCCTCGTCGGCGAGGCCTGTGGCGAGGTCGATGAGGTTCGGGCCCAGCCCGTTGTCGCTGGACGAGCCGACGACCTTGCCGGGGGCGATGCCGGCGCCCGCGAGCAGCGCGCAGTTGGTGAGCAGGTGGTCGCGCCCGCCGCGCGGGTTGAGGCGCGCGGTGCGGCCGAACTCGCTGAAGGCGACCAGGGTGGTCTTGTCGAGGAGCGAGCCGCCGCCGGGCGCTTCGGAGTCGCGGAGGTCGGTGATGAGGCGGGCCATCGCGTCGAACCCGTCGCGCAGGCGGGTCGGGTGCTGCAGCGCCCACTGGCCGTCGTGGGTGTCGAGCTGGCCTGCCACGGCGATGCTGACCACCCGGGCGAGGCCGGTCTTGATGGCCTGGGCGGCGAGGGCGGCGCGGCCGAAGGGGGTCTCGAGCTGCGTCTCGGTGAAGCCGTAGTGGGCGCGCAGCGCGGCGTGCTGCGGCTGGGTGAACTCGAACTCGCGCCACAGGTCGGACTTCACGAGCTCGACCGCGCGGGCGGTGTTGGCGCGGTAGGCGTCGGCCAGGGTCGAAGCGCCGGCGCCGCCGCCCTCGCAGCTGTGTGATTTCGCCCAGTATTTCGCGAGCGCGTCTTTGACGCCGGGGCGCACCAGGGTCGGGATGCCGAGGTTCTCGCGCAGGATGTAGCGCATGCTGTCGACGCCAGCGACCTGCATGGCGGCGGCGTAGGCAGGCAGGTCGGGCTCGAGGTAGGACTCGACGGAGAGGGCCAGGTGCGGCACGGGGGCGGCGTCGCCCAGGTGCCAGGCGGCGAGGCTGGCGACCGAGGAGCCGCGGGCGGTGCTGCCCGAGGGCGGGCGCCCTGTGATGAAGTAGCGGCGGCCCACCTCGTGCGTGAGCGTGGCCATGTTGACGCCGCGCACGACGCTGAAGTGGTCGGTCAGCTCGGCCATCTCGCCGATGGCGGGGCCGAAGCTCATGCCGCCGACCTTGACGAGCTGGCGCGAGAAGTCGGCGGGGAGCAGCGCGTAGCCGGGCTCGATGCCGGTCTCGTTGACGGCGGCGCTCGTGAAGACCGCAGGGTCTCGCGGGTCCAGGGCAAGCAGGTGGTCCCAGCCGCCCTCGAAATAGCAGAACACGTAGTATCTATCTGTCGATTCGGCGGCCCGGGCGAGGCGGCTCAGCAGCCCGCCGGACAGCGCCAGGGAGCCGAGCCCGACCCCGCTGCGGGCGAGGAATTCGCGTCGTTTCATGGGCGGTTCCTCTTCTCCATCAGTACAAGACGAACTCGGGGTCGGTCATCATCGCGATGCAGACGCCGAGCCAGCCGTCGTCGGCGGCCTTGCCAGCCGGGGCCGCGCTGGCTGCGTCGGTGAAGAGCTCGTAGAGGTCGGCGATGGGCGCGTCGTCGCCCGGGGCCACGCGGCGGGCGAAGAAGCGTAGCTGGAGCGCGCGGAGGCTGCGCTTGACGTCGGCTTCGGCGGTGGACTCCCAGTCGTCGTGGACGATGAGCGTGCGCTGGCCCGCCGCCAGGGCCCGGTCGCGGGTGGTCCACTTGGCGCAGATGCGCTGCGAGGCGTCCTGCATGAACTTCGCGATGATGAGCGAGGGCTCGAGGTTCTCGGTGACCACCAGGGTGTAGTCGGGCGCGCCCAGGGTGCCGGCCAGCAGGTCGAGGATGTCGAGCTCGCCCGCGCCGAAGTCCTCGGTCCAGGCGATGCCGCCGGTGATGACCGGGATCGAGCGGGCGAGCTGCTCGACGGTCATGCGGTGGACCGCGCGGCCGGGCGGGCCGTCGGGCGGAGCTGGCGTGTCGGTCTCGAGAACGCTGTCACTGCCTGACGAATCGAGGGGCGACGCGTCGGCTTCACCGGCGCGCTCGACGCCGCAGCCGACGCTGAGGAGCGCGGCGAGCAGCGCCGTGGGCAGCATGGCGGGCAGCACGGGCATCATCGCACCATCCTCCGGTAGCTGGGGCTCATGACCCAGGCCTTCACCAGCGCGCGGAAGTCGTAGTTCGAGGCCTCGAACGCGTCGGCGACCGCGCCGACCAGCGCGTCGTCGGCTTCGGTGCTCACGAGGCGGCCGTGCAGCCGCTCGAACATCTTCTGCGACGCGCACCGACCGAGCGCGCCGCCCTCTAGCCCCTCGGCCACCAACGCCGACGGCCCCGCGGCGACCTGCGCCAGCTCCGCCGCGTCCCGCCACATCAGGGACCTCAGCGTGCCGACGTAGGGCTCCTCGTCCGGGTGGCCGGCGCGGGTCAGGTAGAAGCGGTCGCAGATGAAGTTGCAGCCCCCGGGTTTGCTGTCGCAGCCGTCACAGACCGCCGAATAATCAGGGAAGATCACGCTGTCCAGGCGCAGGCTGCCCGCGTCGGCGAAGCGCGCCCAGTAGGCCGTGGCCGGCTCCAGGACGACGTGGCAGCTATTGCAACCGCAGCGCTCGCGCAGGTTCGGGTTCAGGCTGCACGGGTCATTGGGGCTGGGCAGCTCGAGATCGGGGGCTTGAAAAGGCGCGCACAGAAAGGCGTCCCAGTAGCGGTTCGCCCGCGCGCGGCTGGTCTGAAAGCGCAGCAGGAACTGCAGGCTCGTGAGGATGCCGCTGTTGAAGGCCGGGCGGGCGTAGCTCTTCCAGGTGGCGTCGACGAAGGGGCGCGGCTCGATGGTGGCTGGGGCGACCGGCGGCGTGAAGATGATGGGGTCGACGGCGATCTGGGCGATGTACTTGTAGTAGTGGGTCAGCGGGCCGTCGAGCTCCTCGGTGCGCTCGGTGAGGAAGTCGAAGTAGGGCGCTCCGGCGCGCATGGGGCGCTCGATGGCGCGCTCCATCTGGGTGCGGAGGCTCTGGCGGATGGCGTCGCCCGACTCGATGCTGAGGCAGTAGCGCAGGCCCTCGCCGCAGCCGCAGCTGCCCGTGAGCACGCCTGTGTAGCTGGTGCACGGCTCGCCGTTGCTGGCCTTGGCGACCGCGCGGGCCTCCAGCGCGCAGACTTTGACCTGGGTGCCGGGGGCCCAGTAGGGCTCGACCATCACCCAGCCGTCGCGCATGGTGCCGTCGGGCCACGGTTTCAGCACGACCTCGCCGTTTGCGTCGAAGGTCGCGGGCTCGTCGGCGCAGGGGACCAGCGCGCCGCGGAAGTAGAGGCCGACGTAGAGGACGAAGAGGCGGGTGGGGTCGCTGACCTCGTCGTACTCGTAGTAAAGCGCCGGCAGCAGCAGGGAGAAGGCGACCGGGGCGAGCTCGAACTGGTCGAGGTTCGGGTAGAGCAGGTCGGCGTGGTGGCGGCGGACCAGGGCGTAGAACTGCTCGTCGGCGAGCATGGCGTCGACGTGGGCTTCGGTGACGTCGGCGTCGCCCAGGGCTTCGAGCTCGGCGACCGAGGGGACGCGGCCCCACAGGTCGAGGGTGAGCTGGCGGAGGTAGCGCGGGGCGTCGACGGACTCGACGGCCGCGCAGGCCTCGTCGGCGGCGCGCGCGTCGGCTGCAGCGCCGAGGAGGCCCACGGCGAGCGCGATGGCGGTGGCAGCAAATGGCGCGGCTCGCATCGCGAGACCTCCTGACCGCAGCGTGTGACGCGATGGCCACATGATGGGGCAGGACGCGGGCGCGGCAAAGTCGGGCGCCCGTTCGTGGTCCCGAACGCGCCGATTCGCCTGATGGTAGCTCGCTAAAGCCAGCTAGACGCTGATGGCGCCCGCGCGGAACTGGCTCTTGGCGATCTTCACGTTCACGAGGGCTGGCTTATCACTCGCGAACGCCCGCTCGAGCGCGGGGACCAGGTCGGCCTCGGTCTCGACCCACTCGCCGTGGCCGCCGCAGGCCTCGACGATCTTCTCGTAGCGCGTGTAGTCCAGCGTGGTCGCGACCAGCCGCGCCTCGCCGTAAATCTGGCGCTGCCCGCGCAGGATCTGGGTCCAGCCGGCGTCGTTGCCGATGATGCCGACCACCTTGATGCCCTGCCGCGCGAAGGCCTCGAACTCCATGCCGTTGAGGCCGAAGGAGCCGTCGCCGAACATGATGACGACGCGGGCGTCGGGGTTGGCGAGCTTGGCCGCCATCGCGTAGCCGGGGCCGACGCCGAGAGTGCCCAGGGGCCCCGGATCCATCCAGGTCCCGACGCCGTAGGGCCGCACGACGTAGGCCGCGGTCCCCACGAAGTCGCCGCCGTCGCCGATGACGATGTCGCCCGGGCGGATGAAGCGGTCGACCGCGTCGCACACGCGCAGCGGGTTCGGCGGGTCGCTGACCACGTCGATCTCGGCGCGCATCTTGTCCCACTGGGACTTCTCGTCCGCGCGGATCCCCTCCCACCAGCCGTCGAGGCGGCCGCGGTCGAGGCCCTGCAGGGCCGCCGCCAGCCCGTCGAGGACCAGCCCGGTGTCGCTGACCAGCCCGACGTCGACGCCGTTTTCCCTGTTGCGGCCGATCTCATCGGCGTCCAGGTCGATCTGGATGATGCGCGCCTTGGGGTTGATGACCGGCGTCGTCAGGTTCAGCAGCGCCGTGCCCGACAGCCCGGACTGGGTGCCGGGCTGGATGCGCGTGGACTGGCCGTAGCCGAGGCGGAAGTCGAAGGGGGTGCCGCAGAGCACGATGAGGTCGGTGTGCTTGAGGCAGTGCTTGCGCGCGCGGTTCAGCGCCCAGGGCCCCGTCGGGTCGACGAGCCCGCGGGCCATGCCGTTGACGAAGGTGGGGATGCCGGTCTCGGTCCAGCGGGCCATGGTCTCGAGGGGCTCGCGGGACCAGCGGATCTGCGAGCCGACGATGGCGACGGGGCGCTCGGCGGCGCGCAGCAGCTCGGCGGCCTCGGCGAGGTAGACCGGGTCGGGGGCGACGCGGGCGGGCGTGCGGTAGTTGGTCGGGATGGTGACCTTTTCGGCGTCGACGAACTCCATGAGCACGTCGATGGGGACCTCGAGGAAGACCGGACCGGGGACACCCGAGGTCGCTTTTCGGAAGGCGATGCTTACGTATTCGGCGAGTCGGCGGGTCTCCTCGACGCGGGCGGCCCACTTGGTCACGGGCTTGACCAGCTCGAGGTGGTCCATGTCCTGCAGCGAGCCCATGTGGTTGAAGACGCGCGGGCCGGCGCCGCCGAAGCAGATCAGCGGGACGCCGGCGCGCTGGGCGTTGGCCAGCGCCGTGACGACGTCGGTGACGCCGGGGCCGGCGGTGACCGCGCAGACGCCGGGGCGGCCCGTGGCGCGCGCCCAGCCGTCCGCGGCGTGGCCGGCGGACTGCTCGTGGCGGGTGTCGACGACGCGGATGCCCTCGTCGAGGCAGCCGTCGTAGATCGCCTGGATGTGGCCGCCGCAGAGGGTGAAGATGCACTCGACCTGCTCGGCCTTCAGTGCCCGCGCGACCAGTCGTCCACCGTGAATCATCTGCGCCATGACGTCCTCCGAGGGTCTCGGGCGTGCATACGCGGCGCGCGCGCAATGGTCAATTCGACCTGGGGCCGCCGGGTCAGGAGCTGAGGTCGAAACCCCAGCGCGCCAGCGCCGCGGCCAAGAGGACGCCGCCCTCCCAGCGACTCAGGCGCCAGCCCGTGCGCATGAAGATGACGACCACGACGCACATGCCGACCAGCATCGCGAGGCTGCTGTTGGCGTCGGCGGCGATCGTCATCGGTCGAATGAGGCCCGCGGCGCCGAGCACGCCAAGCATGTTGAAGATGTCGCTGCCGACGAGGTTGCCGATGGACATGCTGGCGCGGCCACTGAGCGCGGCGCGCAGGGAGGCGGCGAGCTCGGGCGTGGAGGTGCCGCCTGCCACGATGGTGACGGCGATGGCCCACTCGCTGACGCCGGCCATGCGCGCGAGATCCGACGAGCCCACCACCAGCATCTCGCCGCCGCCCACGACGCCCGCGACCCCGGCCAGCAACCAGAGCGGGTCGCGCCAGGTCATCGGGTCGCTGGGCAGGTCGTCGTCGAGCTCTTGGTGGCCGAAGATCAGCATGGCGATGTACGCGGCGAGCCCCGCGAGCAGCACCCCGGCCTCCCAGCGCTCGAGCTGCCCGTCGTAGAGCATCCCGACCAGCAGCAGCGTGGTGCCGATCAGGATGAGCCCGTCGCGCAGCACCAGCCGGCGGTCGGTCGCCATCGACCGGATCACCGTGCACAGGCCCAAGATGATGCCGAGATTGAAGATGTTGGAGCCGACGACGTTGCCGACCGAGATGTCGTCTTTGTCCTGCATCGCGGCCATGACGCTGACCGCAAACTCAGGCGCCGACGTGCAGATCGAGACGATGACCAGCCCGGTGGTCAGCTCGGAGAAGCCCACCCGCTGGCCCACCCGCGCGGCGCTCTCGACCAGCCAGTCCGAGCACTTCCACAACAACACGATGGAGACGCCGACGAGCAGCAGGTTTTCTAGGATCTCCAACATGGGCGGCGCAGACTCCTTGGGGTGCGAGGCTGGGGGGAGCCGGCCCGAGGTCCGCAGCACCCGGCGGACACGAGCGAGCGCGGAGATATAGCACTAGGCTATTGGCTTCGCGATCTTCGCGTCCGTCGCGGCTCGGCACAGCACTTGCTTCCATTTCAGGCTCTACCCCTCGGAGACGCACCCGAATGGACTCCCCAGAACCCGCTGTCCGGTCGCCGGTCATCGCGCCGGCCGACCCGGATCCGCTGGCCGAGCACCCGCCGCCAGAGGCCCCGCAGCCCCGCGGCCGCCAAGCCCCGAGTCCGCGCCACATCCCGCTGCGAGGCTGGCGCGACATCCTCGTCCGCGTCTTCCGCCGCCTCGGCGACGACCACGTCGACATCGTCGCCGCCGGCGTCACCTTCTACGCCTTCCTGGCCCTGGTCCCGGCCCTGGTCGCCCTCGTCTCGCTCTACGGCATCGTGTCCGACCCCTTCGACGTCCACGACCAGGTCGGCGCCCTGCGCCGCTTCTTGCCCTACGACGTGCGCAAGATCCTCCTCGAGCAGCTGGACGCCATCGTCCGCCGCCCCGGCTCTCAGCTGGGCGCCGGCCTCGTCGTCGGCCTCCTCTTCGCGCTCTGGAGCGCCTCCAAAGGCATCCGCTCCCTCATCGAGGCCCTCGGCATCGCCTACCGCGAGCCCGAAGGCCACGGCGTCATCCGCCTCTACGCCATGTCCATCCTCGCCACCGCGGGCGCCCTGGTCGGCGGCACCATCGTCTTGGCCCTGCTGGTGGCCCTCCCCCTCGCCCTCAACGCCATCGGCCTCCCGCCCGACACCCAGCTCCTCGTGCAGCTCGTCCGCTGGCCGCTGCTGGCCGCCCTCGTCATGCTCAGCGTCGCCACGCTCTACCGCCTCGCCCCGCGCCGCAACCGCCCGCGCTGGCGCTGGGTCAGCTGGGGCGCCGTCTTCGCGACCGCGCTGTGGCTCGGCGGCTCCGCCCTCTTCTCCTTCTTCGTCTCCCAGTTCGGCAGCTACGACGAGACCTACGGCTCCCTCGGCGCGGTCGTCGTCACGCTGCTGTGGCTGCACTTCAGCGTGTACGCAGTCTTGCTGGGCGCCGAGCTCAACGCCGAGACCGAGTACCAGACCCTCATCGACAGCACGGTCGGGCCGCCCAAACCCATGGGAGAGCGCGGCGCCTACGTCGCGGACAACGTGCCCCCGGACCACCGGTAGCGCCCAGAACGCAAGCGCCAGCTGAGCGCGACCGAACGCCGCCCCCAAGAGAACCGAACGCCGCGACGCCGCGCCCCAAAAAAAAGCGCGGGCCCGAGGCGCCGACTCTCATCGCCGCGACGGGCCCGCGCCACGCGCTCCCACATCTCTCAAGCCGCGATGCCTCGGTCGTCATAGCGGCTCTCTTCGATGCGGCCGTCGCGATCGTGCACCACGACCCGCGAGGGCCGCGACTTCAGCGCCAGGTCGGTCGCCCGCCCCACCGCGTCGTGCTTGGCCTCGCAGACCGCCGTAGCCCGGCTCGAGCCCGCCTTCACCACGCGCCACGTCTCGGTCTCGGTCTCATAACTCACGTCATATCGAGTGATTGCGCTCACTGTGTGCTCCTTCGTGTGGGGGGCCGCCGATCTCGGGCGGTGGTGTCTACTTCGTCCGCTTGGGCTGCGAGGTCTTCGCTGGCTCGAACTCCTTCGCTCGACGGTTTCCGGCGCGCCATGCGTCGCGCGCCGGGTGTCCCGAGTTCCCTTTGCAAGAGCTTCGCCACGCTCGCGATGACCGCAGCGCCTTGGGGTTTCGCGGCAGGTCGCGCGGGGCGGCCTTCGGGCTCTGGGGCAAGACGGGCGCCTCTGGGGCGAATCGCCCCAGCGCGGCCGTCGGCGCGTCCGTCGTGGGCGGTTGACGGGCGCGGACGAATTGGTAACACTGACGTTACCAATTGACGAAGAGGCCGCCCTCCATGACCGCAGCCCTCGCCCTGGACGCCCTCGGCAACCCCACGCGCCGCGCCATCGTCGAGCTCTTGGCCCACGGCGAGCGGCCGGTCGGCGCCATCGCCCGCGAGTTCCCCGTCAGCCGGCCCGCCATCTCGCGGCACCTGCGCCTGCTCGAGTCCGCCGGCCTCGTCACCCAAGCGCGCGACGGCCGCCAGAACGTCTTTCGACTGGAGCGCGGCGGCTTCGACACCGCGCGCGAGTGGCTGGACGCCTTCTGGCGCGAGGCCCTGGGCGAGTTCGCCCGAATCGCCGAGCAGCGCTGGGAGGACGGCCCGCGATGAGCCAGCCCATCCGCCACAGCGTGCGCCTGCGCTGCCCGCCCGCTCACGCCTTCGCCGTGTTCACCGGCGCCATCGACGCCTGGTGGCCGGCCAGCCACCGCGGGCGGCCGGACGCCACCATCGCGTTCGAGACGGGCGCGAGCGCGCGGCTGGTCGAGCGCGACCCCCAAGGCGGCGTGCGCGAGCTTGGCCAGGTCATCGCCTGGGAGCCCGCGGAGCGGCTGGCCTACACGTGGCGCCCCGGCGCGCCCGAGGGCCTGACCACCCGAGTCGAGGTCCGCTTCCTCCCCGACGGCGACGGGACGCGGGTGAACGTGACCCACAGCGACGGCGAACCGGGCCTGGGCGCTGACTGGGCCACCCGGGCGCAGCGCTTCGACGCGTCGTGGCCCGTCGTGCTGCGAGCCCTCGAACAGCACGTCGCCACCTGATCTTTTTCCCTGTTTCGCTTGTGAGGAGACCCCGTGAAGTCATTCCGAGTCGCCACCCGAATCGCCGCCCCACCCCAGCGCGTCTGGGACATCCTCGTCGACGGCGCCAAGACGCCGGAGTGGGACCCGAACCTGCTGCGGATCGAGGGCCGCATCGCCCCGGGTGAGAAGATCAAGGTGTTCACCAAGCTGAGCCCCGACCGCGCCTTCCCGGTCAAGGTCGTCGACTTCGACCCGCCCCGCGGCATGCGCTGGACCGGCGGCATGCCGCTTGGCCTCTTCCGCGGCAACCGCACCTTCACCCTCAAGGCCCTGCCCGACGGCGGCACCGAGTTCGAGATGGAGGAGATCTTCAGCGGCCTCATGGCCCCGCTCATCACCAAGTCCATCCCCGACCTCACCGGCGCCTTCGAGCAGTTCGGCGCCGGCCTCAAGCAGCGCGCCGAGCAGCGCTGAGCGCCCAGCTCCCCCAGCGCGCCTCCAGTTGCCTGAACCGCGCGGCCTGAGGAGTATGGGCGGGCCGCACGCGCCCGCGCCGCGGCCCGCCGACTCGCCTCAGACCCGGAGCGCGCTGCGTGACCGACTATCGCCCGCTCGAGATCGTGCCGCTGACCCGCGAGGCGTTTCGTCCCTTCGGCGAGGTCATCGAGACCCACGGCCGGGCCAGCTACCCCATCAACGGCGGCACCACCGACCGCTTCCACGATCTGGCGCCCGTGGACGTCCAGACCGGCGGCGGCCGGGCGCTCATCAACATCTTCCGCGCGCGCCCGGTGCTGGAGCCGCCCATTATAAGGATGCTCGAGCGGCACCCCCTGGGCAGTCAGGCCTTCGTGCCCCTGTCGCGCCGCCCCTACCTGGTCGTGGTGGCCGAGCCGGGCTCGCCGCTGGACCCGGAGACGATGCGCGCCTTCCTCGCGGGGCCCAGCCAGGGCGTCAGCTACGCCCGCGGGACGTGGCATCACCCGCTGCTGGCGCTGGAGGCCGAGAGCGAGTTCCTGGTCGTCGACCGCGGCGGCCCGGGCGACAACTGCGACGAGGTCGAGCTGGCCGAGTCCGCGATTCGGCAGCTAGTTGCTGGCTAATTGTTCGCTGATCGACGGTTCGCGCTGAGGGTCGCGAGCACCGCGTCCGCCACCTTGAGGCCGTCGATGGCGCTGGACACGATGCCGCCCGCCTCGCCCGCGCCCTCGCCCGTCGGGTAGAGGCCGTCGAAGCCGGGGCTGGACAGCGTCGCGTCGTCGCGGACCAGGCGCACCGGGCTCGAGGTGGTCGTCTCGACGCCGATGAGGACGGCCTCCTCGGTGAGAAAACCGCGCATCTTCTGGTCGAAGCGCAGCACGGCGCGGCCCAGCGGGTCGGCCAGGCGTGTGCCCAGCACGGCGCGCAGGTCGGCCGGCCGCGTGCCCGGGCGGTAGCTGCCGCGACCTGGGAGATCGCCCGTCCGGTGCTCGAGGAAGTCCGTCAGCCGCTGCGCCGGCGCGTGGTAGTCGCCCCCGCCGGCCTCAAACGCCGCCCGCTCGATGTGCCGCTGCAGCTCGACCCCGGCCAGCGCGCCGAAGCGGTCCAGATCGCCGGGCTTATCCACGTAGAAGTCCGCAGGCTCGAGCGTGACGACCAGGGCGGAGTTGGCCCAGCGGCTGCCGCGGTTGGAGTTCGACATGCCGTTGACGTTGAGGTGGCCAAGCTCGGTCGTCGTCGGGATGACGAAGCCGCCGGGGCACATGCAGAAAGAGTAGACGCCGCGGCCGGCGACCTGGGCGGTCAGGGCGTAGGCGGCGGCTTCGAGATCGGCGTGGCCGGCGTGGCTGCCGTACTGGATCGTGTCGACCAGGGCTTGCGGGTGCTCGACGCGGGCGCCGATGGCGAAGGGCTTGCGCGCCATGGGGACGCCGAGGTCGGCCAGGGTCGCGTAGACGTCGCGCGCGGAGTGCCCGGTGGCCAAGACGACCGCGGGGGCCTCGATCTCCTCGCCGTCGGACAGCCGCACGCCCGCGATTCGCCCGTCGGCACCTCGCAAGAGGTCGCTGACGCGGGCGTCGAAGCGCAGCTCGCAGCCGGCTTCCAGCAACCACGCGCGGACGCGGGCCAGCAGCTTGATGAGGCGGTTGGTCCCGACGTGCGGGTGGGCGTCGATGAGGAGGTGCGGGTCGGCCCCGAAGGCGACGAGGTCGCGGTAGACGTCGCGGACGCGCGGGTCTTTGACGCGGGTGTATAGCTTGCCGTCGGAGTAGGTCCCAGCCCCCCCCTCGCCGAAGCAGAGGTTGGACTCGGGGTCGAGCTCGCCGCGGGTGCGCAGCCCGTGGGTCGAGCGGTTGCGGGCTTCGACCTGACCGCCGCGCTCGAGCAGGATGACCGGCTCGCCGGCGCGCACTAGCTGAATCGCCGCCCACAGCCCGGCGGGGCCGGTGCCGACGATGACCGGGGCCGAGCCCCGCACCAGCGGGCGCATGGGGGGCGGCGGGTCGAGGGCGGGCAGGTCGTCGGGCGGGACCTCTTCGCCAAAGAGCCAGACGCGGACTGTGTAAACGCGGCGCGGGATGCCGTGGCGGGCGTCCAGGGAGATGCGCAGGGGGCGTAGCTCGGCGATGGCGTCGGGGCTGACACCGAGGGACTGCGCGGCAAGCTCGCGCAGGGCTTGGGGCGGCGTGCCCAGAGGCAGCAGCAGGTCGCGGACGACGTGGCCGGGGTGCTGGGACTCAGCCATGGCCGACCGCCTCGAGCACCTTGTCGGCGAGGCGCGAGCGCGGGGCGTCGGCGCGGGTGGCGCGGTCGAGGAAGCCGCAGTCGTCGTACCAGCTCGGGGTGAGGCTGCCGCGGAGGGCGGGCACGGCGTAGACGTCCAGGGTGAGGCGCCGGTGGCTGAAGACGTGCTCGACGGTGGCGAGGCGGGGGCCGATCTCGGCGTCGAGGCCCAGCCGCGCGTGCAGGTGGACCTGGAGCGCGCGCTCGGGGGTGGCGTCCGGGTCGAGGTCGCCGCCGGGTAGCTCCCACAGGCCGCCGAGCAGGACCTCGGGCGGGCGTCTGGCCATGAGCACGCGGCCCGCGTCGTCCAGGGCCAGCCCGCAGGCGGCGCGGACCGACGCCAGCGCCCTTTCGCGGCGATTTTCGCGGGTATTTTCTGCTTCGGCGGGGCGTGGGGTCGCGCAGCCGCGGCGGATGGGGCAGGCGGCGCAGTCGGGGTTTCGGGGCGAGCAGACCAGGCTGAGCCCATCATCGCCTGGTTGTAGCGTGACGAGGGGTCGGCGGGTCCAGCAGGGCGTCGGCCAGCTTCGTAGGCGCGGAGGCCGGCGGAGGCGTGTCGACGGGCTCGGCTTGGGCGGAGTGCTGGGCTGAGCACGCGGAGGACGTTGCCGTCGACGACGGCGGCGGGCAGTGGCCAAAGGCGACCGAGGCGATGGCGGCCGCGGTGTAGGCGCCGATCCCGGGGAGGGCGCGGAGGCCGGCGACGGTGTTGGGCAGAGCACCGTCGGGCGGCCACGAGCTGCTGGGCGGCGCGTAGGCATGAAGCGGAGCAAGTGGCGGTAGCCGAGGCTCCGCCCACAGGCTCATGACTGTGGACTCGTCGGCCCGGGCGAGTTCTGGACGTCTGGCAGCGCCGCGATGAAACGCTCGAAATAGGGGAGGACCGTGGCGACCTGCGTCTGCTGCAGCATGATCTGGAGACTCAGACGCGGTAGGGCGTCGGGTCGTCCTGCCAGGGTGCGGCGCGCGCGGGTGGTACCAGGCGGCCAGCCAGAGGCGGACCTCAGCGGGGTCTGGCGCGGATGGAGGGTTGCGTGACATCACCTCGTCGCCTCGCATGGAGCGGCCGAGAAATCCAGAGCGAAACGGGCCGCGGACGCCCGATCCTGGGGCGACGCGGAATCCGGTTGAACCGATCCAGATGACCTGGGCGTTGTATCCCCAGCGGCCGGCGGGCATGCTGGGCGCCGCCCAGGACGGGCGAGCCGAAGAGGAGTACACAAAATGCGTAGTTCCCACCTGACGATTTTGCTTGGCGCGGCGTTGCTGGCCCTTGGCGCGTGCGACAAGGCCCCCGGATCGGAGGCGACGCCCGAGTCGGTTGAGCCGGCGACGGTGGCTGCGGCCGCGACCGCGGAGGGTGCGCCTGCGGGTGAGGCTCCCAAGGCGTGCTGCGATGGCGCGGCGAAGGCCGCTGCGGCGGCGGAAGGTGGGGCGACGGCGGCGGCCGAGGGCGAGGCCCCCAAGGCGTGCTGTGACGGCGCGGCGAAGGCGGCGGCCGCGGGCGACCAGGCGAAGGCCGGCTGCGGGAACTGCGCCGGGAACTGCGAGGGCTGCAAGGGTGACTGCGCTGGCGGCTGCGATAACTGCGCCGGCGGGGAGAAGTGCTCGTGCGAAGGCTGCAAGGGCAAGGCCGAGGGCAAGGCTGACGGCGCGTGCTGCGGCGGCAAGGCTGAGGGCAAGGCTGACGGCGCGTGCTGCGGCGGCAAGGACAAGGCGGCCTGCGCTGGGGGTTCCTGCGCCGGTGGCGAGGGCGATTGCCCCTTCGCCGACGCGAACAAGCCCGCGCTGGCGGCGGTCTCGGGTGGCGAGGCCGCGCCCGGCTGCCCCCACGCGGCGGCGGCTGCAGCGGCGGCCGCGGCGCCGGCAGGGAGCGTGGATGTGCCCGCGGGCGAGCAGCACTTCGGCTCGCCCTTCGCGCTGGCCGAGGCGAAGCCCTTGGCGTCGCTGCTCGCGACGGAGCCTGCGCCGGCGAACGACTCGGTGGTGCAGCTGAGCGGCGTCATCGATCAGGTCTGCAAGAAGAAGGGCTGCTGGCTGGTGGTGCGGGACGGCGACAAGACCGCGCGCATCACGATGAAGGACTACGCGTTCGTGGTGCCGCTCGACTCGCAGGGTAAGCAGGTCGTGGTCGAGGGGACGCTGGGCGTCCGCACCTTCAACGAGGCGCAGGTCAAGCACTTGGAGTCCGACCGCGGCGGCAACCCGGACGACGTCTCCGGCACCCGCACCGAGGTCGTCGTGAAGGCGAGTGGCGTCCGCATCCGCGGCTAGAGCGCTGCCCGTCGCGCTGAGCCTCGCCCTCCTGGGCGCTTGCGCGTCCGGGGGTAGCGGGTCGGACCTACGCGCGGATCTGCCCGTGGACAGCGGGCTGGTCGACGCGCCGTCGGGGGATCTGCCGGCAGATCCGGGGCCCGCGGACAGCGCCGACGTCGGCGAAGCAGACGCGAGCGACGGCCTTGAGGTCGCGCCCGAGGTCGACGGGACGCCCGAGGTCGACGCGGGGCCGGACGGCGGCGGGCCGCTGGTCTGCGTGCCCGAGGCGCTCGGCGAGGTCAAGCGGCTGGAGCTGCCCGAGGCCAGCGGCGCGGTCTGGATCGACAACGCGCTTGGGCGGGGCTGGCTGGTCATCGCCGACTCGGGGAACAAGGGCGCGGGCGCGCTGCTGGACCCGGTGGCCTACCTCACGCTGCCGGTGGAGTTCCCGCTGGACGCGGCGGCTGGCGACGACGTCGAGGGGTTGGCCCTCTCACCGCTCGGGCGCGTCGTGGGGCTTGTGTCCTCAGGGTACATCCGCGAGTGGACGGCGGACGCGACCGGGCTGGTCCTCGCGCAGTTTGCCACCGCGGTGACCGACGACGCGGACTACCTGTGCGACCCGCAGGGTGGCAATTGCGCAGCAAATTTCGAGGGGTTCTGCCTCCACCCGGCACCTGGCCCCGACGCGGCCTGCGTCGGGTTCGCCGTGTCGAAAGCGCGGGGCGAGCTGGTGTGCGTGGTGTCGACCGACGATGGCTACCGGCTCGACCCCAGCCAGCGGCTCGCGGTGGGCGAGGCCGAGCAGCTGTCCGGCTGCGACTACGAGCTGGAGGCGCCGCACCGCCTTGTGGTGGCCGGAAACCTCTTCGCGTTGAGCGCGCTGTGGGAAGTGCGCGGCTACGACGACCTCGCGACGGCCGAGGTCCTGTCGATGCCGCTGACCGGCGCGGCCAATCAAGAGGCGCTGGGCTTCGGCCCGGGCGGCCTGCTGATCTCGTTCGGCGACACTCAGGGCCTAAACGGCAGCGAGACGTCGCCCATGGTCGGCTTCCGCTGTAAGTAGGTCGGCGCGCGGCGGTGGGTCCGCCGCCAGCGACGCCTAGAGCGCGGCGCGTTGGCGCCGACGGGCCGCCAGCGCGAGCCCGAGCATCGCCAGCAGACCCAGCCAACCGGCGGTGGTGTCGCCGCCGCCGGCGCAGCCCGACGGTCCGGACGAGCCGAGCACCGGCCCGGCCACGTCGACCTCGCCGGTCTTCACCTCGGTGTCGGTGCCGGTGGCGTCGGGCGTCCCGGCGTCCACGTCAGGCTTCGCGGTGTCGCCGCCCGCGTCGGGGGCGGTCTCAGGGGCTGGGTCAGGCGCGGCGTCGGGCGTCGCGGTGTCGCCGCCGCTGTCGGGCGTCGCGTCGGGTCCAGGCCCATCGCCGCAGGTCCCGGCGTTGCAGCTCTGCCCGGGCGGGCAGCTCCCGCACTCGCCGCCGCAGCCATCGCCGCCGCACTGCTTGCCCGAGCACACGGGCACGCAGGGGTCGAGGCAGGTCGAGCCGACGCCCTCTTTGACGCCGCAGATCCGGCCCTGGTCGTCGCAGTCGAAGGACTTCAGGGCGCCATTCTGACACCACGTCACCACCGTGCCGTCGCACAGCCCCTCGGCCGTGATCTCGCCGCAGCCGGAGACCGCGACGCACTGCCCCGCGGTGCACGACTGGCCATCGCCGCACACCCCGCACGAGCCGCCGCACCCGTTTCCGCCGCAGGCCTTGCCCTCGCACGCCGGCACGCAGACCGGCTCGACGCACTGGCCCGCGTCACACACCTCGCCCGTGGCGCAGGCGCCGCACGTACCGCCGCACCCGTCGTCGCCGCAGGTCTTGCCCGAGCATTTCGGGGCGCAGTCGGCCACGCACTTGCCCGCCTTACACGTGCTGCCGCCCTCGCAGACGCCGCATGCGCCGCCGCACCCGTCGTCGCCGCACTCCATCCCGGTGCACAGGGGCGCGCAGACCGCCACACACTTGCCCGCCGTGCAGGTCTCGCCCGCAGTGCAGGTCCCGCAGCTCCCGCCGCACCCGTCGGGGCCGCAGCTCATGCCGTCGCAGCTCGGCGCGCAGCCCGCGGTGCACTGGCCCGCCGCGGTGCATGACAGCCCGGCCCCGCAGGTCCCGCAGCTCCCGCCGCACCCGTTGTCGCCGCACAGCTTGCCCGAGCAGCTCGGCGCGCAGCCCGCCACGCAGATCCCCGCCGCGTTGCACGAGTTCCCGACCGCGCAGGTCCCGCAGCTCCCGCCGCACCCGTCGGGGCCGCAGGCCTTGCCCGAGCAGCTCGGCGCGCAGCCCGCCACGCAGATCCCCGCCGCGTTGCACGAGCTCCCGGCCGCGCAGGTCCCGCAGCTCCCGCCGCACCCGTCCGAGCCGCAGGCCTTGCCCGAGCAGCTCGGCACACAGGTCTCCACGCACTGGGACGCGGTGCAGGTCTGACCCACGGCGCAGGTCCCGCAGCTGCCGCCGCACCCGTCCGGACCGCAGGCCTTGCCCGTGCAGGCCGGCACGCAGTTGGCGACGCAGACGTTCCCCGTGCAGGTCTGGCCCGCCGAGCAGGTCCCGCAGCTGCCGCCGCAGCCGTCGTCTCCGCAGGTCTTGCCCGTGCAGGACGGGCTGCAGAGCGGCACGCACTGCGAGGACGCGTTGCACATCGTAAACAGCGAACAGGTCCCGCAGCTGCCGCCGCACCCGTCAGGCCCGCAGGCTTTTCCGGCGCAGGCCGGGGTGCAGACGGGCGGGTCACACGCCTGCGGGTAGGTCCCCGACGGGTCCGCCCCGCCGCTCGTGTCGCAGTTGTAGAACCCGGAGGCCGCCTCCCAACCGCAAGTGCCGGCAGCGCAGGTGTTCTGGTTGACCACCGAGTTCTCGCACCACTTCAGCGTGGTCTTGTTGACGCAGCATCCCTGGTACGTCACCCCATCGCAGGGATCGACCGGGGTGACGCAGACGTTGGCGCTGCACACCTTTCCGCTGGCGCAGGTGCCGCAGCTTCCGCCGCAGCCGTCCGATCCGCAGGTTTTTCCTGAGCAATCAGGTGTGCAGGTCGGCGCGCAAGACTTCGGGTTGTTCCCGGTCGGGTCCGAGCCGGTGTAGCCGCAGTCGTACCAACTCGAGTTCGCGTTCCAACCGCAGCCGTTGGTGCAGGTCAGCCCCCCCAGCGCGCCGTTCTCGCAGTACTTGAGATTGCTGCCGTCGCAGCAGCCGACCAGGGTGACGCTGCCACAGTTGTCAGTGGTCCCGCCGGCGCCCGGACAGGTGCTGCTGCAATCGTTGCAGCCGCACAGCCACTGGGGCCCGTAGCAGACCGAGCTCGAGATGCCGTTGGGGGTGCAGTCCCCGCTGTAGCCGTTCGCCGGCGCGACGCACGTATCATTGGAGCAGCTGCCGTCAGCGATCCACTTGGCCGACGCCGTGGCGGGGATCGTGCGCGTGATGCAGTGAATCGCGCCCGAGTTGAAGCTCAGCTCCTCGGAGTCGATCCAGATGTGCTCGTAGCCCGGCAGCGCGGCCTCCCACTCGGCCTCGGCGATGTTCCGGCTGCTGACCCAGTCGCTGAACGTGAACGCGGGCCACAGGTTCAACCCGTTGATGAGCGTCGAGTTCGCGTAGGTGAACGGCGTGCCCTGACGATGGCCCGGCATGATGATGCGCTTGACCTTGAACTTCTTGCCGTCCGGCTTCACGTAGGCCTCGAGGAAGGCCGCGTTGGCGTCCATGCGCGCCGCGTTCGTCTGCTGCGCGGTGTTCGCAAACGGCGCTCGGTAGTCCGCCATCAGCACGGTCTCGTCGTCCAGCACCTTCAGGAACATGTCGATGTGCCCGGTGCCGTCGTCGGTGATGCTGTACATGGTGATGAGGTCTTTGCAGCCCGCGTACTGGCCCCACGTCGAGCGCAGCAGCTGCGCCTCGCCCGTTTGCTGGACCTGCGACAGCGTCAAGAACTCCAGGTTCGACGTGCAGCCGCCGGCGGCGCAGTCGGTGTGGGTCAGCGCGCGCGTGCCGGTGAAGCAGATGCCGTCGCTGGTCGCCTGGAAGGTGCCGCCCTCGATGTCGACGGGCATGCGGTAGGTGTTGGCGTTCGACGGGACGCCGATGCTGGTGAGATTCCGCCCGATCCACGAGGGCATGCCGTCGTCGAGCGCGCGCTGGTGGTAGTAGCGGAAGTCGACGAAGGACCAGGTCTTGCCGACCGTGTCGAGGACCGGGAGCGGGCCGTAGTCGATGAACCAAATGCTGTCGATATCCTGAATCATGTAGCGGACTTGGCTGGTGATGAGCTGCTGGCTCATGCCCGCGCTCAGCAGGGCGCCCTCCAGGGCGTTCTTGGTCGCGGTGCTGGGGACGACGAACCAGACCTCGGCGACGGTCGCTGAGTTCTTCGCGATCTGGACGACCGTGTGCAGGGTGTTGGACGAGCCGGCCGACAGCACGTAGGACGGCACGCCCATCATGATGGCCTGCATCGGCTCCCACTCGACCATCGGGCGCACGGTCTTGACCGGCGGGATGGTGATGGCGTGGCGCTCTGGGGTCGCGTACCGCTGGTCGTCGTAAACGTCGCCCTTCTGGACGAGGTACTCCGCCGCCGTGCGGTGTGCGGGCAGCATGACGTCGTCGGGGTAGTGGATGTACTCGACGACCCCGGGGATGCGGCGGACGCGCTTGGTGCCGTCGGGCGCGGTGAAGTACTGGGGGATCGTCGAGCGATCTTCCAGCGCTGGCGCGACCGCGGGGGCCTCGTCCTGCTCCGGGAGCGTGGCGTCGCAGCCCGCCGCGGTGAAATTGAGTACGGCAAGCACCGCAAGTAGACGCCGCATCGAGGGCTCCAGTTCGTCGAGTTCGGGGCCGCGGCGGCGGGGCGGTGCCCCGGCGAAGTGAACGCGCGACCGCGGGAAAATAGGGGCCGGACGCACGCAGGGTCAAGGTCACGGCTGGTTCTCGGACGCCGCGCCGACGGGTTCGGCGCGTGGGCGGGGTGGGAATGGATTGCGATGAAGGCCGCGCGCGACTACGGTTTGCTCCTATGAAGCGTCGCCATGCTCCGGTGGTTTCGACCGCGCTCGTTTTGCTCCTGGCTCTGCCCTGCCTCGGCGGCTGCACCGAGCTGGGAGACGAGTTCCTGCAGCAGGCGCAGGTCGTCGCTGAACCCGACGCGACCGCGGACGTGCGCGTCGACGTGACCGCCGACGTCGTCCTGCCCGACACCATCAGCGTCCCAGACGCGGGGCCCGACGCCGAGCCCACGATCACCTGGGAAGGCCACATCAAGCCGCTCTTCAAGCAGACCGGGTGCTCGGCCTCGTTCTGCCACGGGAACGCCAAGGCCGGCGGGCTCTCGGTGGCGACGCCCGAGGCGCTGATCCTCGGGGGCAAGCACGGAGCCGCCGTGGTGCCCTGCGCGCCGGGCGAAGGGACGATCATCGACAAGTTCCAGACCAAGCCTAGCTTCGGTAAGAAGATGCCGCTCGGCGGGACCACCTACACCGATGCCCAGCGGCAGCTCGTCATCGACTGGATCGCCAGCGGCGCCGAGCAGCCGGGCGGCTGCCCCTGAGGCCTCGCCCTGCGCCTCCCGCAGCGGGCCGCGCCCAGGACGCGCGATTGAGTCGGCTCGCCCCGCTCGGTTAGTCTTGGGGCTAATGAGCACGGGAGGTTTGGAGATGTCGGCGCGGCGTTGGTCGGTCTTGTTGTTGTGCGCCGCCTTCAGCGCCTGCGGTGGCGACGGCGGCTCATCGGGCGACGCCGAGGTCTTCGTCGACGCCGACGGCGCGGCCGAGGTCTCGCTGGACGCGGACGCCGACAGCGCGGGAGACACCGATGTGCTCGCGGACGCCGACGCGGTCGCCGACGCCGACAGCGCGGGAGACGCCGATGTGCTCGCGGACGCCGACGCGGTCGCCGACGCCGAGACCTCCGGCGACGCCGACGCAGCGCTGGACGCCGACGCGCCGCTGGACGCCGACACCTCGACCGACTCCGTCACCGACGCCGATGGCGCCAGCGATGCCGACACCCTCGGAGACGCCGACGCCGACGCGGGACCCGACGTCGTCGTGGTCGCCGGCCCCGACCACACCGTCAACGCGTTCGCCTCCGCCGCCGAGTTCTTCGCGTTCAGCAGCCTCGGAGTCGAGCCAGTCCAAGGCAAGTTCATCCTCACCGACTTCAGCAGCGAGGTCGGCGGCCTCCCCTACTTCCTCGACTCGACGTTCTACGAGCTCCACGACGAGTGGTACTGGTTCCGGCTCCTCTCCGGCCTGCCCATCGCCGGCCTCGATGTGCAGCCGGTCGAGGGCTACGACTTCGAGTCCATCGCCGAGATCTACGCGGCGTTCGCTGGCCAGTCGAACCTGCCCCTCGACCTCAAGTTCCTCGGCGGCGGGCGCCTGTACTCGCCGAAGTTCTACGATCTCGGGCTGTGGAAAGAGCCGCGCTTCTTCGGCCTCGGCTCCATCCTCCACTACCCCGCAAACCCCAAGCGGGTGCTGCCGGAAGCGCTCTGGCTCTTCGAGCTGGAGTTCAGCGACGACAAAGTCACCGAGGCGATGATCGTGAAGTTCTTCGAGCGCCTCGACGCGGCGCTACCGCCCGAGATCGGCTCGAACCTCCGCTGGCTGGTGCGCTCGATCCCGCAGGACACGCTCGGGTCCGCCATCGAGGCCGGCAACGGCCCCTACAAGGACCGCATCGTCCGCTACTCGGACCTGGTCGTGGAGGGCGAGGTCGTCGGCTACAACGACGGAATCGCCGCCGGCAAGGTCAAGCGGGTCCCGGCCGGGGGCGCCGGCGCGTCATCCATGGGCCCCGAGCACATCGTGGTGCTCGCCGAGGTCCCGGATTTCCTGCCGCCGGTCGCCGGCATCGTCACCGCGGTCCCCCAGACGCCCCTGGCCCACCTGAACCTGCTGGCCAAGAGCCGCGGCACGCCGAACGCCTACGTGGCCGGTGTGCTCGAGGACCCGGCCATCGAGTCGTGGGCCGATTTCCTCAAGCCGGTCATCGTCGAGGTCAAGGCTGGCCAGGTCCGCTGGAAGGAGATCACCCAGACCCAGTACGACAAGTACAAGTCGCTGCTGGGCGTCAATTCCAACGTCACCATCACGCAGATCGACATCGCGAACGCACCCTACGTCGTCGAGCTGACCGAGGGCCTCGCCGGCCTCGCCGACGCCGTGCCGCTCATCGGCGGCAAGGCGGCCGGGTTGATGGGGCTGATGGACTTCGCGCAGGTCCTGCTGCCGGATGTGCCGATCGCCTTGTCGATCCGGGGCTACTACGAGCATATCGCGCCGATACGGGACACCCTCGAGGCGCTGCTCGTCAACGCCAGCTTCGACAGCTCTGAGCGCACGCGCTTCCTGCTGCTGGAGGGCTACGACGAGTTCGAGGCCGCGCACGCCAAGGACGCGCCAGCCCTGACCTGGCTGGCCGGCTTCATGGCGCAGAACGGCCCCCAGACCTTCCTCGGCGGCATCGTGTCGAAGGGCGGCGTCAAGGAGATGATCCGCGACCTGCCCCTGGCCCCGGCGACGCTTCAGACCTACACGAGCGCGCTCAGCCAGCACTACGCTCACTTCTCGCCGCTCCAGGGCCTGCGCTTTAGGTCCTCGTCCACGGCCGAAGACATCGAGGGCTTCAACGGCGCCGGCCTCTACGACTCCAACACGGGCTTCTTCGACCCCTCGCTGCAGCCCGACAAGGGCGACAAGAAGAAGACGCTCAGCTACGCCATCCTCAAAACGTGGGCCAGCTACTGGACCTTCGAGGCCTTCGAAGAGCGCCGCGCCGCCGGCATCGCCCACCTCTCGGGCAACATGGCGCTGGCCGTCCACCCGCGCTTCGACGACCCCGACGAGCTCGCCAACGGCGTCATCACCGTCTTCATCGCGCGCAACGAGAGCGGCGGCGACCGCGTCCGCATGGTCATCAACGTGCAGGACGGCGCCCTGAGCGTCACCAACCCCGAGCCCGGAAACCCCGCCCTCCCCGAGGTCGACGTGGTCGAGCGCTACGGCAGCGCCCCGGCGACCATCACCCGCGCCCAGAGCTCCACCGAGGTCCCAGACGGCACCTGGATCCTCACCGACGCCGAGCTCTACAGCCTGCTCGACACCCTCAACACCGTGTCCGACGCCTGGCTGGACCAGAAGAACACGGCGCTCCCGGCCCCTCAGCAGCGCAGCACGCTGATCCTGGATCTCGAGCTGAAGCGCATGGCCGCGGGCTGGCCTGAGCTCGCCCAGGGCTCGATCCCCGGCCCGCGCATCATCCTCAAGCAGGCGCGCACCCTCGACAACCCCATCCTGGTCACCGGCGCCATCCTCGATTGGCCCATCCCACGCGACATCCTCGAGCGCATGCAGCGCATCGAGACCCGCAAGTGCACCGCCGGCTCGCTGCGCGTCTGGTCGACCGAGACCTTCACCCGGGCCGACGACGGGTTCGCCCTCGATTTCGAGCTCGTGCCCTTCGCTTCCAGCGTCGTCGTCGAGATCCTCGCCAACATCCCTCAGCTCGGCCTCACCCAAGGCGCGCCGCTGGTGGCCCACCACCTCGAGGTCGACATCACCCACCCGGCGATGACCGGCCCCAGCGACTGGGACCTCCAGATCGTGCTGCCGCCCACCCTGGCGGCCATGCGCGGCTACGACACCGTGCGGGTCAAGCAGGGCGGCGCCTGGAGCATCGCCAAAGGCCAGACCGTCGTCTCCGGCCAGGGCACCCTCTGCGACATCCTGCCCCAGAGTTCCAGCGCCGGCGCCTACCTCGAGAGCCTGATGCCGCCGAAGTGACGGGCCGCCGCGGGCCGTGGACGTGGACACGCGGACCGGCGCGCGGTAGGTCGGGCGGGTGCAAGACCAAGCAGACACGACGGCTCGCCTCCTCCAAGGTTCCCTGGTCGCCGGCGAGGTGACCGCCCTGGCGGACTCCGACGGCTCCCGCGCCCGCCTGGGCGACGTCGGCCTTGAGGCGCGCGTCCCCGGCGGCGTCCCCGGCGACCGCGGCCAGTTCCGCGTCACCCACGTCGGCAAGAACGCCGCCTGGGCCCGCATCCACGAGCTCGAGACGCCCTCGCCTCACCGCGTCGAGCCCCCCTGCCCGTTGGTCGAGCGCTGCGGCGGCTGTCCGTGGCAGATGGCCTCGCTCGAGATCCAGCGCCAGACGCGCAGCGAGACCCTCCACGCCCTGCTGGACCCCCACTGCCCAGACGCCACGTGGCGCGAAGACCCCGGCCCGCGAGTCGAGACCGGCTACCGCACCCGCGCCCTGATGATGACCCGCCGCATCGACGGCCGCCTGGAGCTGGGTTTCTACGGCCCCGGCACCAACGACCTCGTCCCGGTCGAGCGCTGCGTCGTCCAGCACCCCGAGCTCGACCGCGCGCTGCAGCACGCCCGAGCGATCCTCGACCGCAGCGGGCTGACCACCTGGGACGGCCCCGACCGCCCGGGCACCCTGCGCGCGCTGCTGCTGCGCTTCGACCCCGCGGTCGGCCGCGGCCTGCTCACCATCGTCGCCAGCCGCGAGGAGCCCAAGCTTCTCGAAATCGCCAGGGATTTGCTGGCGATTCCGGGGATCGTGGGCGTCTTCGCCAACATCAACCCCAGCGACTCCGGGCCGGTCCTCGGCCGCGACACCATCGAGCTGGGCGGGGCCACACGTCAGCGCGTGACCTTCGGCGGGCTGGCGCTCGAGGTAGGGCCGACGGCCTTCTTGCAGACCAACCACCAGGTCGCCCAGGCCATGGTCGCCACGGTGGGCTCGCTGATGCCCGCCCGCATGGAGCACCTCGCCGATCTCTACGCCGGCATCGGGGTCTTCGGGCTCTCGCTCAAGGACCGCGCCGCCCGCGTCACCCTGGCCGAGGTCGCGGCCGACGCCTGCGCCGACGCGCGCGGCAACACGGCCCACCTCGGCACGCGGAACGTCACCGTCGTGGAGGGCCCGCTCGCCACGACCATCGGCCGCGCCCTCACCGCCGCGACCGACGCCGTGATCGTCGATCCGCCCCGCCGCGGCCTCGACAGCGCCGTCCTCGACGCGCTGGTCGCCCCCTCCGGCCCGCGCCGCCTCGTCTACGTCTCCTGCGGCCCCCGCTCGCTGGCCCGCGACCTCGCCCAGCTCGTCGCCGCCGGCTACCAGGTCACCGACGTCGTCCCGCTGGACATGTTTCCGCACACGCCGCACGTCGAAGTCATCGTGGCCGCCTCCCGCTCCTGATCGAATCACGCCGGGTTCGGACCGAGGACGGCGACACGCGCCAAGGCTTGGCATCGGCCCGCGCGGCGCCTATCAGTAGATCGTGGCTGTTGAATAGCCGGGAGTCGACCGCGTCCGACCCGTGTTCATCGCCCCGGTGCGACAGGAGACGACCATGGTCATCACGACAATACTTCGCCAAACACTTCTCGCCGTCGCCCTCAGCGGCGGCCTGATGGTGACCCAGGTCCAGGCCGCCGCGCCGATCGTCGACGAGAGCGGCTGGGTCTGGGTCGACGGCCACTACGACTCCGACGGCGCGTGGATCGACGGCTTCTGGCGCGAGTCCGAGCGCGAAGGCGAGGCCTGGATCGACCCCTACGTCGACGCAGACGGCGTCTCTCACGCCGGCGAGTGGCAGCAGATCGCCGCCCCCGACAACGGTTGGGTGTGGGTCGACGGCTACCACGACGAGAACGGCGTCTGGGTCAGCGGTTTCTGGCGCGAGGGCCAGGTCGACGGCTTCGAGTGGATCGACGGCTACTACGACTCCGACGGCGTCTTCGTCGCCGGCCAGTGGCAGCCCCTTCAGCAGCGCCCCGAGCACGTGTGGGTGCCCGGCTACCGCGCGCCCACCGGCTACTACGCCAACGGCTACTGGCGGCAGTCCTACGTCCCCGGCTACGAGTGGACCGACGGCTACTGGGCCGACGGCTACTGGTACCAGGGCTACTGGGTCCCGACGACCACCCGCGCCAACTACGTGTGGGTGCCGGGCTATCCCGTGGCCGGCGTGATCTCCCTGGGCTTCTGGCGGCCGAGCGTCCGCGTCGGCTACTCGTGGGTCGGCGGCTACTGGGACGGACCGCTCTGGGTCGCGCCCCACTGGTACGCCGGCACGTGGTCCTGGTCGTCGCACTACCACCGCTCGCACTACGCTTGGTACAACCACCACCACGGCGTGCACTACCACCCGAAGCACCACTACGTGCGCCACGTCCGCTACGCCAAGTACACGCCGCACTACCCCGTGAAGGCGAAGCCCGTGTACGCCAAGGCCAAGCCGGCGCCGATGGGTGCCAAGCCCCGCCCGTCCGCGGGTCAGTACAAGCCCAAGGCGGCGTCCGCGGTGCCTGGTCGTAGCGACCGGGGCGGGCGGCCCGACGCCCGGACTCCCGACCGGCGCGACGAGCGGCCCCCGCGTGGCGCGTCAGGTCGCGGCGAGCCCGACGGCAGCCGCAACGCACCGAAGGCGGGTCAGGGCAAGGCCAACCCCGCGTTCAACGGACGCGGCAAGGGCACTCCCGCGGCGAGCGACTCGCGTCGTCGCGGCGAGGGACAGCCGCTCTTCCCCGACGGCGCCGCCTCGCGCCGTGGTGACGAGCGTGAATCGCGGTCCGCAGCGCCGGAGCGAGAGAGCGCCCGTGAGCGGATGGCGCCCCAGCCGAGCCCCCAGCGCCAGGCCCAGCCCTCGCGCCCCGCGGCCCAGCCCTCGCGCCCCGCGGCCCAGCCCTCGCGGCCGTCGCAGCCCTCGCGCCCCGCGGCCCAGCCCTTCCGCCAGGCGCAGCCCTCGCGCCCTGCGGCTCAGCCCTCCCGGCCGACCCAGCCCTCGCGCCCTGCGGCCCAGCCCTCGCGGCCGTCGCAGCCCTCGCGCCCTGCGGCCCAGCCCTCGCGGCCGTCGCAGCCCTCGCGCCCCGCGGCCCAGCCCTCGCGGCCGTCGCAGCCCTCGCGCCCCGCGGCCCAGCCCTCACGGCCGAGCTACAGCCCGGCGGCCCGCCCCGCGGCGCCGTCGCGGCCCTCGCAGTCCGGCGATCGCGACAGGTCGGAGCGACGGGACAGCCCCTCGCCGTCCCGCCAGCCCGCGGCGTCGCCCGCTCGTCGCGGAACGGCTCCCCCGGCCCGTCGCCGCTAGGTCAGCGACCCCTCAGTGAACGCCTCGCGCGAAGCGGCCCCCGCCGCCTCCCGCGGGGCGTTCGCGTTTTCACCGGCGCCGGCTGGCGGATCGCCGAGGGCCGCCCACCGGGGATTCGAGTTAAGAAAGGCCGTCTCGGAACCGATTTCGGGGCGGGGTGGCGTCCCGCCGCGACCCGTCTATACTGACGCCGTGAATCCAGTGCTCACCGAGGCCGAGCTGGCTGACCTGCTGCGATTATCGCCTGTTGTGATCGGTCGCCTCCTCGCAGAGACCGATCTCCCACGCGTCCAGGTGGCCGGCCAGGTTCGTTTCCTACGCGACCAAGTCATCGCGTGGCTGGGCGAACAGCGCAGCCCCTTGCTCGCGGCCCGGCCTCTCGACGCCGAGGCCGAGGCGCCCAAGCTCGCGTCGGCCCTGCCGCCGGCTGATGAGGCCGAGGGGCCATTCGTCGCCGCCGAGGCGCTCGCCGCGTTGAGCGCGGTGACGCCCAAGACCGAGGACAACCTGCTGCGCCTGCAAGCCCGCGACGGCCTCATCGCCGTGGCCGACGCGCTGCTCCCGAGCCTCGGGCGGCGCTCGCAGGGCCGGCTGCAGCCCGCCGCCGGGGACGCGGAGCGCACGGGGCTGTGGCGCGCGGAGGACGCGGGCGGGGCTCCGATCTCCTCGATCGCATTTACCTTTTCGGACGCTTCGGCCCCCAGCGCGACGCCGGTGGACGAGCGGCCGCGGCTGGTGCTGACCCTGGAGCCGCGAGCGGTGAGCTTCGCCCTGGTCGCCCCAACCGCCGCCGGTCCCGCGAGCGCCGAGATCCTGGCCGCGGCGAAGCAGGACGGCGCCAAGCTCACGGCGGCGGCGGCCGACAGCCCCTGGAGCGTCCGGTTCCGACACACCATGGCCTCCCGCCCGCCCACCCTGAACGCGCTCGTCACCCGCCTCGACGCGGACGCCCGGCACCTCGTGCCGCTCTGGCTCTCCATCGTCGGTCCGCGCGCGGTCGAGGGCGGATGAATTGAGCTGGGACGGGCGATATCGGCTCGAGCGCACGCTCGGCGAAGGCGGCATGGGTCGGGTACTGCTCGCGGCGGACCTCGCGTCCGAGGAGCGCCCGCTCGCGGTGAAGATCCTGCTGCCGGAGTACCGCAACGCGACCTCGGGCTTCATGACCGAGTTCGTCACCCAGCGCAGCTTTCACCACCCGAACATCCCTGAGGTCTACGAGGTCGGGTTCGCCAGCCACCCCCGCGGCGGGGAGGTGCCCTACTTCACGCTCGAGTACTGCCGCGGCATCTCGCTCTACCTGGCGATCCCGCGCCTGCGCGGGCTCGAGCAGGCGTGGCCTTGGATGGAGCAGGTGCTGCGCGCGCTGGACTACATCCACGGGCGAGGCTGGCTGCACCGCGATCTGAAGCCGGGCAACATCCTGGTCGACATGGACAAGCCGGGCGAGGGCTCGACGAAGCTCATCGATCTGGGCGTGGCGTCCAGGCTCGGCGAGCCGCCCGAGGAGCTCTTCATCGGGACGCCGGAGTACTGCGCGCCGGAGATGCTGGCGGGCTATCCCTTCGATGAACGCTCGGATTTGTACGCCTTCGGGCTGATCCTCTACGAGGTCATCGAGGGGCGGCGGCCCTGGCCGGGCAGCGACGAGCAGGAGCTCTTGGACGCGCGGCTGGGCAAGCCGGCGCCGCCCATCACACACCCCGAGTGCCCGAAGGCGTTGAGCCAGCTCGTGATGATGATGCTGCAGCCGCAGCCCCAGAAGCGCCCGCGCACCGCCGCCGAGGTCCTCGAGCGCTTCGGCCACGCCATCGAGCGACGGGTGAGCCTCGAGCTGCCCGAGGCCTTCGCGCGGCGCCTGCACGGCGTGGTCTTCCCGCGGCGCGAGACGGCCTTCGCGGCCGGCGACCGCACCCTGACCGGCATCGCCCCCGGCTCCGACGCCGCGTCCAGCGTGACCAAGGTCTTGCTGGTCGAGTCGCCCCCCGGCTTCGACGGCGGCGCGGTGGTCCACGAGCTCGCTGACCGCGCGGCGATCCAGGGCGCCCGCGTCATTCGATTCGCGTTGAACCAGCCCTGCGAGAGCGACCTGGACGGCCTGCGACCCGCGCTGATCATCCTGCAGCGCCTGCGCGCCGAGCAGGCCGGCGGCGTCACGCCCGAGCCGCTGCCGGGGCCCGCTGGGGCCGCGGCGATCCTGTCGCGCCTCGATGTGCCCACGGTGCTCGTCATCGAGAACATCCACCGCATCGACGGCCGCTCGCTGCACGTCATGCACGCGGTCTTCACCGGTAGCCGCTCGCCGAACCTGCGCCTGCTGGCCACGTTGGACCCGGGCGAGACCCCCATCGCCCCGCCCTTCGCCAGCTTCGTCCGCGCGGCCTACGTCGCCACCGAGCGCCTGCCCGAGCCCACGCTCGAGGACGCCGCCACCTGGTTCGAGTCGGCGGTCGGGCGCGGGGTGCTCGATGTGCCCGCCATCACCGACCTGCACGGCGAGTCGGGGCGCACGCCCGCCGGGCTGACCGCGGCGCTGGTGGATCTGTTCCGGCGCGGCGTCCTCAAGCGCACCCGTGACGGCTTCGTGGTCGAGGGCGACACCAAGCGGCAGCCCTTGCCCACGGCCGATCCCGGCGCCCTCGAGCAGCTGCTGGCCTGCGTGCGGCACCCGATGCCCCGCGGCGTCATCGAGCGCTACCTGGACTCGTGGTCGGCGCGCATCCCCGATCTGCTGTCCCGCGGGACCCTGGTCGAGTCGACCGGCGACCAGCTCGGGATCGGCGACGAGGCGTGGCGACGCAGCATGTACCGGGCGACGCCGGCCGCGATCAAGATGCGGCTGCACCGGCGGCTGGCCCAGGCGCTGCACGCAGCCGACCCCTTCCCGGGCCAGCGCAGCCTGGTCGCCGCGGAGCTGCTGCGCTCAGACCGCCCGGCCCATGCTGCCCCGCACCTGGTCACGGCCGCTTCTGAGGCCATCGGCTCCGAGTCGGCGCAACGCGCTGCACAATACCTCGACCGCGCCCAGGAGCTGCTCGAGAAGCATCTCGGGCCCGCCGAGGCGAAGGACGCGTGGCGCTGGTGGGTGATGCTCCTGAAGGCCCGCGTCCGGTTGGCGCTGGCGGAGGGCGATCTGGAGATGCTGGACTCGGCCGCTGAGAAGCTGGTCGGCTACGGCACCGACACGGCGCACATGCCGACCCTGGCGTTTTCGCTGGAGACGCGGATGGTGGCGGCCTTCGAGCGTTCGGCTTGGAGCCAGCTCATGCGCCACGCCGAGGCGCGGCTGGCGCTCGAGGGCGAGCACCCGAGCCCCGACGCGCGCGGGCTCTTCATGTGGGCCGAGGGCCTGCGCCTGCGCGCCTTCAGCGAGACGGCCGCCGCCCTCGACGCCTTGGCCACGGGCATGGGCTCCGACCAGTCGCGGCCGCGGCCCGGCGTGGTGTTGCGCCTCGCCGCCGCGCGGGCGGAGATGCTCGTCGAGATCGAGGCCGTGCGCGAAGCCGAGCAGGCGGCGACTGCGTATTTGACGGCCGCCCAGGCCGCGGGCGACGTGGCCCACGCGGTGCGCGCGCGCATCCTGGCGGCGGTGATTCACCGGCTCGCGGGCCGCCCCGAGAGCGCGCTGGAGCGGCTGCTCGAGGTCGCGCGCGACATGCCCGGCGAGCACCTGCGGCACGCGTCGTATCAGCTCGAGATCGAGCTGGCCCGCACCCACCTGACCTTCGGCTGGCTGGACACGGCGCGCGACCACGCCGGTCAGGCGCGCGACCTCGCGATTCGGGACCGCCTGCCCGCGGCCGAGGCCCTCGCCGAGGCGCTGGAGGCCGAGGCGCTCAAGGCCAGCGGACGCCCCGCGGACGCCCGACGCCTCCTCGGCGAGATCTACGGCCGCGCCCGCGACGTGCTGTCGTGGACCGAGCTCACGCAGCTGCGCCTGTCGATGCTGGACTTCAGCCTCAGCGACAGCCCCGCCGAGGCCGCGCAGGCCCAGGCGGAGGCCGAGTCCCTGGCGCTGCAGGCCGCGAGGCGCAAGGAGTACCCGCGCGCCGGGCGCGCCTTCGCGCTGGCGGCGCGGGCGGCGATGGAGACGCGAAACCACGAGGCGGCGCTTGGGTTCGCCGAGCGCGCCCTGTCGGCCGCCGACCGCCGCCCCGGCTGGGAGGCCGAGGTCCACGTCCTGGTCTGGGTGCTCGCCTGCGCCCGGCGCAACGCGCGCCAGCACCGCGCCGCCGACACCCTGGAGCAGCGCGCGCTCGAGCAGATGCGCCGCGTGGCCTCGACCATCCGCGACCCCGCCCGGCGCCGCGACTGGCTGGCCGTCCCCGAGCACGCCGCCATCCAGGGTGCGAGCGTCTCCGACGAGATCTAGGGCGCCGGCCCTCGCTTTTCGCGAGGCGGGGGCTGAGAAATTGGACGGGCTGCCGGCCCCATGATCCTCTCGGGCCATGGGTGAAGAACTTCAGTTCGTGTTTGACCGGGCGCTCGATGGCTACCACCACCTCTTCGAGGAGGCGGTGTTGCGCGAGGCCCTTCTCAACGGTGCGCCGTCGGTGTCGCGGGTCGACGCCCAGACCGCGCGGGATGCCGAGGCGCTGATCGAGGGGCTGCGGACGCTGCCGAAGATCGACGCCCAGCGCGAGCGCATCGCCAAAGCGCCGCCGGACGTCCAGCGGGTGATGATTCACCTCTACTTCGACTTTCTCTACCGCTACCTCGAGCGTCGGCGCCCCACGTTTCACTGAGGGTCGGGGCGACGGCACTCGTGCGCTCCGGGGCGGCGGCTCAGGGCACCGGCCACATGGGGACCACCCGGACGGGCGCGGTGCCCGGCAACCGCGCCTCCCACTCGGTGACGGGCGCGGCGCCCGCGCGGCCCGCGCGCAGGCTCAAGCAGCGCCCGCCCTCTTCGACCACGGCCTCGACCCCGGCGGGCGGCGCGACCAGCGCTGGCGTCTCGCCGCGGGCCGCCGGGACGCAGACGCCGCTGCCGTCCCCGCGGGGCTCGAGGCCCAGGACGGCCGGTGGTGGCTCCCATGGGGACGCGCTCGCCTCGGAGGGCAGCGTCGCCGTCCACAGCCGCGGCGGCGCTGGGGACGGCGCGTTGAAGCAGTATGCGGGCGAGCACTCGAGCCGGGGCGTCAGCGGCGGCACGTTGTCCGGCGCGGGGCCCGCGGTCACCACGAAGAGGCGCTCGGCGTCCAGGCGCACCGCGGCCGTCGGCGTCTCGTCGCCCGCGAGGGACAGCCGCGCGCGCACCCGCCGCTCCATGCCGGCCGCGGTGTAGCGCCACTCCCACACGCGCCCGCCGCGGTCGACCTGCCAGATCTCCGCCCCGCTCGCGTCCGAGCGAAACGAGGTCCCCCAACCGATCGGCCCGTAGGACACGGCGTCGCGGATGACGCCGTCCGGGTCCAGTCGCGCGAAGCCGAAGGAGGTCGGATCCCCGTACCGCGTCGCGCTCCGGGCGAGCAGCCCGTAGGCGCCGTCGCCCAACGAGCGCGCGACGAGCTGGCTGAGCCCGAGATCGGCCAGCAGCCCGTCCAGCACGGCGCCGTCGATCTCGGCGCTCAGCTCCAGGTCATTGAGCTGGTGGCGCTCCGCCCACGCGAAGGAGCGCCACGGCGTGAGGTACCACGACGCGGGGGACTGGTTGTGCCACGCCAGCAGTGACGCCCCGCTCGCGTCGCCCGAGGGCAACACGGCGTGGGGCCATGTGCTGATGAAGCAGCCGGGATGGTTGTCGCAGCCCTCGAGCACCTTCTTGCTGATCGGGGCCCCGTAGTAGCCCATGAAGGGGACCTCGAAGGCCTGATCGCCTCCGGGCGGCACCAGCACGCCGGCGGCGTGGACGCAGGTCTCGTCGTCACCCAGCACGCCCAACTCCTGGCCGCTGACCAGGCGCTCCCCCTCGAAGGCGAAGCACTCGGAGCGGGCCGAGGCGACCCAGAGGTTGGCGTTTCCCCCGCCGCCGCCGCTTCCGGGAAACGCAGCGGGGTACCCCAGCCCGGCGGCGTTGCCGTCGAAGCGTAGCCACACGCCGTGCCCGTCATCCAGGTCGATGGCGCTGATCTGGTGGACCGACTGCCCGTCGATGCGCTCGGGCCGAGCGACCTCGTGAAGCGTGACCTCCGGCCCGGTCGCGGCGTCGGCGGAGGGCGCGGGCATCAGCAGGTGCGCGTCGCTCAGCCCGGGGTCCAGCCCCTCGGTCGGCCCATAGTCACGGTACGCCAAGGTCGGCAGATAGGACGGCGTGGTGGGGCCGTAGCCCTCGACGAAGCGCATCACACCGCGGGCCGGCGTGCGGGGCGTGCCCGCCAGCTCCAGGATCCAGTCGAAGGTCGCGTGCGGTGGCAGCGGCCCCTTCCAGGCGATCTCCCAGACCCGGGCGCGCCCGCGCGGCGTGCTGGCGGCCGCGTCCTCTGTGACCCGCAGCACCCGGAACTCGAAGCCGCCGGAGTCGTCGATGAGCTCGGCCGGGTCGAGGTCGAGACGGTCGGCGTCGGCCGGGCGCGCCCAGGAGCGCCACGTCATCCCGACGCGGACCTCGGCCGGGAGCACCAAGAGCGGCCGGTGGAGACGCCCGGCGCTCGCGGAGCCCGTGGCGTAGAGGCCGTCGGCGGTGAGCGCCAGCTCGAACCAGGCGGAGTCCCGGCTGCTGGGGCGCAGCACCATGCCGCGCCCGCCGCCCTCGAGCGGCCAGGACTCGGTCACCCAGAGCTCGCCCGTGTGAGGTGACACGCTCGCTCCCTCGTCGCTGAGGCTGGCCAGGACACGCCGGTGCCCCAGCGCGAGCGGCCACAGGGGCGCCTGGTTCGTGAAGCCCTCGCCCGCGTCGACCACCTGGACCAGGGCCTCGCCGCGGCCGACCGCCCGCGTCTCGGCGCCGCCGCCGCAGCCGCCGGCCACGGACGCCGCGGCCACCAGCAGGGCCGCGCGCGCCCGCCGGCCCCGCGCGCAGGCGGCGAGGAGCAGCGCGAGACCCAGCGCCCACGGCAACTGGGCGCCGCGGCCGCCCTCACAGCCGCCCGAAGGCTCGCCCCCGACCGTACGGGCGAGATCGAGCGGCTCCGCCTCCCACACGGTGGCGGCGACGGGCGACAGCCACGGCGTGGAGCCGTCGGCCGGCGGGGTGAGCTCGAGCGCCTCCTCCAGCACCGTCAGCGCTCCGTCCGCGTCCTCGGCCTCGATGCGCAGCGTGTACGTCGCAGGGGGCAGCAGCCAGGGCACCGCGAAGCGCGCGTCGTAGCGATAGTCGCCCTTGTTGACGAAGCCCGCGCGGTATCCGGCGATCAGCGCCTCGAAGCGGTCCGGACGCCCCTGCCCCGGGATGCGAACCTGGATCCCCCAGGCCTGGCCGGTCTCCAAGGGCGACGGGGTCAGCAGCTCGATATCCCTCGGCCCGCCGGTGGGTCGGTCGCCGGGCAGCCAGGGCGTGCCGCCGCCTGCCGGAACGCCGAGCCGCAGCCGTTGGTTGAAGGGGGTCACCTCGCCGGCCGCGTCCTCGGCCTCGAAACGCACGGTGTAGTCGCCCGGCGGCAGCGGCACGGGCGCCAGATCGAAGGCGCCGGCCCAGCCGCCCTCGGCGGTGGGGCTGAGCTCGATCGCGAAGCCGACCAGCTCGGCGCCGACGCGCGCGGGCGCGACGGGCCCAGCCCGGAGGCTGACCTCGGGGGTGGCGGTCCACGGCAGCTCGACCGCCGCCGGAGCGTCGAGGGTGAAACTGCGCGCCAGGGCGCTGCTGGCCAGTCCCGAAGACGCCAGCGCGGCGACCAACAGACGGGGGAAGAAGCGTACCATCCCGTGAACGTCGCCAAGCCAAGTGTCGGCTGTCAAGACGAGGCCCCCCGGCGTCGCGCGCGCGGCGGTCCTCCCGTCGGGGAACCGCCGAGGACCCGCTGCGGCCGAGCGGCGCCCTCAGCCCGTGGAGGTCCGGCGCCCGAAGGCCTCGGCGACCGCCTCGGTGAGGTCGGCGGCGTGGCGCACGAAGGTGTAGCCGCCGGGGCCGAACATCGCCGGGATCTGGGCGCGGGCGGCGGGGTCGTAGGCGAGCGCGTGGACCAGGACGCCGTCGCGGGCCGCCCGCGGATGGCTTGCCACGTCGCCGACGCCGTGGGCGCCCTCGTAGCGGTCGTAGTCCGTCGGCTTGCCGTCGGTGATGACCAGCAGGAGCTTGTGGCGCTGCGGCGTCTTCAGGAGCTCAGCGACCGCGTGGCGGATCGGGGCGCCCATCCGCGTGTAGCCGCGCGGCTCGATGGCGCCCAGACGCGCGGCGGGCCAGGGCGCCTGAAGCCCTTCAGTTCCAGACGCGGCACAGTTCCGCGTGTTGCTGCCGAAGCCCAGACCTGCAGCGGATCACCCAGCGCCGCTGTGACCTCGCCCAGCACGACCACGGCCGCCCGCGTCAGGTCGAGCACGCAGCGGTTGTCGATCCAGCTCCCCGACGAGAGGCTGACGTCCAGCAGCACCGTGCAGGCGGTGTCGCGCTGGCGCCGGTGGCTCTTCTCGTAGACCCGCCCGGGCGCGGAGTGCCCGGCCGCGCGCAGGCCTTTTTCCTCGATGGCTGGGCCCGCTGCCAACCGAGGGTGTCCGCCGCCAGCGTCGAGCTGGCGCTTCACCCGCGACAGCCGGGTCCGCTCCCGCGCGATCCTCCCGATGAGGCGCAGGTGACGCCGCCGCGGCGACCTTGATGCCCCAGCTTGGCTCCGTCGCCCCAAAGGGCGCAGACCGTGACCCAGTCCCGCAGGTAGCGCTTCTTCTTCGGGTCCCACTCGTCGTAGGGGACGCCCTTCTCGCCGGGCATCACGCGCTCGACGTCGGGCACGCCGCCACCCAGGTCGATATCGGCCTGCAGCACGCCAGGGTGTCTTTTCCGCCGCGGAACACCGCGCAGATCGACCGGACAGCGCCTCTTCGAGGTGGTCGTCCAGCTCGTCGTCGCCGTCGACCTTGCGCTTGCCACCCCGGTAGCTGTCGAGGCACTCGGCCTTCTCGAAGCTGTGGACCGGCATCGGCTCCACCTCTTCGGTCTTCTCGAGCAGGATGCGGCGGACCTCGTCGCGGCTCGGGGCTTGGTGCTCGGTGCCGTCGGGGTTCTCGGCGCCCTCGGCCATGGCGGCCGCGGCCTCCGACGCGATGGCTTCGTCGGCCTGGGAGAGCGGGCCGCCCCAGAGCAGCGACTGCGCGAAGGTGGCGAGCCGGCCCGCGCCAGCTTGCCGCAACGCGCTCAGGGCCTCGTCGGCGCCGACGGCCTCAGCTCCCGGCGCCGAGATCGCCAGCAGCCAAGTCAGCCACGCGCGCTCACCGGCGGCCAGCTTTTCTAGCAGCGCCCGCTCGCGCAGACTCCGCTGTGTCAATTCGCACACCGCGCTCAGCCGCTCGGCGAAGCCCGGCATGGTGCCGACGAGCGCGTCCTGGGCGGCTTTGGCGGCCAGCGCGTAGACGACCTGGGCCTCGAGCGAGTCGCCGGCCAGCCCCGGCGGCGCGTCGTAGCCCTGCCGCGCCATCTCGGCCGTGATGAAGGTGCGGGCGAGGTAGAGGTCCGCGTTGGCCTCAGGCGTCTCGGCCACCGCGATGGCCCGCGGCAAGAGCAGCACCGGGCCGCGCACGCCGCCGAGGCCCTCGGACTCGCGGACGCGCATGGGCGTCTCGGCGACGAGCTGCGCCAGGACCGTCAAACGCGCAGACAGCGGCTGCAAAAACGCGGCGCGGGTGGGGTCCGGACCGGTCGGCTGGCCGCGGCCGGTCAGCGCGCGAAAACGCTTGTAGGCGTAGCCGAAGAGCCCCTCTTCCCAGCCGAGGAAGCGCTCGACGCTGTCGGCCGCGCTCACCGCCGCCTCACATCGCCATGTCGACGAGGTCGCGCAGCGCCGACGCGATCTCGGCGTCGTCGGTCAGCGGCTCGACGATCGACGCGTAGCACGCTTGGCGCGTGGGAAACCCTGCCTGGATCAGCCGCGCGGCATCGACGAGCAGGCGAGTCGAAGCGCCCTCCGCCAGTCCCAACTCGCCGAGGCCGCGCAACTTCTGTCCCAGCGCTACCAGACGCTTGACCAGCTTCGGGTCCGCGCCCGTCTCGCCGGTGACGATGTGCCGCTCGGTCTCGGCGTCCGGGTAGCCCATGGTGTGGCCGACGAAGCGCTGGCGCGTCGAGGGCTTCAGCTCTTTGAGGGCGTGCTGATAGCCAGGGTTGAAGCTGACGACCAGCATGAACTCGGGCGGCGCGACCAGGGTCTCCGCGTGGGTCTCGACGTAGAGCGTGCGGCGGTGGTCGGTCAGCGGGTGCAGCACGACGATGACGTCGGCGCGGGCCTCGGCGACCTCGTCGAGATAGAGGATGGCGCCCTCGCGGACGGCGCGGGTCACGGGGCCGTCGAGCCAGACCGTGTCGCCGCCGCGGACCAGGTAGCGGCCGAGCAGGTCGGCGGCGCTGGTGTCGTCGTGGCACGAGACCGTGATGAGCGGGCGACCCAGGCGGGCCGCCATGTGCTCGACACAGCGCGATTTACCGCAGCCCGTGGGGCCTTTGAGCATCAGCGGCAGCCCGGCGGCGTAGCACTGCTCGAAGAGCTCGAGCTCGCGACCGACCGGGTGATACCAGGGTAAATCCTGCACAGGGGCCGCCTTGATGAGCGGTTGGGCGCTCATGCGACGGCCTCGGCCGCCGCGGAGGACACCTCGCCGGGCTCACGGTCCATGGCCTCCAGGGTGGGCCAGCCGTGCTTGATGAAGTCGATGATGTAGCAGGTGATCCCGATCGTGAAGAGCGTCGCGGCCAGGGCCAGGCCGACGAAGTGCACCTCGATGGCCTCTTGGACCTCGAGGAAGTCCATGCCGCTCATGCGCTCGAGGTAGACCTGGGCGATGCCGGCGACCGCGAAGGCGCCGGTCATGCCGAGCATGCCGATGTTGGAGGTCCAGAAGGCCCACTGGCCCAGCGCGCTCTTGTAGCGGGCGCGTCCGGTCATCTGCGGCAGCGCGTAGCTGATGAAGGCCAGCACGAGCAGGGCGTAGGCACCCCAGAACGCGAGGTGGCCGTGCATCGCCGTGATGAGCGTGCCGTGCGTCCACATGTTCACCTGCGGGACCGTGTGGGCCATGCCCAAGAAGCCGGCGCCGACGAAGCTGAGCACGCAGCAGGCCAAGGTCCACTGGAGCGCGATGCCGTTGGGGTGCTGGCGGCCGCCCTTGCGCGCCATGGAGATGCCGTACCAGGCGAAGCCGAGGAAGGCGACGGGCTCCAGCATGGAGAAGAGGCCGCCGACCCACAGCCAGTAGTTGGGCGTGCCGATGTAGTAGTAGTGGTGGCCGGTGCCGAGGATGCCCGAGAGGAAGGTCACGCCGATGATGACGTAGAGCCACTTCTCGATGATCTCGCGGTCGACGCCGGTGAGCTTGATGAGCAGGAAGGCGACGATGCCGCCCATGACCAGCTCCCAGACGCCTTCGACCCAGAGGTGGACGACCCACCAGCGGTAGTACGAGTCGAGGACCTGGTTATCGAAGGCGATCATGCCCGGCAGGTAGAGGAGTGCCGCGGCGACGAGGCCGACGAAGAGCACCATCGAGGTGGTCGTGTAGCGCTGGGCCTTATAGATGGTCATCCCGATGTTGAAGATGAAGGCCAGCACGTTGACCACGACGAGGTAGTCGAGGGGGCGCGGGATCTCGAGGAACTTGCGGCCCTCCCACCAGTTGAAGTGGAAGCCGATGATGGCGACCACGCCGACCAGCACGAGGCTTCCCCACTGGACCAGCGCCAGCTTCGGCGACCACAGCTCGCGGTCGCACTCCTCGGGGACGATGTAGTAGGCGGCGCCCATGAAGCCGGCGAGCAGCCACACGACCAGCAGGTTGGTGTGGACGGCGCGGGCGGCGTTGAAGGGGATCCAGTCATGCAGGCCGTCGAGGCCCATGTGGGCGAAGGCCATGATGAAGCCGTAAACGATCTGGAGGCTGAAGAGCAGCATGCAGGTGGCGAAGAAGAGCCATGCGATGCGCTGAGATTGGTATTTCACCGAGCGGCTCCTACTTCTGCGCCATGAGGAAGGTGACGAGCGACTGGCGCAGCTCGTCGGACATGTGGAGGTTGGGCATCTTGGTCCCGGGCTTGATGGCGGTCGGGTCTTTCAGCCAGATGTCCATCTCTTCGGCCGTGTAGCGGGTCGCCACGCCGTCCAGCGCCGGGCCGACGTTGCCGCCGGAGCCCGCGAGGGAGTGGCAGGCCACGCACATGGTGTCGAAGTACTCGGGGCGGTTCTTCGTCGCGGCCTCGGGCACGGCGGCCCGCGCGACCTGCGGCTTGGACGCCTCGCCGTAGATGGGCTTGGCCGGGAACCCGTTGGTGTCGATGCCCTCAATCCACGTGAAGAAGGCCACCAGCGAGTCGATCTCCTGCTCGGTGAAGTTGTACTGGATCATCTTTCGACGACCCGGGTACATGGCCTGCGGGTCCTTGAGGAAGGCGCGGATCCACGGCACCCCGCGGCGGGTGACCACCTTGGTCAGCTCGGGCGCGTAGTAGGCGCCTTCGCCGAGCAGGGTGTGGCAGCCCATGCAGTTGTTGTCGGTCCAGATGTCGTGACCGTGAATCACGGCCTCGTCCATGAGGTGTTCCTGCGAGCGCGAGGGCACGTCGGCCATCGAGTCCACGGTCAACCAGATGAAAGCACCGCCGCACACCACGGTTCCCGCTAGGAAGAACGCGCGCGCAGCCGACTTCGAAAGCATCGGCAGGTCTCCTCTCCGGCGGGAAGCCGCCGCGATCAGCTCGAGATGGCGACCGGACGATGGTCGCGTCGGGAGGGCACTGAGCAAGGGGCGTGCCACAGCGCACAGGCGGGGGGCGGCGGGGGGCGGCTTATCGCACCGTGGGCCGTAGAATGTGGCGGATCGGTGCTTAGGGGGCGTCGGGAGCGCGCTGGCGGAGCGATCTCGGGCTGGCGATTGACTGTGTGATTTCGCACAGGCGGGCGCGGGGACCTGTGTGATCGCGCGTGATCCGGCGCCGGCCGGCGGCGAGGGGGCGCGAGGCGGCGTGAGGCCCGCGGGGGGGCGCGAAGGGCGCGAGGGACCGACGACCCGCTAGAGGGCGCGGAGGCGGCGCCTGTCGAGGGCGTGGCCCAGGCGGGTGCCCAGCAAGGTCGCGCCGGTCACCAGCACGCGGCTGACCCGGGTGTGGGGGTCGCGGCAGCTCACGGTGAGCAGGGCGCGCAGGCCCTCGCCGTCTTCGATGGGGACGACGAGGAGCTGGTCCACCGCGAGAAAGCGCGGGGTGCCCGAGCGGCCGAGGAAGCGCAGGCGGCTGCGCGGGACCTCCACCTGCAGCGGGCGGCCGCGGATGGGCATGAGGCTCGCCAAGGGTGTGTCGGCGAAGCGGATGGTGGCGTTGAGCAGCTCGTTGGAGAGATCGCCGCGGGCCGCCACCACGCCCCAGGCGTCGGCGTCTTCGGGCACCATGATCTGGACGGAGTCGCAGCGCAGGTGCTCCCAGACGAGGCGGGTGGTCATCTCGATGAGCGCGACGCTGTCGAGGCGTTCGGGGTCCAGGCCGTCGAGGGCGAAGGCGATGGCGCGCAGGGCGCGGTCGTCCTCTTCGGCGGGCGGGGACAGGCCCTGGGCGGGCATCGTGTCGAGGGTGGGGAGGCGGCCGAGCCAGCGCGCCTGGGCCGCCTCGAACGCCGTCGGGGGCCCGCGCAGCTCCGCAACCTCAGGTTTTACCGGGCGGATGATGGCCTCGCGGCCGTCGGAGTCGATCACCCTCACGGTGCCGTCCGCGTCCAGCGCGCACAGGGCGTTGCCGATGGTCCACGGGGTCTCCATCTCCTCCAGGCACAGGTGCAGCGCCGCCATCCAATGTGGCGCTTCGGCGCTGAACCGCATGGGCGAGCGGCCGCCCGTGCGTTCGGCTAGGAGGATCTGGAATCGAGGCATGGATCGGACTCGGGGGCGCGGCGTGACGGGTGGTTCGGCACGCGACCGGGGAAGTATATAACGGAACCTTCGCGCAAAACCTGTCCGCCAGTTTGGTTCGCGGGCGCCCACGTCTCTGTTCGGTTCGGCGCCCCGTGGGCTTCTGGTGGCTCGAGCCGCGGCGTCTTCAGGGTGCGGTTCGTCGGCTCGACTAGCGAGTCCGCGACTGGGTGCGGGCTGTGATATGGACCGCCATATGATTGAGACGCTCGCCAAGCAAGCGGCCGCACCCGTGGCCGCACCCGAGGATCCCGTCGCGATGCTCGGATTCGCGCGCAGTGCGGCGCGCGACGCGCTCGTCTGGTCAGGTCGCGAACCGTCGCTTGCCTGCCGTCGCGAGGCCGCTCGCGTGCTCGATCTTGGCTTCGCGCAGATCGTGGAGGACCTCGACGCGATCCTCACCGGGCCGTCGCCCTCGGTGGGTCTTGAGATTCTGCGGGTCAGCGGAGCGCTGGCCGTGCTGCTGCCGGAGGTGATGGCGCTGCACGGCTTCGACGAGAGCTGCCGGGTACACCACAAGGATCTGTGGGCGCACACGCTGGAGGTGGTCGAGCGGGCCACCACCGACGCGGATCTTCGCTGGGCCGCGCTCATGCACGACGTCGGCAAGGTCCCGACGCGAGCGCTCGACGAGCGGGGGCGGGTCAGCTTTCTGCGCCACGAGCGGGTCGGCGCGCTGCTGATGCGGGGGGCTGGCGCGCGGCTGGCCATGGCGCCGGCGCGGGTCGAGCGCATCGCCTACATCATCGAGCACCACGCCCGCGTCAACGCGTACCGGCGCGACTGGAGCGACCGGGCGGTGCGGCGACTGGCGCGAGAGACCGGCCCGCATCTGCGCGATTTGATGTCGTTTTCTGGGGCCGACTACACGACGCGGCGCCGAGAGCGCGCCTCGCGGATTCGGGGTAACCTGCGCGATCTGGCGCGGCGCCTGCAGGAGCTCAAGGCTTCGGACGCGGCCACGGCGGCGCTGCCCCACCGGATGGGCCGCGCTCTGTGCGAGGCCCTGGACCTCGCGCCGGGCCCGGCGGTCGGCGAGCACCTGGAGTGGCTCAAGCGCGAGCTGAGCGAGGGGCGCGTGCCGGCCGGCGCCAGCGTCGAGACCTGCGTGGAGGCCGTCCGCGCCCGCATCGCGCGGGGCGCCGGCGACCCTCAGAACGGGTAGAGCAGGTCGAAGTGAAAGCGCTGACCTCGCTCGTAGCTTGAGCAGGTGCCCTCGTCGCCGCGATCCGAGAGCGCGACGTCGGTTCGCCACTCGGTGCAGCGCCGCGCGCCGAAGGCCTTGCCCCAGTCGAAGCGGACGGGGATCTGTCCGCCGATGAGCCAGCGCACGCCGAGGCCCGCGGAGAAGCGGAAGCTGGCGGGGTGCAGGTCCTTGTGCCGCAACGCCAACGCGCCGCCGTCGATGAAGGCGCCCAGCCAGATCCCGGCGCCGCGCAGCACGGGCACGCGCAGCTCGAGGCTGCCGTTGAGCACGAAGTTGCCGCCTCCCAGCTCGCGGACGCTGGTGATGTCGCGCTCGAGCACGCCCTTGGCGTCGTAGCGCCCCACCGAGTGGTCGGCGAACCCGCGCAGGCCGTTCGATCCGCCGAGGGTGAAGCGCTCGTTCGGGGGCAGCAGGGTGGTGCCGCCTGCGCTGGTGGCGCCGCCGTAGCGCACGAAGTACGCGACCACCGGCCCGAAGCGCGGCGAGAACGCGCCCTCAAACTGGGCCTGCCACTTCACGAAGTTGTTGACCCGCGCGGTGCGGTCCTCGGCGACGCCCTGGCGGTCGATCTCGAGGATGTAGCGCAGCTCAGCCCCCAGGGCGAAGCCGCGGGTCGGGTGCAGCGGGTTGTCCTGGTTTTCCCAGCGCCAGCGAATCGAGGGGCGCACCTGGGGCTGAAATGGCGGCGCGTCGCCCCCGCGCAGACAGGCTTTTCCGCCCGGGTTGGCGAAGCAGATCATCGAGGCCTTCGCCCCCAGGCTCAGGCTCATGCGCTGTGACAGCGGCCAGGTCAGGTTGGCCGCGACGCCGAACTCCTCGCGGTCGAGCTGCTCGTCGACGCGGTTGATCTCGGCCAGCAGCTCGAAGGTCAACGTGATCTCCGAGTCCAGAAAGCGCGGGATCTCGAGGGTCGGCACCAGGGAGAGCAGGCGCAGCGGGACCTTCGTCGAGAACCCGTACTGGATCGGGACCCGGAGGCGGTAGCCGAGGCCGAGGAAGTGTCGGTCGATGTACTCGGCTTCGAAGTTGAGGAGGATGTCCGGCAGGGTCAGCGCGAAGATCCGGGCGAGGCCGGAGGTGTGGCGGTCGCCGGCCGCGGTGCCGTTGGCCACGATGGAGCCGATGATCGGTGGCGCGCGGCTGTTGCGGTCGGCGTCGCGGTCGATGGTGCGGAAGCCGGCGGCGAGGTCGACGAAGCGGCTGTCGGCCTCCTCGACCGCGACGACCAGCGAGATGACGCTGGGAGAGGGGATCTCGCTGGCGCCGATGCGCTCGATCTTGACCGAGGTGAAGACGCCGAGGTTTCGCAGGCGCTTGGCGGCGTCGATGATCTTGGCCTGGCTGTAGGGGTCGCCGGTCTTCGGGAGGTCGCGCGTCAGGACCGAGGGGCGCGTCTTGAAGTTGCCGCGCCAGAAGACCTGGCCGACCACGCTGCGCCCTTGCTCCTCGACGACGACGATGAGCTCGGCCTTCTGCGAGCGGAGCTGCGCGCAATCCCCGCCCACGGGCGGCGTGTCCTCGGCGTCGCAGGTGGTGGTGAGCTCGGCCTGGTGGTAGCCGCGCTGTTCGTACCAGCGCCGGATGCGCTTGAGCCCCTCGCCGAGCTGGTAGGTGCCGAAGGGTTCTCCCTTCTTGAGGGCCAACATCTCGAGGATCTGCGCGGTCGAGAGCGCTGAGTTGCCGATGATGGTCGGCGTGTCGACCAGGAGGCTGCGCGGCCCCTCCTCGAAGGGGATCTCCAGGTAGACCACGGTCTCGCTCCGCCTCTTGCGGACGCGAAAGACGAGATCATCAAGCGTGTATTCCCATATGATCCAACCGCGCTTTTCGTACTTTGTGCGTCGCGGCACTTTCGGACGTTCCGTCCCGGAGGTGAGGAAGCGAAACGCGTAGAACCCGCGCTCGCGGTAGAACTGCGCCAGGCTCTTCAGGTCCGCGAACACCGCGTCCACATTGACGAATCCGCCGTCACCGATGGTGTCGTAGACGTTGGTGCTGATGACCTCGGTCAGCTCGTCCTCGGTGAAGGCGCGCCGGCCGGGGAAGAGGATCCCCTGGATGCGCCGCTCGCCCTCCAAGGTCAGCCGGAAGTCGATGGTGCCGGCCACCGGTGAGTCGCTGACCTTGCCGGCGTCGGGTCGCGGGGCCTCGACGTGGGTCATCGTGACGTCCGCGAACAGATAACCCAGCTGCTGAAGCGCCGAGCGCAGGGTGTCGACGCCGCGCATCGCCTCGTCGCGGTCGAAGACGCCGGACTCGCCGAATGGCAGCTTCTCGCGCCAGGTCGCGAAGTCGGCGCGCTCGTACGGCGCGCCCTCGTCGTTGAAGGTGGTCTTGAGGCCGTAGGGGTCGCCGAGGCGGAAGGCCGGCTCGGACTCGTCGGCGGCCACGGTCGCGGTGGAGCGGCGCCACACGCGCAGGAGCCAGCAGCGCTCGGTGCGGACGTGGACGGTCAGCGTCAGGGGGTCGCCGTCGGCGCGCACGTCGACCTGGGGCCGCACGTAGCCGATGGACTGAAAGAACGTCTCCATGCGGCGGCGGATCGTGCGCAGGTTTCGGCTGGTGACGACGCCACCCACGCGCAGCGCGACCAGCTTTCGGAGGCGAGCGCGCGAGACCTGCGGGCAACCGGGCTGCCCCTCCGGCGCGGGGTAGAGCTGCTCGTGCTGGACGATCAGCTCGCGGACGCGGGTGCGGGCGCCCTCGTCGATGGCGATGTCGACGTCGACCGTGATGGGGTCGACCTCGGTCGCGGTGACGCGAAAGCTCACCTGTTCCAGGCCCTCGCGGCGATACAGGCGCGTCAGCGAGTCGATCTGCCGCTCGATGGCCTCGCTGGCGTCCTCTGCGCCGGGCGTCACATCGAGGATGGTGCCGGGGCGCAGGAAGACGCGCTTCTTGATCTCGTCGAGGCGGAAGGCCTTGTTGCCGTGGATGTGGACGCGGCGGACGAAGCGGTTGAGCTCGGCGTGGACGACGAGCGAGAGGGTGCCCTCGAGATCGGGCTCGCAGACGAAGGTCACGGCGCGGAAGAACCCGGTCTGCATCAGGCGCGCGATGGCCCGGTCGCGCCCGTCGGGCCCCATGACGCGCCCGGCTTGCAGGCCCGCGAGCTCGAGCAGGCGCTCGCGATCGTCGGCCTCGCGACAGACGCCGGCGTCGCACGGGGCGAAGTCGAGGCGGGTGATCGGCCGAAAGAGGCAGCTCTCGTCGACGCCGTCCGCGAGCGGCGCGGCGGGTGCCTCGTCTGCGGGGTCGGACGCGTCCACGGCGGGCGGCGGCGCGGGCGCGGCCGGAGGCGCGGCGGGAGGCGCGGGCGGGACCTGCGCGACGGCCGCGGTCGACGCGGCCACCAGCGAGAGCGCCAGAACAGTGAGGCGGTATCTACTCAATCGAGGGGGATCCGGTACTTGAATCGCGCCTCGTAGGTCTGCGACGGGTTCGTCGAGTTCTGCACGCGCTGGAGGTTGCCCTCGATGGAGAGCGAGTCGCTGAGCTGGAAGCGGAAGCCCGCCGTCACGCGAGTCTCCTCGGCCTCCTGTGCGACGCGGGTGCGCAGGCGCGCGGCGTGGCCGAGCGCGCTGGCCACCTCGGCCGTCACGCTGGCGTCGGCGCCCACCTCGACGCTGAACGTGTCGATGATGGGCGACTGCAGCACGCGCGCCAGGGCGTCGCCGAAGTCGTAGCGCAGGGACAGCCCGCCTTGAGCCGCCGACGCCTCGTCTTTGGGGCGCCCGGTCAGGATGAGGGACTGCAGATCCCCCTGGTCGAAGCTGGGCGCATCGTTGGACCACAGCTCGAGGCTCAGCTTGCTCGGCGTCCCGGTGATGCGAATCGACACCGTGACCTGCCGCTCCTCGCTGCCGTCGGCGAGCCCCGTGTCCGACAGCGCCATGTAGGTCACCTCGGTCTGCGCCTCGATGTCGAGCTCGGGCTCGTTGGGGTTGCCGAGGAAGTCGAGGGTGCCCTGCACCACCTCGAAGTCGCGATTGATCAGGTCGTAGCTGACTCGCCCGCCCGGTACCAGCTCGATCCGCTCGTAGACCTCGATGGCGTCGAGGGTGCCCTGCACCGTGAGATCGAGGCGCGTCTCGAGATCGGTCTCGCCGAAGGGCAGCTTCGAGCGCACCGCGAAGTCGGACGCGCTGACCTCCAGGCCCAGGGTCAGCGACTTCAGCCACGGCACCTGCTCGGTCAGCGGGATCTGCGCCCCCGACCGCGTGCCGCCGGTGATCGAGTGGGTCAGGGTGTCAAAGCTCTTGTAGTAGGTGCCCTCGGTCACCAAGACCTTGCCGCTGAGGTGCATCCTGCGTTTCGCGTCGTTGGACAGGTCCTGCGCCGTCAGCAGCACCTCGGGGTTGAAGGTCACGCGGAACTCGCCCGCGCTGCTGAAGAACACGTCGCTGCCGATCAGCCGCAGGTCGGCCGCGTCGGGCGCGAAATCGCGCAGCGCCAGCTCGCCCACCAGGCTGAAGTTGCCGTCGTCGATGTCGCCCTGCACGCGCCGCTCGGGGTCCTTGGGGAAGACGATGCGCAGCACGCCGGGCGTCTTGCCGGGCCGCAGCAGCACCCCGCGCCCGTCCAGCAGCCGAATGCTGTAGCCCATCGATCGCGGCACGATGCGCACTCCGTAGGGCTCGAGTCGCCCCGACGCCACCGGCGCGGTCAGCGTCCCCGCGACGTGCAGCACCGAGTCGTCCTCCATGGGCAGGCAACGCCGCTGGCCGAGGGTGTCCGCGGTGAACGGGTCGTTGCCGACGCGAAAGGTGCCCTCGTGCACGCTGAGCAGCTCGCGCAGCGGCCGCAGCACCTCGAGATTCAGGCTGCCGCCGACGCGCAGATCGATGGTCTGGTCCAAGCCCAGCCGCCCGCACACCGTCATGGCGTCGTCGTTGTTGCGGCCCATGGTCAGCGGGTTGAGGTCGAGCACCTCGTCGTGCAGCACCATGTAGAGCGACGACAGGTTCGAGTAGACGATCTCGCCGTCGTAGAGGCCGAACTCCAGCGCCCGCTCGACCGCGTCGATGCTGACCTGCCACTTCATGGGCTGCGCCGCGAGGTCCAGCTCCAGCTCGATGATCAGCGGCGCCATCCCCTTCGGCAGCGCCTTGCTGGTCACGCGCAGGGTGGTGTCCGGGATGCGCAGAAAGGGCAGCGTCTCGTAGATGTCCATATCGCCGGTCTGGCTGCGGATGACGACGCCGCTGGGGACGCCGCGGGTGAACTGGACGTGGCTGCCGTCGACGAGCTCGAGGCCCGGGAAGTTCACGTCCGGCACGATGTCGACGCGACCGCCGGGCGCTGAGGTCAGGGTGAAGCGCGCCGCGCCGAGGTGGATCGGGTCGAAGCCGAACTCCTCCAGGGCGACGGTCCCGATGATGGTGTAGTCGTCGAGGCGGCCGTCGAGGGTCAGGTCGGCGGTGACGTTGCCCTGAAACGGGATGTCGTTGGCCTTGAAGTAGTTGAAGGCGTCGAAGCCGAGGCCGCGGGTGCGGACCTGGGCGGCGAAGCGGCGGCTCTGCTTCACGTAGCCGAGCGAGCCGCGCACCACGTCGCCGGTGGACAGGGTGATGGCGATGTCGTCGGCGGAGAGGCGGCGCGGGTCGGCGCGCAGCTTCGCGCTGACGCGGCTTATCTTCTCGCCGCCGACGGTGAGGTCGGTGGTCTCGACGCTCCCGGTGCCGGTCAGGGTGCCGACGGGGTCGACGAGGTCGCCTTGGACGCGCTGCAGCGCCAGGGTGAGGACCGTGGAGATGCCGAGGGCCGGGACGATTCGCTCGAGGGCGAGGCCGGTGGCCTGGGCTTGCTCGATTCGGAAGGGCATCCGCGGGTCGAGCTGATCGATGCTGTCGCGCCACAAGCGGAGCGAGCCCGCCGCGGTGAGGCGGCCCAGCGGCGTGACGGCGCGAAGGTCGGCGACCGTGAGCAGGCCGCCGCCGAGCTCGACGTTGGCGTCGACGTCGCCGACCTCTTGGTGGGCGATTCGCGCGCCGGTGACGTGGACGCTGCCCGCGACGGCCGGATCGTCGAGGCGACCGCCGAGGCGACCGTTTCGCAAGGTCGCCGCGCCGCCCATGCCCTCGACGCCGAAGGGGCGGAGGAAATCGCCGAGGTTGGCGATGCGGGCGTCCACGCGGCCGTCGATGGTGTCGTGGGCGAGGTCGAGCGTCGCGTCCAGCTCGACGCGGTCCTCGTCGCTGACCAGGGTGAAGCCGTCGAGGCGCAGCTCTGAGACCGCGACGAATCGATCGCCCCTGGGCGGCTCGGAACCCAGCGGGGCCGAGCGGTAGCGCACGCCGCCCTGGACGCTGAGGCGCTTGGACAGCGGCAGGGTCTGCAGGCCGCCCCACGACAGCGTCAAGTCCTGGCTGAGGATGTCGATGTTCATGCCGCCGCCGACCTCGGCGCTGGCGGTGGAGATCGCGACGGTGCCGTCGAGAGAGCCGCCGAGAAACGGCAGCGCCGCGAGGTCGAGGCCTACGGCGGGCGAGGTCAGGACGGCGGCGGGCGAGACCCCGTCGAGGCGCAGGGTGGCGTCGATGGAGCCGAGGGTGGCCTGCAGCGTGCCCTCGGCGTCGAGGGAGGCCCAGCGCGGCATGTAGCTGACGGGGCCGGCGGAGATGCGCCCGCCCAGCGCCGCCGCGGTGACCGACGGGACCAGGAAGCGGTGGGTCAGGCGCCCGTCCGGCGTGATCCGCGGCTCGATGCCGACGTCCATCGCCACGTCGGTCAGTGGGAAGCCTGCGACGTCCAGCAGAGGCGAGCGCACGCGCCCCTCGACCGTCGCCTCGGCCAGGGTGCCGAAGCCCCGCGCGCTGACGTCGACCTCGCCGGTGAAGGCGCCGCCGACGAGGTCTTTGAGCAGCGGTGCCGAGGCGGGCAAGGTCACGCGCGTCTGCAGGGTCCAGCCGATATCGGGCACGTCGAGATCCATCGTGCCGCCGGCGACCAGCCGCCCGCCTTGGATCTGCGCGGTCGCCCGCAGAAACTCGAAGACCTGCCCCTCAAAGCGGTACTGGCGGACGGTCAGGTCCTCGAAGGGCAGCTCGAAGCGCGTCATGGACTCGAGCGGCCGATACGCCGGTTTGAGCTGGAATTTCCCGCTCTTGGCGGTCGCGTAGGGCACCAGGAAGTGCA
>JAWKRR010000037.1:0-74607 GCA_041389525.1 Myxococcota bacterium | reverse complement strand
CGAGGGAGGTGCGCACGAACTCGGCGATCGCGGCGCGGTCCAGAGGCAGCAGCGGCACGGCTTCGAGCGCGTCGGCGGCGTCTGAGCCCGACAGATCCGCGGTCTCGCTGCCGGCGACCACGAGCACCAGCGAGGCCATGCCGACGCCGCGCGCCAAGCCCCCGACGACGCGAGCTGCGAGCGGACCGCCGTCGTCGAGATCGTCGATGAGCACGACCAGCGGGCCTTCGCGCGCCAGGGCGTGCAGCACGCTGAGCAGGTGGCCCGTGCGCCCAGCCAGCCGCAGCTCGGTCGCGTCCGCGCGCCCCACGCTGGCGCCCTCGCGCGTCGTCAGCCCGTCGAGCAGCAGCCGCATCTCGGTGCGCTGGCTCGCCGGGAGCTCGCGCAAGACGCCGACCAAGCCCCGGACCAGGGCCTCGGCCGGCCCGAGCAGATCCGTCGCCACCCAGCGCACGACCCGCGCGTCCGCCAAGCGCGCCCGGATCGACAGCTCATCGAGCAACCGCGTGCGCCCGCTGCCCTCGGCCCCCTGAAACCACAGCGCCGCACCCGACCCCGTGGCCGCCATCCCGATGCGCGCGTCAAATCGCCCGAGCGCGTCGCTGCGCCCGACCAACGTGGGCGCGCCGATCAGCAGCGACGCATCCTCGGGCGCCTCCGCCGCCGCGAGGTCGGTCCCCATCACCTCAGCCAGCTCAGACAGCACCTGGCGCGCGGTTGCAGGCCGCTCGCCAGGCGCCTTTCGCAACAGCCGGTCCACGAGACGCGACAGCCCGGGATCGACACCCGGAACGACGGTGGACAGAAGCGGCGCGTCCACTTCGAGGTGGCCCCGGACCACCTCAGCGACGGTTTCCCCTGCAAACGGCGGTGCACCCTGCGCGAGCTCGTAGAGCATCACGCCCGCCGCGTACAAGTCCGCTCGCGCATCCCGCGGCTGCCGCCTCAGGAGTTCCGGCGCCATGTAGCGCACCGTCCCTCCGTTCAGCTCGTCCCCGACAGGCTCCCCAGCCATGCCGAAGTCCAGCAGCATCGGTTGCGTCGGATCCCCATCGATACACCGGACATTGTCCGGCTTTAGATCCCCGTGCACGATTCCACGTTCGTGCAGGTATGCCAGCGTCTCGAAGACCTTCTGAGCGAAAACCAGGAGCTGGGCGTTGTCCCCCAGCTCAATCACAGCGGTCGGCGCCTGCCCATTCACCAGGTCCATGACCAGGTAGGGTCCCACTTCTGGGTCGTCGCCGACGTCGTGCACGCGCACGCAGCCCGGGTGGGACAAGCGCGCTAAGACTCGAAATTCACGCAGCTTTTGACGAAGAGCCGAGGTCCGCTGCACCACCTTGAGCGCCCGGACCTCGCCGTGCACCGTGTCTGTGACGCGGTACACGGCGCCGGTGCCGCCGGAGCCAAGCATCTCCTCGACGACGAAGATTCCTGCGACCGTCGTCCCGGGCTCGAGCACCGGAACGGGGGGCGAGTCCTCGACGCCAAGGGCCGATTCAGCCCAGGCAGCGCCTGCGTCCGAATCGGTCGAGACCGCGTCGTCGTCACTATGGACGCCACGCGGCCCGACAGGTTGTGCGGTGTTGGTCAGCATGATGGGCGGTGCCACACAGAATGCAGCCCCGAGTATCCTCAGTCCAGTAGCGCGCGGGTTGAAGCCGGAGAAGCGCCGGAGTCAGCGCCGAACCGGGTCGCGGCGGCGGACGCGATAAGCGCGCCCGAGCCGTAGGGGGAGCCGACGGCCCAGCGAGGCGCCGTCGTACCGTTCGTCGGGGCGTTGGTGCGCACCTGCACGGCCGCGAGCTGCCCCGCGTCGTAGCCAAGCTGCGAGGCCACCGAGGAGTTGAGCGGCATCAGCGCCGCAGACTGCGAGGTGCCGATGGTGGTCGCGGTGACGGTGCGGGCGTCGAGCTGGCCGCGCAGGTTCGCCGTGTTCGTCAGCATCAGCGACGGGTTCAGCACGCCCATGTCGAGCACCAGGGACGAGGACGCCATCCCGGAACCGTTGGTGAGCCACAAGACGCCGCGCATGCTGGTCTGCGAGGGGATGTAGGCATCCCAGGCCAGACGGTACCCGTCGACGATAAGTGAACTCGACGCCATCCCCTGGCCGGCGGTGTAGGCCATCGCGGCGATGAACGACGTGTTGTAGCGGCCGAGCAGGGTCGGGTTGAAGTAGGTCTGGTCGAGGATGATCGAGCTGGAGGCCATTCCCGAGCCGAACGTGCGCAGGACCATCGTGTTCTGGAACGACGCATTCGCGAGCAGGAAGGAGTAGTCGAAGATCGCGACGAGCGAGCTGGACGCCATGCCGGCGCCGAAGGTGCGCTGCATGTACGTCGTCTGGTAATTCTGCAGCGTGACGTTCTGCAGCGTGACGGCCGCGGTCGGGTCGAGCAGCGCGACGAAGGAGCTGGACGCCATGCCGGCGCCGATGCTCGAGAGGAACTGGAAGCTCAGCTCCTCGACGCGGCTGAAGATCGCCGGGCGCAGCACGCGCTCGCCCTTCGCGCAGCCGCCCTGCTCGGCGAACACGGCCTCGACCTCGAGACTCCAGTTCACGCCCGCGGCGCTGCTGGCCACGACCTGCGCCGACGAGAAGGTCACGACGCCGTTGCGGTCGGTCAGTCCGGTCAGCTGGTGGTTCGACGAGCCCGCGATGCGAGCGTGAACCGTGGCGCCGGCCATCGGCTCGAGGTTCGGGCCGACGATCTCGACCTGAAAGCGCGCCATGCGGCGATTGGCGGCGGGCTGCACGATCGCGCCGACCGGGTTCGCGTAGACGCGGGCGTCGCGGCAGGCCGCCGAGATGTCCGCGGTCAACGCGCCGGTCACGGCCGCGCCGGCGTCCAGGCGCCCGCTGCCCGCGTTGGCGTCGAATCCGCCGGAGACGCCGCCCTTGTTCGCGGTCTGGTGGAAGCGGGTCCGCACGTCATCGGCGGAGTCGCCGGCCGCCAAGAGCAGGGCCGCGACGGCGCTGGCCTGCGCGGACGCCTGCGAGGTGCCGGTGACGAGGTAGTAGCCGAACTGGGTGGGGTTTCCGGGCGCGAAGCTCTGCGCCACCAGCGTGTCGGGGTGGCCGTTGCCGTCGAGGTCGTGCGAGGTCGAGCCGCCGGGCGCCAGCACGTCGACCAGGGCCGAGGCGTTGGAGTAGGCGGCGCGAACGCCCGCGGACGCGAGGTCGCTGGAGAGGTCGGTGGCGCGGTAGGCGCCCACGGCGATGACGCTCTGGAACGCGGCCGGGAAGGGCACGAAGCTGCCGCCGCTGTTGCCGGTGGCCGCGACGACGACGATGCCCGCCTCATCCGCCGCCGCGATGGCGGCTTGGAGGATCGGCGAAGGGCGATAAGCCTGCGGAAACACGAGGCTCATGTTGATCACGTCGGCGCCGTGGTCGATGGCCCACGCGATGCCCTCGACCAGCCACGCCTCTGTACCGGAATTGGTCGAATCGAGGACCTTCACCGGCATGATGTTCAGGTTCGGGGCGATCGGGTAGGTCGCGCCGATGCCGGCCATGAGCGACGCCATCTCGGTCCCGTGACCGTGGTCGTCGTTGGCGTGATCGTCGCCGTTCACCACGTCACGCGGCGTGACGAAGGTCACGTGCGCGAGGTCCGGCGCGACGGCGTACACGCCGGACGCGTCGACGTAGTTCTCGTACGCGATCCCGGAGTCGAGGATCGCGACGGTCATCGCCTCGCCGCCCAGGCCCGTGTCCATCGTCGCGGGGACGTTGAGCTGGCGCAGGTTCCACTGCAGATCGCGCAGCGTCGCCTCGTGGCGCGTGCGGTTCGGCGCGACCAGCTCGATGCGCTTGGACGCGGTGTTCGGGGCCAGCAGGTGCACCGTCCCGTCCAGGGTCACCGGGACCGTGCCCGCGCCCTGCATCAGCGCGTTGCCGCGAGCGTCGGCCACCTCGGGCTGGCGCTGCAGCAGCGCGATGGCGCCCTGAAGATCCTGCCCGTCTGGGATCGCCAGGCGGCCCATCCCCAGCGTCGAGGAGAGCGAGCGCACGCGGAGGCCGAGACGCGCTGCCAGTTCATTGAAGCCCTCTGCGCCCACTCCCGGGCGCAGAGCGACCAGGACCTCGTCGGCCACGACGGCGACGGGGCCCTGGTCGGTGCTAAGCTCTTGAACGCTAAGGAGATTGCTGGCGGCGTCTCCCTGCGGTTTCGCAGTGGGGCGGGCCTGCCCTGACGACATGGCGACCGTCGGCCGGTCCACGCGGGCGCGCGCGGGTGCCTGCGGCGCCGTCTCGATCAGGATCGCAGGGTCCACCGGGGCGAGATTTCGACTGCTCGACCCGGTAGAAATCGGATCGTTTGCCGAATGATTGCCAGTGGTTGTGACGAATAGACAGGTAGCGATTGCGCCAGACGCAATAGCCACGACAAGGCTACGCAGCGAGCCGTTCATGGAGGTTCTCCGGGGGGGTAATTTTAGCGCGGGCTTGGGGGGGCCCATCTCGACGTCACTTATATTAGCAAGTGTCGTGCCAATGGGAATCGGTACCGTGAGCCGTGTGTTACTGGCCGATTTTCGCTCTGGTCTCGCGGTGTTCCACGGCGCAGCGGCGATCCGGGCGTCCGTGGCACTCGGAGGGGGTAGGGGCGTGCATGCCCCAGATCTGAACGCTCTGTGGCGCTGCTGCCACGCGACTGAGGCGCGCGAAACCGCGTTACATCGACGTCGAATCTCCCCGTTGACACGGCGCCTGCGCCGCGCTTGCGTGGGGCGTTTACGCAACGATGCTCGGAGGCGCTGTGCCCAACCCCGTGGTGGTCGTTCAGCAGGTCACGCAGCCGGTCGTACTGGTCCACGGGGGCGCCGGGACCTATCTCGCCGCCACCACGGCGGAGCAGCGGCTGGAGCGTGGGCGGGTGATGCTCGCCGCCGCCCGCGACGGGCTCGACGCGCTCGCTCGAGGTCCGGCCGAGGGGGTCCTCGCCGCGGTGGCGCACCTGGAGGCCGATCCGCGCTTCAACGCAGGACGAGGCTCGCGGCTGCAGCAGGACGGACGGTGCCGGCTCTCTGCGGCAGTGATGGACGGCCGGCGGCAGCGGATCTCGGCTGTGTACAACGTGCAGGACTGCCTGCACCCGAGCGCGCTCGCCGCGGCGCTTCAGGATCGCGGCGACAGAAACCTGGACGGCGACGGCGCGCGGGCGCTCATGCGCGACCTGCGCGTCCCCCTCGACGAGGTGCGGACGGCCGCAAACATCGAGCGTTGGCGCGCGCTGGTCGCCGACACCAGCGGGGCCGACCCCGACTCGGCCGTGGGAGACGCGGGCGAGGAGGGACTTCGCGCCGCGCGTGCCGCCGGGGCCCCGCTCCCCGCGGACCTTCGCGGCGGCACACCGGAGTCACTGCCCCCCGAGGACCGGCGCCACGGGACGGTCGGCGCCGTCAGCTTGGCTGCGGACGGGCGGCTCTTCGCCTGCACCTCGACCGGCGGGCGCGGTCACGAGACGCCGGGCCGTGTCAGCGACTCCCCGACGCCGGCCGGCAATTACGCCTGCGCGCACGTCGCGCTGAGTGCCACCGGGATTGGCGAGCAGATCCTCGACCTGAACCTGGGCGGGCGCATCGCCACCCGGATGATCGACGGCATGAGCTTGCGCGACGCCCTGACCCGCACCTTCGACGAGGTCGCCCGCCACGGGGGGCTGCTCGGCGTCATCGCGGTGAGCGCGACCGGTGAGGTCGGCTACGCCCACACCACCGAGGCCTGCGGCGTCGCGTGGTTCGCTGCCGACGGGACCCACGGCTTGGACGCGCACAGCCGCAGTTGAAGGGCGTTCGAGGGGCGGCGATCTATTCCGTCACCGAGGTGACAATTTTCGTCACCCGCCCGAAAACCCAGTCCGCGCCTCGCTAAAAGTAGGTCACGGGGTCCCGAGGGGCGCCAATGGCGGTGTCGCCGAGCGTCGGTCCGGCGACGCGCCCCTAGACACCGAATCCGCGCAAGTGTTTGAAAACACATGTATAACGGTGCGTGCCGCCACGTTGGCACGCACCTTGCTTCCTCTCTCTGCGCCGGACGCCTGTCCGAGCGGACAACTCATTGCCCCCCAACGGGCGCCGACCTGAGAAGGAACTCACAAATGATGATGCGCATTCGCAATACCAACAAGGGCTTTACGCTCATCGAGCTCATGATCGTCGTCGCGATTCTGGCCATTCTGGCCGTCGTCGCGGTACCGGCGTTCATCAAGTACATGCGCCGTGCGAAGACCACGGAAGCCATCGACGAGATCGACAAGATCTACAAGGGCGCCGCGCTGTACTACACGACCCCGCACGTGACCCAGGCCGGCCTGAAGATCGAGTGCCAGTTCCCCGCCAACCAGGGCGTGACCCCGGTTGAGGCCACCTGCTGCTCCAGCGGCGGCGGCGCCGGTCCTGACGCCAACGGCGACGATCGCTGCGACTCGGATCCCTCGCTGTGGGACGAGGACACCTGGTCGGCCCTCAACTTCCAGATGAATGACGAGCACTACTTCGTCTACTCGTTCGACGCCTCCGGCACGCTGGCGGACGCTGGCTTCACCGCCACGGCCAACGCAGACCTCGACTGCGACGGCATCTCGTCCACCTTCCAGCGCATGGCCTTCGGCGACCCGCAGGCGAACAAGGCGGAGTGCTCGCTCCGTGGTTCGGCCGCCTTCTACGTCGAGAAAGAGACCGAGTAAGCACCTGCATCGCCCTAACCGGCGAGTCCAGGCCTGAGATGCGCAAGGGCGTCCTCCGAAAGGAGGGCGCCCTTCGTATTTGTGGCGCTGAGACCGCCGCACCCCGCGTCTCGCCCCGGCCCTCTGGGCGTCTTCCGTTGACGGCGGCGCGGCGCGGTGGCAGTCGAAAGGCCTGACGCGCCGACCCTCCGTGGAGGGCCACTGGGAGTCCGCCATGGCTGAGGACAACTCGAACCAGCACCTCAGAACGCTGGCCGTGCACGCCGGCACTGACGGCGAGCAGCCCTTCGGCACGCTCGCCCTCGGGATTTTTCGCACTTCGACCTACACCTTCCGCGACACCGCCGAGCTGTGCGCCCACATGCGCGGCGAGAACCTGCGGATGGAGTACGGCCGCTACGGCAACCCGACGCAGGCGGCCGCCGAGGCCAAGCTGGCAGCCCTCGACGGCGCCAGCCACGCGCTGCTCTTCAGCTCAGGCATGGCCGCCGTCACCACGACGCTGCTCGCCATGCTGCGCCAGGGCCAGCACATCATCCTCACCGACGACTGCTACCGTCGCACCCGCCAGTTCTGCGTCCAGATCCTCTCGCGCTTGGGCATCGAGCACACGATCGTCCCGACCACCGCCAGCGCGATCGCCGCCGCGCTGACCCCCAACACCCGCGTCGTCCTCACCGAGTCTCCCACCAATCCCTACCTGCGCGTGGCCGACCTGCCCGCGATCGCCGACGTGTTGCGCGGCCACCCCGCCAAGCTGGTCGTCGACTCCACCTTCGCGACCCCGATCAACCAGCGGCCGCTCAGCCAGGGCGCCGACCTCGTCATCCACTCCGCCACCAAATACCTCGGCGGTCACAACGATATCCTCGCCGGCGTCGTCACAGGCGGCCCGATCGTCGGCGCCATCCGCGAGCTCCAGGCCATCCTCGGCGGCATCGTGGACCCCGAGACCGCCTGGCTGCTCGTCCGCGGACTGAAGACCCTGCCGCTGCGGGTCGCCGCGCAGAACGCGACCGCCCAGCGCCTCGCCGAGCGCCTGAACTCGCACCCCCGCGTCGCGCGCGTCTATTACCCGGGGCTGCCCTCGCACGGGACGCACGAGGTCGCCCGCCGACTGATGAGCGGCTACGGCGGCGTCATCTCCTTCGAGCTGCACGACGACCTGGACGGCACCAGCCGCTTCATCGATGCGGTCAAGATCCCTCAGATCGGGCCGAGCCTCGGCGGGCCGGAGACCCTCATCGAGCAGGTCGCGCTCATGAGCTACTTCGAGCTGACCACCGAAGAACGAGAGGCCATCGGCATTCGCGACAGCCTCGTCCGCTTGGCGGTGGGCCTCGAGGACGCCGAAGATCTCGAGCGGGACCTCGTCGCCGCGCTCGACGCGTCGGACACCGCCCAGCGCTGATCGCTGCGCTCGGCGTCGACTCGCAAAGGCGCTGGGGGCCCCCCGCGCGCCCCTCGCTCAGTCCTCTTCTTCCTTCACCGCGCTGACCTTGATGCCGGCGTCGGCGTCAGCGTCCATGACGTTCAGCCACTTGGCACCGGTGGCCTTCCCCGCGGGTCGCGCCTGAGCGCCTGACCGCGTCTTGGCGGGCGCCGCGGGCGAGGTCTGCGGGCGCGCTTGCGAGCTGGTCGTGGGCCGCGTTCGCGTGCTCCCCGCGTCGGTCTTGGCGTCTTTCCGCTTCTCCTTCCTCGACTTCGGGTCGGCGTTGGAGTCGCTGACCTCGGCGTCGGCGGCCGCCATCGTGTCGCGGAGCAGCGCCCGCATGGAGGTCGTGGGGCGCGAGCGCGCGGCGGACTCCGTCTCGCCAGCTTCCTCGGCCGGGCGCGCTCGCCGCTCAGCTTCGGCCAGGCCCTGGTGCGTGAAGAAGATGTAGTCCCAGACCGGGAGCAGCACGGCGAAGTACGCGTCGGGCTCTTCGTGGTGGCGATGGTGCCAATTTCGAAGCTGGCGGTAGCCGGGCATCTTCCCGAGCCAACCGGGCACCGGCGCGTGGTGTAGCCAGTGCAGCACGTCATAGGAAATCAGGGAGACCAGCAGGCCGGTCATCAGCATGGCGGCCGCTTCCATCCCCGCGATTGGCAGGAGCGCGCCGCCGGCGACGAGAATGAGCATCACCAAAATCAGCCAAGCGCGGCCTTGGAGGCGCGTGTGCTCGCGTCGCGTCTCGCCTCGTGCGGCCTCCATGCCGCGGCGGCTCGAGAACACCACGTGGTGAATCTGCGTGTGCCGGCTGATCAGCGGCGCAGCGCTGCGCGGCGCTCCCGGCCCGTGGCCGAAAAAGCGGTGGAGCATATAGTCTGCGAGACTGCCGATTAGCAGGCCAGCGAGGAGGTAGAGCATCGAGTCGCCTCCGATGAGGACTTCGACCTGCGGTGGTGCGCGCGACGGGCACTGGGTGCGGGGATCGCCGCGGGCGTGGGGGCTACCCACAGAACCCTACGGCGACACGTGGCACCTTGCAATAGGGGGCGCCTAGAGGGGTCAATTGACCCCGCGCAAAAGTGACGCAGCGCATTGAAATTCTGCCGGGCCGCTCAGTGCGGCGTCTCCGTACGCGCTGAGAGCCACTGCCTTACGGGGAAGGAGCGCGCGTCGAGGGCCGCCGAATCCACTGTCGGGAGCGGAGACGAGCTCTTCGTCGACCAAAAGAGCACAGGACCGTCCAGCCCGCGCAGGACGTGGAGCATGTATGCGGCGGCCTTGGCCGAGTAAGTCGAATCGAGCTTCGGCCCGCCGGCCAGAGCGAAGGCCTCGCTCGCGGCGTCTCCGCGCGCGGTGGCGCGACCGTAGCCGCGCCCGAGAAAGTCCCCACTGGTTCGGAGTCGGGCAGCCAATTCGCGGGGTTTCGGCGCGGGCGGCCCGCCCATGGACTCGATGAACGCCGCGGTGTGCCCCGCCAGGCCCAGGATCCGGAAGTCGGCGGTCACCGGCCAGGGCGTCACGCGCACCGCGTGCACTGTCGGTGGACCGTCGAGGAAACCCAGCCCGAGATCTGCGGCTGCGGCGAATCCGGCGAGCAAACCCGCAGAGGTGCAGGTGCTACCGACGGGCAAGATGACGTGCCGCGGCGCTGGAAGCTGGCCGGCGACCACAGCAAGGGCGACCTCGAGCGCGGCCGTCAGGTGGCCGATGGCGCCTCGCGGGGTCGCGGCTCCTGGCGCCATGACGACGTCAGCGCCTCCGCGCACACGGCCGATGATGGCGGTGCGAGCGACCGCCGCGGGAAATAGCGCGATCGTCGGGAGCAGGCGCACGTCGGCGCCGAGTGAGAGCAGCGACGCGAGGTTGTCGCACGCGGGCGGCGAGGCGGGCTGCGGGAAGAGCAGGGCGCCCGCGTCGAGGCCGGCGCTTGGGGCGTGGACCGCGGTGGCGAGGGCTTGATTGGAGCCCCAGGCGCCGGTGGCGTAGACGCGGCGCGCGCCTTGCGCGGCCATCCACGCGAACATGGTCTCGAGGGGGCGCACCTTGTTCCCGCCGTAAGCGCGGGCGCTCAGGTCCTCGCGCTTGACGTAGACGTCGTCGCGGCCGAGTCCGCGCAGGGGCTCGACGGGTGTGGGCCAGTCCCCAAGCCGGACGCGGGCCACGCGCGCGGCCACGCGGGGCAAGACTTCGGCGAGGGCGTCTTCACTCATGCAGGCGAGAGTGGCGGCGAGGCTGCGGGCGCGTCAAGGGAGGCTCCGGCGGGCTGGCTGCGAGTGGACTTCGGGCGGTTCGCGTGGGAAAACCTGCGAAAACAGCGCGTTTTGGAGGTCGGTCGTGAGCAGGAACGGGGTCGTGGCGCTGGCGGTCGGGCTGTGCGCGTGGGGGTGCGCGAAACCGGCGGTGGCCCCCTCGAGCGCGAGCGAGCCGGAAGCGTCGGCGCCCGCTGCCGCAGGTGGTGCGCAGGCAGACGCGGCCGCCCCCGCGCCACAAGCGACGGCGCCAAGCGGCGAGCCCGGCGCTGCGGCCGCCGAGGCCCCTGCGCTCACCGCGCCCGCGGACCCGGCGACGATTCGAAAGCAGGGAAATCACCTCGCGGGTCAGCGATCGCAGTACCTCAAGCAGCACGCCCACAACCCGATCGATTGGTACCCGTGGGGGGCGGAGGCGTTCGCGCGGGCCCGGGCGGGCAATCTGCCGATCTTGCTCTCGGTGGGTTACTCGTCGTGCCACTGGTGCCACGTCATGGAAGAGGAGGTCTTCGAGCACGACGACGTCGCGGCCTTCCTCAACCAGAACTACGTGTGCATCAAGGTCGACCGTGAGGAGCGCCCTGACGTCGACGCCATCTACATGGACGCGGTGCAGTCGATGACCGGGCGCGGCGGTTGGCCGATGACGCTGATTCTGACGCCGGATTTGCGCCCCTTCTTCGCCGGGACCTATTTGCCGCGCGACCGCTTCATGGGGGTGGTGCAGCAGGCGACCCAGCGCTGGCAGAGCGACCGCGAGAGTGTCGAGCGCGACGCGTCGCGCGTGCTGGCGCAGCTCTCGCGGGAGGGGGTCGCGGCGGGCGACGCGCCGGCGGACGTCGATGGAATTCGGCGGATCGTCGGCAGCGCGCTGGGGGCATTCGACCCCACGAACGGCGGATTTCGCGGGCGCATGAAATTCCCGACCACGGGTCGCTGGCGATTCCTGCTGCACGCGTGGCGAAAGTGGGGCGGCGCCTCCCTGGAGGCCGGGGTGCGGCGGACCTTGGACGCGATGGCGGCCGGCGGCATCCATGACCCGCTGGCAGGGGGGTTCCATCGCTACACGGTAGAGCCGACGTGGCTGGTGCCGCACTTTGAGAAGATGCTCTACGACAACGCGCAGCTCGCGGCGCTCTACTTTGAGGCGGGCGCCGCGTTCAGCGAGCCGCGATACACCGAGGTCGGCCGGCGCACCCTGGACTTCCTGCTCGGCGAGATGGCGGCCCCCGGCGGCGGATTCTACGCCAGCTTCGACGCAGACAGTGGCGGCGAGGAGGGCAGCTTCTACGTGTGGACGCCGGCCGAGCTCGAGGCCCTCGCGGGTCCCGTCGACGGCAAGGCGCTCGCGGCGATCCTCAGCGTCCGCGTGCCCGGGACCTTCGACGAGGCGCGCAGCGTCCCGTCGCGCCAAGCCGACCTCGCCGCGCTCTCCCGTGAGCTCCGCCGCACCCCCGCCCAGCTTGAGGCGCTCCTCGAGTCGTGGCGCGGGCGTCTGCTGGAAGTGCGCGCCGCGCGGCCCCGGCCGCACCTCGACACCAAGCTCGTGACCAGTTGGAACGGCCTCACCCTCTCAGCCCTCGCCCTCGGCCACCGCGCCACCGGCGACCCCCGCTACCTGCAGGCGGCCCGCGCCACCGCCGACCTCTTGTGGCACCTACATCGCAGCCCCGAGGGCCGCCTGCTACGCGCATCAAACGACGGACACGCCGAGCACGCCGCCATCCTCGACGACTACGCCTACCTCGCCCTCGGACTTCTCGATTTGTTCGACGCCACCGGGGAAATCGAGGCGTTCAACCGCGCCCGCGACCTGGTCGACGAGGCCGACCAGCGCTTCAAGCGCCCCGCCGGCGGCTGGTATCTCTCGCCTGCCGACGACGCTTCGCTGGTCGTGCGGACCTTCGACCCCTACGACGGCGCTCGCCCCTCCGGCAACGCCGTCCTGCTCGAGGCGATGCTGCGGCTCGCCGCGCTCACGGGCGACACGAAGCGCTGGGCGCGCGTGGACGAGGCCGCCAAGTCGCTGGCGCCGCTCCTGACCAGCTCCGGCCTCGGCGCGTCGGGCATCGCCGACGTGGCCATCCAGATGCTCGGCCCCTACTACGAGGTCGTCGTCGCCGGCGCCGCCGACGCCCCCGAGACCAAGGCCCTCAGCGCCGCGCTCGACAAGCTCTCGCCCTCCTGGGCCGTCATCGCGCGCCTCCCGGCCGCCGGCGCCCCCCCGCCCCTGCTCGCCGCGATGCCCGCCCTAGCCGCCAAGGACGCCGCCGCCGGCAAACCCACCGCCTACGTGTGCGTGCGCGGCGCCTGCCAACTCCCGACCTCCGACGCGACCACCTTTCGCAAGCAGCTTCTCGCCGGTTGGCTGCATTGATGCGACGCTGCGCCGCGTGACACCACCCCCCGCTCCCGCCCCGCCGCCCGCGCCCCCGCCGCCCCAGCGCGGCCTGTCATCCCCGCGCTTTTGGGTCGCCAGCACCTACTACGCCGAGGGTTTCCCCTACAGCATCGTGCACTCGCTGTCGGAGGTCCTCTTCAAGGAGCTGGGCGCCAGCCTCGCCACCATCGGGCTGACCTCGCTCTTCCACCTCCCGTGGAACCTCAAGTTCCTCTGGGGACCCCTGCTCGACGGCTTCGGCACCAAGCGCCGCTGGCTCGTCCTCACCGAGGTCGCCCTCGTCGTCCTGGTCGCGCTCCTCGCCTTCGCCGCGACCCTCCCAAGCCCTCTCACGGTCGCCGCCGTCCTCTTCACGCTGCTCGCCGCGGTCGCCGCCACCCACGACATCGCCATCGACGGCTACTACCTCGAGGCCCTCGACTCCAAGGCCCAGAGCGCCTACGTCGGCTTCCGCGCGACCGCCTACAAGCTCGCGATGCTGGCCGTCGGTGGCCCCATCATCCTGCTCGCCGCCGCCGCGGGCTGGCCTGCCGCGTTCTTCGCGTCCGCGGCCGTCCTCGCCGCGCTCCTAGCCTACCACCACCGCTTCCTCCCCCACGTCGAGACGCCCCTCCGCCCGCTCTCCGACCTCCCGCGCCTCGCCGCCCGCCCTCGCGTGCTCCTCGCCGCCCTCGCCATCGGCGCCGCCGTCCTGGCGATCCGCGCCGCCCTCGCGAGCGACACCTGGGCCACCGCCCTCGCCGCAGCCACCGCCCGCGTCCCCATCCTCGCCCGCCTCGACACCGCCGGCGCCATCAGCATCGCCCTGCTCCTCGCTCTCTTCTTCGGCGTCGCCATGCTCGGCCCCCTCAAGCGCCGCCTCGCCCTCTCCGACTCCTTCTACGCGTCCGCCTTCGTCGACTTCCTCGCCCAGCCCCGCGTCCATCGCATCCTCGCCTTCGTCGTCCTCTTCCGCACCGGCGAGTCCTTCCTCCTGAAGATGCGCTACCCCTTCCTGCGCGACATCGGCATGACGATGTCCGAGTACGGCATCGCCAGCGGCACCATCGGCCTCATCGCGTCGTTCATCGGCACCCTCCTCGGGGGCTGGCTCATCTCCCGCGACGGCCTCCGGCGCTGGCTCTGGCCGCTGGTCCTCGCCCAGAACGTCCCGAATCTCGCCTTCATGGCCCTCGCGCTGCTCGTCACCCCCGGCGAGCCCCCGCCCAGCCTCACCGTGCTCACCGCCGTCATCGCCGTCGAGTCCCTCGGCTCGGGCCTCGGCACCGCCGTGCTCATGGTCTACCTGATGCGCTGCTGCCGCCCGCCGTTCAAGGCGGCCCACATGGCCATCGTGACCGCCCTGATGAGCGTCAGCTTCACCATCGCCGGCGTGATGAGCGGCGTCCTCGCCGAGGCCCTGGGCTTCGCGAACTACTTCGCGCTCAGCTTCGTCGCCGCCATCCCCGGCATGCTGATCCTGCCCTTCGTGCCCTATCTCGACGGCACGACAGCGGCGGACGCGCCCCGCCTAGGAGCGCGTAGTGACTAGATGATTCGGCGGCTCCGGGCGCTTTCGGGCGCCTCGGCGTCCCTGAATCACTGCGGAAAACCCCTTGGTTTACCTCGGGTTCTGGGACTGGCTTCGCTTCGCCGCGCCTCGCCGAATCACCTCGAAGGCACCTCGGCTCCACCTGAACCCCGTATCCACTACAAGCTCCTAGCGGACGGGTGAGGTCCCCGGAATCCACGGCCCCGGCGGGTCATCGCCGCGCGAGGTCAGCACGATCGGCCCGTCGTCGGTGATGGCGACGGAGTGCTCGAAGTGCGCGCTGTAGGTCCCGTCGGCCGTCTCCACCGTCCAGCCGTCGTTCAGCGTCTTGGTCTCGTGCGTGCCGATATTGACCATCGGCTCGATGGCGATGCACCAGCCCGACTTCAGGCGGCGGCCCGTCCCCGGCATCCCGTAGTTCGGCACCTGCGGCTCTTCATGCAGCCGCCGGCCCACGCCGTGCCCACAGAAATCCTGAACGATTCCATAGCCAAACGGCGCGATATACGACTGGACCGCGTGACCCACATCGCCCACGCGATTTCCCGGCACGCTCGCGGCGATCGCCCGATAGAGGCTCTCACGCGTACGCTCCAGCAGCAGCTCGATCTCGGGCGCTACCTTTCCGACCGGCAAGGTCACCGCGCTGTCCCCGACGTATCCGTCGAGCGTCGCGCCGCAATCCACCGAGAGGATATCGCCCTCTTCCAGCACCCGATCGCTCGGGATGCCGTGGACGATCTCCTGGTTGATCGACACACAGAGCGACGCGGGGAAGATATCGCGACCGACCTGATAGCCCTTGAAGGTCGGCGTCGCCCCCGCCTTACGAATTCGCTCCTCAGCGCGCCGATCCAGCTCGCGCGTGGTCACTCCGGGCTTCACGAGATCGCGTAGCATCTTGTGCACGTCCGCGACGACTTGGCCTGCCAGCCGCATCTTCTCGATTTCGCTCTTGGATTTCCGCACGATCATCAGCGCCTCCGAGGAAGGGGCCCGATAGCACGCGCCCACGAGCCCCGGCAACATCCGGCCGCCACGCGCTCAACTTCCAAACTAGCGACGAGCGATTCGCTGCCTGCGGGTCGCCACGGCCATCAACCCCAGCGCCAGCACCACCAGCCCGCCCGCGCCCAGCGGAGCGCTCGTCCCGCCGGCACCCGCGCAGCCGCTGCTGGCCTCCGCCGCGACCACGAACGCGTCGCGCAGGGTCGTCGTCGTCTTGTCCGTATTGATCACGGTCAGGTCGTAGGTTCCCGGGTCCATCTGCTCGGGCACCACCGCCTGGATGAGGGTCGTGCCGACCAGCTCGATGATCCCGAGCCGCGTCGCGCCCAGACGCGCCTCCACGCCCACTCGAAATCCGGTCCCGGTGATCGCGATCTCGGTCGACTTCGTGTTCGACCCGAAGTTCGGCGACACCGAATCGATCAGCGGCGCCGGCCCCTCCTCCTCGGCTTTGACGCACGCGCCCGCCTCGCAGGTCAGCCCCGCCCCACACGCCACGCCGCAGGTGCCGCCGCAGCCGTCATCGCCGCAGACCTTGCCCGTGCAGCTCGGCAGGCAGGGCGCCGCCGTCGTCTCGCAGGCGCCAGCTTTGCAGGACGTGCCAGCTTCGCAGGTCCCGCACTCGCCGCCGCAGCCGTTGTCGCCGCACGCCTTCCCCGCGCAGTTGGGAGTGCAGGTCGCGCAGGTGCCGGCGATGCACGCCTGCCCGCTGCCGCAGACGCCACACACGCCGCCGCAGCCGTCGTCGCCGCACCCCTTGCCAGAGCACGCCGCCGTGCAACCGCCGCCCGGTACGCAGGTCCCTTGCGAGCACACGTTGCCCGCCCCGCACACGCCGCAGCTACCGCCGCATCCGTCGTTTCCACAGGCCTTTCCGCTGCAGCTCGGCGTACAGCCCCCCTCGGGCACCTGCACGCCCAAGCGCATCACGAGGTCGCCCTTGATGCCGAGGTTCTCCATGAAGCTCCACATCACCGCGCCGCCCTCGCAGCCGCCTGCGGTGTGGTGGAGGATGTTCACGTTCGGCGTAATGAGTCCGTCGTGCAGCGTGCCCACCGGCTGGCACCCGCACTGACCCGGTCCGACCGAGCACCCCGTGGCGACCGAGCCGCCCTGCGCCTGGCAGGCCCCCCACTCGGATGCCAGGTCTTTCGGAGCCAGCGGAAACCGGACGGCGACCCAGATCTTGCCCGAGAACACCTGCGGCGGGTGGCCGCCCGGATCGTCCTGGTCGAACGTGATGTGCAGCGCCGTGTTCGGCTTGAGGAAGGTGCCAGCCACGCTGCCGGCCCCAGCGTCCACCAGGAGATCCGTCGTGTCGATCTGCCAGTTCGGCGTCGCTTGCGGCGGTGCGGGCCCCGCGCCCTCGCCGAACCAGATCTCGATGGTCGCCGCGGTGTTGTATTGGTTGGAGGTGCTCTCCACACACACGCCGGGGACCACCAGGTCCAGCGAGGTGATGGTGACCGGGTAGTCGCCCGGCGCGGGCGAGAAGATCACGCCAAAGGCCTCACCCTTGGCGTACCCAGCCTGCGCCGAGGTCAGCCCCGCGCCCAGTTGCGATGACGCCGAGTCGATCGACTCAGCGAACTGGTCGTACTTGTAGAGCTTTGAGCCGGCGTGCGCTCCGGAGCTCATCGCCACGCACACCAGCGCCGCACCCAACGCCCGGCCCAATCGATTCTGCAGCATTGAAATCCTCCTCCGCCTGCTCGGCGAGAGGGAGCATAGAGCGCCGACGCACTCAGGTCACCGCCGACCATCATCGGCTCGTTATCCGTCGACGCTCTGTCGCCCGCCCCGCGCCCGCGCCCCCGCTAGAGCCAGGGAGATCGCGTCAGCCACCCGCGCACTTCGACGCTGCCGTAGAGCGCCGCGCCGCCCGTCACCACGCGGCCGTCCGGGAGCGCGAGCACCGCCAACGCCACCGACGCCGCCGAGCCCCACGGCGTCAGCCGCCTGCCGGTCACGACGGGCATCGCGATCTGCCCCAGATCCAACTCCACGACCCACGCGCGCGTGTCCTGGTCGCCCGGACGCGCGGTCGTGTGACCCGCCACCAGCAGCGCGCCCGAGCCGTCGAAGGCCAACGCCTCCGCCTGATCCTCCCCGCCCATGTCGAGAGTCGACTCGCTGAGCAGCCGCCCGCTCGCGTCCAGGCAGACCACCCAGACCTCCTCCTCCTCGCCCTGAACCTTCGATCCGACCGCGATGAACCCGCCCTCGGGCATCGGCGCGATCGCCCGCAAAATACCAGGGCCCATCACCCACTCGCTGACCTTCCCCTGGGAGTCGCTCGCCACGACCCAGCCCTGGCGCAGCCACGGCTCGTCCATCGACCACGCCTCCCCCACGGCGACGACGTGCTCGCCGACCACCGCCACGTCGATCAGCGAGGCGCTAGCGTGCGATTCGCCCACCACCGCGACGACCGGGCCGCGCACGGAAGCCGGCCGCCAGCGCACCAAGAGCCCCATCCGACGCGCATCCCACCCGCCATCGTCGCTGACCTCCGCCCGGTGACCGGCGCCCACCACCTCGTACCCGCTGGCGTCCACGCCTGAGAACTGCGAGGTCTGGCCCTCCGGCGCGTCCTGCCAGCGCGCCAGCTCAGCGCCGCCCAGGTCGTAGGTCGCCAGCCAGCCCCGCGGGTGCTCCGCCGACTCCACCCCCGCGACCGCCATCCGCTGCGGCCCCATCGCGGCGACGCCGAAGGTTCCACGACCATCACCGCCCGCGGTCATCAACCCGTCGTCCTGGGCGCCCGCCCCGCCCTCGGTCGCGCCGTCGACCAGCGGCCCAGCCACCCACACCCGCCCGTCCCCCGCCAACGCCAGGTCGGTCACCAGCGTCCCCAGACGCCACTCGTCGGGAGGCATCCCAGGCGCGCCGTCTAGCCGGGGTTCCGACCCCCCAACGCTGGGGTCCGCGTGTTCCGCCCCCGTCTCGTGCCCCTCTCGTCCAGTATCTGCCGCGGTCTCCGCGTCCCACTCCCGCTCGCTGACGTCGCTCCGCTGGAGACTGTCGCGTCCCTCAACTTCGGCCGACCCGTCGCACGCGGTCATCCCCGCCACCAGACCCGCCACCAGAAGAAGCCCGAAAATGCTCGCCGTTCCCTTCATCGCCCCACTCCGCTGCGGCCGCTCCCCGTCACCTCCATGGCGACGCCGGGGCTTCCGACCCCAGCGAGTAGAGCAACCCCCGTGCCAGGGCCGCGGGCCCAGCAATTACCGAGCTTTCCTCGTAGTAAAAGACGCAGCAGCCTGCTAACGAGCCAGCCGATGCTGAGCGCCGCCACCACCTCGTCCCCGCCGCGTCGCCCCGGCACGTACTCTCTGCGCGCGCTCTACCTGCTGACCTTCGTCGCCATCGGCGCTTACGCGAACTTCGTCCCCCTCTGGCTGCGTCACGCCGGCTGGGACGACCCCTCGATCGGCTGGCTCACCGCCCTGCGCGCGTCCTGCATCCTGGCCTTCCCGCTGGCCTGGGGCCGCCTCTCCGACCGCATCGGCGACAGCGTCGCCACCGTGCGCATCATCACCGTCGCCAGCCTGCTCGCCTTCGCCCCGCTCATCGCCACCACCGACCACGTCCCGGTGCTGCTGGCCATCGGCGCCTTCTCGGTGTTCTGGGTCGGCCTCATCCCCAACGTCGACGCCACCGTCCTCGCTCACGTCCACCGCACCGGCGAGGCCTACAGCGCCTACCGGGTCTGGGGTTCCGTCGGCTTCATCGTCGGCGGCTTCGCCCTCGGCGCCCTCATCGAGCTCCTCGGCACCGCCGCCACGCCCGCCGCCATCACCGGCGCCCTCGCCGCCCTCGCCCTCCTCGCCCTCCGCATCTCGCCCCAACCCCGCGACCGCACCGCCCACGGCCGCGGCCTCTCCGCCGTCCGCACCCTGCTCGCCAACCCTTACGCCCGCGGCATCTGCCTCATCGCCTTCGCCTCTCGCGTCAGCTCCCAAGGCCTCTACATCTTCCTGCCCCACCACCTCAGCGACCTCGGCGTCCGCGACGGCTTCATCCCCGCCTTCTGGGCCGTCGGCGTCGTCAGCGAGATCTTCCTGATGCGCGCGGCCCCGCATCTCCTCGCCCGCTTCGGCCTCCGCGCGCTGACGGCGATGTGCTGCGCCGCGGGCGCCCTCCAGTTCGGCCTCATCGCGCTCCTCGACAACGCCTGGCTCATCCTCCCGGTCATGGTGCTGCACGGCATGGCCTTCGGCGTCTGGTACGTCGCCTCCATCCTCGCCCTCGGCCAGCACGTCCCCGAGAGCGAGCGCGCCACGGCCCAAGGCCTCTTCCAGATGACCGGCTACGGAGTCGGCGGCGTCATCTCGGCCATCGGCGCCGGCTACCTCTACGGCGCAGGCGGCGGCCACCTCATGTTCGGCGTCGCCTCGGTCCTCGGCATCGCCACGGCGTTCATGGCCTTCGCCGTCATGCCGCGCGATCCCGCCTGAACCACCTCAAATTGTTGACCCGACGGATGCCTATCCGCAACCTGTGAAGTCCTGACCCCTCCCGCGGGGTCCGACGATGCCGCACCGCAACATCCCGCGGCGTCACAGCGAGCTTGGCTCAGCCCCATGGCACGTCCGCAACGCACGATAGCGCCCGGCTTATGGCACCACGTCACCCATCGCGGTGCGGCCGGCCGCCCGATCTTCCCGACCCCGGAAGACCGCCTGGATTTCCTCGACGTCCTCGGCCACTGCGACGGGCGCTTCGGGCTGCAGACCCACGCCGCCAGCCTGCTGGAAACCAGCTATCATCTGCTTGTCTTCGATGCCGCCGGCCAGCTCGGGCGCGCGATGCGCCACCTCAACGGCGTCTACACCCAGAACGCCAACCGCCGACACGCCACCGAGGGCGCCATCTTCCGCGGCCGCTACCACTCCCGCGTCGTCCAGGACGAGGCGTGGCTGCTGCCCCTGGTGCGCCACATCCACATGAGCGCCGTCGTCGCTGAGCTAGCCCGAGATCCGGCGGCGTACCCCTGGTCCAGCCACGGCCACTACCTCGCCGCCGAGCCCCCGGCCTGGCTACACACCGAGACGCTCTCGGCGCACGCCAGCGCCGCCTCCGTCACCCTGGACGCCTACGTCCGCGCCCCCGCGCCCGCCGCTGAGCGCGCCGCGCTGGCCTCTCGCAGCGCCACACTGGGCGACGCCCCCCCCGGTTCGCCCGTCGCCGCCTCACAAGGCGCGCTACCCGACAGCCCGCCCGCCGCGCCCGGCCGCACGGTCTCCACCGCGCTCATCATCGAGGCCGTCGCCACTCACTACGCCGTCGCCAAAGCCCGCGTCACCGTCCGCCACCGCGGCATGGCCAACCCCGCCCGAAGCGCCGCGCTCCTGCTGGCCGTGGACCTCTCCAAAGACCCCCTGGCGACCTCCGCCCGCCGCTTCGATCTCAGCGCCCAGAGCCTCGCCAGCCTGGCCTCCCGCCAACGAAAACACCTCGACGGCGACTCGCAACTCGCCAAAGACGTGGCCGCCATCCGCGCCACCCTGGAGGCCTCGTGAGCTCAGGCTACAAGAACCCCTACCCGACGGTGGACCTGCTCATCGAGACGCGCCCCGGCACGGTCGTCCTCATCCGCCGCAAGAACCCGCCCCACGGCTGGGCCTTGCCCGGCGGGTTCGTCGACTGGGGCGAGTCCCTCGAGGACGCCGCCTGCCGCGAAGCGCTGGAGGAGACGGGCCTCCGCGTCACCCTCGGCCGCCAGTTCCACACCTACAGCGACCCGGCCCGCGACCCGCGGCACCACACGATCACCACGGTCTTCACCGCGCGCGCCGAGGGCGAACCCGTAGGCGGGGACGACGCCGCCGAGGCCCGCGTCTTCGCGTTGGACGCGCTGCCGGAGCCGCTTGCGTTTGACCACGGCGCTATCCTCGAGGACTGGCGCTTGGGCAGGTACTGAAGCGGGCCGTTGCTGACGCGCCCGCCCGCGCAATCTCTACCAGTTCACGTCCAGCGTGATGGTGGCCGCCCGGTCCAGCGGCGGCAGCAGCAGGCGGTCCATGGCGCGCCCGACGCACTGATGCGCGTCCGAGGCGTCGGCCGACGACAGGATCTGCCGGTTCGACAGCGTGCCGTCGGTCCCGACCGTCACCGTCACGCGGATCGGGGCGGCCGCTTTCGGCGGGCACGCGTCCAGCGCGCCTATCTCGCGGACCAGCGAGCTGCGAAGCTCACCGGCGAGGTCCATGGCCGGCTCGGGCACGGGACGCGCGGACGGCACGACGGGCGGCTCGGTCGGCGCGAGGTCCTGCGCGGCGGGCTGCGGCGTCGGCAGGGGCAACAGCCGCGTCGGCTGCGAGGCCATCGGCTCCTGCGATTTCACAGTCGGCGCCTGGGCGTTTTGCGGTGTCGGGGCCTCGGGTGCAGGTGCCGCGGCCTCGACCGCGGCGGGCACCAGCGACTGATGCGAGCGCTCGTTCATCCCGCCGGCCCAGAACGCCAGCGCCATGCCGGCCGCCATGGCCGCTGCGCCCAACCATAGGATGGAGACTCGCGGGCGCGAGGCGACGTCACGGGGAGGCTGCGCCCGCATCGCGGTGCCGGAGAGCCCGTCGATATCGAGGGATTCGCTGTCGTCGAAGCCCGCGTCCAGGGCCTCGGCGCGCGACAGCACGGCGTCCATGAAGTCCGCGGGGATCGGCGCCGGGCCGGTGGCCTTGGCGATCAGCGCGCCGATGGTCGTGCTCAGCACCCATCTCGCCGCAACGTGGACAGGCGCGCCTGTGCTCGCGCGTCCAGGTGTCGGCGCGCCCTCGAGCATCGGTCGAGAAGAGCGCAGGCGATGCTGAGCACGTCGGCGGGGGCCTCCGTCCTTGCTTCGCTGGTCCGCTTCATAGGGTGTCCTCCTCTGCGTCGCCGAGCTCGGCGCGGACGCGCCACGGCGTCGGATTCGCTCGCTTCACCGCGGCCCGAGAGATCTCGGCTTCCTCGGCGATTTCGTCGCAGCCGAGAGCCCTTGGGTGTAGTGCAGAACACCCAGGTGCGGTCTGGTTCTTTGATGACCGAGAGGGCCGCCCGGACGGCTGAGAGCACGCGGCCCTGAGCGGCTTGAGACTCCGCGACCTCGACCGGGAGCGGGCGCTCCGGCGCGGGGACGTGGTCGATCTCCACCTGATCAGCGACGCGAATCAGCCGGCTACGGCGGCTCCGGAGGAGGTCGATGCAGCGGTTCGACGCGATGCGGTGCAGCCACGGCCGAAGCCCGGCGGTCCCGCGGTAATTCTCGAGCGCCACGAGCGCCCGAGCCATCGTGTCTTGCGCGGCGTCCTCACCCGCAGCGGGCGAACCCATGCGGCTGATACAGGTGCCGATAATCTCGGACCCGTAAGCCTCCACGAGCAGTCGACACGCCTCCTTGCGCTGGCCGTTTTGGGCCAGTCGAAGGATCCGCGAGTCCAGAGGCTCGGTCTCGTCAAGAAGCATCCACATGCACTCCATAGGACGGAGGACGCGCGGAGCGTAACACCGGCGACCGGGCCCCCGAAGTTTCCTGACGCCCGTATTTCCTAGTAGGGGCGCAGCATCGGGAGCAGGTTCGGGCGGCCGTCGTGCTGCCAGGTCAGCGGCGGTCGCTGCATGTCGCCGAGCTCGCAGCGGCGGATGCCCGCGGGCATGAACTCGCATCGGGCGGGGGCGTCGGTGCCGATCGTCGAGATCATCGATGCGATCGAGCGGATCGAGGCGTCGTCAGCCGGCAGCATCCACAGCGCGCGGAAGCCCGGGGAGGGGCGAAAGCTCGGGATGGGCAGGGCGGCGACCAGCGCGGTCTCGGTGATGTGGGCGTGGCCGCTCATGTCGGCGAAGGCGCGCATCGCGTGGCGCATCGAGGCGGCCTCGGGCGGCAGCGTCATCGGAAGCGCGCGCTCCACCTCGCGGAGCGCTTCGGCGAGGCGCTCGCTGGCGGCGTCGAGGTCGCCCTCCACCCAGGCGACTTGGGGGCTCAGGCAGCCGGCTTGGTCCCACGCGCACAGATCTCGGGCTAGCTTGACGGCGTCCGCCTCGTCGAAGCGGCTCAGCCACGCGACCGAGAGGCGGTGGCCGTAGCCGGCGAAACCTTTGGCGAAGGGGACGCGGGCGCGTAGCTCTTGGATGGTGCGGTCGCCGCCCAGGGCGACGACGGAGTCGGCGTCGGCGATGGCGCGGTCGAGGGACTCGAGGTCGGTCGAGGCGAAGGCGCGCACCTGGACGTCCGGGTCGGCAAGCGCGATGGCGTCGGCGATGGCGGCTTGGCCACTGGCTGGCTTGAGCAGCACGCGGGCGCCGAGCAGCCGCGCCATCAAGACCGCGCGGAGTGTGCTGGCGGGCAGAGTCGACGCCGCGATGATCAGCACGGTCTGCGGGCGCCGCGCGGGCTTCAGATCGTCGGGTAGCTCGCTGCGGACTAGGGAAAAGGCGTCATCGGTCCAGGTCTCGAGCTCGGCGTTGAGGCCGGCGCGGGCCACCGGCTCGGAGAACCCGATGGCGACGGTGGCGTCGAGGAGCGCGCGCCCGGCGCCGCGCTCGAGGTCTTGGAGCGCGCGCAGCTTCATCGGCTGAGCACTCCAAGCTCCTCGGCGGTGAGGCTGCAGCCGCGCAGGACCGCGCCGGGGGCCCGCCCGTGCAGCGTCAGGTGGCCGTGGGCGTCGAGGGTGCCGAGATCGCCGGTGAGGAGCGCTGAGATGTTGTCGAGGGCCAGCAGGTCGAAGCAGGCGACGAGGCCGCGCTCGCCGGCGGGGAGGGCGGCGAGGGAGACCGGGTCGACGACCTCCAGAACCAGCCAGGGCGGGGCCTGCAGCGGTCGACCGTAAGCCTGGCTGGTCAGCTCGGTCATGCCGTACTCGGCGACGACGGCGTCCTCTGGGAGGCCCAGGCGCTCGGTGACCAGCGCGGTCAGGGCGCCCTCGTCGAGGGTGCGGCTTCTGCCCTTGAAGCCGCCGGTCAGCATCAGGCGCGAGCCGTCGGGCAGGCGGACGCGCCGGGACTCCTCGGCGTCGAAGAGGCTGACGATGGCGAAGGAGGTCCCGAGGACGATCGCCGGTCGGCCGGTGTCCGCCTTGGCCTGTAGCCATTCCCAGGCCGCCCGCACGTCGAGCCCCTCGGGGCCAAGCGCCCAGAGCGTCTCGCCGGGTGTCGCGAAGTCGACGGCCAGCTCCGCGACCATGTGCCCCAGCGAGCTTCCGGGCGCGTCGCGGGGGTCGGGCACCAGGCTCAGCCAGGGCCGCCGGTCCCGCGTGCCGCCCAGGACGTGGGCGACGAAGGGCTCGACCATGCCTGCGTGGTACAGCGTCAGGTCGCGAACCCGCCGCGCGCCGCGCTGGTCGGGGCCGGTGGTCCCGCTGGTGCGAAAGCAGGCGACCTCGGCGTCGCCGGCCGTGAGATTCGACAGGTCCAGCTCGCGAAAGAGGTCGGTGGGGACGCGCGGCGCGGCGCGCCAATCGGCGAGCTCGCCGAGCCCTCGCGCGCGCACCAGGCGCCCGTAGGCCGGCACCGTCGCGGCCTGAAAGCGCACCACGCGCGTGGCCAGCGCGTCGAATCGCGCGGGCCGCGGGTCGGCCACGAAGGCCAGCAGGTCAGCCTTCAGCGCCTCGCGATTCGCCAGTCCGCTCATGGCGATTCGGAGGCGAGGGCGGCCTCGATGGCGTCCAGCGCGCCTTTTAGCTGCGCGTCGCTCAGGCAGAGCGGTGGCGTCAGGCCGATGATGTCGCCGTCGACGCCGCCCGGCAGCACGATGTAGCCCTCGCGCAGCAGGCGCCCGGCGATTCGCGCGCCCGCGCCGGCGCTGCCAGCCTCGACGCCCAGCATGGCGCCGCGCCCTCGCACTCGCGCGCCGAGGCGGGCCCGGACCGTGGCCTCGAACCCGCGGGCCACCGCCGGCGCGTCCATGGCCTCCAAGACGTCCAGGGTCGCCAGCGCCGCCGCGGCCGCCACCGGGTGCCCCAAAAACGTCGCGGTGTGAATGGCCTCGCCGCCGCTTCGGCCCCAGGCCGCCATGATCTCGGGCTTGGCGACGCAGGCGCTCATCGGCATCCCGCCGCCCAACGCCTTGCCGACGCAGAGGATGTCGGGGACCACGCCCTCGTGATCGCACGCCCACCAGCGCCCGGTGCGCCCGAGGCCGCTGTAGATCTCGTCGAAGACCAAGACCAGGCCGCGCTTGTCGGCGATCTCGCGCAGGCCGGGCAGCCAGCCCTCGGGCGGGACGACCTCGCCGCCGCGACCGAGGATGGGCTCGACGAGGATGGTGCCAATCGCCTCGCCACCTGTGGCCGGTCCGGCCACGAATCGATCGACAAGATCGAGGTTTTCGCCGAAGGGCAGGTGCCGGACGTGCTGGCCAAGCTGGCCCGAAAACGGCGCTCGGAAGTCCGCCTTGTAGGCCGTCGCGGCCAGCGCGCCGTAGCTGAGGCCGTGGTAGCTGCCCCAGAACGCCAAGACGCCCGGCCGCCCGCTGGCCAGCGCCGCCGTCTTCAGCGCGGCTTCCACCGCGTCGGAGCCGTTGAGGCCCAGGATGCACTGGCTCAGCCCCTCGGGCGCCAGGGCCGCCAGCCGCTCCATCAAGCGGATGCGCGGCGCGTTCGGGAACACGTCGCCCATGCCGTGCATCAAGGTGCCGGCTTGGTCTCGCACGGCGCGGACGACGTTGGGGTGGGCGTGGCCGATGAGCGCGACCCCGAAGGCCCCGGTGAGGTCGACGTATCGGTTGCCGTCGACGTCCCAGACCGACGCGCCCTCGGCCCGCGCCCAGACGATCGGATCGCGGCCGGTGCCGCGCGCCTCGCCCTGACGCGCCCGCCGCGCGGTGATGCCGGGCGACTCGTGGCGCGCCAACAGGTCGACCAGCGCTTGGCTTTCGGGGCCTGGGATCGCGACCGGGAGGTGGGGCAGGTCAGAGTCCATGTCGGCGCGAATGTGGCATAGTCCCGCCTCATGGGTCACGCACTCACCGACCGAGCCGTCCGTGTCAGCTCCGCGCGCGTCGCGGCGGGCGCGGGGCGGACAGTGCTCGCCGCGGCCTGCGTGCTCGCCGCAGCCTGCGCGCCTGAGCCCGGTCCCACGCCCGACTCGGTCGCGCGCTACGCTGAGCGCAAGGCGACGCAGGCCGCCGCCGCACCCGCTGAGCCCGCGGCGCTGACCCGCGTCCGCGTCATCGCGGTCGACGGCGCAGGCATCCCCGACTCCGACGACGGCCCCGGCGGGACGGACCCCTACCTGGTCATCGAGCACGAGGGCCAGCGCTTCGAGACCACCGTGGCGGTCGGCGAAGACCCAGCGATTTGGGGCGACAGCGTCATCTTCGACGCCCGCCCCGGCGCCGGCCTGATGGTCACGCTCATGGACGATGACACCGGCCTGGACGAGCGCATGGGCGTGCTCAGCGAGCCGATGCCCCGCGTAGCGCCCGGCGAGACCAAGGAGCTCGTGCTCAGCTACCGCGACGGAGCAGGCGGGGTCGTGCGTATCCGAGTCGAGGGCCTCGCGCCTCCATGAGCGGGGCCATCTCGAGCTTCGGTCACGAAGGGCGAGCGCACGGCCTGGTGCTTTGGCGCGCGCTCAGGGCGCTGCCCCGCAGCCGCTTCGGGGATTTCCTCGACCAGCTTGGCCGCCTCGCGCTCTCCGCGCTGCCGCTCATCTGCGTGGCCGCGCTCTTTGCCGGCATGGTCATCGCGCTGCAGACCTCGCTGCAGCTCACCCGCTTCGGCTCCAGCCACCTCGTCGCCGACGTGGTCAGCGTCTCGCTTGTGCGCGAGCTCGCCCCGGTCTTCACCGCCCTACTGATGGCCGGCAAGGCGGGCGCCGGCCTCGCCAGCGAGCTCGGCATGGTCGTGCTCTCCGGCCAGGCCCAGGCGATGCGCGCGCTCTCGCTCAACATCGACCGCGAGCTGGTCGCCCCACGCATCGCGGCCTGCGTGGTCGGGACGCTCTTGCTCACCATGGCCGCGATCCTCACCGGGCTGCTCGGCGGCATGGTGCTCGGCTCGGCCAAGCTCGGCCTCAGCCCGGTCCATTATATGAACCGCGCCGTGGACGCCCTGGCGCCGGCCGACTTCGCCTGCGGCCTCATCAAATCCGTAGCATTTGGCTTGCTGATCGCGACCATCGGCTGCCGTGAGGGCCTGCGCGACAAGGCCGACGCGGGCGAGCTTGGTCGACACACCATGACCGCCGTCGTGACCGCCAGCTTCCTGGTCCTCATCAGCGACCACGTCCTGACCACCTTCATCGTCGCGTGGATCGGATGAGCCGCGCCGCCTTCGAGATCGCCGAGCTGCGCTGGGAGATCGGCCCGGACTTCCGGCTCGAGATCCCCGCCCTGACCATCCCCGAGGGCAAGACGACCGTCCTGCTCGGCCCCTCGGCCAGCGGCAAATCGACGCTGTTGTCGCTGCTCGGCCGCGTGGAGTCGGGCTATTTCCGCGCGCCTGCCCCCGCGCCCACCGGGCGCATCGTGTATCGCCCGCCCGAGATCGCGCCCGGCCCCGCTTCCAACCCCGCTTCTGGCGCCGGCGCAGGCCCCGTCGACCTGCTCGGCCTCGACGAAGCCCGGCTCCTGGCCGCTCGGCTGCGCGGTGACCAGATCGGCTTCGTCTTTCAGCGCGAGGGCCTCTTCCCCGACCGCGACGCCCTGCAAAACGTCATATGGCCCCTCACTGTTCGAGGGATCTCGGCCCGCGACGCGACCGCCCGCGGCCACGCGCTGCTGGCCCAGACCGGCCTCGCGCCAGACCGACGCGTCGCCACGCTGTCCGGCGGCGAGCGCAAGCGCTTGGCGCTGGCCCGCGCGCTGGCCCTGGACCCGCCGACCCTGCTGCTCGACGAGCCCTTCACGGGCCTCGACCCGTCGGCCCTCGATGGACTGCGCGAGCTTATCGCGAGTCTCCGCGCAGACAGCCGCCGCACCATCGTCTTGGTCACCCACCAGCGCGGCGACATCGAGCGGCTTGCCGAACACGTCGTGCTGCTGCGCGCCGGCGGCGTCGAAGCTGCGGGCGACCTCGACGCCGTCCGCGAGCCGCTCGCCCACTATCTGGGAGCAAACCCATGAGCAATCCCGCCCACCGCCGCGACTTCTGGCTGGGGCTGGCCCTCGGGCTGGTCGTCTCCGCGGCGCTCTTGTTCTCGATCTACTATGTCCCGCGCAAGGGCCTGAGCCTCGGCGGGAGCGCGCTGCCCTTCACGGTGGTGCTGGCCGAAGCCCACGGTCTCCACCCCGGCAGCCCCGTCCTCATCAGTGGAATCGAGGCGGGCGAGGTGCGCGCGCTCAAGATCGCCGAGCTTCCCGGCGTCGGTTTTCGGGTGCTGGCGACCGCCGAGGTCTTCGACGGCGCGCGCTTCGGGCCGCTGCTCACGACCGGCAGCACCTACGCGGTGGCCCGCAGCGGTCTGCTCGGCGAGAACGTCCTGGCCATCACCCCCGGCGGCGCGGGAGAGCCACTGGACCCCGGCGCCTTGGTCGACGGCACCGCGCCCATGGACATGGACACCGTGCTCGCTGACCTCGGCCACATCACCCGGCGCCTCGCCGACTTCACCGACGGCCGCCACCCAGGCGACCCCAGCCTGCGAGCGACCCTGACCCACATCCAGCGGATCCTCCAGAACCTCAAGGACGCCAGCGAATCCCTGCCGCGCTAGCGCGACTCCTCGCCGAGTAGTTCAGCGAGCGTCGGCGCGTCGAGGATCTTGCCGATCCACGCGAGCACCTGCGCCTCCGAGGCCTCCATCACCCGCCGCTCGACCTGCTCGCCCCGCGCGCCGTACTTGAGCGCGATCTGGTTGACGAGCACCAGCCGGATGCCCTCAACACGGCCCTCTTCCCGCAACCGATCCGACAGCGTCAAACCCATCTCCGCCGCCTCTTGGCCGATGTTCCTGGCCACAAACTCAACCAACGCGTCTCGTTCGACATGCTCGTTCGTGTCGCTCACATATTCTATGAACTGCCTCTGCTGGCGCAAGTCGCTGGTCGAGAGCGCCTCAATGAGCTCAGGAGAGGCCCCGAACACCTCGATGACGTTGGGGCTGCGTCCGTGCTTGAAGAGCATCCGCGCCGCCGCATCGAAGGTCGATCCCGCGAGCAACGCGTCGGGCATCCGCGGGATGTCTTGAAGGATCATCTGGAACATCGGCACGTAGGGCTCGACCAGCGGCCGGGCCGCTTCCGGGAGGTCGAGAAGCTCGCCGAAGCCTGTAGCTGCGGTCCACTCTCGCGCTCCGTGGTACAGCACGAGCGGCAAGATCGCGGGTAACCGGGCCGCACCCTTGTTCGCAGCGAGCCAGCTGTCCCAGATGCGGTCCATGTAGCGCAGCAGGCGGCGCGGCATCATCGAATCGACCGTACTCTGGTGTTCGAAGAGCAGGTAGAGGAGCGCGGGCGGCTTGTCGGGCTCCGCCGGTTCATCGGGGCGCGACCAGGGCACGGCGTAGAGCACGTCGGCCTCCCGCTCGCGCAGCGCATGGTCGATGAAGGTGGCGTCTTGCCGCTCGGCGGCGTCGAGGTCGAGCAGGCCCACCACCTGCGGCGCCAGGAACTTCCGAAAGTGCGCGATGGCATACCGCGTTTCGGTGAAGACGGCCTTGAAGAGCTTGTCGTGGGGGTCGGCCATACCCCCGAATCGCACGCTCGGATCGGACGGTCAATGCCGGCGCGTCACCCCGTGACCGAGACGACGCCTAGCTGGATGAGCCACAGGTAGAAGGCGATTCGCGGCAGGCGCAGGGTGGAGACGGCGAGGAAGTGGGCGTAGGGCATGTGGAGCGCGCCCGCGGCCATGCAGCCGATGGAGTACGGGATGGGCGTCAGCGCCGCCAAGATGAGGGCCCAGACGCCGTAGCGGCGGACCAGGCCGTGGACCTCGGCGCCGCGGTGGGCCAGGAAATCGGCGACGCGGCGGGTGTGGCCCAGGCCGCGGCCGAGGCCGAAGGAGACGTGGCCGCCGGCCCAGCTGCCGACGGTCGCCCAGGCGACGATTTGCCAGAAGGGCATGCCGCCTACCAGCGCGAAGAACGAGAACGCGTCGTTGGGGACGGGGATCGTGAACGCGTCGGGCAGGAAGAAGCCCAGGGTCACGCCGGGGCCTCCCAGGGTGTTCACGAAGCGGCGGCTCAGCAGCTCCAGCGGGTCGCGGAACACGAACGCGATGGTGCCCAGGCCGATCATCATGATGAGCACGCCCACCACGATGCGGATGGCTAGGCCTCGATAGTCGAGGGCCGGCTCCGGCGACGCGGGCCCCTCGACCACCCCGGCGGGCGCTGGCGACACTGGCGGCGGCGCGCTCACCTCGTGGCCCCTCGGCGCACTGCCATCATAAGGTGACGGCCTGCCCGCTCTGGGCGGACGCGTAGGCGGCGTCGCAGATCTCCATGACCGCCAGGCCGTGCGCGGGGCCCGGCGAGGGCTCGCGTTCTTCGATGATGGCGCGCGCCCACTCGGCGACCTGTCCGTCGTAGGTGTGCTGGTCGCAGTGGTCCGCTCGCGGCGGGAACTTCACCGCCTCGGCCTTGGGCTTCCACTCCTCGATTCGCGTGACGCCAGTTGGGAAAAGGCGCCCGTAGCCGCGCGTCCCGAAGAGCTGCGTCGACGCCTCCGCCCCGTCCATCCACGGGTTCCACCAGCCGCTCTCGATGATCGAGACCGCGCCGCCCTCCCAGTCGATGACCAGCACACCCATGTCGTCGACCGCGTAGTCGCCGTAGCGCGTCCCGATGCGCGCATACACCCGCACCGGCTTCGGGTCGCCCAGCAGGTACCTCACCGTGTCGATCGCGTGGACGCCCATGTCCACCAGCGCCCCACCACCCGCGAGCGCGGGGTCGACGAACCACCCGGCCGGGCCCCAGTTCACGTGGACGCCGTAGCCCTTGGTCTTGACGATGTCGCCCAGCGAGCCGTTGTCGACCCGCTCGCGCAGCCAGTGCGCCTCGCGGTCGAAGCGCCACTGATGCCCCACCAGCAAGCGCCGCCCTCGCGCCTTGGCGACCTCGGCCATCTGCCGAGCCTCCGCCGCGTTCATGGCCATGGGCTTTTCGACCAGCACGTGCCGGCCCGCCTCCATCTGTTCAATGGATACAGGCGCGTGGAGGCTGTTCGGCAGCGCGATCACGACCCCGTCGATGCCCTCCAGCGCCGCGAGCTCCGCGCTGCTGCCGACGGTGGTCGACACGCCGTACTGCTCAGCAAACGCCTGCCGTTTTGCGGGGTCTCGCCCCATGACGCACACGAGCTCGGTGTCGTCGCACGCGGCGATCGCCTTCGCGTGCGCGTTCGCGATGTAGCCGTACCCTGCGATGGCGCATCGAATTCGCCCGCTCACTCGCGACCTCCACGCCCGGCTGACCCGTGTCCGAGCGGCGACTCCAATATCACTCGGAGGGCCGCCACCGCCACCAAGAGCCGCCCGCGTGCCGGCGGAATATCTCGCGCGACGGGCCGTCGGAGGCCCCACCGCGCCTGCGAGCGCCCGGCGGGGGCGTTCCGGGTGGTCAAAGTAGTTGGCGTCGCACGATTCTCAAGCTTGTGCGAGTCGGGTTGGGGTTGATAGAAGAAGCGCGCTCGGGAGGGCCCAAGATGAAGCAGTTCGCAGTCGCAGTTGGAGTCATCGTGTTGGCGTTCGCCGGCCCCGCGTGGGCTGAAGAGGACGCCGAGAAGGCGCGATTGGTCGCGGGCGCCATGGAGATTTACAAGGGGCGCGCTGCCTTGCCGCAGCACGTGAAGGCCGCCGAGGTCATGGCCGCGCTCGCCGAGAAGTACCCGACCGACAAAGACCGCCAAATCTGGTGCTCGCGGACCTCGTACTACGCGGCCCATCGCATTGAAGACGCCTCGGTGAAGTCGAAGGTGGCCGGTCGCGGGGTCGAGTGCGCCAAGCGCATCACCGCGATGAGCAAGACCGACTACGAGGGGCGCTTCTGGTGGTTGATGACGCGCTTTCAGGCCGAGCAGGCGCGCGGCGTCACCAAGGCGCTCGGCGCGGCCCCCTCCATCACGGCGCTGCTGGCGCGGATGATCAAGGACAACCCCAAGCGCGCGGAGGCCTACATGGTGCTGGGCGCCATCTATCGCGCGCTGCCTGGGCCGCCGATCTCCGTGGGCGACAAGGACAAGGCGCTGACGCTGCTGCAGCAGTCCGCGAAGCTCGCGCCCGACAACGCCGAGGTGCTGCTTGAGCTCGCGGGCATCCAGGCCGACCTGGGTCACAAGGAGCTGGCGCGCGCCACGTACCGCCACTGCATCGACAAGGGCACGGGCCCGGCGGTGCTGTCGTGGGAGACCCAGGACGCCAAAGACTACGCGAAGAAGATGCTCGCGAAGCTCGACTGATGACGACGGCGGCGCGCGGGGTCATTGGGCTCGATGCTGGTGGGACGAAGACCGCGGGGGCGCTGGCGACCCTCGATGGGCGCGTCGTCGCGCGGGCGCGCAGCGGGCCTGGAAACTACCAGAGCATCGGGGCGGCTGCGGCGCGCGGCGTCTACGCGGAGGTGCTGGGGACGCTCTTCGCGCGCGCTGAGGAGGCCGGCATCACCGTCGTCGCCTGCGCGTTCGGGCTGGCGGGCTTGGATCGGCCCAAGGACGCCGCGGTCTTGGAGCCGCTGCTCGCCGCGCTGCTGCCCGCGGGCGTGGGGCGCGTGGTCGTCAACGACACCTTCTTGGTGCTGCGTGCCGGCAGCGCGTCGGGTTGCGGCGTCGCCGTGGTCTCGGGGACTGGCAGCAACTGCTGTGGCGTGGCCCCGGACGGCCGCCAGACCCGTATCGGCGGGCTGGGCTACGAGTTTGGCGACGGCTCCGGCGCCGGTGACCTCGGCGTCGACGTCGTCCGCGCGGCGTTTCGGGGCGAAGACGGCCGGGGCGCGCCCACGCTGCTGAGCGGGTTGCTCAAGAAGCGCTTTCACCTCGAGCGGCTCGACGACCTCGTGGACGCTCACCTGGCCGACGCGCCGCGGCCCGCCCCGCCGGCGGGGCTTCTGGCGCCCCTGGTCTTTGAGGCAGCCTGCGCCGAAGACGCCGTCGCCATCGAGCTACTCGAGGTGGCCGGGCGCGATCTCGGGCTGTCCGCGCGCCTCGTCGCGGAGCGCCTCTTCGAGCCGACCGACCGCTTCCCGCTGGTGTTGGGCGGCTCGGTGCTGCAGCTGGGCACCCACGACGCGATGCGCGCCGCGCTGCTGAGCACCGTGCAGGCGCGTTTCCCGCTGGCGGAGCCGGTCGTCTTGGAGACCCCGCCGCTGGCCGGGGCTATCTTGCTCGCCCTCGACCTCGCGCATCAGCCCGCGCGGCCGGCCGCTGAGGCCACCGCCCGCCTGACCGCCACGCTCGCCCCACGCGGCACCCCGGAGTCCCCATGAAGCTCGCGATTATCGGCGGCGGCAGCACGTACTCGCCCGAGATCCTTAGCGGTCTCACCGCCGAGGGCGCCCACACCGGCATCACCGAGGTGGTGCTGCAAGACCCGCGGCCCGACCGCCTCGGGCCGGTCTCCGGGTTTTGCCGACGGCTGGCCGCGAAGGCCGGCGCGCCTTTCAACGTGCGGGCCACCGAGTCCCTGGACGAGGCCCTGGACGGGGCGAACTTCGTGGTCGTGCAGATCCGCGTCGGCGGGCAGGAAGGCCGGCATGAGGACATCAAGACCGGCCTGGATTTCGGGCTGATCGGCCAGGAGACGACCGGAGTTGGCGGCTTCGCGAAGGCCCTGCGGACGATCCCGGCCGTGCTGGACATCGCCCACCGGATGGAGAAGCGCTGCCCCGACGCCTGGATGCTCAACTTCACAAACCCCTCGGGCATGGTGACGGAGGCGCTGCTCCAGCACGGGCGCGAGAAGGTCGTCGGGCTCTGCAATGTGCCGATCGAGATGCACATGGAGGTCGCGCACCTGCTGGGCCGGCCGCGCGAGGACGTGACCCTGGACTGGATCGGGCTGAACCACCTGGGCTGGCTGCGGAAGGTCATCGTCGACGGCGCCGACGTGCTGCCTGGACTCATCGACAAGATCGAGCAGATGAACGCGTCGGGCGAGGGCCTCTCGGGCCCGGCGAACATCCCGGAACTCCAGTATCCAGCTGGGTTTTTGAAGGCGCTGGGGATGATCCCGTCGTCGTATGTGCGCTACTTCTACGCGACCGACGAGATGCTGGCGGCGATTCAGAAGGCGCCGAAGACGCGCGCCCAAGAGGTCATGGCCATCGAGGAGGAGCTGCTCGCGCTCTACAGCGACGAGGCTCAGGACACGCTGCCCGAGCTGCTCAGCAAGCGCGGTGGCGCCTGGTACTCGCGGCTGGCCGTCGACCTGCTCGGCGCGCTTCAGGGCGCTGAGCCCACGGTCCACATCGTCAATACGACGAGCCGTGGCACCGTGGCAGGCATGCCCGACGACGCGGTGGTCGAGGTCCCCTGCCGGATTTCGCGGCACGGCGTCGAGCCGGTGAGCCAGGACGCGCCGCAGGAGTCGATCGTCGGCCTGATGCGCCACGTCAAAGCCTACGAGCGCCTCGCGGTGCAAGCAGCCGTGGACCGCTCGCGCGACAAGGCGTATATGGCGCTGGTCGCCAATCCGCTCGTCCCCAACGCGCGGACGGCGCGACTCGTGCTCGACCGCCTCATCGAGCGCGGGCTGATCTAGACCGCAGCCGTAGCCTCGCAAAGCCCCGTAAAGCCCCACATCCCCGCAGGAAACCACTGTGAGCAAGCTCGCTCTACTCGGCGGCACGCCCGTCTCCGCGACCGACTTGGCGCGCCCCTGGCCCTCTTTCGACGAGCGCGAGCGCCAAGGCCTGCTCGCCGTCCTCGAGTCCCGCGCGTGGGGCGGCTTCCCCGAGCCCTCGCCGGTCGCCGCGCGCTTCGCCGACGGCTTCGCGCGTCACCACTCCGCCAAGTCGGGCGTCTGCGTGACCAACGGCAGCGTGACGCTGGAGGTGGCGCTTATCGCCCTGGGCATCGAGGCCGGCGACGAGGTCATCGTCCCGACCTACACCTGGATCGCCACCGGCGTCGCACCGATTCACCAGAACGCCGTGCCCGTCTTCGTCGACGTGCTGCCTGGCACCTACTGCATGGACCCCGACCAGGTCGAGGCCGCGATCACCCCGCGCACCAAGGGGATCATCACCGTTCACCTGGGCTCGCAGGCCGCCGACCTCGACCGGCTGACCGCCATCGCCGAAAAGCACGGCCTCTTCCTCATCGAGGACTGCGCCCACGCCCACGGCGGCGCCTGGCGCGGTCGCGGGCTCGGCTCCTGGGGCGACTTCGGGTCCTTCTCGTTTCAGGTCTCCAAGCTCATGACCGCGGGCGAGGGCGGCATCGTCATCACCTCGAGCGAGGCGCTGGACTCGCGCGCCCACTGGATCGTGAACTGCGGGCGCAAAGAGAAGGCGTACCAGGGGACGCCGGGCAACGTGCTGGGCGTCAACGGGCGCATGACCGAGTTTCAGGCGGCGATCCTGGAAGCACAGCTCGCCCGCCTCGCCGACGACACGGCGCATCGTGAGGCGTCGGTTGAGTATTTGGACGCGCGGCTGCGCGAGATCGGCGGGCTGGTGCCGCTGGCCCGCGACGAGCGCCAGACCACGCGCCACGCCTATCAGCTGCTGATGCGCTACGACGCGGAGCAGTTCGCCGGCGTGCACCGCAACCGCTTCTTGGCCGCGCTCGAGGCCGAGGGCGTGGACCTCGACGGGGCGTTCTACGTGCCGATGCACGAGCACCAGCTCATGTGGGCCGAGACGCGGCACTGGCCGCAGCTCCGCGAGCGCTACGGCGACGGCATCAAGTCGCCGCTGGCGAAAGACGCGCTGAACTTCCCGGTCACCTCGAAGGCCGCGTACCACGAGGCGGTCTGGATGCATTACCCCTACCTGATGGGGTCGCGCGAGGACCTGGACCGCATCATCGAGGCCGTCGCGAAGGTGAAGCAGCACGCCGCGGACCTCTTGTAGTGGTGGTACCGTCGCTGCGAAAGATCGCGCCGATACCGCCTGGGATCTTCGAGGCTGGCCGTAAGCACCTCATCGTCTTGGCGCACCACGACGACGAGCTGCCTTACGCGGGGCTCTTGCTGAAGCTGGGGCCCGACATCCGCATGGTCTGGGTCACCAACAGCGACGGGCTGGCGCACGAAGACGACATGGCGCCGTTGGATTACGCGCAGTTGCGGTACGTGGAGTCGGTGAAGGCCATGGCCGAGCTCGACGTCCCGGAGTCGCGGCTGGTCTGCTTGGGGCACTCCGAATACACGCTCTACGACCTGCTGGCGCGGATGAGCCGCGGCGAGTACGGCGGCGCGGTGCCCGAGCGGTTCGGGGCGATCGCGCGTGAGGTCGAGGCGGAGGCGCGGGATTTTCAGCCTGACGTGGTCTGGACCTTGGCGTGGCAGGGCGGGCAGCCCGAGCACGACCTGGCGCACCTGACCGCGGTGCGGGCGGCTCGTCTGCTGGGGGCGGAGCGCGGCGAGGCCATCCCGATTTACGAGCTGCCGGCTTACGAGCTGATCTTGGTGGCGCTGCGCTTCAAGCCGTGGCGGCGCGCGCCTGTCCATGAGCTGCGCCTGAGCGCGGACGCCTCGGCGCGTAAGGCCCGGATGCTGGCGTGTTACCCCACGCAGAAGCGCATTCTGGGGCAGTTCGAGAAGCTGGTGACCTTCTACGGGAAGGCGTCGGCGCTGTGGGGAAAGCGGTTCAGTTTCGAGGAGTTCGGGGCCCGCGAGGAGTTCGCGCCAGTGCCCGCCGACCGCGACTACAGCCGGTCGACGCACCTCAGTCCGCACCTCGATTACCCAGGCGACGACTACAAGGGCACGCGGATCCGGTTCGACAAGACCCTGCCGCTTATTGCGGCGGCGCTGCTGCGCGAGTAGCGGCGCGGTTGGCCCGGCGCTCGGCCTTGTAGGCGCGGATGCCGTCGAGGATCTGTCGCTCGGGGTACTTCCAGGCGAAGACGGCGACCCCGAGGAAGACGACCAGACCGGCGACCGGCGTGGCCATGAAGATGCCGGTCGAGTTCGACCGCGAGTTGCCCAGGGTCAGCAGCCCCACGACGATGGCCTTGCCGATGCCGTCGGACCACTTGGTGAGGAAGGCGACAGCACCATTGTAGAGGCCTTCGCGGCGCAGGTGCGTCATGGTCTCGTCGAAGTCGATGACGTCGGCGAAGAGCACCGCGGGCATCACCATCGTGACCGCGGTGGGGAAGGTCAGGAACAGCATGACGAGGATCGCGCCGAGGGCCGGCTCGGGGAAGAGCTTGATGGCCGGCAGCAGCATCATCCCCGTGCCGTAAATCGAGCCGCTGAGGATGATGAGACGCTTGTGGCCGATGCGGGCGGCGATGCGGTGGATGAAGGGAAACCAGCAGAGGGCGCCGAGCAGCACGATGGCGAGGAGGTAGCTCATCCACGCCTCGCCTTGGCCGGGGGCGACCCAGCCTTCCACGCCTTCGGGGCGCTCGAGGACCTGGGTGGTGAGGTAGGGCAAGACCGTGATGATCATCGCGCTGGCCATGAGAAACGAGAACGCGATGGCGACGACCGGGAGGAAGGCCGGGTTCTTGGTGGCGGAGTAGACGCCCTCCCAGATGCCCATCTGGACGTCTTTGGCGGCGGAGTGGGGGGCCTCGCGGATGTTGATGAGGGGGGCGGCGCAGAGGACGAGGGACAGGCCGCCGAAGATGGCGACAAGCTGGATGCCGGTGGGGATGTGCACGCCAAAGAGCGTGGCGCCATCAGGGAATTTGGAGATCAGCTCGCCGCTGAGCAGGCCGAAGATCGAGCCGATGGCGCCGAGCAGGCCCATCACCGACGAGAGCACGATGCGGCCGCGGCCGGTGGTGGCGACTTCGGGCAGCAGCGCCGAGTAGGGGCCCAGCACCACCGTGAAGATGATCCAATAGAAGGTGTATGAGCCGGCGAGGTACCAGACGTTCCCGTCGAGGTACCACGGGACCTCGCCTGCCGCCGGCGGGAAGGGCGGAAACCACAGGGCGATGTAGGCGATGACGAAGAGCGGCGTGCCCCAAAGCAAGAAGGGCATGCGGCGGCCGATGCGCGACCGGGTGCGGTCGGACCAGTGGCCGATGATGGGGTCGGAGACCGCGTCGACGATCTTCCCCCAAAGCTGCACCGACGCGTAGGCGGCGGCGGCGATGAAGGCGACCTTGCCGGCGCTCAGGTCGTCGTCGGGCGGCAGCAGGAAGAAGGTCAGCCACGACCCCATGATCATGCCGCTCATGTTCACGCCGATCTGCGGCAAGCCGAACATGAGGCGCTGCGGCCAGGTCAGGTCGCGGTCGTCCTCGTCGTGGAATTCTTCGTCGGCACCACTCACGCGGCGTCCACAAGCGCGTCGCAGGCGCGCAGCAGCGTGTCAGCGGTCGCGGGTCCCAAGGACATCGTCTTCTCGTAGCGGTACTCGCGGTCGTCGAACATCTTCGGCTCAAGGATGTAGCCGAACTCGTCCATGCCAAGGCAGAGCATGCCGCGATGCGGGCCGGAGAGGCGCTCGGCAATCTGGTGGCCGACCTCGGGCACCGGCTCGCCGGGGACGCTGAAGAGCTCGAGTTTCCCAATGCGCATATGGTGGATCTCGGTCTCGGCCGCCTGCCCGCGCCACGCGTTGGGGATGATCCCGAGCCGCGTCATCAGGCGGAAGCGCCAGTTTGCCAGCGGGAACTCGGTGACCTTGAACGTGTGGGCGAAGTCCGGGTCGGCGTCGGGCTCGGCGGCCGCCAGGGCCGTCGTGGTCTGGGTCGCCAGGGCCTGCCCGAGGCGCTCGATGTAGTCGCGGCGCTGCGCCTCGCTCGAGTCCGGCGGCACATTCGGGGTCAACATTCCCCCGAGCGGACCTGAGAAATAGAGGGCCTCGCCGCCGACCGCCTCGCGCACGTGGCGCCGAAATGGGCCGGGGAAGTCGGGGCTGAGCCAGCGGTTTTGCTCCCAGAGTGTCTCCGGGTGGCTGGCGAAGTTCAGCAGCGTCGCGATGCGCTCGCCCGTCTCAGCGTCGTCCAGGCCGAGGGCCACCGCGTCGTCGTAGCGCCCGCCGCCCTTGCGGTCGTTGCGCGTCCACTGCGGGTCGACCGTGAAGGCGGCGTTGCGCAGGCTGGCTGGGCGCGCGGCCTCGCGGGCGCGGGTGATGGCGTCGCCGATGCGCTCGACCAGCAGGTCCATGTAGGCCGGGACGATGCCGGTGCCGCGCGGGATGACCTTGAGGACGGTGGGGCCCCAGATGCCGAGGGTGTCGACGCCCGAGTGGGTGTGCGTCGCGCAGACGATGATGTCGCTTGGGCGGGCGAAGCCTTGGGCGCGCTCGCGGATGCGCTCGATGGTGGCGCGCAGCAGGCCGATGCTGTCGACCGACACGAGGCACAGCTCGCGCTCGCCGCGGCGCAGGTACAGGACCGTGGCTTCGAGGGGCTCGAGCGCGCCGAGAGACAGCCGATTGGGCGCGAAGCCGGCCATGAAGGCGCCGACGGGGTTCTCCGGCGAGATATCAGCGCGCGCGGCGCCGGCCTCGAGCGGGGCCGCGATCACTCTTTCGTCCACAGCTTGTACAGCGGGGCGAAGGCCTGGACGGTGATCTGGAAGTAGTCGTCGAACACGATGGCGTTGTTGCCCTTGACCGCCTTCTGCCAGGAAAAACCGATGCTGGCGGGCACGAAGGGCAAGAGCGACAAGGTCGCGCCGAGCTGCAGGATCTGCTGGCTGGACTGGCCGATGAGCTCGAGGCTCTTGGCCATCGAGAGGAAGTCGCGGTCGCCGTCGAGCCAGGGCGTCTGGCTGTAGGAGATGCCGTAGGCCGCGCCGACACCGAGGCTGGCGATCTGGAACTGCAGCTGCACGCTCGCGTCCACCGAGAAGCCCGGCGTGTACGAGAAGGTCCCCTCAAGGTTCGACAGGTCCGGGAAGGACGCCGGGTCAAGCGCCGCGAGGGACGGGTCGGGCGTCATGAAGTTCGTGGGGTAGGGGCGCTTCTGCTTGAAGCCGTAGGAGAAGGTCATCTCGTTGGACAGGACGATCCCGAAGAGGCCCTTGTTGAGCAGCCGCACGTCGAAGCCGTGGGTCCAGCCCGCGGCCCAGCCGCCGATGGAGGTGTCGAGGCCGGGGCCCGTCCCGAAGAGCAGGCTGTTGTTGGGGTTCTGAATCTTGCCCGTGGGCAGGAAGACGCGGGCCGTCATCGAGTTCGAGAAGTAGCGATTACGCTGATAGTTCCACGAGAATCCCATGTTCACGTCGCCGAGCAGCCACTTGCCGACGTACCGCGTCGGCGGGGTCGCGCGGCCGAGTCGCGGCAGGGTGTCGAAGAGGAAGTCGTTGGCGCCGTAAGTCTGCGGGTTGTAGCCGGCGATCTTGGCGAAGGTGGGGTCGAAGGTGTCGCCGTTGGCGTTCACCGGCGCGATGTTTGGCTGGAGCTTCACGTCCATGAACGTGAAGGGCAGCTCGATGTAGAAATCGACCGGGTTGGAGATGCCGTACGACACCATGAAGTTGTGGCCGTGGCCTTTGCCCGACAGCCCGAGGTCGATGGAGACGACCTTGTCGCCGTTGCTGTTGGTGAACTCGATCGGCGTGGCGACCGGGCCCTTCGTGCCGTTCTCGCCGAAGCGCGCGCCGGCCTTGATGGTGGTCCACTGGTACTTGAAGCCCAGGTAACCCTTGGGGAGCTGGCCGCTGACGCCGTAGATGTCCAGCTCGCCGATCTTCTCGAGCTCGCCGAACATGTAGCCCAGGTAGCCCTTGTGCTTCCGTTCGAAGAAGCCCTTCTCTTCCTCGGCCTCGTCGCCGTCCTCGATGGCGGCCTCGATGGGCGCCGCGGTCTCCACCGGCTGGGGAGTCACGGTGTCGGAGGGGCCATCGGGCTGGAAGGGCTCGACCGCGTAGCTGGTGGCAGTGGCAGATAGCGCGAGCAGGCATGCGGCGGCGGCCGTGCGAAGGGCGTTCATCGTCCTACTCCTGGCCGTCGCAGTGGCCGTCGTCACACTCGATGGCGACGATGATGTTGTCGGGCAAGCACACGAAGCGCGGGTCGTCGGGGATGGGCTGGGCGCAAGAGTAGGCCTCGTCCCATCGGCACGCCGCGAGCTCGTCGCACAGCTTCAGGCAGATCTTCACCGAGGCGCCAAAGGCCGGCTCGAGGTCGACGCAGGTGGCGCCCTCGCCACAGGTCGAGTCATCGCAGAGCAGCGACGAGCACATTCCGTTGGGGATGGTGAGATCGGTGGCGCCGAACGCGGCGAGCAATGCGTCGTTGACGCAGGTGAACCCTTCGCAGTCCTCGTCACCGGCGCAGGCGCGTCCCACCGGGTTCTGCGGGCCGGTCACCTCAGCGTCACCGCTGGAGTCGCTGGCGTCGCCGCTGGTGTCCGGGTTCACGTCCGCGACCACGTCAGGCCGGACCGGAAACTCGACGCGGTCTTCCTGACAGGCCGACGCGAGACCGGCCGCCAAGCCGAGTCCAAGCGCGACAATAACTAGACGCCATCGAATGATTTCCACCGGCGGGGCTCCGTGACGGGGGAGGTGCAGGCTCGTGCCGGCGGAGCTTACGGGCACTGAGTGCCACAATCAACCGCGACCTGCGCGGATTGTCATTCAGGCGGGAATAAAGTCGCGAAGTGCCGGATCGTCGCGTCGGTGGCTCGGGTGGCGCTGTCGGGGGCGAGGCGGCCCGGGAGCCGGTAGAGGTATGGCGCGAGGTCGACTTCGTAGCCGCCACGGGCGTGCTCTTCGGCGGTCGGCAGGTAGCCGATCATCGCGTTTGCGTAGGCGGCGACGAGGGTGAGGCGGGCGGGCGAGCGGCCGCGGAGGTCGGCGCCGATGGCCTGGAAGGTCTCGGCACCGTGGGCGGCGATGGCGACGTCGCCCAAGCGCAGGGTCTGGGCGGTCAGCGGGAGGGTCGGGGGCGCGTCGGCGTCGGCGGAGAGCGTGGACTCCCACGGGTAGAATGCGTTGAGCAGGCGGTCCGCGAGGAAGGTCGGGATGTGGGTGCGGCGCCACAGGGCCTGCCGGTAGGTCATGGGGCGGCCGGTGCGCGGGTGGGCTTCGGGCTCGATGGCGAGCGGGACGCGCGTGCTGGCCGCGGCGAGAGGGCGGGCGGTGGTTAGAGCGAGGGCCGGGAGGGCGGCGAGGACGGCGACGGCGGCGCGGTGGCCGAGGGCCTGCATCGCGGCGAGGTCGGCGGCGCGGCTGCTCCAGTCGTAGGAGGGGTTGAGATCGCCGGTGGCACCTTGCAAAAAGAGGCAGGGGGCGGCGGTCTGGGCCTCGACGTCTGCGCGCATCACCCCCGGCCACACGGCGCTGGCGTGCTTGTGGCGCGGCCCGAGGGTGGTCGGGTGGCAGGCGATATTGACGAGGGTGGCGAGGGTGGCGCCCGAGGCGGCGCGGAACTGGAGCAGCGCGACCGTGCGGTCGACTGGGCCGTCGGGGTTGGCTTCCAGCAGGGCCTTGCCATCCGGGCCCACGGGGCGCCGGTGGACGGCCAGGTCGGCCTCCGTCGCGCCGGTGTGCATGGTGGCCGGTTCCAGGGCCGCCGAGGCGCGGATGATGGCGTCGGCGACCTTGGGGACCAGGGCCGCGACGTAGGCTTTTTGTAAGGGTTTTGCGTGCTCTGAGGTCGACGCGACCGGCGAGCTGTGGCTGTGCGAGCACGCCAGCAGCACGGCCTCGGGCTTCACCCCCGCGGCTTCGCAGGCCGCCTCGCGGATGGCCTCGGCGGTCGCCTCGTGAATCGCCAGCAGGTCGAGGGCCACGATGGCGACGCGGCTGTCGCCGTCGTCCAGCACCAGCGCGGTGGCCGTGAGGGGGTCGCGCACGCCGCGGCTGCCTCGCCACCACGCGTAGCCCGCCAGGGGCGTGCCGTCGGGTGGCGAGATGTCCGCGCGGGCGACGCCGGCTTTCAGGGCTTCCATCGGCCAACCATAGGCAGGCCGGGGTCGGCTCACAAGGGATTCAGCGCTCGGCCGCGGCCGCCGCAGCATCCGCGTAGACGTCCAGATCGGCATGGTCGCGCAGCCACGTGCACGGCCACGCGGCGTCGGGGGGGCCCTGGGCGAGCCGCTTCAGGGCCTCAGCCTTCGACGTCCCGAAGGCCAGCACGCGCAGCCGGCGGGCGTCGAAGATGGTGCCGATGCCCATGGTCAGCGCCGAGGTCGGGACCGGCATTCCGTCAGGCATCTCCGAGATATTCGCGACCCGGGTCGCCTCGGTCAGCGTCACGACCCGCGTGCGGGAGTCGCGCGGCGCGCCGGGCTCATTGAAGGCGACGTGGCCGTTGGCGCCCAGGCCGAGGAGCTGCAGGTCCACGCCGCCCAGCGCGCGGAGGACGGCTTCGTGGCGCGCCGCGGACGCGTCGGGGGCCTCGCCGCGCTCGACGCGGGTGAGGTGAATCGCGTCGGGGGCGAAGTCGACCTGCTCGATGAGCTCGCTGCGCAGGGCGGCCTCGAAGGTCCCAGGGCCCCCGGGCTCGATGCCCAGATACTCGTCGAGGCTGGTGACCGCGAGGGAGGCGAATGACAGCCCGCGCCCGCGGTGTCGCCGGACCAGCTCGGCGTAGAGCGCGCGCGGCGAACGTCCCGCGGCCAGCCCGAGCACGCCCCGCCGCCCTTCGCGAGCGCAGGCCGCAGCCAGCGCCTCGATCTCGTCGGCGAGGCGCGCCGCGGCCGCCTGCGGCGTCGTGACCACGATATGAACGCCACGTGGGCGACTGACGATCGGTGCGTGTCCCATCATGGGGCGAGTGTTAACCGAAGCCGCCGCTCGCGCCAATCTCTTGTTCGGCGGCCGCGGCCGCGCGTCGCCAGCCCGCGGCGGCTCGCTCACTCGGGGAAGTAGACCGGGAAGTCCAGGCCGTCCTCGTCCTCGACCTCGTCGACGGCCCCCGCCGGCTCGTCGCCCTCGATCAGCCCCATCCCGACGAGGTGTTGGCGGATCTCGCGGCCGCGGTCGTCCTGGACTGAGGCGCGAGCGAAGAGCTTGTCCATCGTCGGGCCATCCGCGCTCTGGGTCAGCGCGGAGAGCGCGCCGTAGCGCGTCTGGTCCGAGCCGTTGAGCGCGCTGTCCAGGAGCAGCTTCGTCGCCTCCGGGTGACCCGTGGCGCCCAACATCCACGTCGCGCTCGAGCGCAGGTCGTCGCTGCCTTCGCGGTACGCCTTGAGGACCGCCTGGGTCGCTCGCTCGTCGACGAAGGTGGAGAGCACGCTCAGCGCCTGGACCTGCACCTGGGTGTCGGCGTCCCCAAGCGCCTTCTCGGCCATGGCGAAGGTGTCGTCCCCGCCGGTCTGCCCCAGCACGCCAAGGGCCTGCGCCCGGCGCGCGGCGTCGGGAGACTGCAGCGCCTCGACGGCCAGCGCCCGGGCCTGCTCCGGCGCGTGGAGCGAGAGCATCGAGAGTGCCATGGCCCCCGTCTCGCCGTCGGCGGCCGCGAACTCGGCCAGCATCGCGCGGGACTCGGGGTCGTCGCGGCCCGCCAGCATGCTTACGTACTCGGCCCGGCGGCCCTCCGGCGCCTCGCGCACCAGGGCCAGCAGCGCGTCCGTGGCCCCCGGATCCTCGGACTGACTGAGCACCCACAGGGCGCTGTTCCGCGCGTTCGGTCCGCCGGTGGTCGCCTCGCGGCTCAGCACCTCGAGGACCTCGGGCCCGCCGATACGTGACAAGATCGACAGCAACTGCCCGCGCTCGGGGCCGTTTCCGCCGGCCTCGAGCTGCCCGAGGATGAGCTTCTTGGCGCTCGCGCGACCGGCCGCGTCCCGCCGCGACAAGCACTCGAGGGCCGCCGCCCGCGCTTGGGCCGGGCCCGAGCTCGCGACCTCGGTGAGCAACCGCGTGGCCTGCGGACCGGCGATCTCTCCCACGGCCGTCAGCAGCGCGTCGATGGTCTGCACGCGCGCCGTCGGCAGGAGCGCGGCCAGCGTCGGCAGCGCCTCCGCGCCGAGCTGTTTCGGCAGCGCCGCCACCGCCGCCATCGCGACGTCCATCCGGTTCGAGCCCGTAAGTTCCAGCACGCGCTGCGCGATCTTCGGGTCCGCCTGCATCGTCCCGAGCGCCATCAACACCGCCACCGCCCGAGGGTTCGGCTCGCCCAGCGCGCGCAGCATCGCGTCGCGGTTCTCGTCGCTCGGGTGAGCGGCCAGCGCCTGCGCCACGCTCCACGCCAGCCACTCCGGGCCGCCGTCGAGGACCTCGCGGAGGGCGGCGTCGGCGGACGGGATGCCGATATTCGACAGCGCCGAGACCGCCTGGTCCGCGCGCACCCGCTTGGCCCCGAACGCGATGGCGCGGAGGGCCTCCACGCTCTCGTCGCTGCCGATGCCGCCCAGCGCGACGATCGCTGCGTTGGCCGCGGTCTCCTCGGCCCCGAACGCCAGGTCGCGCAAGAGCACCATGATCTCCTCGCTCGGAAACGAGGCCAGGCTCATGACCGCGCTGGACCGGACCTGCTCGCGGGCGTCGGTGCGCGCGGCGAGGACCAGCGCCGCGCGGGCGGCGGGCGAGCCCAGGACGCCGAGGGCGAGGGTCGCGGCGATGGCGCGGTCCTCGCGCGGGTCGCGGGCGTAGCGCAGCAGCGACGCCTCCACGTCGGCACCGCCGATGTCGCCGAGCGCGAGCAGGGCGTGGTGGGCGAGCTGCAGGCGGTCGGTCTGGGCCAGCTCGCCCAGCCACTCCGCGGCCGCGTCGGTCCCTGTGCGTCCCAGAGCCCGCACCGCGGCGAGGCGCTCTGAAGGGCGCGGCGACTCGGTCAGGCCGATGAGCACCGCGCTCGCGTCCTCCCCGCCCAGACTCGCCAGGGTCTCGATGGCCAGCTCGCGAACGGGCAGCGGGCCGGAGTTTGCCAGCTCAGCCAGCGCGGGCAGGGCGGCCTCGGTCCCCACACGGTTCAGGGCGTGCAGGACGCGACGAATCTCGGCGACCGGCGGGCCCGACGCGAGGGTGACCAGCAGGGCGGACTCCTCGATATCGTCAGGCGCGGGCGGGCGAACTGCGACGCGCCGCGCCGGCCGGGGCGCGGGTTTGACGGCCGGGAGCCGGTGCCGGTTCGGCGCGGTGAGCTCGCGCTCAGGGGTCGCCTCGGTCTGGGGCGGCGCGGTCGGCGGTCCCCCGTAAGCGCGCACTCCAAACCCGACGGCGGCCAGCCCCATCGCCACGACGCAGAGTCGTGCAGACCAGGGCCAACGAGCGACTTGTGCCGAACTCTTCACGGTGACGCGCGACATGTGGACCCCTCCGGAACATGCGAGCCCCTTGGGACGCGCAACCCTCCGAAACGATCGACTTCTCGCGTTCGTTCCCGAAATTCGGGGCCTCGGTGCGACTCGCGGCGCGCGCACCGAGACGAAGCATCAGAAGTCCCGCGGCCTCAAGATGGCTTCGAGGCGCCACTCGCCGTCGAGGGCTTCAGCCCAGTCGTCCCCGTGGCCGACCAACAACGCGGCGTTCGCGGTCGTCATCGGCTCCGCGACTCCCGACAGCGCGGCCAGCGCCTGCTCCCAACCGGGGTTGTGCCCCAGCACCAGCACCGTGTGCAGGTCCGCGCTCCACCCCAGCGCCGCGTCGCAGATCGCGTCCAGGTCAGCCAGATACAGCTCGCGCGTGAAGTTGGCCTCGGGCGCGTCCGCGAAGCGCTCGCTCATCAGCTCCCAGGTCTCCTGGGTCCGCTGCGAATCGCTTGACCAGACCGCGTCCGGCTCCCACTCCAGCTCGACGAGCTGGTCGGCGATGCGCGGCGCGTCCTGGCGCCCACGCCCGTTGAGCGGGCGCGCATGGTCCGACGACGCATCCGTGCCCCACGCGCTCTTCGCATGCCGCATCAAGATGAGTCGTCGTTCCATGCGCCGCTCCAAATTACTCAGTCAACGCCTACTTATTCGCCAGTCGTCGCAGCACCGTGTGCAGGATGCCGCCGTTTCGGTAGTAGTCCACCTCGACCGGCGTATCGATGCGGCACAACGCCGCGAAGGTCGTCTTCGTTCCGTCCTCGGCGACCGCGGTGACCTGCAGCTCCGACAGGGGCTTCACGTCGTCGCCGATGGCGATCGAGAAGGTCTCGCGGCCGGTCAGGCTCAGGGTCTCGGCCGTCTCGCCCGGCAGGTACTGAAGCGGCAGCACGCCCATCCCGATGAGGTTGGAGCGGTGGATGCGCTCGTAGCTCTCGGCGATGACCGCGCGCACGCCCAGCAGGTAGGTGCCCTTGGCGGCCCAGTCGCGGCTGGAGCCCATGCCGTAGTCCTTGCCGGCCAGCACCACCAGCGGGATGCGGTGCTGCTGGTACTTCACGGCCGCGTCGTAGATGAAGCAGGTGTCGCCCTGGTTCGGCGGCGCGTCCGTCGCGTAGGTCAGCCACGGGAAGGGCCCCGCGGGGTTCGCGTTCGGGCCGAGGTAGGTCGTGTAGCCGCCCTCGGTGCCGGGCGCGAGCTGATTTCGCACGCGGATGTTGGCGAAGGTGCCGCGCGTCATCACGCGGTCATTGCCGCGGCGCGAGCCGAAGCTGTTGAAGTCGGACTTGGCGACGCCCTGCGCCTCGAGGTAGCGCGCGGCGGGGCTGTCGGGCGGGATGACGCCGGCGGGGCTGATGTGGTCGGTGGTGACCGAGTGCGCCACCTTCACCAAGCAGCGGGCGCCCGAGATCGGGGCGATCGGCGGCGGCACGACGGGCATGTCGACGAAGTACGGCGGCTCCTGGATGTAGGTGGAGGCCTCCTTCCAGTCGTAGACCTGCCCGGTCGGCGCGTCGATGGCCTGCCAGTCCGGCCCGCCCGCGAAGACGTTGGCGTAGCGCGCGCGGAACTGCTCGCGGGTCACGCAGCGCGCCATCGCCTCGGCGATCTCGTCGTTGGTCGGCCACACGTCGCGCAGGTAGACGGGCTGGCCGTCCTTGTCCTTCCCGATGGCGTCGGTGTGCAGGTCGATGTTGACCGTGCCGGCCAGGGCGTAGGCCACGACCAGCGGCGGCGAGGCCAGGTAGTTGCCCATGGTGTGCGGGCTGACGCGGCCCTCGAAGTTGCGGTTGCCCGACAGCACCGAGGTCGCGGCGAGGTTGCCCTCGACGATGGCGTCGCGGATCGGGTCCGACAGCGGGCCCGAGTTGCCGATGCAGGTGGTGCAGCCGTAGCCGACGGTGAAGAAGCCGACCTCCTCGAGCGCCGAGGTCAGGCCGGCGCGGTCGAGGTAGTCCGACACCACGCGCGAGCCGGGGGCCAGCGAGGTCTTCACCCAGGGCTTGGCCTTCATCCCGCGCGCCGCCGCCTTCTGCGCGACGAGGCCGGCGCCCAGCATGACCGCCGGGTTCGACGTGTTCGTGCACGACGTGATCGCCGCGATCACCACGTCGCCGTCTTTCAGCTCGAACGACGCGCCGTTGTAGGTCACGGGCTGCGGCGTCGAGGCCTGCGACCGGCCGAAGGTGTCGCTGAGGGACAGGTGCCAGGCGCCCTTCATGTCGCTGAGCAGCACGCGGTCCTGGGGCCGCTTGGGCCCGGCCAGCGACGGCTGCACCAGCCCGAGATCCAGGCCCAGGCTGGCGGTGTAGGTGATGTCGAGGGAGTCGTCGCGCCACAGGCCCTGCAGCTTCGAGTACTTCTCGACCAGCTCGATCTGCTCCTCGCTGCGGCCGCTGAGGTGCAGGTAGTCGAGGGTCTTCTGGTCGATGGGGAAGAAGCCGATGGTCGCGCCGTACTCGGGCGCCATGTTGGCGATGGTCGCGCGGTCGGCGAGCGTCAGGCAGTCCAGGCCGGGGCCGTAGAACTCGACGAACTTCTCCACCACGCCGTGCTTTCGCAGCATCTGCGTGACGGTCAGCACCAGGTCGGTGGCCGTCGCGCCCTCGGGTAGCGTGCCGGTCAGCTTGAAGCCGACGACCTCGGGGATGAGCATATAGATCGGTTGGCCGAGCATGCAGGCCTCGGCCTCGATGCCGCCCACGCCCCAGCCCACGACGCCGAGGCCGTTGATCATGGTCGTGTGCGAGTCGGTGCCGACCAGCGAGTCGGGGTAGGCCACGCGCTCGCCGTCGACCTCACGCTGCAGCACGCAGCTCGCGAGGTACTCGAGGTTGACCTGGTGGACGATGCCCGTCTCGGGCGGCACCACCGAGAAGTTGTCGAACGCGCCCTGGCCCCACTTCAGGAACTCGTAGCGCTCCTGGTTGCGGTCGAACTCCAGGCGCGTGTTGATACCGATGGCCTTGCTGGTCCCGTAGGCGTCGACCTGCACCGAGTGATCGATGACGAGGTCCGCGCGGATCAGCGGGTTCACCTTCGCCACGTCGCCGCCGATGCGCGCCATCGCGCTGCGTAGCGCCGCGAAGTCCACGACCGCCGGGACGCCCGTGAAGTCCTGAAGGACCACGCGACCCGGGTTGAACGGGATCTCCTGCTCGCCGACGTCGCTGCCGTCCCAACTCGCCAGCGCCTTTACGTGGGATTCCTCGACCACGTAGTCGTCCAGCTCGCGCAGGCAGGATTCGAGCAGGACCTTGATGGAGTAGGGCAGCTTGTCGACATGGCCGACGCCAGCTTTGCTGAGGGCGTCGAGGCGGTAGACCGTGTAGCTCTGACCGCCGGCTTCGAGGGTGGCCTTGGCGCCGAAGGCGTCGCGCTTTTTCATGGGGTGGCTCCTGCGTTCCCGGGTCAATTGTGGCGCGGAACATACGTCCGCTCGCGCCAGAACGGAAGCCGATTGCAAGGGTTCGGCTAAGTGCGCGACTGCACTATTGTGCGTTGCCGATCACTCGTGCTACCTCCGTTGAGATGGCCCAAGTCCTGGCCCGTCGCGACCGCGAATGCATCGATGAAGACCGTCTTGATGCGGGGGAATCGAATGAAACTCAGGCGATTGCTGGTGGTTTGCGCGGGTGTGGCGGCGATGGCCGGGCTGGGTTGTGACGGCGATTCGGGGGCTACAACTGCCGTCGAACCGAAGCCAACCAAGCCGGTGGTCGAGGACCCGACCAAGCCGACAGTCGAGGAGCCGACCAAGCCTGTGGTCGAGGAGCCGACGAAACCGGTGGTCGAGGACCCCGAGGAGACGCCGGGTTCGCAGGCGGAGCTCCCCTACCTCGAGCCCGAGGCAGTCCCCATCGAGAACGTGGCCACCGCGGACGAGCCGGTCTTCCAGCAACCCGGCGAAGTGCCGGAGATGTTGCCCTACATGCACATGCCGGTCCCCGATCCGGCGGTGGAAGGGTGGCAGCCCGCGCCGCTGAACCCCTACCCTGCCATGATTGATCCCGCCCTGCGCACGATCGGCTTCCGCCACGTATCGGCCGCAAAGCCGCGCCTGATGAAGAAGCCCGTGTGGCAGCCCTGGACCCGCGGCGGCCGCATCGCAGTTCAGGGCGACCGCATCTTCGTCGCCGACACCGACAACGGCGACGTCGCCGTCTTGAACCGGAAGTCCGGTGTCATCGAGCGAAGCATCGCGGTGGGCGCGCGCCCCGTCCAAGTCGTCGTCGCGCCCTCCGGCCGAGTGATGGCGACCGTCAGCGGCTCCGGCGAAGTCGTTGAGATCGACTCGGATTCTGGAGCAATCGTCGCGCGCCGCATCGTCGGGACCGAAGCCTTTGGTCTCGCCCTGACGCCCGACGCCGATTCGCTCCTCGTGACCGATCGCGCCGGTGGCAGGGTCGTCAGCTTGGATGCGGTTGGGGCGCTCGGCACGCCGACCCTCGTCGCGGAAGGGCTAGATTTCCCACGTGGATTGGCGATCGCGCCGAATGGCCGCGTCACGGTCGTCACGCGCGGCGCCAGCATCTCGCAGTTCAAGTACGTCGCCGGAAAGACCGACGCGACGCGCGGCGTGTCGCTGCGAGTCAGCACGCCCTACGAGGCCGAGTTCCTTCAAGGGCGCAGCGTCCTCGCAGCGGCCGGACAGGCCGTGGCGGCCGCCGTGCAGCCCGAGTCGGGCGCCGCGCTGGTCCTCCACACTCAACGCTTGCCCGGAAACGAGGAGCTCGTTGCCAAAGCCGTGAAGGACGCTCTCGAGGCCTTCGTCCCACAAGCCTACTATGGCCCGCCGCCCGGATGGCTACCCAGCCACCAACATCTTGCGCGCGCCATCGAGAGCGGCATCTCCGCCATAGACGAGAGCGGGAGGGTCGCAGAGATCGAGGCGTCCGCCGTCCGCGATCGGCGCACGCTTGAGCCGGTGAACCTTCTGATGAGCGTGCCTCAGGACATCGCCCACCACCCCACCCTCTCGCTCGCCTTCGTCGCCAGTGCCGGTACCGACGCGGTGGTGATGCTCAACACCGCGCTCGCCGATCCGCTCGCGGCACCCGTCGGAGTCATCGAGGTCGGTATGGCGCCTGCAGGCGTAGCGTTCTCGGCTGACGGTTGGTTCGCGTACGTCCTGGACGCCCAGTCGTTCGCGATCAGCGAGGTAGATCTGCGTGGCCTGTTTACGCTGGGCCAGCCCTCGGCGAATCAGGGAGGGGTCAATGTCGCGTACCCCGTCGCCGAACCGACGCCTTTTGCAGGGCTCGAGTCGACAGACCCTGTGGAGTTGAGCCATTCGCGTTGGGCAGCGTACGGGGTCGACCCCATGTCCGAGGACGCGCGGCTGGGCCGCCGCATCTTCACCGACGCGCGGAATCCGCGCGTGACGGGCCGCGAGCGCTTCGCTTGCGCGAGCTGCCACGCAGAGGGCGATGAGGACCAGACCGTCTGGTGGTTCCCGTCCGGTCCACGCCAAACGCCTTCGTTGGCCGGCCGCCTGGAAGATACCGGCCCGTACAACTGGAACGGCAGCCGCGAGCGATTGACCGCGAACTTCGAGCGGACCATCGCGCGCATGGGCGGCACTGGCGCCACCCAGGCCGAATTGGACTCGTTGGAGCGCTACCTCTACGAGGGCGTAGTGCCACCCGCCAACCCGCATCTGCAACCCGGCGGGCTCACGGCGCCGCAGCTTCGGGGCAAGGACCTCTTTGAGGACGCCACCATCGGGTGCTCCGGTTGCCATCTCCCCGGTCCACTCACCGACGGCTTGGCGTACAACCTGGACACCGCGAAGACGTTTGAAATCAAGGCGCATCAGGAGCTCGCCAAGGTCGGCCTGGCCGATCCGCTCACGTACAACACGCCTTCCCTTCGTGGCGTTTGGCACACCGCGCCGTACCTGCACGATGGCAGTGCGGCGACCCTGCGCGACGTGCTCACGCTGACCGGGGGCCGCATGGGCAAGACCCTCGAGCTGACCGAGGCCCAGCGCGACGACCTGATCAGCTACCTTGAGACGCTGTGATCCCTAACGGCGGCTTCCCCGGTCATCTCGTTCTGTGTGTGCTGCTCATCGGTTGCTCGCCCACCACGTCGGAACGTGACGCCGAGGTCCAGCGTGACCAGGGAGTTACTGTGCTGGACGTTGCCGCCGCGGACTCGGACTCCGGGTTTGCGTTCCCGGTGTGCAAGCCCGGCGAGTTGGTCTGCCTGGATGAGCGTACCCGTGCCCGGTGCGCAGCGGACGGTCTCAGCTACAAGCCCATCGGCTTCTGTTCTACCGGCTTTGCATGCGGCGCGGGCGCGCTCTGCCGCCCTTTCCTGTGCGAGCCTGGCAGTTCCGCCTGCGTCTCCATCGAGAAGAGGGTGGTTTGCGATCCAACCGGCACCGGCTACTCGCCCAATGAGCTCCTGTGCGAAAAAGACGCGGTCTGTCTCGACGGCGAGTGCCTGCCCCGCATTTGCAACCTCAGCGACCTCAGCTGCATCGGCGACATACCCGTTCGGTGCATTAGGTTGGGGACTCAGTGGGCTCCGTCGAATGAATGCTCCGCGGGCGTCGCGGGCTGCGGCGCCTGTGCCGGGCCGACGTCCCGATTCGGCTGCGTTGGGGTCCCCGAGGGCCAATTTGGGTCCCCCGCATCGGTGCCTTGCCCCTCAGGGCAGCCTTGCGTCGCAGGTGTGTGCAAGAAGTCGATCTGCAAGCCCGGTACCCTGGCGTGCGTTCGCGCTAGCTTTCTCGGCATCGGACTCGCCGCGTGTTCAGCCGACGGAACCGCGTGGAACTCGGTCAAGCTGCTCTGCACGCATCCAGCTCTCGGAGGCCCGAAAGACTGCTTTCAGTGCCTGTCGAACGGAGAGTTCCTAAACTGTACCGGCGCCCCATTGCACGTCGACGCGTTCACCCTGGCGTCGCCCTGCGGCGCTCTCGAGGTCTGCATTGACCAGAAGGGGTGCGTGGAGCAGGTCTGCGCTCCCGGAGACCTGCGCTGTGATGCGTTCGGGGGCCTGGAGCGGTGCGACAGCGCGGGGGCCGAGTGGGAACTCGACAGCCCGAGTTGCGGCGAATTCCCCTGCGTTCATTGCGTTGGCGATGGCGAGCGCGTGACCTGCACGGCCCCCTCCAAGCTCGGCAGCCAGCAGACCTGCCCCCCGGGACAAGGCTGCGTCCCCACCGTGGGCTGCGCGGCCTACGACTGCACCTCGAGCGCCACGCACTGCGACGAGGGCGGGAGCTTCGTAAAGTGCGGCGACGACGGCTTCGGCGAGCTACCCTTGAGCTGCGGCGCTTACGGCGATTGCGCTGATGGCGCCTCGGGATTCGGGTGTGGCTGCGGCGACGGACCTGGGTGTCAGGCGCTGTCCGGCTGCGTGCCCGAGGTCGGCACCGGCGTCGGCAGCGGCGGCACTCCCGAGCTGCGCGTGATCTTCCAGGGCGGCGTGTCGGTGAGCACGGGCAAGCGCTTCGTGCACATCGCGCCTGTTGTCGACCCGTCCACGGGGCTGCCTATCGACGGGCTCGCTCCCGCCGCGCCGGGGCAGCCGGGCGTGTCCCTCACCGAGGACGGCGTCGCCCGCCCGCTGACTTGCGAACACCTGCTGCTCTCGCCCGACGCGGCCCTGGACCTCGTGTTCGTACTCGACGTGACCAGCAGCATGGGGGCCGCCCTCGACGCCCTGCGTGACAACCTGCTGGCGCTCGCCGTGGCCCTCGGACAGTCAGGCCTGGACGTGCGATTCGGGGCGGTGGGCTTTGGCGACACGGCGCCGCTGGCGTCGGTCGCGCCGCTGCCGCTGACCGAGGAGCTGCAGACCTTCGGCGAGGTCCTCAAGACGTGGCAGGTCGTCAACGGTGGCGACGCGCCCGAGAGCGGCCTGGACGCGCTGGCCTACTCCCACGGCGCGATGACGTGGCGGCCGGGCGCCCAGCGCGCGCTGGTCCTCATCACCGACGCGCCGCTCCACGATGCCTTCGACGGCAGCGGGGCCTCAACCGCGTCGCTGGTCTCCGTCCTGGACACGTTGGCAGGCCAGGCCAGCGTCCACGTCATCGGGCCGGGCGAGGGCCGACCGGCCTTCGAGCAGGCCCGCTGGCCGACGGCCGCGCTCGTCGGATGCGCTTCGGGCGGCTCACGGCAGGCGCTCGCGGAGTTCATGACCCACCCCGTCGAGTACAGCCCGTTGGTCCGCGGCCTGTCGCAGAGCCTGTTCTGCACTTACGAATCGGCGGACCCGAGCGCGGCGCACACGCTGACCGTCACGGTGCGAGCCGAGGTCGCCGGCGAAACGCTCGAGGGCTCGCGGACCCGCTAGCTGACAGGCGCCGCCCTCACTCGGCGAGCGCCTGCTGCGCGCTGGTCTCGACGACGATGCGGTAGCCGAACCAGCCGTTGTCTAGCTCGGCGTGGCGCGGGGCCTGGGCGCCCGGCTCGTAGTCTCGGTAGGTCACCCGAATCGTCCCCGGCGGCGTCGCGTCCAGCCGGGTGAAGCCGCGCTCGACGAGGCGGCCGGCGGCGTAGCGCTCGTGCACTCGCTCGCCCTCGACCTCGCCACTGCGCTCGCCGTCGGCTGGCGGCGGGCCTGGCAGCCAGGGGTAGAAGACGCGCTGGAGGTCGAGGACCACGAAGCGCGGCGGGAAGGGCAGCTCGCGGTCGCTGCGGTTCTCAAAGGTCAGCGCGTCGTCGGTGAGCACCAGCGTGAAGGCCGGGGTGCCCATGGGTGTCAGGCCGAGCAACGTCAACTTGTCGTCGCGTTTTTGCAGTGCAGCGTCGAAGCCCCGGCTGCCCAGCGGCCAGTGGGCTGTCACGTGTTGACGCCACAGGAAATCGCCCGGCAGGGCGTCGACGGCCCGTAGCTCCCCCGGGTAGGCGCTCTCGTCTAGCGGCGGCCCGGACGAGGGCGGCGCGTCCGCGCGATTCCCTCGGTGGCAACTGGCGAAAAGCAGGATCGCCACGATGGCGAGGTGGCGCATCATAAGCCAGCCCGAGGTGCTCGCCGCGTCATGCTTGTGCCCGAGGTGCGAGCCAGGCCAGCGTGGCCGGGGCCAGGATGAAGCTGGCCGTCACGCCGACGCCGGCGACCAGTCCGATGGTCTCGAGCGCGGGGTGGTCGGAGAGCGCCAGCAGGCCGAAGCCGAAGACGGTCGAGAGGCAGGCGACCAGCAGGCTCAGCAGGGTCGCGGGTAGCTCGCCGGGGTGGTGGGTCGCGGCTTCGGCCATGAACACACCGTAGTCCACGCCCATGCTGACCACCATGAGCAGCGAGGTCAGGGCGACGAGGTTCAGCGGCTTACCCAGGGCCGCCAGCACGGCGACGGTCAGGGTTGCGGCCAAGAGCGCGGGCAGGGTGGCGGCCAGGGTGCGGCGCGGGGTGCGGTAGCGGGCGGCGACCAGCAGCAGGATGAGCAGCAGGCCGGCCAGCAGGACCTCGGTGGTGCGGAGGCGGACCGCCTTGGTCGTGCCGCGGAATAGCTGCGCCTGGTCCAAAAACAGCACGCCGGGGACCTCGGCCAAGGCGGCGGCGAGGGCGGTGGGGTCGCGCAGATCGTGGAGAAAGCTGAGGTAGGCGACGCGGTCGTCCAGGGTGATGCGGAAGGAGCGGACCAGGGGGGCGAGGGGGGAGTCGGCGAGGTCCTGGTAGGTCAGGGGGGCCGGGGCGGGCTGAGCGAGGAGGTCCTTGAAGGGCTCGAAGGGCTCGGCGCGGAAGCCGGCGGCGATGAACGCGGTCGACAACCGCGCCCACAGGTCGGGTGCGGCGCGGACGGCGTCGTCGACCTCGGATTGCTGGGCGGCGCTGGGCAGCATGGTGGCGACCGAGCGAAACGCTCCGATGGTGCCTTGGGATTCGGCCTGTTGCAGGACGCGGGCGGCGCGGTCGTTGGCCTGGAGCGCCGTCTCGTCGTCGGGGCCCCAGGCGATGACGAAGCGCTGTTGCTCGAAGGGCGCGACGCGGGCGCGGACGGCCTCGTCCTCGGCCAGCAGGACCGGGTCCAGGGCGTTCAGCGATGCCATGTCGTCGTCCCAGTGGACGCGCGGGGCCATGAGCGCGGCGAAGGCGATGGCCGCCGCGGGCAGCAGCCACAGGGCGCGGCGGCGGCGACTCAGGGCGGCGAGGCCACGGCCCAGGGCGTCGGCGAGGCCGCGGGCTTGCCGAGTCGCCGTCTGGGTGCGCGGGACCAGGGGCGGGACCAGCCAGCGCGTGGCGGCGAGGGCGGAGACGATGCCGACGGTCGCGAAGACGGCGACCTCGCGCAGGCCCGGAAACGCTGACCAGGCCAGGCCGATGAAGCCGGCGATGGTGGTGATGGCCCCCAGGCGCAGGCCGGGCCAGAGGCGGGCGAGGGTGTGCTCGGGCGCGGTCTGCTCGGGCGAGAGCGTGTGGTGGCAGTAGAAGTGCACCGTGTAGTCGATGCAGACGCCGATGAGGGAGGCGCCGAAGGCCAGGGTCAGGCCGTGGATGCGTCCGAACACCAGCAGGCAGACGGCCAGGGCGCTGAGCATGCCGACGCCGATGGGCAGGGACGCCAGGGCGGCGAGGCGCAGCGAGCGGAAGAGGACCAAAAACAGCAGCACGAGGCCGACGAGGGAGAAGGTCGAGACGCGGGCGATGTCGGCCTTGATGGAGCGCTCGGCCTTGACGGCGAAGCGGTTGACGCCGCTGCGTTCGAGGCGCAGGTCGTCGCCTAGCTCGGCCCGGACTGTGGCCATGGCGTCGTCGAGGGCGGCCAGCAGTGGCGCCTGGACCGCGCCGTCGAAGGCGGGCTCGCGGGTGGCGAGGAAGAGGACGGCGTGGCGGCGGTCCTCGGTGATGAAGCGGCCCTCGTGGATGGTGATGCCGCCGCCGCGGGAGGCCTCGAGGCGGTCGAAGAGGCCGGGGAGGGCCAGCAGCGGGTCGCCGGGGGCCACGCGGCTGATGAGGGTGGACATGGGCAGGCCGAGGCGGCGCTTGAGGTCGGCGGCGGCGTGGACGAGGCCCTCGTCGCTGACGCGCTGGCGGGCGGACTCGGCGTCGGGTGCCAGCAGCGCGAGGCGGCGCGGGTAGTAGAGGTCCCAGAGCGCGCGGTCGACGCCCTCGGGCGGGCCGCCCTCCAAAAAAGCGAGGTGGGAGCTGACTCTTTCGTCGGCTCGCAGTGCCGTCTCCAGCGCGCGACCGGCGGCGATGGCGCGGTCCGCGTCGGGGGCCTCGACGCTGAGGACCATGGTGCGGCTGAGCTCGCTCGACGCGATCTCGCGCGAGAGCTGGCTCAGCGCCGGGTCGTCACCCGAGGGCAAAAAATGCGTGATGTCGGTGACGATAGCGAAGCGCGTCGCGACGAAAGCGCCCATCGCGGCGAGCAGCAGCGCACCGATGGCGAGGTGGCGGCGCTGAGCGGACGTCAACGCGGGGCTACGTCGAAGAGGCGCTTGCGCTCGTCGGGCGTGAAGCGGCGCTGCGGGTCGGCCTCGAGGATGCGGGTGACCGAGTGGTCGCCGGAGGCCTCGTCGACGCGGATCTCGGTCACGGCGAGGCCGCGGCCGCGGATGCGCAGGCGGGTGACCAGCTCCTTGAGCGGCGGCCCCAGCGGCGCTAGCTCCAGCGCCCAGCCCTGGCCGTCCGGGGCGGCGGGGTCGAAGCGCAGCGCGTAGATGCGCTCGAGGCCCGCGCGGTCGCCGGCGAGGACGCGCACGAAGGACTCGACGAAGAGGCGCACGTCAGGCCGCGCGGACAGGTCGATGCGGCCGCTGCCCTCGGAGTCCGAGTAGCGGACCGCGTCGGGCGCGATGACTACCGAACTCTTCGTTGGCGAGTCGGTGTGGCGGGCGAGCAGGCCCGGCGGGACGAAGTACAGGCGGCCCTGGCTCTGAAGCGGCGCGGCGAGGAGCCCGATGTGCTTGTCCTCGACGAAGCGCGCCTCGAGGCCGGGCATCTTCTGAAACGCGCCGAGCAGCGTCTCCAGCGTGACGGCTTCAGGCGCAGGCGTCGTGGCAGGCGCGACAGCGGGCGCGGGCGCGGGCTTCGGCTCGGCGGCGAGACTCAAGCCAGCCCACGAGACGAAGGCCAGCCCGACCAAGCTCGAAAAAACCCAGGCGCGAGCTGGCTTATTCTGGAAGTCGCTCGAAGATCTCACGCGGGGTCTCCGGGATGAGGCGGCCCTGGCCGTCGGTGGTGGCCAGCACCGTGGTCGCGCGCGCGCTGCGGCGGCCCTTGGTCAGGTTTTGCACGTCGTACGCGACGCGGATGAGCGGCGTTCGTTCCAAAACCCAGGCGGTGACGCGCACGGTGTCGCCGTAGGTCAGCGGGAAGGTGTAGCGGCAGCGCACGTCGGCGATGAACATCCGATAGCCCATGTCGCGGATGGCCGGCACGTCCAGGTCGTTTGCGCGCATGAGCGCTGTGCGGGCGGCCTCGAGGTACTCGAAGTAGCGGCCGTGCCAGACCACGAAGAGCGGGTCGCAGTCGTGAAACGGGATGTCGAGGTCGACGGTGACGGCGTGGGGCGCGTGCTTCACGAGGCGGGGGCTCCCGCGTCGTAGGTCAGGCGTCCGGCGGCGCAGATGCGGTCGGCGCGGCGTATCTCGAAGTCCACCGACAGCCCGTCGTCGCCGGGCCAGCCCAGCCGCAGCTCCAGGGTGTCGCCGGGCAGGATTCGCTTGTGGAACTTCACGTTGGTGACCGAGCGCAGCTCGCCCAGGTCGGGGCGCGCGACCGCGATGGCGGGCATGACAAGCTCGTGAAGCTGCACGACGCCCGCCATGATGGGGTACCCGGGGAAGTGACCGGCGTAATAGGCGTAATCGGCGGGGACCTGGACCGCCACCGTCGCCTCGGTACGGCCGTCTTTTTGTGAGGTGGTAGCAGGCGAAAATGCCAGCGCGGTCGACAGCGCGTCGCCGCTCGGGCCCAGGCCGAAGAGGCGCAGGAAGCGCACCGAGTCGAGGCGGCCCAGCAGGTCGCGCGGGATCTCGGAGACCGAGATGACGCGCTCGACGCCGAGGATCCCCGCGCCTTCGAGGGCGCTGCGAGCGGTGGCGGGCGACAGGGTCGCCGAGGCGGCGGCCGCGACGAGGCGTGGGCTCTCGCCCGGCGCGCAGGGCAGGGCCCAGGCTGCGGCGTCCTCGGCGCCCGCCTCGCCGATGAGCGCGCGCGCGATGGCCTTGGTGCGGGCGGGCATCAGCGAGGTGTCGGGGCGGACCAGCCCGGCGATGGGGCGGACGGCCAGGCCTGACGCCCCGGGGCCTGGCGGGATCTCGGCGGGCAACAGGACCACGGAGGCGTCGCGCGCGGCCGCCAGCACCGGGCAGGGCGGCCCCAACAGGCGCGCGGACTTGAGGTGCGCCGGGATGGTGACGACGGTCGGCGCGGCGCAACCCGCGGCGGGGGCGATGGCGGTCGAGAAGGCACCGCCCGCGACCAGGGGCGCCAACACACCCGCGATAAACCCGTAGGCGGTCAGGGGCGACACGCTGACCAGGACGTGGCCGTCCAGACCGCCGGCTGTCGCGATGGCCTCGGCCGCCGCCATCAGCTCGGCAGCCGTCCATACCTCTTGCCCGCCGTCAGAGTGCGCGAACACGGCGGCCGGCCCCTCCGGCGGGGCGATCGGCGTGATGCTGGCTGGCGTCTCGGTGGCCTTCGCGGCCGCAAGCGACCGCTCCACCTGAACCGCCGCCCCGGCCTTCGTGTCGTGAAAGAGCCCGACCACGCCGGGCGCCTTCTGCAGCGGCCCCACGCTCTCGCGCCGCACGTCCGCCGGCAGGATGACCCCGTGCCCGGCGGTCCACGCAGCCGCAAGCGCCACCGCGAACGCGTACCGGTCCTCGGCGAAGACCAGCAACACCAGCCCGCCCGCCTCAGCCTCGGGCAGGGCCGCGCGCAGCGCCTCCGCGTCGCGCACGAACTCAGCCGCGCTGCGCTCGCCGCCCTCGCCGAAGCACACCGCGTCCGTCAGCCCGTGCCGCGATAGCAGCCCGCCCGTCATCGGCGCGGGCCCGCGCTCATGCGCTGTCACCAGCGCTCTCCGCGGCCGCGGCGTTCTTCGCCTGACCGGCGCGCACGAAGGCGGCCAGCGACGTCACCGAGTGGAAGTTCTCGCGGTTGTTCTCATCGTCCGCCGAGGTGCGCACGCCGAACTTCTTGTGAATCGCCATCGCAAGCTCGAGCGCGTCGATGGAGTCCAGGCCCAAGCCCTCCACGAAGAGCGGGTCGTCGCTGTTGATATCCTCGGGCTTCACGTCCTCGAGCATCAGCGAGTCCACGATAAGCTGCTTGATCTCCATCTCGAGCGTGTCGTCCATGCGAGCTCCTACTTGCGCCTACTTGCGCCTACTTGCGGTCGTTCTCGAGTGCCGGCGTCGTCGCGCCATCCGTCAGCGCCAGCCTGCGCAGTCGCGACTCGACGTCGCGCATCAACGCGCGGCTGTCGTACCCGAAGTCGGCCGGATCCATGGGATCGAGCACTTCGAGGGTCAGGACGGGACGCTGGGCAGGCGGACGCAGCAAGGGCACTTCCTTGGAAATCCACACGGGCCGGCACCGGATGACGACGGGCACGAGGGGCACGCGGGCGCGGCACGCTATCTCAAACGCGCTACGGCGGAAAGGACGGATCTCGCCAGGCGGCGAGCGCGAGCCCTCGGGGAACATCATCAGGCGGAAGCCCTCGTTGAGCCGCTCGACGCCCTGCTCGACCAGGCGGGCGCCCTCCAGCAGGTTGCCGCTGCCGCCCTCCAGATGCCGCGCGCCCACCACCAGCGGCCTGAGCCACCCCTTCTTATAGAGGTCGGCCCGCACGACCGCGCAGAGGTCCGGGACCGACGCGAAGAGCGCCGAACTGTCAGGCAGCGTCGGGTGATTCGCGACGACCACGAAGGGCCCGTCGGGAAATCGGCCGATCAGCGAGCGGTGGTCGAACTCCAGCAGCCCCATGAAGCGCAGCAGGTCGTGCATCATCCCGAAGGCGCGGCGCACGATCCCTTGGACACGGCGGGCGCGGCGGTTCGCGTCGCGGGTCGGCAGCATCAGCCAGACCATGAACATCGCGTAGCCAAAGGGCGCGAACGCCGAGTAGACGACGAAGACGCACAGCGCGAGGAAGGTGCGCCATAGCTGCCCCAGGTTGCGCCCGCCACGTTCGGGAGGCGCCAGCGGGGTCGCTTCGGCCGGCCTCGTGCGCGCGGCTCGATGTCCCGCTTCACTCATCATGGGCGCGAGTCTATCGAGCACCCACGCGGTCGGCAACGCGCGCGCGCCGCCGCCCATCCGGAGGGCGTGTGCTAAATCGCGCTGGTTTCATCGGCGCTTTCATTGTCTATACTCCGCCCCCGCGCCGGCCCCGGGCGCGTCATTGCTGCGGGGCGTGGAGGAATTATGGGCTCGAGCGTTCTGGCACAGGCGGACGGGAAGTCCTTTGACGTGGTGATCTGCGGCGGTGGTCTGGCGGGGTTGACGCTGGCGCGGCAGCTTCGGCGCGAGCTTCCTGAGCTTTCGGTCGCACTCATCGAGCGGGTGGGGCGGCCGCTGCCGGACGCTTGCCACAAGGTGGGCGAGTCCAGCGTCGAGCTTGGGTCGCAGTACCTCGAGCGGCTGGGGCTGCGCGACTACCTGCACGCGAACCACCTGCTGAAGTTCGGGCTGCGCTTTTTCCCCGGCGGCGGGCACATCCCGCTTGAGCAGCGCACCGAGCTTGGACCCTCAAACGACCCGATCTTGCCTAGCTATCAGCTCGATCGGGGGCGGCTCGAAAACGACCTGCGCGAGATGAACGAGGCCGACGGCGTGGTGATGCTCGAGGCGTCACGGTGCGGGAGATCGAGCTGGCCAGGGCGGCGCGGTCCACACGATCACGGCGGTCAGCGGCGACGCCAAGGCGACGCTGACCGCGGGCTGGGTGGTCGACGCGACGGGGCGCAACGCGCTCTTGCGTAAGCGCCTGAAGCTCAAGCGCGGCAATGCGCATGAGGCCAACGCCGGCTGGTTTCGCATCGAGGGCCGCTTCGACGTGGCGCGCCTGGTCCCGCCGACCGCCCACGACTGGCACTCGGCGTCGTACGCGCCCAAGCGCTGGCTGTCGACGGTGCACCTGATGGGCGAGGGCTACTGGGTGTGGCTCATCCCGCTGTCCACCGGCAAGACCAGCGTCGGCGTGGTGGTGCACGACTCGGTGCACGGGTTCGATTCGGTGCGCTCGCTCGAGCGCTGCATGGACTTCATCCGCACCCACGAGCCGCTGCTCGCCGACGCCCTCGAAGGGGCCGAGATCCTCGATTTCCTCTGCCTCAGCGGCTACAGCCACCAGGTCGCCCGCTGCTGGTCTCAGGACCGCTGGGCCCTGGTCGGCGAGGCCGGCGCCTTCGTGGACCCGCTCTACAGCCCGGGCACCGACTTCATCGCCTTCGCCAACAGCTTCACCACTGAGCTGATGCGCGTCGACCGCACGGGCGGCGACCTGGAGACGCGGGCGCGCGAGCTGAATCTGCAGTACCGCTCGCTGGTGTCGGGCGCGACCGGCATCTTCCGCCAGGCCGCCCCCGTCTACGACCACGCCCGCGCCATGGCGGCCAAGATCTACTGGGACAACTTCAGCTACTGGTGCTTCCCGTGCCAGTACTTCCTCCAAGACATCTACAAGCTGACCGGGGCGGCGCACGAGGCCTTCGGGCAGGTGGGCGCGCGCTACGTCGAGCTGTCCGACTACGCGCAGACCCTGGTCAGCGTGTGGGCGCGGCTGCACCCCGAGGAGCCCGAGGGCGGCTTCATCGGGCTGCCCCAGTACCCGTCGGTGCTGGTGGACGTGCACATGGAGCTTGCCGACAAGCGCACGCCCGACGAGACCATGGCGCACATGAAGAAGCGGCTGGCGGAGGGCGAGGAGATCGTCGCCGAGATGCTGGTGCGCATCGTGATGGAGCTTGGGCCGGAGCGCGGGCGCGAGTTCATGGAGGCCGCCGGGGTTGCGGGCTGGGAGCTCAAGCAGGCCGACGGGCGCTTCGACGCGGAGCTTCTGGCCGGCCGGCCGCGGCGCCGCGCGCTGCCCGCCATCGTCGTCGACATGGAGCGCAACCTCGGCCCGATTCGCTACCACGCGGACAAGCTCGGCTCGATGCGGCTGCTCGGCTACACGGGCAGCGGGGACGCGGTCGCGGTCGCGTGACGGGGCCGACGCGAGACGAGAAAACCGAGGCGGCGGCTGGTCGTTTGATGGAGATGCTGGGCGGCAAGTGGCTGACCCAGATGGTCTCCACGGCTGCCACCCTCGGGATTCCGGACGCCTTGGCGGACGCGCCGCGCGCGGTGGATGAGCTTGCCGAGAGCTTGGGGTGCCACTCGCCCTCGCTGAGCCGCTTGCTGCGCGCGATGTCGGGCGCGGGCCTGGTCGAAGAGGGCCTGGACGGCCGGTTCGGGCTGACCGAGGTGGGCGCTCAGCTACGCAGCGACGCGCTGGGCCCGCTGGCGATCTTCGTCGGCTCGGAGTCCCAGTGGGCGCCGTGGCCCGCGCTAGGCGAGTCGATCCGCACCGGCGAGCCGGCCTTCGACGCGGTGCACGGCGTGGGCCTGTACGAGCATCTGGAGTCCAACGCTGCCGACGCGGCGCTCTACGACGCGGCCGTCGAGGCGTTCACGCGCCATCAGGCCCACGCGCTGGCTCAGCGCTACGATTTCAGCCGCTTTCACACCGTGGTCGACGTGGGCGGCGGGCGCGGGACCCTGCTGCTCGAGCTGCTGAAGCGCTTTCCGGCGCTGGACGCGGTGCTCTTCGACCTGCCGCACGTCGCCAGCGCGACCCGCGAGCGCCTCAAGGGCGCGGAGGGTGGTGCTGCCGTGCGGGTGGAGGCCGGCGACTTCTTCGTGGCGGTGCCCCAAGGTGCTGACGCCTACGTGCTGAAACACGTGCTGCACAACTGGGACGACGACGCGGCCAGGCAGATCCTCGCGCGCTGCGCCGAGGCCATGGGGCCCTCCGGTCGCGTGCTGGTGGTCGACAACGTCGTGCTTCCCGGCAATCGCCCCGACGCCACGCGGCTGCTCGATCTCGAGATGCTTGTGCTGACCCGCGGGGGACGTGAGCGGACGAAGCCCGAGCTACGGCATCTCTTTCACGAGGCCGGGCTGGTGGTCAGCGAGAGCGTGCCGCTCATCGGCGGGACGCGGCTGCTGGTGGGCAAGCGGCGGGAGTAGCGCCGGCCGCCGCGTCACGCCTCGTCGGGCGGCGGCTCCGACGCGTGGTAGAGGCTGAGCAGCGAGGTGGCGACGACCGATTCGCCGTCCAGCACGCGGCAGTCGAAGTGGCTCAGCATCTCGTTGCCGCGGACGCGCCGGGCCTCGATGATCAGTCGCGTGCCGACCGGGACCCAGGCACGCTCGATGTCCATGCGGCGGCAGCCGATGATGACGCCGACACGCACGCCCTCGCCGCCCGTGTACGCCTCGTAGCCCAAGCAGGCCGCGACGGTCTGCGCCATGGTCTCGATGCCGATGACAGAGTGAATCCGCCCGCCGCTGACGAAGGGCGCCTCATCGCGAACCGTCAGCTCGCACCTGGCGAATCCGGGCTCCCAGTCCAGCATCCGGTCGATGAGGATCATCGGCGGCGCGTGGGGGACTAGCTCGGCGATGGGTGGCCAGGTGCTCATCGGTCGGCGCTCTCCAGCCGCACGCAGTAGCCGCGGCCCTCGCCACGGTCCAGCCGCAGCACGCCCGACTGCCCGCGCAGCACGGCGTCGACCAGGTCCAGCAGCCCGGCCTGGGGGCTGCGGCCGAGGTCCGCGCCTAGCTCGGCCCCGGCCAGGGTCGGCGCGTCGATGGACGGCCTGTCGATGGTGGCGAGGCGGGGCCCCGAAAACCCAGCCGGCGCCAGGGCAATAGCCACGGCGAGCGCCTCGAAGCGCTGCGGGTCCGGGACCAGGTTCGCCGGCGCGGACTCGTCGGCGCAGACGATCAGCACCGCCTCGCCGCGGGTCTCGATCAGCGCTAGCGCCTCGACAATCGCCATGGCCGGCGTGTCGTAGTCGGCGGCGATCGACGTGGTAAATCCTCGGTTTTTGGCGGCGATGGAGACCACCCCGGCCGCCGCGTTGTGCACGCTCAGGGTGAAGCCCATGGGCGAAAGCTCGCCGCCCTCGCGCCACATCTGGTCCAGCAAGCCGATCATCGTCGACGCCTCGCCCAGGGCCGATCCGAACACCGTGGGCACGACCCCGAGATCCAGCCCGGCCTGAGCCCGCGCCTGCTCGGCGACCTCGGCCAGCGCCCGCGTCAGCAGGCTGGCACGACGCCGCGCCCGAGGCTCAACCCACGCGGCTTGCGGCGCCGGCGCCTCCGGTCCGCCACGCCTGCGAGCCACGCGGCCGGGTCGGAGAAGCCCGGCGTCCACAGGCCCATTCCGGCGATGATGATGCGCCCGCTCACGGCGCGCTCACGATGACGGCGGTGTTGTTACCGCCGAACGCGAAGCTGTTGCTCAGCACGTGGCGAAAGCGCCCGCGGGTCGTCACCAGCGGCACGCGCACCTCGATGCGCGGGTCCAGGGCGCTGCGCCCAGCGACGCCGGGATGAAGCCCTTCGATGGCCATCACCGCCAGCGCGGCCTCGGTCGAGCCCGCCGCGCCCAGGGTGTGGCCGGTGTAGCCCTTGGTCGAGACCACCGGGACCTCGCGGCCGAAAAGCCCCACGATCGCCTTGCTCTCCGCGATGTCGTTGAGCGGCGTGCCGGTGCCGTGGGCGTTGATGTGGTCGACGTCTTCGGCTAGCCCGGCTGAGCCAGCGATTGCTGCATTGCCGAAGTCGCGCCATGGCCGTCAGGATGAGGCGCGCTGATGTGGTACGCGTCCGGAGCTCGCCAACGCCAGAGAGCAGCGCCACCGCGTCGCCGCGCCGCTCGATGAGCAAGAACGCGCCGCCCTCGCCGATGCTGATGCCGTCGCGCCCCTCGCCGAAGGGCCGGCAGGCGCCGTCGGACAGGGCGCCCAGCCCGCGAAACCCCATCAGCGTCATCGCGCACAGGGTGTCGATGCCGCCGGTGATGACCGCGTCGGCCATGTCGGCCTCGATGAGCCGCCGCCGAGGCCAGCGTCTTCGCGCTCGACGTACACGCCGTCGAGACCACCCAGGCCGGCCCGGTCGCGCCGGTGAGCGCGCGCACCACGTTCAGCAACGCGCCGTAGGTGTGCTGGCGGCGAAAGTCGTAGTCGTCGGGCATCACGCCCTTGTCGACGAAGTAGCCGTAAGCAAGCTCGGTCGATGCGGCGCCCGCGGTGCTGGTGCCCAAGACGATCGCGATGCGTTCAGGTCGCCAGTGGGCCCTCGCGCGCTCAAGCGCCGGGTCCAGCTCGGCGGTCAGCAGGCCGGCCATCTTGGCGATCCGCGTCGACCACTCCCTGGCGGCCCCGCCCAGCGCCGGAAGCTCGACCGGCATCGCGCCCACCGCGCTCGGGAAGTGCACGTCGATGGGAGACGGCCCCAGCCCGGTGCGCCCGGCCTCCAGCGCATCCCGCACGGCCGCGCGGCCCGTCCCGAGGGCGTTGCAGAGACTATAGCCGGTGATGGGGAGGGGGCTTCGCATGGCTTCTTGGCGACGGGGCGGCGGACCTTAACAGAGAGCCACGACGGCCATCAATGCGCGGATTGGCACAGTCACTACGCGGGATTAACGCGCGATCTCGGGCTGGCGTCTCTTCGACCGCAGCAGCATGTGCTGGAAGGGGTTGTCGTCGCGCCAGACGTCGCCCGCGAGGATGCTGGTGATGCCGGGGATGAGGTCGTCGCCCGAGGGCGCGTCCAGGAAGAAGTGGTCGACGAAGCGGGTGTTGTAGAAGCGGTGGATAAGCGCCGCGAAGGTGTCGATGCCGCGGTCCACGTACTGGACCAGCGGCGCCATGATGCCGTCACTTCCCTCGGTGCCATCACGCAAAAAGGGCGACAGCGTCGACGCGAGCAGCTCGCCGGAGATAAGCGCGACGCTGACGCCCGACGAGAAGACGGGGTCGAGGAAGCACGCCGCGTCGCCGATGCAGGCGTAGCGCCGGCCGTGGGCGGCGGTGTTGCGGTAGCTGAAGTTCGCGATGATCTGGGTCTCGGCGCGCTGAGCCCCTTCGGTGAGGCGGCGGGTGAGCGGCGAGTCGGCGATCAGCGCGTCCAGCAGCGAGCGGTCCATCTTCTCGTCGCGGCTGATGACGCCCACGCTGAGGCGGCGGCCGGCCAGGGGGATGAGCCAGGCCCAGCCGTCGTCTCGCATCAAGACCCGGATGTCTCCCTCGGCCCCGATCTCCGCCACGGCAGCGTCGCCGAGCCCGTCAAAATGCGTGAAAATAGCGGCCTTTCCGAAGCCTCCGTGCGGCGCGACCGAGCGATGGCGGCGCGCGAGCATCCGCTCCTGGCCGGTCGCGTCGACGAGAAAGCGCCCGCGCTCCGAACCCGTCTTGGTCCGCACCCACACGCCGTCGGCGTCGAATTCGACCTCGCGGACGCGCTGGCCGTGGCGGACCTCGGCCCCGGCGGCGAGCGCGCGGTCGCGGATCGCCAGGTCGAAGTCGGCGCGCACGACCTGGTAGGCGTGGCGCGGCGGGCCGACCATGGCGGCGTCGAAGTCGAAGCGGCAGCCCCGCCCCGCCGCCTCATCGATGAACTGCGCGCCGGCTTTGTGGAGGAAGGCCTCGGTCTGGGGCCGCACGCCCAGGGCGTCCAGCACCGGCAAGCTCGCCGGCAGCAAGGATTCGCCGATGTGAAAGCGTGGGAACTCGTCCCGCTCCAGCACCAGCACGCGGTGGCCGTCGCGGGCCAAGAAGGTCGCCGCGGTCGAGCCCGCGGGCCCAGCGCCCACAATGATGACGTCCCACACGGCGCTCACCCGAAGCCGCCGTCGATGCCGATGACCTGCCCGGTGATGTAGCTGGCGTCGGGGCTGGCCAAGAAGCTCACCAGGGCGGCCACCTCGTCGGGTTGGCCCACGCGGCGCATCGGGATCTGCTCGAGGATCATGTCAGGCACGCCCGAGATCATCTCGGTCTCGATGAGCCCGGGGGCGACGGCGTTGACGGTGACCTTGCGCTTGGCGACCTCCATCGCCAGGGCCCGGGTGGCGCCGATGATGCCGGCCTTGGCGGCGGCGTAGTTGACCTGGCCGCGGTTGCCGCGGGTCGCCGAGACCGACGACATGCTGATGATGCGGCCGAAGCGCCGCTGCACCATCGGCATCACCAGCGGGCGGGTGACGTTGTAGAAGCCGTCCAGGGTCGTGCGGGTCACGGCCTCCCAGGCGTCCCAGGTCATGGTCGGGAAGACGCCGTCGCGGATGATGCCGGCGTTGTTGACCAACACGGCGATGGGCGGGCCGTCTTCTAGCAAGGCGGTGACTGCGTTTTCGGAGGCCACGCGGTCGGCGACGTCGAAGCGGGCGAGGGTGGCCGTGCCGCCGGCCTCGACGATGGCGTCGCGGACGGCCTCGGCGGCGGCGTCATCGCTGCGGTAGTTGAGGATCAGCTCGTAGCCGTCTTTGGCCAAGCGGCGCGCGACGGCCGCTCCGATGCCTCGGCTGGCGCCCGTGACCAGGGCGCGTCGCGCCGGGCTCACCACGCGCTCGGGAGAAACCAGAGGCAGAGCATGGCGACCACGGTCGGTCCGAGGGCCGCGATGAAGAGGCCGGCGGGGCTGATGCCGTTGTCGCCGAAGCTCGAGCGCAGGATGCCGTAGCCCGCCGGGTTCGGGGCGTTGGCGATGACGGTGAGCCCGCCGCCGGCGACGGCACCTGCCAGCAGCGCGAACTTCGAGGAGTCCGAGATGCCGTCGACCAGCGAGCCCAGGTAGGTCAGCGCCGCGTTGTCGGTGACGGCGGTCAACGAGGTGGCGCCTAGGAAGAGCTGCACCTCGCCGAGGCTGCCGATCAGCGGCTTGAGCCACCACTTCTGAAATCCACCGAGGGTCACGAGCCCGCCGAGGAAGAACCCGACGAGCAGCGCCTCGCGGAGCTGCAGTCGGTCTTGGTGCTCGTCGGTGACGGCGATGACGCCAAGGAAGAAGAGGAAGATGCCCATGAAGACGACCATGTGGTGCGAGTTCAGCACCACGCCGGCCAGGAAGACGCAGTGGAGGATGATCAGCCACGCCGGGACCGGGCCGCGCTCTTCCGGGGCGGCGACCAGGGAGCCTTCGTCGAAGCCTGTGCCGCGCTCGCCCAGGCGGACCAGCTCGCGCCCGAAGATGGCGCAGAGGGCGATCGTGTTGATGAAGACGGCCACCATGGCCTTCCAGCCGAAGTGCCCGAACATGTGGGCGTTGTCGAAGCCCCAGGTCGTCGCGACCATCAGCACGGGCGGGGCGGCGAAGTTGGTGAGGGTGCCGCCGATGGAGATGTTGACGAAGAGCACGCCCAGGGTGGCGTACATGAGGCGGTTGGAGATGCCGCGGTCGTAGTAGCGGGCCTTCAGCACAAGCGCTGTGACGGTCATCGCGGCCGGCTCGGTGATGAAGCTGCCGAGGATCGGGCCGAGGATCAGCGCGACCGCGAAGAACGAGAGCGTCTCGGGCAAGGGGATGAGGCGCGAGGCGATCGCGATGGTTTTGGTCGCCAGCTGGATCACCGGGCGTGTCGCGGCGATCGCCATGATCGCGAAGACGAAGGCGGGTTCGGTGAACTCGAGGGTGTACATCTCGTTACGCCCTTCGAGGTAGCCGACCACGAACTCCTTGCCGTGCAGAAATCCTAGGACGCCCACGAAGAGCCCGGCCCAGAGCCCGAAGACCACCTCGACCTCGGCGAGCACGTGGAAGAGGTTCTCGGCGATCGACCCCTGCGGGTACTTGTGCGCGATCATCTCGAATCGCTTCACCGAAAAGGTGTGCAAGATCGCGATGCCAAAGAGGATTGTGGCCACCAGCTCGGCGGGCGTGGGGTGGCTTACGACGACATCCGCGGCGGTCATCTGTGGGCTCTCCTGGCGCTTAGCTTCGGCGACGGGCGGGTTGATACCGCGGCGGCCCCGGGGGCGCAACGCAGGGGCGTTTGGGCTGCGTCTTCGTCCCCGCTAAGTCGCCGCGGCCTCGCCGGCCACCGGACGCGGCGACATCGCCAGCACTCAAGAATCTTGTGGGGTTGGCCCGCCGCGCACCATAGTCGGCGGCGATGGTCCCTGCCCCAAAGATCGCGCTCGTGCTGTCCGGCGGCGGTGCACGCGGCGCCTACGAGGTCGGCGTGCTCACCTGGATCGCGGCCCACCGGCCCGAGATCCTCGCGCACATCAAAGTCATCACGGGATCCTCAGTCGGCGCCATCAACGGCTGCTACCTCGCCAGCCGCGGCCTGACCCCCGAGTCGGTCCTCGAGCTCGAGGAGCTCTGGGTCAACCTCGAGATCGGCCGCGTCCTCAACTTCTCGTCGTCTCACGCCGCGCGGATGCTCGGTTCCAGCGCGTTTCGACTGGTCGCCCGCCGCAGCCAGAGCCCGGCCACCGGCATCTTCGAGACCTCGCGCTTCGAGCGCCTCGTCCGCGACGCCGTGTACTGGGATCGCATCCCCGAGATCGTCCGCTCCGGCCGCTTTGACGCCGTGGCCGTGACCGCGACCGAGATCGGCTCCGGCCAGACCCACATCTTCGTCGACCACCACCCCGACCTGCCGCCGCCGCGCTGGCCCCACGACCGCTCGCTGATCGGCCACACCGCCCGAATCCGCCCCGAGCACGTCCTGGCGTCCTCCTCGATTCCCTTTTTGTTTCCGCCAGTTCAGATCGGCGACTACTGGTACACAGACGGCGGCCTGCGCCACAACACGCCGCTGTCCCCCGCGCTGCGTCTGGGCGCCGACCGCCTGCTCGTCGTGGCGCTCGCCGCTCGCAGCGCCCGCATCGAGGTCCCCGGCGTCTTCCCGGGCCTCGGCCAGCTCCTCGGCAAGCTCTTCAACAGCCTCTTCCTCGACCGCATGGCCTGGGACCTCGATCGCCTCGACCGCATCAACGATCTCCTCACCGCCGGCACGCGCATGTACGGCCGCGACTTCATCCCCAAGCTCCAGACCGAGCTCGGACGCTTCGGCCGCCGCCCCTACGACATCGTGCGCTACGTCAGCATCCGCCCCGGCGCCGACGTCGGCATGATGGCCGCCCGCGTCCTGCGCGAGCCCCACCGCATGCACTCCGTGATGTCGGGCCCCATGCGCGCGCTGCTGGCGTCTGACAACCTCTCCAGCGCCGACGCCGCGAGCTTCATCCTCTTCGACGGCGCCTTCGCCCGCGACCTCATCGCCCTGGGCGAGCAAGACGCCGCCGCCAACGTCGCCCACCTCGATCGCCTGCTCGAGTAGCCCGGCGCTCGCCGCCCCCAGCGCCCACCTGCGACTTGTCGCCCTCAAGAGCCGGTGATAGCAGTCGCAGGCCCACGCTCCGGAGAAAGCCGATGCGCGTCACCATGGTCAAGAAGCTGCTCGCGGACGGGACCCCGTGCCGCAAGTGCGCGCAAGCCGAAGACCTGCTGCGCCGTCGCGGCGTGTTCGAGCGTCTCGACGCCATCGTCATCGCCCAGGAAGGCGACCCCGACTCGCCGGGCATGAAGCTGGCGCAGGAGCACCAGGTCGACCTGGCGCCCTTCTGGATCGTCGAGGACGGCGACGGCCCCGCGCGCATCTACACCAGCGCGATTCTGGTGTTCCGCGACGTGCTCTCCATCCCGCCCGGCGCGCCGCCCGGCCCGGACTCCGACGACCTGGACTTCGACGCGGCGGCCCGCGAGCTGTCGAAGATGACACCGCCCGAGATCGTGCAGTGGACCCTCGAACGCTTCGGCTCCGACTGCACGATCGCCTTCTCCGGGGCCGAGGACGTCGTGCTCATCGACATGGCCATCGAGACCGGGCTGCCGTTTTCCACCTTCGTCTTGGACACCGGGCGGCTGCACACCGAGACCTACGAGTTCATCGATCAGGTCCGCCGCCACTACGGGATCACCGTGGACGTGCTGTCGCCGAACGCCGGCGCGCTCGAGGGGTTCGTCCGCGAGAAGGGGCTCTTCAGCTTCTACGACGACGGCCACCAGGAGTGCTGCGGCATCCGCAAGGTCGAGCCGCTGACGCGCGCGCTGCGGCATCGCCCGGCGTGGATGACCGGGCAGCGCCGCGATCAGAGCCCAACGCGGGCCGATGTGCCGATTCTTCAGCCGGATCCTCGCTTTTCGGGGCCTGACCGCACCCTGGTGAAGGTCAACCCGCTGGCCGAGATGAGCGAGGCCGAGGTGTGGGCGTGGATTCGTGAGCGGCGGGTGCCGTTCAACCCGCTGCACGATCGGGGCTTCGCGTCGATCGGGTGCGCGCCGTGCACGCGGGCGACCCACCGCGGGCAGCATCCACGCGAGGGGCGCTGGTGGTGGGAGGAGTCGACCAAGCGCGAGTGCGGGCTGCATCTGGCGCCGACGCCGGGCGGGCGGCGACGCGACTGAGAGGCGGCCGGCGGGCTGGTTTGCTTGAAGGCGTCGCGCGAAAGGCGTAATCCCGTGCGTCCGCGGACCGCGCGACGATGGGTCCGCGGACCGCGCGACACTGGAGAGAGACATGGACAGCCACGCCGACGAAGGCGCTGAGAAAGACTCGCTATACCGCATCCGGCACAGCCTCTCGCACGTGCTGGCGCAGGCCGTGCTGAAGCTGCGACCGGGCTCGACGCTGGGCTTCGGGCCGCCGATCTCGGACGGGTTTTACTACGACTTCATCCTGAGCTCGCCGCTGACCGACGAGGATCTGCCTGAGCTTGAGAAGACGATGAAGTTCATCCTCAAGCAGAACCAGAAGTTCGAGCAGGAGGAGCTGAGCCGCGAAGACGCGATGGCGCGCCTGGACGCGATGGGCGAGCCGTATAAGCGCGAGTACGCCGAGGAGCTCTTTGACAAGAAGGGCATCAAGACGCTGTCGTTCTTCACGAACGGACCCTTCGTCGACATGTGCGAGGGGCCGCACGTCGAGTCCACCCGCGAGATCCCGGCGGGCGCGTTCAAGCTGCGCAGCTTGGCGGGCGCGTACTGGCGCGGGAACTCGGACAACGTGCAGATGACGCGGATCTACGCGTGGGCGTTCGAGACGCGGGAGGCGCTGGAGGCGCACGTCAAGGCGCACGCGCAGGCGCTGGCGCGCGACCACAAGAAGCTCGGCAAGGAGCTGGACCTCTTCGTCATCGACGACGCGATCGGCAAGGGGCTGCCGCTGTGGCTGCCGAACGGGACCGTGATCCGCGACGAGCTCGAGCGCCTGATGAAGGAGCTGGAGTTCAAGTACGGCTACGAGCGAGTGGCGACGCCGCACCTGAGCAAGGTGGACCTCTATTACAAGACCGGTCACCTGCCCTACTACGCGTCGCACATGTACCCGGTGATGGAGCTGCGCGAGGAGCGGGAGACCGAGGGCGGCACGGTCGTCGAGGTCAAGGAGAGCTACGCGCTGCGGCCGATGAACTGCCCGCACCACCACCGGATCTTCGACGCGCGGCCGCGTAGCTATCGCGACCTGCCGCTGCGGCTCGCCGAGTACGGGCAGGTCTACCGGTTCGAGGACTCGGGGGCGCTCTCGGGGCTCTTGCGCGTGCGCGGCATGTGCATGAACGACGCGCACATCTACTGCACCGAAGAGCAGATCCAGACCGAGTTCCTGGCCGTGATGGAGCTTCACCGCGAGGTCTACGAGATCCTCGGGCTGAGCGACTACTACATGCGTTTTTCCACGTGGGATCCTGAGGATCCGAAGGGAAAAGAGAAGTACGTCGACAACCCGGAGGCGTGGGAGCGGACGCAGACCTTGGTGCGCGACGCGATGCTCCAGAGCGGGCTGCCTTTCAAGGAAGTGAAGGGCGAGGCGGCCTTCTACGGGCCGAAGATCGACATCCAGTTCCGCACGGTGACCGGGCGCGAGGAGACGGCGTCGACCAACCAGCTGGACTTCGCGGTGCCGGAGCGGCTGGGGCTGCACTATGTCGGCGCGGACAACACCGAGCACCGGCCCTACGTGATTCACCGGGCGCCCCTGGGGACCCACGAGCGCTTCGTGGCGTTCCTCATCGAGCACTACGGCGGGGCCTTCCCGACCTGGCTGGCGCCGATTCAGGTGCGCGTGGTCACCGTGGGTGAGCGCTTCGACGAGTACGGG
>JAWKRR010000036.1:0-74628 GCA_041389525.1 Myxococcota bacterium | reverse complement strand
GCTCGAAGGGGATGCGCTGCCGCTGCATCTTCCGGTGGATCGACCAGAAGTGCTTGGGCCGCCCGGCAACCTCCGCGTCGATCTTCTCGCGGCCCACCAGCTCGGTCAGCTCGTGGACGACGTCGTCGATGTACTCGCGGCGCGCGTCGATGCGCTCGTTGATCTTCTGCGAGAGCTCCGCGTAGCCCTCGGGCTCAAGATGCCGAAATGACAGGTCTTCGAGCTCGGCCTTCACCGCGCCAAGCCCCAGCCGATTGGCCAGCGGCGCGAAGATGTCCATCGTCTCGCGGGCGATCCCCACGCGCTTCTCGGGCGGCAGGTGATCCAGGGTCCGCATGTTGTGGGTGCGGTCGGCCAGCTTGACCAGGATGACGCGGATGTCGCGGCTCATCGCGACCAGCATCTTCCTGAAGTTCTCGGCCTGTTTCTCCTCGTTGGAGCGGAACCGGATCTGGTTGAGCTTGGTCACGCCGTCGACAAGCTCGGCGATGCTCTTGTTGAAGACCACCTCGACGTCCTCGAGGGTGGCGCTGGTGTCCTCCACGGTGTCGTGCATCAGCGCGGCGCAGATCGACTCCTCGTCGAGCTTCAGCTCGCACAGGATGCGCGCCACGGCCACCGGGTGCCCGATGTAGGGCGCGCCGCTCTTTCGGCGCTGGGGCCGATGATGCTGCTCTGCGAAGACGAAGGCGCGGCGCACCATGTTGACGTCTGGCGCGGGCATGTACTCGCGCATGGCGTCGATGATGTCGGCGATAACGGCTTCGGGCGGCTCGGCGACGGGATCCGCGGCGGGCTGGACGGCCATCGGCTCATGGTACGGGCGCGCGCGGTTCGCGGCAACGATCGCCGCGCAGCCCAAGCATGATTCCGACCCCCTCGGGCCGCCCGCGGTCCTGCCCCGCGCTCACACGTCCCCTCGCCCCGCGCGCCCCGCGCTCAGTCGATCCGCAGCTCGCGCAGCTTCCGCCACAGCGTCGACCGGCTCATCCCCAAGCTCTCCGCCGCCTCGCTCTTGCGCCCGCCCGCCTCGCCCAGCGCGGCCAGGATCCGCCGTCGCTCGTGGTCACGCAGGTCGTGGCCCCGCTCGCTCCAATCCGGCGGATCTTCCCCGCGCAGCTCCGGCGTCAGCTCGTCCACCGTCAGCTCCGGCCCCTCCCCCACCGCGAACGCGTACTCGATCACGTTCTGAAGCTCGCGGATGTTGCCCGGCCAGTGAAACGCGTGCAGCGCGTCCCACGCCGCCCCCGTGATGCTGGTGATCTGCCGCCCCCCGAGCCCGTTGCGCAGCCGCACGAAATGCCACGTCAGCGCCGCGATGTCGCCGGTGCGCTCGACCAGCCGCGGCAAGAAGAGCGGCACCACGCGCAGCCTGTACATCAGATCCATGCGGAAGCGCCGCTCGGCCACGGCCCGCCTCAGCCCGGTGTGCGTCGCGGACAGAAAACGCACGTCGACCTGCACGCTCTCCGTGCCGCCCATGGGCGTGAAGACCTTCTCCTGGACCACGCGCAGCACGCGCGCCTGCACGTCCAGCGGCATGTCAGCGACCTCGTCGAGGAAGACCGTGCCCCCGTCCGCGCGCCGAAACAGCCCCGGCCGGTCCCGAATCGCGCCCGTGAACGCGCCTTTGACGTGGCCGAAGAGCTCGCTCGCCAGCATCTCCGAGCTGAGCATCGCGCAGTTCACCGCCTGAAAGGGCCCGCCCGCGCGAGGCGACAGCGCGTGCAGCGCCTGGGCGACCAGCTCCTTGCCCGTCCCCGACTCCCCGCGGATCAGCGTCGGAGCGTCCGTGCGCGCCACCCGGGTCACCAGCTCGAAGACCGCCCGCATCTCCGGCGAGACCGTGATGATCCCATGGAAATCGTCGGGCGCGTCGCTCGGAGGGCGGTGGAGTGAGCGACCCATGGATGGCTCCTGTCTCGATACGTTGCGACGTCAGTCTGAACGAATTGAAACATTGAGTCCACGCGGCCGCCCTGAGCGAGGACGCGCGCGCGAGCCCAGCCCGTAGCCACGCGGCCTTCGCGGTCACGCCGCCATGCTGGCACGACCCGTGCAGCCCGACTACCGAAGATGCCGAAGCCCACACCCCACGCCGCCACGCCCGCCCTGCGCCCCTCGACGCTGGAGCGCCTCATCCCCGCGGTCGGCTGGATGCGCCGCTACCAGCGCGCCGATCTGCGCGGCGACCTCACCGCCGGCGTCACCACCGCGGTGCTGCTCGCCCCCCAAGCCATGGCCTACGCGACCCTGGCGGGCCTCCCCCCGGTCGTCGGACTCTACGCCGCCACCCTCCCGCTGGCCGTCTACGCCCTCTTCGGCACCTCGCGCCAGCTCGCGGTCGGCCCCGTCGCCACCGACTCCCTGCTGGTCGCCGCCATCATCGGCGGCCTCGCGGTCACCGGCGGCCTCAGCCCCGTCGCCCTGGCGGCCACCCTGGCCCTGATGGTGGGCGCGCTCCAGCTCGCCATGGGCTCGCTGCGCATGGGCTTCCTCGCGAATTTCCTCTCCCAGCCCGTGCTGAGCGGCTTCACCTCCGCCGTCGCCCTGGTCATCGCGCTCAGCCAGGCCGGCCCCCTCCTCGGCCTCTCCAGCCCCGCGGGCGCCGACCCCCTGGAGACCGCCCGCGCGCTGCTCGCCGGCCTCCCCAGCGTCCACCCCGCCGCCGCCATCGTGGGGCTGGGCAGCCTCATCGCCCTGTCGGCCATGCGCCGCCTCGCTCCCCGCGCCCCCCGAGCCTTGGTCGTGGTCGTCGCCGCCACCGTGTTCTCGGTGCTCTTCGACCTGCACTCCAGCGGCGTCCCAGTGGTCGGCGCCGTCCCCTCCGGGCTGCCCACCCCCGACTTCTCACCGCCCGACGCCGCCACCGCCACAGCGCTGCTCCCCGGCGCGCTGACCCTCGCCTTCATCGGCTTCATCGAGGCGATCTCGGTCGGCCGCGCGCTCGCCGCCCGCCACGGCTACCGCATCGCCCCCAACCGCGAGTTCACCGCCCTGGGCCTCGCCAACCTCGCCGGCGGCCTCACCGGCGGCTACCCCATCGCCGGCGGCTTCTCGCGCAGCGCCGTCAACAACGACGCCGGCGCCCGCACCCCGCTCGCCTCGCTGGTCACCGCCGCCCTCATGCTGCTGGTCCTCCTCTTCCTCACCCCCCTGCTCCACGACCTGCCGCGCCCCGCCCTCGCCGCCATCATCGCGTCCGCCACCGCCACCCTCATCGACACGCGCATCATCCGCTTTCTGTGGCGCGTCAAACGCTCCGATCTCGGGCTGCTGGTCCTCACGTTCGCGGCCACCCTGGTCGTCGGCATCCAGGAGGGCATCCTCATCGGCGTCACCGCGTCCGTCCTGTGGTTCGTGGTCCGCTCGACGCGCCCCCACACGGCCATCCTGGGCCAGCTCCCCGGCACCGAGAGCTACCGCAACCTCGACCGCTTCCCCGAGGCCCGCCGCATCCCCGGCATGACCCTGGTCCGCGTGGACGCGCCGTTCTACTTCGGCAACGTCACCTTCCTCCGCGACACCGTCGCCCGCCTGCGCGAAGAGTGCCCCGAGCGCCTCCGCGCCCTGGTCATCGACGCCACCAGCATCAACGAGCTGGACTCCTCCGCCGCCACCGCGCTGTTCGAGATCGCCGACGAGGCCGACACCTTCGGCTTCGAGCTCTACTTCGCCGGCGCCAAGGGCCCAGTCCGCGACGTCATGCAGCGCTCCGGCTTCTGGGAGCGCGTGGGCCACGACCGCTTCTACCTGCGCGTCCACGAGGCGGTGACGGCCGCACGCCGGAATCTCGAATCCCGAGATGCCATCAGCGAAGCCGACCCGTGTGACCCGCCCGACTAGGGGCGCCCGCAGACTCCCAAACCCTCGCCTCCGCCGGCCTTCGCCCTCGACGATCGCCCGCGGACTCGATATGTAGGCGCCTCCTATGGAAAACGCCTCCCAAATACTCGACCGCCTCACCGCCGACGCCGACCGCAGCGGTCAGCCCGGTCGCACCCGCCACATCGCCCTCGGCGAGGACGTCATCGACGCCATCGCGCCGTGGCTGCAGGCCCAGCACGCCGGCAAGATCGACGTCATCGTCGCCGACGCCCACACCTACGAGGCCGCGGGCGAGCGTGTCGAGGCGGCGCTGAAGCGCGGCGGCCGCCTGACCACGCACCTCATCCTCGACCCGCGCCCCGGCGACGACGAGCTGTGCTGCGAGACCGGCGTCATCGAGGCGATGCGGACCTTCCTGCTGGCCTCGGACCGCTTCAACGCCATCGCGGTGGGCGCCGGCACGGTCTGCGACATCGTCAAGAGCGCGTCGACAAAGATCGAGCGGCCCTGCCAGCTCGTCCCGACCGCCGCCAGCATGAACGGCTACACCTCGGGCATCGTCGCCATCCTCGCCGACGGCGTGAAGCGCACCTGGCCCTGCCGCCAAGCCGAGGCGATCTTCGCCGACATCGACGTCATCCGCACGGCACCCGCGGTGATGAACCAGGCGGGCTTCGGCGATCTGCTCAGCAAACCCTACAGCCACGCCGACTGGCTGCTCTCGCACCTCGTGCGCGGCGTGTCCTACTCCGACGAGGCCGCCAAGCTGCTCGACGAGGCCTGGCGCCAGATGGTCGCCCGCGCCGAAGGCATCGGCCGCGGCGAGTCCGACGCCACCCGCGTGCTCATGGAGACCATCCTGGTCAGCGGGTTCTCCATGGCCATCGCCGGGTCGTCAGCGCCCGCGTCCGGCGGCGAGCACCTCGTCAGCCACTACTGGGACATGGAAGAGCACTGCCAGGACCGCGGCGTCCGCGCCCTGCACGGCACCCAGGTCGGCATCGGCACCCTGGTCTCCGGCCGCCTCATCGAGAAGCTCGTCGCGCTGGAGCCCTCGGCCATCGACCCGGAGGCCGCCGCCGCACGCCGCGCCGACGCCTCGTGGATCGACGCCATCGACGCCGACCACCCGCTGCTCACGCCGCCGGTCATCGCCGAGGTGAAGGCCCAGATCCGCGAGAAGCAGCTTCACGGCGAGGCCCTACGCGACGAGCTGCACCGCGTCCGCGCCGCCTGGCCCGAGATCCGCGAGCGGCTGCGCGACTCCCTCGTCCCGCCCGACGAGGTCGCCCAGGCCCTCAAAGACGCAGGCGCCATCTCGCAAGCCAGCGGGATCGGCGTCGACCGCGCCCACTTCGAGCGCACCATCCGCGTGTGCCGACAGATCCGCTCGCGCTACGTATCCTTCGATCTCATCGACGATCTCGGGCTGCTGGACGGCTGGATCCCACAGGTCGTCGACTCCATGGAGGGACCCGCAGCATGAGCGACCTCTGCCTCATCACCGGCGGCGCCGGCTTCATCGGCTCCCACATCGCACGGCGGCTGATCGCCCGCGGCGACACCGTCCGCGTGCTGGACGACCTCTCGACGGGCGACCGCGCCAACCTCGAGGGGCTCGACGTGGACCTGCGGGTCGGCAGCATCCTGAGCCCCAGCGCGCTGCCCAGCGCGATGCAAGGCTGCCGCTACGTCTTCCACCTGGCCGCCCAGGTCAGCGTGCCGGCGTCGATGGACGACCCGGCCCACACCCACGAGGTCAACACCACCGGCACCATGCGCGTCTACGAGGCCGCGCGCGCCGCCGGCGTGGAGCGCTGCGTGCTGTCGGCGACCTGCGCGGTCTACGGCGACGAGCCGACCCTGCCCAAGCGCGAGACCTCGGTGCTGGCGCCCGCCAGCCCTTACGCCGCGTCAAAGCTGGCCGGCGAGATTTACGGCCAGGTCTGGACCCGCGGGTTGGGCCTCGAGGTCGTCGCGCTGCGCTACTTCAACGTCTTCGGCCCGCGCCAGAGCCCCGACGGCGGCTACGCGGCGGCCATCCCGGTCTTCGCGACCCGCTTGATCGCCGGGAAGCCGGTCACGATCTTCGGCGACGGGGGCGCGACCCGCGACTTCGTCTTCATCGACAACGTGGTGGACGCCAACCTGCGCGCCGCGGTGGCCCCCGGCGTGGCCGGGCAGGTCTTCAACATCGGCACCGGCGTCCAGACCAGCGTGCTGGACCTCTACCGGACCATCCGGGACGCCGCCGGCTCCAGCGCTGAGCCCTCGTTTGGCCCGGAGCGGGCTGGCGATATCCGACACTCCGTCGGCGACATCAGCCTCGCCCGAGATGTCCTCGGCTGGACGCCCCGCGTCGGCATCGCCGAGGGCCTCCAGCAAACCGTCGCGTGGTACCTGCAGGACTCCAATTGAGCAACACGCCGACCAGCATGACCGGCTTCGGCCACGCGACCTTCGAAGCCTCCGGCGCGCGATTTCGCGTGCAGATCAAGTCGGTGAATCACCGAAACCTGAATCTGCGCACGCACTTGCCCACGGAGCTCGCCGGGTCCGAGGCCGACGCACGCGCGCTCATCGAGGCGCGGCTCGGGCGCGGCGCGGTGGACCTGTCGGTGCAGCTCGAGAGTGCCACCGAGCGCGACGTCGAGGTGGTCATCGCCCACAAGGCGGCGACCCGCGTGATGGAGGCGCTGGCGAAGCTGGCGACCGAGGTGGGGGCGCCGATGCCCGGCCTCGACCTGCTGCTGCGGGTAGGCGACATCATCCAGATCCAGACCGCCAGCCTCGACGAGACCGCGCTGGCCGAGGGTTTCGCGGCCGCGCTCAGCGAGGCCCTCGAGGCGACGCTGGTCATGCGCACGGCGGAGGGCGAGGCCTTGGCGCGGGATATCGGCCAGCGGCTGGACCGACTCGACGAGCTGCTGACCCGCTTCGAGGAGGCCGCGCCGCTGGTGCAGGCCGCCTACGAGACGCGCCTGCGTCAGCGCCTCCAGGACGCGATGGAGCGTCACGGCGTGGCGCTGGACGAGTCGCGGCTGGCCACTGAGTTGGTGCTCTTCGCCGACAAGAGCGACGTCACCGAAGAGACCGTCCGCGCGCGCAGCCACGTCGCGGCCTTTCGCGCGCTGCTCGGGCCCCAGGACGACCCGCTGCGCGGCAAGCGCCTCGATTTCCTGGCCCAAGAGCTGGGGCGCGAGGTGAACACCATCGGCTCGAAGTGCCGCGACGCGGGGATGGCCCAGGACGTCGTCGATACCAAAGTCGAGCTGGAGCGCATCCGTGAGCAGGTCCAAAACTTCGCGTGATTCCGAGCCCGCCCGTGGCTTGATGGTCGTCTTGACGGCACCCAGCGGGACCGGCAAGACCACGGTCGCCGAGCGGGTGCTGGCCGCCGAGCCCAACCTGGCCTTCAGCGTCAGCCACACGACGCGGCCCGCCCGGGGCGCCGAGGTCGAAGGCCGCGACTACCACTTCGTCGACGACCCCACCTTCGACGCGATGGTCGCCGAGGGCGGGTTCGCCGAGCACGCCCGCGTCCACGCCCGCCGCTACGGCACAAGCCACGCCGAGATCCGGCGCTTGTGGGCCGAGGGCCGCGACATCCTCTTCGACATCGACCCCCAGGGCGCCTTCCAGCTGATGGCCGCGTACGCCGACGCCATCACCATCTTCATGCTGCCGCCCTCGATGGCGGTGCTCGAGGCGCGGCTCCGCGGCCGCCACACCGAGACCGAGGAGCAGATCCAGATCCGCCTCTCAAACGCCCGCAGCGAGATCGCCTGCGCGCCCCGCTACCACTACGTCATCGTCAACGACGACGTGGACGTGGCCGCCCAGACCTTCCGCGCCATCCTGCGGGCCGAGCGCGCCAAGACCGACCGCCACGCCACGGCACTCTCCGATCTCCTAGCTCCCACCGACGAAAAAGAGACCGACTGACATGACCGCCCCCGTCCGCGTCCGCATCGCGCCAAGCCCCACCGGCGACCCCCACGTGGGCACCGCCTACGTCGCGCTCTTCAACCTCGCCTTCGCCCGCAAGCACGGCGGCCAGTTCATCCTGCGCATCGAGGACACCGACCAGACCCGCTCGACCTCGGAGAGCGAAGACGCGATCTTCGCGTCCCTGCGGTGGCTGGGCCTGACCTGGGACGAGGGCCCGGACATCGGCGGCCCATGCGGCCCCTACCGGCAGAGCGAGCGCACCGAGATCTACCGCGAGCACGCCGAGCGCCTCATCGCCGCCGGCCACGCCTACCGCTGCTTCGCGACCGCCGAAGAGCTCGAGGAGATGCGGGCGACCGCGCGCGAGCAGCGCCTGGCGACCTCTTATGACCGCCGCTACCGCGACATCCCCCAGACCGAGGTCGACCGGCGCATCGCGGAAGGCCAGCCCTACGTCGTCCGCATGAAGATGCCGCTGGACGGCCAGACCAGCTTCGTCGACGCCCTGCGCGGCGAGATCAGCATCAACAACGCCGAGATCGACGACCAGATCCTGATGAAGTCGGACGGCTTCCCGACCTACCACCTCGCCAACGTCGTCGACGACCACCTCATGGGCATCACCCACGTCATCCGCGCCGAGGAGTGGATCCCGTCGACCCCGAAGCACGTCCAGCTCTACCGGGCCTTCGACTGGGACGCGCCCGCCTTCGCGCACCTGCCGCTCTTGCGAAACGCCGACAAGAGCAAGATCAGCAAGCGCAAAAACCCCGTGAGTCTCGAGTATTACCAGCGCGCCGGCATCCTGCCCGAGGCGATGCTGAACTTCCTCAGCCGCATGGGCTTCTCGCTGGCCGACGAGCGCGAGAAGTTCACCTTCGACGACCTGGTGGCCGAGCTGGATCTCGGGCGCATCACCACCGGCGGGCCGGTCTTCGACCTGGCCAAGCTCGACTGGCTCAACGGCCTCTACCTGCGCGACCTGACGCCCGACGCGCTGGTCGCGCGGCTGCAGGGGTGGCTGCTGGGCACGGACTACCTGCGCCGCGTCGCACCGCTGGTACAGGAGCGGATCAGCCGGCTCGAGGACTTCGTGACCTCGACGCCCTTCTTCTTCGCCGACGACTTCCCGCTGGAGGCCGAGGCGCTCATCCCGAAGAAGCGCGAGCGCAAAGAGTGCTACGCCGCGATGAAGGTCGTGGTCGAGGCCGTCGACGCCATGCGCGAGTTCGACACCGCGACGCTCGAGGAGGTGCTGCGCGCGCAGTGCGAGGCGACGGGATTCTCGGCGCGCGACCTCTTCATGATGGTGCGCGTCGCGATCACCGGGCGCACGGCGACCCCGCCGCTCTTTGAGTCCATGGAGGTCATCGGCAAGGCGCGCTGCCAGAACCGCCTCAGGCGCGCGGCGCAAGTCCTGCGCCCGTGACTCTGGCGGAGTGCGTCGAGGCGGCCCAGGGGATCCCACCGTGGCTCGTGTTCGGCGGGCTCTTCGTCGCGTCCTTCGCTGAGTACGTCGTCCCGCCAGTGCCCGGGGACCTCCTGGTCCTCGTCGGCGCGGTGTTGGTCGCCAGCTTCGGCTGGTCCCCGATCCCGGTCTTCGCCGCGGTCATGACTGGCGCGGTAGCCGGGGCCCTGGTCGACTTCGCCCTGGGACGCTGGCTGGTGCGCCGCGGGACTTTGGACCGACAGAGCGAGCGCACGCGCGCCGCGGTGCGGATGATCACTGCGAGATTTCAGCGACACGGCCCCTGGATCTTGGCGCTGAACCGGTTCTTCCCCGGGATCCGCGCGGCCTTCTTCGTGGCCGCCGGCGTGGCGGGCCTGAAGCCCGGGGTGGTCGTGTTCTGGGGGGCCATCAGCGCCCTGGCGTGGAACGGCCTCCTGGTCGCCGCGGGCTTGGCCCTGGGCGAGAACATCGACGCCCTCGACGCACTCATGGCCCGCTACACCGTCGTGGCCTGGGTGGTCGTGGGCGTGATCCTCGTGGCGAGCTGGCTTGGCGTCCGTCGCGCGCTCAAAAAGTCAGGATTTGCCTGAGCGTTCCGAGGGCGCGCGCCGGTCAGGCTACCACCAGTGCACCTCGTCCAGGCGTGGGTCCAGAGCCATGGCGGCCTCCCACGGGCTGGCGGGCAGATATTTGGCGCCACTGTCGGCAAACATGCAGACCATATCGGCCGACCCGACGCGCTCGGCGAGGCGCAGCGCCACATGCAGCGTCGCGCCAGAGGACACGCCGACCAGCAGGCCCTCCTCCACCGCGATACGCTTGCAGAGCTGCAGCGCCTGAGCCGCCGAGACGAGAAAACGCCCGTCCAACCGCCCGAGATCCAGCAGCGGCGGGGCAAATCCCTCGTCGACACAGCGAATCCCCTGCAGCACCTCGCCCATGTGCGGCTCGACGCCGACGACGCGGACGTGGGGCAGGCTATCCTTGAGGCAGCGGGCCACGCCGGTGACCGTCCCGCCGGTGCCGATGCCGGCGATGAAGTGTGTCACCGAGGGCAATTGCGCCAGGATCTCAGCACCCGTGCCGTAGTAGTGCGCGTCGACATTGGCTTGGCTGTAGAACTGCCCGGTCAGGACGCCGCCCTCGTCGGCCGCGACGCGCTCGGCGAGCTCGATGGCGCCTCGCATTCCAGCTTTGGGCGGGCTCTCGACGCACTCGACGCCGAGGGTGTCGAGGATGTAGCCGATGGAGGGGGCGACGCCCTCGGGCACGACGACCTTGAGGCGGTAGCCCTTCTGTTTGGCGACTACGGCCAACGCGATGGCGGTGTTGCCCGTGCTCGCCTCGACCAGCAGCGCGCCGGGCTTGAGCCCGTGGCGGGTCTCGCACTCCTCGACCAGGGCGCGGGCGACGCGGTCTTTGACGCTGCCGCTTGGGTTTTGCCCCTCGAGCTTCGCGAATATCCGCACGCCGGGCTTGGGCGCGAGGTGCGGCAGCTCGACCAGCGGCGTCGAGCCGATGGTGTCGAGCACGCGCTGCGGGTGGTTGGTCATCAGTAGTAGAAGGCCGGCATGCGCCCGAACGTGATGGCGCCTAGCAAATTGACCGCGACGCCGAAGAGGATGACCCCCTTGACGCGCCAGGTGAGCGGACGGCCGCCGACGGCGAGCAGGGCGAAGAGGTAGGGGAAGTAGTCCATGGCGAATCGGTAGGCAAACTGCTCCCAGCCCGTGTTCTGGTAGAGCAGGCCGGGGATGGCGGCGGCCGCGACGGTCAGCCACAGGGCGCGGCGAATGGGCGGCATCGCGGCCGGGCGCATGAGCAGGAAGAGGACCGGCGTCGAGAAGAGCAGACCCAGGCCGTGCTTGGTGATCAGGACGTAGGGCGCGTCGCTGACGAGGCGGGGCACGTTGACCAGGGCCGCCTGCAGATTCAGGTTGAGATACCACGTGTTGAAGAGGCCGTGGTCGCGGACTCGCTGCGCTGCACCACCAGAGAGGAAACTGTGGCCAAACTCTAGTGGCAGTCCGAAACGCGCCTGGTTGTAGGCCAGGAGGAGGCCGCCGACGGCGAGGATCGGTATGGAGAAGAGCGTCCCCTTGAGGAAAATGTCGCGCCAGCGGTCGTTGTGCCACCGGTTCTGCGGCATGAAGAGTTGCCACGCGAAGAAGGCCACGCAGAAGGCGATGGGGGTGCGGGTGGCCATGCCGAGGGCGAGGAAGAGCCCGGCGAGGATGGGGTGGCGCAGGTCGAGGGCGGCCATCATGAAGAGGATGTTGAGGGCGACGCCGAAGACGAGGGCGGTGAACCAGACCTCGCCGCGGTTGGACGCGAAGAACGCGGCGGTGCCCAGGGCGAACGCGATGGCGAGCCAGGCGTTGTCGCGGCGCGAGCGGGTCGAGTAGCCGCGGGTGACGAGGAGCTGCAAGAACAGGAAGAGCAGCACCGCGTTGAGGCCGCCCACCGCGATGGTGATGACGACGTCGTTGGTGTCGTAGCCCCAGATGGCGACGAAGGGCATCATCGCGACCGCGGGAAATGGCGGAAATGAGACGTAGTGATCGGTGGTGTCGCAGACGCTGCGGCCGTTGTCGCCGCAGGTGCGCGCGAGGTCGCTGGGCACGACGACCTTCCGCTCCTCGTTGTCGAGGGTGTGGAAGAGGTGCTTCTTCTCGTCGGTGGCGTCCGACCAGGGGAACACGCCGCGGACCACCGTGCCGTCGTGCAGCGTCAGGGTGCGAATCGCCGCCCAGTCGTTCCAGCCGCCAGCATCCACCGTGCGGCGAATCGCGTCCCGGTAGCCGCGCGGGTCCTCGGACGCCTGACGCCACGCCGGCTCGCGCGGGGTCTTGGTGTCCAGGTGACCGTCGAGGAAGCTCTGGGCCAGGTCGACGAAATGAAACTGTGGAGAGGGCTGCAGGACGCGGTCCCACGCCGTCAAACCATAGGCAGCCGTCACGATGGCGAAGAGCGCCAGCGCGGTTCGCAGGTCAGCGCGAGTCACGGGAGATGAACCTCGATTCCCGCCTCGGTGAGCGCGGAGATGATGTCTTCGATGTGTTCGTGGCCGCGCGTCTCCATGGTGACGGTGACGCGGGTGGTGCCGAGCGGGCTGCGCATGAACGCGCGGTCATGGCCGATCTCGATGACATTGCCGCGCAGTCTCGCCAGGATCTCGGCGAATCGGGCGAGCGAGCCCGGTGAGTCGGCGATGGTCGCCCACATCCGCACCATGCGACCGTCTTTGACGAGGCCGCGCTCGATGATGCGGCTGAGCACGGTGACGTCGATATTGCCGCCCGAGCAGAGTAGCGCCACCTTGCGCCCCTCGACGGGCAGGCGACCGTTGACGACGGCGGCCAGTGGCGCCGCCCCCGCAGCCTCGACGACGGCCTTCTCTACCTCTAGAAGGGTCAAAATTGCCGACGCGATCTCCTCGTCGTCGACGGTCACGATGTCGTCGACGTAGCGCGACACGATCGCGTGCGGGATATCTCCGACTCGCCCCACCGCAATGCCATCGGCGAGGGTGCGCTGCGCCGGCACCGTCACGGGGTGGCCGGCCGCCACACTCTCCTTCATCCCCGGCATCGCCGCGGCCTCGACACCGTAGACCTTGATGCGCGGGTTGGTCTCCTTGATGGCGACCGCGATTCCAGCAATGAGCCCGCCGCCACCGATCGGCACCACCACCGCGTCCAGGTAGGGGTTCTGCTCGAGCAGCTCCAGGCCGATGGTGCCCTGCCCGGCGATAATCTGGGCGTCGTCGAAGGGGTGAATCAGCGTCCGGCCTTCGTCGGCAGCGATTTGGCGCGCCACGGCCTGGGCGTCATCCCACCCCACGCCCTCGAGCCGCACGGTCGCGCCGTAGCGCCGCGTCGAGGACACTTTGATGAGCGGCGTGTACTCGGGCATGACGATGACCGCGTCGATGCCCATGCGCTGCGCGTGGTAGGCGACACCCTGCGCGTGATTGCCGGCACTGGCGGCCACCACGCCGGCGGCGCGCTCCGCGGCCGTCAGCGTGGCGAGCTTGTTCATCGCCCCGCGTTCCTTGAAGGAACCGGTCATCTGAAGGTTCTCGAGCTTCAGATAGATCTTCGCGTCGAGCGCGCGGCTCAGCGTCGCCGAGAGCGCACAGGGCGACTGGTAAACCGAGTCCCGGATGCGCGCGCGCGCGGCCTCGACATCTGCGAAACAGACAGGCAACACAGCGCTCTCTCGACCATCCTTCGCCATATCCATCCCCTGGGCGGGCGCGGGCCGCGACACCGAGGCGGGCGCACCCTAGCGGGCTGTCGATGTGTCGTCAACGCGTAGAACGCGGGCTAGTCGCCCAAGCGGCACAGTGGTCACACGGCGGAAGTGACCACCCTGATCCGAATTCGCCGCCAGGACCAATTTGGACCTCCCGGCGGCCGCGCCGGTCGGGACGCAGGTCGTGAGTTCTGGCTCAGTGTTTTCAACGCCACGACGCCCGCCCGGCCCGGCGAGGCGAGGACTTCGGGGCCGCCACCCTGGCCGAAGTCCCGGCATATCCGCAGGCCCCACGGGTTTGACCCTAGAACGAGGCGCCCCGTCTGTTGTGCTTGCGGGTCCGTCTGCCCATGTGTACACTCCTGCTGCTGTAGATTTTCGGCGCCTGGATTGCGGTCAAAGTCGTCGAACGCAGGGAATATCGCGATTACCGGAGCATATAGCCCGGGCCACTTCACCCCGACTCAACGGGAGACCTCGCTCATGGCTCACTTGGATTCCCAGGTCATCAGTACCCACATTGCCGTTTCGGGCGGCGTGGCCCAGATCACCATGGGAGAGTTGCGGATTTCGGTTCCCGTGGGGAACATCGAGCCGTTGATTCGCATCCTTCAGGCGGCGCGCCTCATCGCCGGTCACGGTGCTGAATTCGCCGCCCCCGCTCCAGCGCCGGCCCCCCGGGTCGCGACTGAGCCCCGGCGCGAGCGCACGCCGTCGCGCCCGGCACCTGCGGCCTCGCCGCGCAAGAGCGCCGGCTCCAAGCGCCGTAGCCGCAAGCGCGTGGGTGACGCGCTCGAAGTGTGGATGGATCAGAATCCAGGGTGGCACAGTGAGGCGGCACTACTCCAGGCGGTCGTCGACCACCGAATGACTGACGCCAGTCCGAAGCGCGCGCTGAAGATCGCGTTGGGCAAGCAGCGCGACGAGCTGTTTGAGGGCGACGGCAACGGCTTCTGGAAGCTTGTCCGCGACGCGGACGCCGGTGCGCCGCCGAAGCCAGGGACTCGCGGGGCGAAGAACAAGGCCGAGGCGGTCGCCCGGCGCAGTCGTGTGGCTCGCAACGCCAATGAGGCGGTCGCGGCCTCGGAGCGCCTCGTCGAGACCGCGGCACGACGCGGCGGGCGCGTCCGCCTGAAGACGCGTCCGCGCACCAGCCCGCACGCGCCGCCGAATCTCGTCACGGAGCCCGTCGCCGACACACGGGCGACCGGTCCCAAGCGTGTGAAGAAGGGCGAGCGGCAGAAGGCCGGCTCGCGTGCTCCGGCCGCACCGGCGGCACCGCCGGCCGGCGCGGACTTGGGCGGCGAGCGCTGGCGCGGCTTCTCGCGCGACGACGTGGAGCGGGCGCGCAAGAACCTGCTCGGCGTCGGCTCCGGCGCGGGCGTGCGCGGGCGTGGCGAAGGCGAAGGCGAAGGCGAAGAGTAGCAACGCGAGGCGGCTGGGGGCCACCTCAGCCGCTCACTCCTCGTCCTCCTCCTCTCCGTCCAGCCTCCGTGGGGCCGGCCTGGGGGCGGACAGCGTCTTGTCGCGCGCGACGGCCTCGTCCAGCGCCCGGTTCGCTTCGACGAAGCGGTCGTGAATCGCGCTGGGCAGGGCCACAAGCACCAGGGTCGCGTCGACGGACCAGCCGGTGTCGGTCTCCATCACGACCACGAGATAGCGCCGGTCGGGCGAGGGATAGACCTTGGGCGTCATCTGGACGTAGAGCTGGTCAAAGGCTTGGCGAACGATGGCTTTGCCGTCAAAGCGCAGCTCCCAGACCAGCCGCTTCCCGACGTCGATGGCGATCTCGTAGATGCCTTCGGGCGCGGTGAACCAGTGGGTGTGCTCCTTGACCGTCTTGCGGTCGAGCGCGTCGCGGCGGAACCCGTTCTCGCGGGCCCAGCGCTCGGGATTGCGCGGGTCAGGGCCCGGCAGCGGCGCTCCCCAGGTCCCGTCCACGAGCCGCCGATGCTCGTGCTCCTCGGTGGTCCGAACCTGGCCGCCAGCCTTGGGCCGCGCGGTCTCATAGCGGCTCCAAGCCGCCGATCCGCCTTCGGGCGCGAAGCCCCAGAACCGCAGGGTGGTTCCCCACGCGGACGTCGACGCCTCAGCCGCCGGTGGTGCGGTGCCCAGCGCCATCAGCGCCACCAGTGCGCTCGCCGTCGCCGCTCCGCCCCTCATCGCTTGATGCGCCCCAGAATCAGGGACGTCACGATGACCGCGATCACCGCCATGGCCAGCCACGCGGCCACATGCAGCACCGCGTGGAAGACGAACTTCACGACGGCGAACACCGCGAAGAAGACCAGGATGGAGATGATCCACCCCAGTACCGAAACCTTCTGATCTTTCTCAGCCATCGCACACCCCCGCGTTCGCGACCCGTGTGCCGTGCCACTTCCGGGCCTCCATCGAGCCTATCCTACGATCGGAGCCGGAAGAAATTTTGACCCCGTCCGTTCAGGGCCATAGCCTTCGGCCCGATCCGGGCGCGCTTCCAAGGCGACCCGACGGTGGTGAAAATGTCCAGACGCCCACGTGGAAATCGGAACTTCGGCCAGGCGCTGGTCGCCTTCGCCGCGCTCGCGGTGGGTAGCCTCGGCAGCCCGGCGGCACAGGCACGAGAAGACGGGGCTCCAGCCGCAGCCCTCGGCGCGGGTGACGCCGTGCGGGCGAGCGCGACCGGCGCGGCGGGGCTCTACTTCAACCCCGCCGGCATGGGTCTGAATCACCAGTACTCGTTCGAGGCCGGCTACTCCTTCACCAAGGACCAGCCTGGCCACGCGATCGGCGCCTCGGCCGTCGACTCGAAGACGAACCCCGCGCTCGCCATGGGTATGGCCTACACCTTCATCACGTCCGAGGAGGGCGGTGGCTCGCGCTCCGGGCACCGCATCCGCGGCGGCCTGGCGGCTGGGCACGCCTGGGACTCGGTGGCCTTCAGCGTCGGCGTCGGCATCCACTACCTGAACCTCAAGCGCGAGTTCGCCGCGCTGGCCGACCCCTTCAACAAGGACCCGTCGTTCTTGACCCTGGACGGCGGCCTCATCCTTGAGGTGATGCGTGTCATCCGGCTCGGCGTCGTCGGGCAGAACCTCATCGACACCAAGACCGTGTCCGAGGCCCCGCGCAAGCTCGGCGTCGGCATCACCGCGATTCTCGGCAAGGTCGAGATCTCCTTCGACACCGACCTGGATCTCCAGACCGCGGCCAACAAGAAGGTGACCCCGTCGTACTTCTTCGGGACGCAGGCGCTGCTTGGTGGCTCGGTGGTCACGCGCACCGGCTTCATCCTGGACAACATCCTCGATGAGAAGCGGCTCACCGTGGGCCTGGGCTACGTCTCCAAGGTCATCGCGGGCGACATCGCCGTGGCGAAGGCCGTCGATCGAAAGGGCGCCTGGACGCTCTCCGTGGGCCTCCGCTACTTCATGCCCTAGGGACCTGCGCGTCAGGCCCCGGGCGAGCGCGGCGCCCCCTGAATTCCATGCGCTCTCCTGCTTGACCTCGCGGCGACGCGCGAGTAGGAAGGTCGCCCCGCGAGCCCCGGGACTGGGCCCGCCTTTGGGACGAGGAGGCGCGACCATGTCACTGCAGGACTTCATCTTCACGTCGGAATCCGTTGGCGAAGGCCATCCGGACAAAGTCGCCGACCAGATCTCCGACTCCATCCTCGACGCCATCCTGGCGCAGGACCCGGCCGGTCGCGTCGCGTGCGAGACCATGGTCACGACGGGCATGGCGGTCATCGCCGGCGAAATCACGACCACCGCGGTCATCGACGTCCCGGCGCTGGTCCGCGACACCATCCACGAGATCGGCTACTCCGACTCGTCGATGGGCTTCGACTACAAGACCTGCGCGGTGCTCTCCAGCATCGACAAGCAGTCGCCCGACATCTCCGCCGGCGTGACCGAGGGCCAGGGCCTCTTCACCGAGCAGGGCGCAGGCGACCAGGGCCTCATGTTTGGCTACGCGTGCGACGACACGCCCGAGCTGATGCCCATGCCGATCATGCTGTCCCATCAGCTGGTCCACCGCCTCGCGGACGTGCGCAAGGCCGGCATCGTGAACTTCCTTCGCCCCGACGCGAAGAGCCAGGTCACCATCCAGTACGAGGGCGGCCACCCCAAGCGAATCGACACCGTCGTCGTCTCCACGCAGCACTCCGAGGACGTCTCCTGGGAGCAGGTGCGTGAGGCGGTGATGGAGACGGTCATCAAGCCGACCCTCGATCCTGCGATGGTCGACGCCAACACCAAGTACCTCGTCAACCCGACCGGTCGCTTCGTCGTGGGCGGGCCGATGGGCGACTGTGGCCTCACCGGCCGCAAGATCATCGTCGACACCTACGGCGGCTGGGCCCGCCACGGTGGCGGCGCGTTCTCGGGCAAGGACCCCTCAAAGGTCGATCGCTCCGCGGCGTACTACGCCCGCTACGCCGCCAAGAACGTCGTGGCCGCCGGGTTGGCGCGTCAGTGCGAGATCCAGTTGGCCTACGCGATCGGCGTGGCGAAGCCGGTCAGCGTGCTGGTCGACACCTTCGGCACCGAGACCGTCAGCGTGGAGCGGATCAACCGCGCGGTGAACGCCGTGTTCGACTTCCGCCCCCGCGCCATCATCGAGGGTCTTGCGCTCCTGCGCCCGGTTTACAAGGCCACGGCGGCCTACGGACACTTCGGACGCAAGGGCGACGGCTTCCGCTGGGAGCTCGTGGACCGGGCGGAGGCGCTGCGGGCGGCGGTCTGAGACCGCTGCCTCGGCCGCGCGCAGCCGGTAAATCCGGTTGACAAGACGAGCAGAACCCCATATCAAGCCGCGGTTCCACGGTCCGCCCCTTTCGAGGCCTCCGGTCACTCCCAAGCGACCGCCCCTCGCGAAGCGGACCGCCGGATACGGGCTGCCCCGAGACAGCACAGGACACCGAGTATGAGCACTGTCAGCTACAATCCCGCGACCATCGACCGCCAGTGGCTGGTCGTGGATCTGGAAGGCGTCACTCTGGGCCGCGCGTCGGCACGGATCGCCTCGGTTCTTCGCGGCAAGCACAAGCCCACCTACACGCCCCACGCGGACTGCGGCGACTTCGTCGTCGTGTTGAACGCGGACAAGGTCGTGCTGACGGGCGGGAAGCTCCAGAAGAAGCTCTATCAGCATCACACGGGCTTCATGGGCGGGGTTCGCACCCTGACCGCCCAGAAGCTGATGGAGAAGCGTCCGACCGCGCTGGTTGAGGCTGCCGTGAAGGGCATGCTGCCCCGCGGGCCTCTCGGGCGTCAGATGTACAAGAAGCTCAAGGTCTACGCTGGCTCGGAGCACCCGCATCAGGCGCAGCAGCCCCAGTCTTACGACCTCGGTCTTTGAGAGGAACGAGCATGGCGACCCCCGCAGTCAAGCACACCTACGCCACTGGGCGCCGCAAGGAAGCCACCGCGCGTGTCTACCTGACGCCCGGCACCGGCCGCTTCACCGTCAACAAGATCGAGGCGGCAGATCACTTCCGCCGCGCGACGCTCATGATGCTGCTCGAGCAGCCTTTTGAGTTGACCGACACGCTGCAGAAGTACGACGTGAAGGCGACGGTCGCTGGCGGAGGCCTCAGCGGTCAGGCCGGCGCGGTGAAGCACGGCATCAGCCGCGCGCTCGCCACGGTCAACCCCGACTTCCGCGCGCCCCTGAAGAGCGCCGGCTTCTTGACCCGCGACTCCCGCGTGGTGGAGCGCAAGAAGTACGGTCAGCCGAAGGCGCGCAAGCGGTTCCAGTTCTCGAAGCGCTAGTCCGAAGCGGGGATCGGGCAGCCGATCCCCCGACCGGGCATGTCGCCGCGCGGGATTTCGCCGCGCGGCGGGCTACGACGGGAGCGGCATGGCGCAGGAGACGACGGAGCCCGCGGGCGAACCCCTCGCGCACCCCACGGTGCTCGAAGGCGAGGTACCCGGCGACGACATCTCGGTGCTGCCGATCCTCGACGATCGCGTCGAGGAAAAGGCACTCTGGCGGCCGCCGCCTCACGAGGGTTGGGTACGCCTGGGCGTGCTTGGCTTCGCGTGCTTGATCTTCCTGCCGAATCTCGGCGGCTTCGGCCTCTGGGATCCCTGGGAGACGCACTACGGCGCGTGCACCACCGAGATGATCGAGACCCACGAGTGGGTCAGCCTGTGGTGGGGCTACAAAGAGCAGATCGGCAGCGAAGGTAAGCAGGGCGAGCCCTTCTACTCCAAGCCGATCCTGACCTTTTGGACCGAGGCCATGTTCGCGAGCCTCATCGGGCGGGGCGAGCTGGCGATCCGGCTGCCCATGGCCGTCCTGGCCATCTTGGCGACGCTGGCGGTCTACCTGGCGCTCAGCAAGATCTGGCGCCGGCGCACGGGCCTGCTGGGCGCGTTGATCATCGCGACCTCGCCCCAGTTCTTCATGATCAGCAGACAGGCGCAGACGGACATGCCCTTCGTGGGCACGTTCACCATCGCCATGTGCTTCGCGATGCTGGCCTTCTTCGGCCCACGCGAGCAGCTGTCGCGGCGCGGCTTCTGGGCGTGGATCTGGGGCACGCTGACCTTCCTGCTGCTCAACACGATCCCCCAGTTCGCGATCATCGCCACCGATCTCAACGATCCGCCCGGCGCGGGCCTCGAGGGGATCGCCCGCATTCTGTCGGTGATCCAGCACACCGGCGCCTACCACGTCGCCGGCTACGGCCTCCTGCTCGCGATCGTCGTCGGCTGGTTCGCCCGAGATCTGCGCCGCGACATCCAGCGCGACGGCCTCAGCGAGCAGGTCAAAGACCGCTGGCTACGCCGCTGCTACCTCGTCATCTTCTACGCGATCGTCGCCCAGGCCACCTACGCCAAGGGCCTGCTGGGCTTCGGCCTCCCGGGCATCATCCTGCTCGTGCACCTGATCTTCTCGGGCGGCTGGCCGATGCTGCGCCGCGCCGAGATCCCGCGCGGCGTGATGATCTGCCTCGTGGTCGGCCTGCCCTGGTACATCGCGATGTTCGCGCGCCATGGCTGGGCCTACTACCAGCGCTTCTTCATCCACGACCACTTCAACCGCCTCGCCGCCGGCGTGCACCAGATCGACAGCGGCAATTTCGAGCACTTCATCAAGTGGCTGGGCTTCGGCCTGTTCCCGTGGGCCATCTTCGTCCCGATCGTGCTCGGCTTGCTGGTCCGGCAGGGCATCCGCGACCGCAGCGGCCCGGCCCAGGGCAAGCTCTTCCTGACCTTCTGGTTCGTCACGGCGTTCACCTTCTTCACGCTCTCGTCGACGAAGTTCCACCACTACATCTTCCCCGCCCTGCCCGCCCTCGCGATGCTCGTGGCGCTCTTCCTCGACGATCTGCTTGAGGACCGCTCGTGGCTGCCCAAGCTCGCCGCGGTCATCGGCGTGCTGCTCTTCCTGGTCTTCGTCCGCGACCTCGCCGGCGACCAGCAGCACCTGCGCAACCTGATGACCTACAAGTACGACCGGCCGCTGCCGGAGCACCTGCCCATCGACCCGACCGCCCTGGTCTCGGCCGGCACATCGACCACCTGGGCGGACTCCACCTTCTGGAAGCACTCAAGCCCGCTTCTGCGCTCGATCCTGTCGACGCCTGCGTTCCGCTACGAGACGTGGATCTTCATCATCGGCATCGCCGGGCTGGCGTCGCTGCTGCTCTTCTTCTTCGCGCGCACCCGCCGATTCGGCCTGGGAGCCCTAGGCGCGACCGCGACCGCGATGGCGATGTGGGCGCTCAGCTACTACATGCCGACCCTGTCGCCGCACTGGTCGCAGAAGTACCTCTTCGACTCCTACTACGACACCTGCACGCTCCAAGAGAACCCGCCCGAGATCCAGGAGGCGTACACGCCGCTCCTCGCCAACATCGGCCTGGAGAGCCTCGCCCGCAGCCTCGGGTACGAGCAGAAGCGGGTCTGCGAGGAAGACGTCATCTCCTGGCGCATCACCTGGCGCGGCGAGACGTACTACAGCTACAACGAGCTGCTGCCCATCGGTAAGGAGAACGAGCAGTTCCTGCCCTATCTCGAGGAGATGAACCACGGGCGGCCCTTCTACGCGCTGATGGAGCGCGGGAAGATGAGCGGCTTCGAGTCGCGGCTGAACAGCTTCAGCGACAAGCTGCGCCGCAAGGGCACCGAGGGGTTCACGGACATCGAGAAGTGGGAGGCTCGCGTGATGAACGACGAGTCCGAGTACTTCCAGATGGTGCGCGCCGATCCCGTTCGGACCGGCGCCGAGAAGGCCGCCGAGTAGGCAGCGACGCGGGCTCGCCGGCGCCGCGAGCGCGCTGAGTCGCCCCGGGCGCAGGGTCGCTCGGGGCGCGCTCAGTCGTCCGCCGCTCAGTCGTCGGTGAGCGAGACCAGCGCGGCCTTCAGGTAGCGGCCCTCGGGCGCGACCACCGAGAAGGGGTGGTCGGGCGCCTGACCCCACACCGCGTGGACGTGCACGGTGCGGCGGAGGCGGTGGCCGGCGTCGGTCAGCATCCGCAGGAAGTCCGGCTCGGAGACGTGCTGGCTGCATGAGCAGGTCAGCAGGAGGCCGCCCGGCGCCAGCGCGGCCATGGCCAGCGTGTTGAGCCGCGCGTACTTGGCGATGGCGTCGCCCACGTGGCTGCGGCCCTGCGCGAATTTGGGCGGGTCGCAGACGATGCGGCCGAAGGTGCGCCCCTCCGCGCGGGCCTCCTTCAGCCACGTCATCACGTCGGCCTGAACGACCTCGACGCGGTCGCTGAGACCGTTGAGCTCGGCGTTCGAGCGGGCGGTGTCACAGGCCGATCCGGACGAGTCGACGGAGATGACCTTGGACGCCCCTGCGCGGGCCGCGTGCAGGCCGAAGCCGCCGCTGTACGAGTAGAGGTCGGCGACCTCTTCGCCGCTGCAGAAGGCCGCGAACGCCGCGCGATTGTCGCGCTGGTCGGCGTAGGTGCCGGTCTTCTGACCGCCCAGCGGGTCCACGTGCAGACGCAGCCCGACCTCCAGCGCCTCGACAGGCCCGCTGAGCTTGCCGTGCATGACGTCGACGCACACGGGGACGGCCTCCAGGCGCGACGCCGTCTCGCCGATCGCGACGATGACGGTCTCCGCGCCCATCAGCTCGACCACCAGCGCGACGATGCCCTCGCGGTCCTGGTAGGCGGCGCGCGAATTGGCGTGGATGACCGCGGTGGTGCCGATCGCGTCGATGATGAGGCCGCTGAGGCCGTCGCCCTCGGAGTTCACGACGCGGTAGACGTTGGTCTGCGCCGAGGGAAGCCCGAGGACGCGCCGGCGCTCGATGGCCTGGGCGAGTCGCTCGCGCACGACGGTCAGGAAGGGGCGCGGCTCAAACGGACGCTCCGAGGAGCGACGGTGCTCCAGGAGGCGCACGGCGATCTGGGCCTGCGGGTTGTAGTAGCCCGACCCGAGGATCTGGCCGCGCTCGTCCTCGACGACGCAGGGCCCGCCGAAGTCGCCGACCTCGCCGGTGACCTTGTCGACGGCACCCGTGAAGACCCAGGGATGACCGAGCCAAAAGGGCTTGCTGCGCCCGCGCCGCAAGCGCACTACGATGAGGGGGAGGCTCATGATTCGTCATCATCCGAGGCGGTGTCGCCGTCCACGTCGGCCAGGTCGGCGTCCGCGTCGTCCACGGAGCCTCCGTCGGCCATCTCGCCATCGTCGAGCGAATCGGCGCCGTCCAGGTCGAGATCGTCGTCCTCGTCCTCCGCGGCGTCGACGGGGTGGATGCTCACCACCTTCTCGTCTTTGCCCAGCGCGATGATGCGCACGCCGCGGGCTTGGCGGCTGTAGACCCGGACCTCGCCCACGGGCAGCCGGATGATCGTGCCGCCGTCGGAGACCACCATGAGGTCGTCAGCGCCCTCGACGCGGCGCATGTCTACCAGCGCGCCGTTGCGCTCCACATAGGGCAGGCCGCGCAGGCCGAGGCCGCCGCGTCGCTGAATGCGGAACTTCGCCAGCGGGACGCGCTTGCCGTAGCCGTTCTCGGTGATGAAGAGCACCGTCGGCGTCGTGTCGTCGACCTGCTCCTCGTCGCCTCCCTCCTCGGCCGCGTCGTCCACCTCGTCGACCTCGTCCTCGTCGCCCTCTTCCTCGACCGCGCCCTCGAAGTGCAGCACGTCCATGGCGACCACGTAGTCGCCCTTGCGAAGCGAGATGCCGCGCACGCCGCGGGTGGCTCGGCCGATGGCCCGCGCATCCGTGGCGTGGAAGACGATGCACTGTCCGCGCGCCGTCACCATCATGATGTGCTCGTCGCCCTTGCAGACGCGCACGGCGACCAGGTCGTCGTCGTCCTCGAGGTTGATGGCGCGGATGCCCGAGTTGCGGACGTTCTTGTACTGGCTGAGCAGGGTGCGCTTGATGGTCCCCTGCCGCGTCGCGAACACCAGCGCGCGGTCGTCGCGGTCCAGGTCTTCCACCGTCAGGATCGACTTGACCTGCTCGCCGGACTCCAGCGGAATCAGGTTCACGATGGCTTTGCCGGTCGCGTTGATGCCGCCCGAGGGCAGCTCCCAGACCTTCAGCGGGTAGACCTGTCCGCGGTCGGTGAAGATGAGCAACATCGAGTGGGCCGACGCGACGAAGAGGTCGCTGACCGCGTCGGTGTCTTTCGTGCTCATGCCCGAGCGCCCGCGCCCGCCGCGCCGCTGCGTGCGGTAGTCCGACAGCGGCGTGCGCTTGATGTAGCCCGTGGTCGTCACCGTCACGACCATGTCCTCATCCGCGATGAGGTCCTCCATGCCGATGTCGCCGGACGCGTCGACGATGGTGGTCCGCCGCGCGTCGCCGTACTTGTCGCGGATGGCCTCGAGCTCGCCCACGATGACGTCCATCAGCAGCGCCTCGGACGCCAGGATGGCCTCCAGCCGCTCGATGACCGCCATGACCTCGGCGTACTCGGCCTTGATCTTGTCGACCTCGAGGCCGGTCAGCCGCTGAAGCCGCATGTCCAGGATGCTCTGCGCCTGGATCTCCGACAGCGAGAACGTCCGCATCAGGCCTTCGCGGGCCTCGAGCGGCGTCGCGCTGGCCTTGATGATCGCGACGACCTCGTCGATGTTCGCGAGCGCGATGAGGTAGCCCTCGAGGATGTGCGCCCGCTCGCGCGCCTTTCGCAGCTCGTAGCGGCAGCGTCGCGTGACCACGTCGCGGCGGTGGTTCACGAAATGAACCAGCAATTCCTTGAGCGTCAGCACGCGCGGCTGGCCGTCGACGATGGCCAGATTGATGATGCCGAAGCTCGACTGCATCGGCGTCATCGCGAACAGACTGTTCAGCACGATCTGCGCCATCGCGCCTTTCTTCAGCTCGATGAAGATGCGCATGCCGCGGCGGTCGCTCTCGTCGCGCAGATCGCGGATGCCCTCGATGCGCTTCTCGCGCACCAGCTCGGCGATGCGCTGCAACAGCTTGGCCTTGTTGACCTGGTAGGGCAGCTCGGTGACCGCGATGGCCGCCTCGTCGCCGCGGTCGTCCAGCTCGATGTCGCAGCGCGCTCGCATCCGCACGATGCCGCGGCCGGTCCGGTAGGCCTCGTCGATGCCCTGCCGCCCGAAAATGTAGCCGCCGGTTGGGAAATCGGGGCCGGGCACCATCTGCGCGAGCTCATCGATGGTGATCTCACCGTTGCGAGCCAGCGCGATGGTCGCGGTGATGATCTCCTGCAGGTTGTGGGGCGGCATGTTGGTGGCCATGCCGACCGCGATGCCGCCGGAGCCATTGACCAGCAAATTCGGGAAGCCCGAGGGGAGGACCGTCGGCTCCTTCTCGGAGCCGTCGTAGTTCTCCTGCCAATCGACCGTCTCTTTCTCGAGATCGGCCAGCATCTCTGCGGCCAACCGCGTCATGCGCACTTCGGTGTAGCGCATGGCGGCGGCGGGGTCGCCGTCCACGGAGCCGAAGTTGCCCTGCCCGTCGATGAGCGGGTAGCGCAGGGAGAAGTCCTGCGCCATGCGCACCATGGTGTCGTACACCGCCGTGTCGCCGTGCGGATGGTACTTGCCGATGACGTCGCCGACGATGCGGGCCGACTTCTTGTACGCGCTGGTGAAGTAGTTGCGCTGCTCGTGCATCGCGAAGAGCACGCGGCGATGCACCGGCTTGAGGCCGTCGCGCACATCGGGGAGCGCGCGTCCGACGATGACCGACATCGCGTAGGCCAGATACGACCCGCGCATCTCGTCTTCGATGTTGACCGGGATGCGTGCGCCGCCGGAAGGAGTGATTTCCGTGGTCATGAGCTTCGAATCCGCCTTGAAGCTCGCCTGGGGTGGCGCCCCCCGGGCTCCGAAACGAGCCCTCGACGCCCCCGCGCGAGATGGAGGCGGACCCTACCCTGGCCCGATCGGCCTGTCAACCGCCGAATTAAGCTCTAAGTGCTGGTAATTGCTATTGTTTTTCGGCGCCCGGCGACCCCGCGCGCTCACAGTCCCAGCGAGACCGTTCCGAAGATCGAGAGGCCCGGTTTGGGTTGCGGGCGGCTCATCAAACGCGGGTCCTGGAAGAAGTCGGGCTCGTAGGACCGGTGGTCGAAGAGGTTGTAGACGAAGATGGACGCCGTGAGGTCGCGCCAGAGGTTCTTGAAGCGCACGCCGACGTCCAGCAACGCCAAGGGGCGGATGGTCTCGGTGCGCTCCTGGCCGGCGCGTACCCAGATGCCCTCGGAGAGGCCGGGCAGCGCGCAGGCCGAACGCAGCCGCGCGTCCGGATGGTCAGGCGCGAGGGTCTGAGCCAGCAGGCGCTGACAGCTGACCGAGTAGCGCCCGCTCGGGTCATCCACCGGCGGCCGGTTGGGGTCCTTCATCTCGCCCTTGAAGTTCACGACGAGGTCGAACTCGATGTGATCGTTGAGGAACGCGACGCGACCGCCCAACGAACCCATGTGCCGCGCGAAGTTCCGCAGCTCACCGCCTGGCGCGTCGTCGTCGAAGACGCGGGTGAACGAGTAGTTCGCCCACAGCTCGTGGCCGGCCTCGAAGCGCAACCGCATCAGCGCCTCCGCCGAGCCGATCATCCGCTTGCCGGAGTTCTGAAAGCGGCCGCTGGGCTGGTTGATGATGTTGTCGAGGAAGGTGAGGGCGCCGTTCGCGCGGAGGTAGAGATCGCGGAGAGGCCCGAGATCCCGCAGCAACATCGAGTTGATCTCCATCTCGATGGACTGGCTGGTCTCGACGTTGAGGTCGGGGTTCGCGAGGTAGCTGACGCCGGAGTATGTCGTGCGGACGTCGGTGCTGGTGAAGCTCGGCGGGCGCAGACCGGAGGCGGTGAAGAGCTTCAGGTTGGTCTGGTCGAACATGTTCCAGACGAGGCCGCCGCTGTAGAGCAGCGCGGGCGCGTAGGCGTTCGAGAACTGCGCGCGCAGGCCGGCGTTGAGGCGGAGGCGCGGGATCAGGCGCCAGTCGACCTGGGCGAAGGCGGCGCCGATGACCCGGTCCGCGTCGTCGACCAGGGTCTGCTCGATCTGGCATTTTAGGTAGGGATTATCAGGCTCGTAGGTGAATCCGGGCTGGCACTCTCCGACCGAATCGGGGGCGAAGAAGCGCTGCACCAGCCCGCGGTTGAGGTCGTAGATGGCCTCCGCGCCGGTCACCAGGGTCAGGTCCGGGGTGAAGCGCACATCGATATCGACCGCGGCGCCCGTGCGCGCGACGAGGTCCGCGGTCATCTCGAGATGGAAGTCCTTGGTGTTGCCGCCAAAGACGCTGGCGGTATCGGCGAAGAGCAGCGGGCTGGCCGGGAAGGCGCCGAAGGGGGACTCCTGGATGTCCCACTGCACGAAGTAGAGCCGCGCCTTCACGCCGACGTCGCCGGAGCGGAAGCGGTCGCCGTAGCTCAGGTTCACCAAGCGCACCGAATCGCGGGCGACTGTCGCGGTGCCTCCGTCGTCGTCCCGCAGGTAGTCGTGAGTCAGCACCGCGCCGCCGGTGGCGATGGCGCGAATCTCGCGCTCAAAGGGCACCATCCAGTCCAGCGCGACCGGACCCAGCTCGAGCCGGCCGGCGAAGTTGAAGAACCAGCTGCGGCCGCCGCCCGACGCGGTGCGCTTGCTCGGCAGGTAGAAGGTCGCCGCGTCGGGCGAGGGCTCGGGCAGTGCGCCCACCAGCTTCTGGGTGTCGACGGTGAGGTCTGGCCCGCCGGTGGTGAACATATCGAGGTGCGTGAAGAGGCCGAAGTGCTCGCCGAAGCGCTCGCTCACGCCGACGCCCACCTTGACCGCGCGCCGGTCGCCGGGGCCGTCGCCGTAGCCCACGATGCCGTGCACGCCGCTGTCATCGGGCCGCCGCGTGACGATGTTCACGACGCCGAGCAGCGCGTTCGAGCCCCAGAGCACGCCGCCCGGACCCGACGTGATCTCGACGCGCTCGATGGTCTCGAGCGGGATCTTCCGGTCCAGGTTCACGAAATTCCGGACCGGCTCGATGATGCTGACGCCGTTGATCAGCACCAGGACCGTCCGCGGCAGCCCGCGCGTGAAGGCCTCCTTGTGCCAGCCGTTGGCCTCCCAGCGGTCGCCCTCGAAGCCCGCCACCGTGCGCAACACGTCGTTCAGCGTCCGGTAGCCCCGCTCGACGATCTGCCGGCGCGTGACGACGGTGATAATCGCCGGCGCCTCCTGCACCGTGGTCTGGACCTTCTGCGCCGCGACGACCAGGTCCTCGTCGACGTTGATGATCGTCGTCAGCTCGGCTTCGGCCTCGGCGACGTCCTCGACGATGGTCGGGTCATCGGCGTCGAGCACATCCGGGATCGGCATCGCCGCCCACGCCGCGCTCGCGATGAGGGTGAACGCCGCAAGCGCGCCCAACGACACCGGCGTGTAGAGGCGCATGAGCGGGCGGTGCAGCATGGCCCCTCAGTCGAGCTGCGGCGCGTTGGATCGCTCGCTGCTAAGGCTGGATCGTACGCGCTTTTTCAGCGTCTCGGTCGCCTTGGTCATCAGCTGACTCACCCGACTCTCCGTGACCCCCAGGACCTTGCCGATCTCTTTGAGGGTCATGTCGTCGTAGTAGTACAGGCTGATAACGAGCCGCTCTTTCTCTTTGAGCCCTTCGATGTGCTCGGCGACCAGGTCGCGCAGCCGCTTGAAGTGCACGATGACCTGGGGGCTGAGCGCGCGCGGATCTTCCAAGAACTGCATCGCGTCCCGCGAGTCATCGCCGGTGCCACCCAGATCCTCGAGGCTGACCAGATAGACCGGCTTCAGCTTCTCAGCGAGCGCGTGATACTCGGTCAGGTCGATCTTCAGGTGGTTGGCGACCTCTTCGTGCGTCGGCGCCTCGCCCTTCTGGGCCTGAATCTCGCGGACGGCCTTATCCAGCGCGGACGCCTGCCGACGAACCGTGCGCGTCACGTGGTCCATGGACCGCAGCTCGTCGAGGATCGCGCCCTTGATGCGAATCTCCGCGTACTTCTTGAGATTCACGGCGCGCGAGCGATCGAACTTGTCGACCGCGTCGATGAGTCCCAAGGTCCCTGCACTGATCAGGTCGTCCAGCTCGATGTGAGGCGGCAACCGTTGCGCGACCTTGGCGGCGATCGTCTTGACCAGCGGCGCGAACTGCACGATCAGGACATGCCGATCCGCAGGCGTCAGATTCTCCTCACTCATCGCAGCATCCACCTCGGCATTCACGACGTATCCACCGTCCCATCGAATCGGTAGCGAGCGGCGCGCGCGAGGCAATAATGACAGCACCCCCACAGAGCGCAAGTAAGCGCGGGAGCGAGTTTCGGCGCGCCGTGGCCCTCTCGCTGCTGCTGGTGGGGGCGCTGCTGGCCGTCGACGCGGCCCGCGCGCTGGCGGAGCCCGCGGGCTTCGCAGAGACGAGCCTGGGCCGCGCGAGCATCGGCGTGTTGCTGGCGCTCGGCGCCAAAGTGAACGCGTGGGTGGCGGCGGGGCAGGTCGAGCGGCTGGTCCTCGCGGGCTTTCTGCACTCCGGAGCCGGCCACCTCGCGATGAACGCGCTGTGGCTGGGGGCGGTGAGCTGTGCCGCCGCGTGGATCTCGGGCGTGCCTGCCGCGTTCGCCGCGACGATTCTGGGCAGCGTGGCGGGCTTTTGCGCCTCGGCCCTGGCCGGCGCGGGGCCGAGCGTCGGCGCGTCGGCGATGGTGCTGGGCGGGGCGGGGCTCATCGCCGCGCACCTGGTGGCCCACGCGGCCTCGCTCCCGACCCCGCAGCGGCTGGCCGCGCTGATCGCGCTCGGCGGCGCGCTGGCCTCGACCCTCGTCCCTGGGCTCGGCGGCGGGAGCGGCGTCGCGGTCGACCACGCCGCGCACGTCGGAGGCCTGGCGGCCGGGTTCACCTTGGGGTTCCTGGTCATCCGCGGCCGCGCGCACCCCCACCGCGCCGCCGGCCTCGCGGTCGCGCTGCTGTTGGGTGCCAGCGCGCTGGTGTCAGCCCGCGGGGACGGCGGCCTCGCGCCCTCCCCCCTCACCGTCGCACCCAGCGAGCCCAGCCCCCCGCTACCGGCGCTGGCCGTCACGGGCGCGCTGGTCGGTCAGCGCTGCGTCCCCTCAGGCGCTTCCGCGATCCGCTGCGCGACCGACGGCCTGGAGCTCCTCGCGCTCAGCGGTCCGGCCGCCGACCTCGCCGAGGCCGACCCGCAGCTCGCCGCCGCCATGCCGTCCCCGGGAAGATGCGCCCGCTACACTACGGCGGCCGAGCAGGTGCTGGTCGTGCGACCGACCTCCGGCGACGCCACCGTGCTCGCGATCTTGCCCCAAGCGTGGCCGCGCTACGCAGCCCTGCGCGAGTCGCTCAGCGCCGGCCGATGCCCCGGTAGATGAGCCCGGCGGCGCGCACGGTCTCCGGCGACCAGAGGTTGCGTCCGTCATAGACGCGCCCCTCGCTGACCAGCGCCGCGATCCGCGCCCAGTCAGGCTTCGCGTAGACGCCCCACTCCGTCACCAGGACGAGCGCCGACGCGCCCTCGAGGCAGGCGTACGGGTCGTCGTAGTAGCGCGGCAGCTCGCCAAGCTCGACCCGCGCCGTCTCGGTGGCCGCCGGGTCGTGCGCCTGAATCTTCGCACCCGCCGCGGCGAGCGCGCGGATCAACGGGATCGACGGCGCCTCGCGCATGTCGTCCGTGTCCGGCTTGAAAGCCAGCCCCCACACCGCGATGGTCCGCCCCGAGAGGTCCGCGCCCATGTCGGTCATCAGGATCTGCGCCATTCGCTCCTTCTGAGCGGCGTTCGCGTGCTCGACGGCGTCCAGCAGCCGCAGCGGCGTGTCGTAGCCGTGAGCCGTCCGCAGCAGCGCCTTCACGTCCTTCGGGAAGCAGCTGCCGCCGTAGCCGAGGCCGGCGCGCAGGAACTGCGGCCCGATGCGGCTGTCCGACCCCATGCCCTCGCGCACGCACTCGACGTCCGCGCCGACCACGTCGCACAGGTTCGCCACCTCGTTCATGAACGAGATTCGCGTCGCGAGCATCGCGTTCGAGGCGTACTTCGTCAGCTCGGAGCTGCGCAGATCCATCGTGATCAGCCGCGCGCCCGCCTTGGTGAGCGGCCGGTACAGCTTCTCCATCGTGGCCCGCGCCTCGTCCGACGCGCAGCCAAGCACGACCCGGTCGGGCTTCAGGAAGTCCGGCACCGCCACGCCCTCGCGCAGGAACTCCGGGTTCGACACCACGTCAAAGTGGTGCTTTGAGCGGCTCGCGATGATGGCCCGGACCCGCTCGCAGGTCCCGATGGGCACCGTCGACTTCACGCCGATGACCTTGTAGCCGTCCAGGGCGTCGGCGATGCCCTCGGCGACCGCCTCGACAGCCCGCAGGTCGGCCGATCCGTCGGTGCCAGGCGGGGTGCCCACCGCGATGAAGACGACCTCCGCAGCGGAGACCGCGCTCGCGAGGTCCGTCTGGAAGGTCAAGCGCCCGGCGGCGACGTTCTTCGGGACCAGCGACTCCAGACCCGGCTCGTAGATCGGAATCCCGCCCGAGCGCAGGCGGTCGATCTTGGCCGCGTCGTTGTCAACGCAGGTGACCTCGTGGCCGATCTCCGCCAGACAGGCACCCGCGACGAGGCCGACGTAGCCCGTTCCGACGACTGCGATCTTCATGGTGCTGCTCCCTGTACCGCCCGTCGTGGATTGACTGGGCAGCGCGCGGGTTTATAGCGACCACGTTCGGCGGGGGTCAACCGCCGCGCGCCCTCGGCCCTCTCGATTGGGAAAGAACAATTCTCCCGGTCGCGCGTCTGAGCGGATGGACCTTAGAAATTGGAGCCCGCCATGAGCCGCATCGACACCGCCTCCGAGCTTCGCACAGCCTGGACCTCCATCGCGGTGATGCTACGGCGCGACCTGGCGCTGGCTGGACGATTGGCGACGGACCCGCTGGGTACGCTGCGGCGTTTGGGCTACGAGGTCGGCCCCGAGGCCGCGCGGCTGCTGGTGCGGGCGCTCCCGTCGTAGGGTGCATCGCCGGCCACCGGCTCCAGATTGCGCCCATCGACACCCGAGACCGAGTATGGTCGCCTGCAGGCGCGGGCTCTTCGCGCCCCGAACGCACACGTCGCAGACGTCGCATACGGAGTCCCCGGTTGAGCGGATTCGCCGAAACTCGCGCCCAGGCTAGCGCCGGCGCTGGATTGCCGCACGCGGTCGACGCGGAGCGCGAGGTCCTCGCCGCGATCCTGGTGGACCCCTCCTGTTTCGACACCGTCCTCGAGGAGGAGCTGCTCCCCGACGACTTCTACCTTGAGCAGCACGGCCTCCTCTTCGAGGCGATGCGCCTGCTTCACGAGACCAAGGGCGCCTTCGACGAGGTGACGCTGGTACAGAAGCTGCGCGACATGGGCCTGTGGGACAAAGTCGGCGGCGCGCCCACCTTGTCGCGCCTGCTCGACCGCGCCGGCACCACCGCCCACCTCGGCCAGTACTGCAAGATCGTCCGCGAGAAGGCGACCGTGCGGCGGATGATCGAGGCCGCGCGCCAGATCGAGGCCGAAGGCATCCGCGGCTCCCAAGACGTCGCGGAGTTCCTCGACGCTGCGGAGCGCTCGGTCTTCTCTGTGCTCGAGAACCGCACGCAGACCGGCATGCGGCCGATGTCGGACGTGGTGCCGGCGGCCATCGAGCAGATCTCGAAGGCCTACGACTCGGACGGGGCCGTCAGCGGGCTCGGCACCGGGTTTCGCGATCTGGACAAGCTGACCCATGGTCTGCAGCCGGGCGACCTCATCGTCCTCGCGGCGCGACCCGCCATGGGCAAGACCTCGTTTGTGCTGAACCTGGCGGGCAACGCGGCGCTGGAGCACGGCGCGTCGGTGGCGGTCTTCTCGCTGGAGATGCCGTCAGAGCAGCTGGCCATGCGCTTGCTGGCGGCCCAAGCGCGCATCGATCTGTCGAGGCTGCGCGGCGGCTTTCTGTCCGACGAGGACTGGCCGAAGCTCACCCACGCGGCCGACGCGCTGACCCAGGCGCGGATCTTCATCGACGACACGCCGGGCATCACGCCCGCGGCGGTTCGCGCGAAATGCCGGCGCCTCGCGCGTCAGCACGGGCTGCACCTGATCGTCATCGACTACCTGCAGCTCATGGAGCTCAACGACAACACCAAGTCCCGCGAGCAGCAGGTCAGCTACATCTCGCGGTCGCTCAAGGGATTGGCGAAGGACCTCGGGGTTCCGGTCATCGCGCTGAGCCAGATGAACCGTGGCGTGGAGAAGCGCGCAGACCCGCGGCCGATGCTAAGCGACCTCCGAGAGTCAGGCGCCATCGAGCAGGACGCCGACATCATCGGCTTCATCCACCGCGAGGAGGTCGTCAACAAGGACGTGGACGAGTCCAAGCGCGGTGTCGCGGAGCTCATCATCGCCAAGCACCGAAACGGGCCCGTGGGCTCGGTGATGTTGAAGTTCTGGAAGGCCTATACGCGCTTCGACAATCTGGCCATGCGCGACGACATGTAGTCGGCCAGCTGGGCGTGGTCGGCGGGCGCTGCGGAGTGTAGCTCGGCTTCGGCGACGCCGAGACGCTCGAGGGCTTCTACGACGCGCGGGGTGGATGCGCGCTGGGCTGGGTCGGTGGTGACGACCTGGTCTGCGGCGGCGGTCATGCCGTGTCCGGCTAGCAGGTAGAGCGCCTCGGGCCCCGGGAGCGCGGTGATAATGGCGGTGGGACGCGAGGCGGCGCGGGCTTTGCGGAGCAGGGCGAGGCCGTCGGGGCGCGGGCGAGCGTCGTGAATGTGGCCGGCCTCGGCAGGCGCGGCGGACTCCGTGTCGGTGAGCGCGGCGTAGAGCGAGCCGCCCAGCCAGCACTCGGCGACGAGGCGGGCGAGGACCGCGCGATCCACGGCGGCGTCCGGCGCGATCGGGGCGTCGGGCCGAGGCGGGTAGGGCCGGCCTGCGGCGAGCGCGCGTAGGACGGCGACGCCCAGGTCCAGGACGTGTCCTGGCGTGCAGGCGTCGGCGGGGAGGCCTTCGAGCAGCGCTTCGACGGTCGGCCGCGCGCCCGCGATGGCGCGGTAGCGTAGCAACGCCGCCGCGAGAGCCGCGGCCAGCGCCGGGCGCAGGTCGAAGAGGGCTGAGTCGAGCGACACGACCAGCGCCCCAGCGGCGACGGTCGGCTGGAGGGACCCGGGACTCAAATGGGGACGCCAGCCGGACGCCCGGGGCCGAACCGGGCTGCGCTCTCCGGGGTAGGGCGGGCGCCGGGCGCTGGGTCGGGTTCGAGATCTCGGGCGGGCCCATCGTCGCCGACCACCGTGTCAGAGCCTGCGGGGGCGTCGGGGCCCACCTCGCCGTCCGCGGCGCCGTCACCCTCGGTGTCGCCGTCCGTCTCGCCGTCAGCGTCTGCGTTCGCCGCCAGATCGTCATACCGCCCCGGCACGGTGTCCGCGGCGACGCTCGTGTCGAGTGTGTCCCCCATCGCACCGCCGGTCGCGGTGTCACCGCCGCTGTCCGCTCCGTTCTCGGGCGGATTGGCGATGGCGTCTGCGAAGTAGCCGCCGGTGCCTGGGTGCGGCGTTGGGTTCGACCCGCACGCCGCAGAGAGCGCACAGACCGCTGCCAGCGTCGCCCACCGCGCCAGCGGGAGGACCAAGCTGCGCAGCCAGGCCAGCGGACTCATGACCGTGATTTGACCGGGTGACATTTCGAGGCCCCAGGTTGCGGAGAATGGGAAATGATTACACACTGTGTAGAGAAATTGAAATCAGTTCGCTAGGCGGGGCACCCATGACGACGGAGACGGCGGAACTCATTGACCAGCGGTTCCGTGCTGTGCGCGAGCTGGGTCGCGGGGCCATGGGTCGGGTGCTCTTGTGCCGTTGCACGGATGGTAGTGATGCACTCGCCGTGCCAGCCGGCACCGAGGCCAGCACGGAGACCAACCAGCCTCACTTCGTCGCGCTGAAGATGCTGGACGATCCGGCGCTGCGGCGGGCCTTCGTCGCGGAGTTCGAGCTGCTGCGTAGGCTGACGGCGCCGTGTTTTCCGCAGGCCCTCGAGCTGGCGAGCGATCGGCAGACCGGCGGGCTCATCGACGTCCTGGAGTGGTGTGCGGGGCCGCGAGTGAGCGCGGACGCGGCTGGCGACCGAGAGGCCGTGATTCGCCTCGCGGCTGACCTCCTGCGCGGCCTCGACCAGCTGCACGGGTTGGGATACGCCCACGGCGACATCGCCCCCGCGAACGTGCTGTGGCCGCCGTCGGCCGCCGGGCACGCGCGCCTGGTCGATCTTGGCGCAGCGGGACGACTCGGGGACGGGCGCGGGACGACCTCGGGCGCCTTGCCCTTCGTCGCGCCGGAGCGGCTCGAGGGCGCACCGCTTGGGATCGCCCCGGACCTATGGTCTTTGGGGGCGCTGGTCTTCGCGCTCTTGCACGGGCGCCACCCCTACCCTGACCACCCTTCACCCGCGGGGATTTCGGGCCCGCCGGACCGGACTGGGCTCTCAGCCGACCCGCTGGACCCCTGGCTGGATCGCCTGCTGGAGCGCGAGGCCGAGCGGCGCTTCCCGAACGCGGCGTCGGCGCTCTCAGCGCTAGAAGACACCAGCTCGCTGTCGTTTCCTTTGGTACCGCCTGAGGAAATGAGCCGCCGTCTGGCCACGCTTCCCTTCGTCGACGCGGGCGGCCACCTCGCGCTCTTGGCAGCCCGCGTCCGGAGCGCGGCGGACGCGGGGCGAGCGATCGCCCAGGCCGTGTCGGGACCTCCAGGCAGCGGGCGGTCCCGACTCGTCATCGAGCTGTGCTCACGCCTGGCAGGCCACGGCATCGCGCATGTGTCCGAACACGTGCTGCCCAACGACCCGGCCGGCGCCGTGCTGAACCGCGCGCTGGAAGCGATCACCCAGGCTCCCGGCCCGACGCTAGGCGCGATGGCGGCCACCCGCGCGCTCCTCTCCGCGGCGCGCGAGCTCTCGCGGCCTCTCCTGCTCGTCATCGACGACGCCGACAGCGCGGACGCGGAGACGCGGGCCGCCCTCGAGCTGCTCACACGTACGATCACCCGATTTCCGGAACGCGCCGGCCGACTGCTCGTCGTGACCACCGGGCTCGCCGGCGGGGACGTCGAGCTGGGCGCCTTCAGCGAGGCGGACACAGAGGCCCTGCTTACGGCGCTCTTCCCCGGGCGGCGCGTGGGGTCGCGGGTGGCCGGGCCGCTGGCCAAGGCGGGTCAGGGGCTGGCGGGGCGGGTCGCGGGCCGACTGCGCGCGTTGGCCCACCACGGCGCGCTGCAGGTCAGCGCGGCCGCGGTCCAGATCGCGCACGAGGGCGGGGGGGTGGAGTCCGAAGCGGGCGGCGCTTCCTCGCTCGCCTTCGGCCAGGACGAGGCGATCCGCGCGGCGGCCGCCCTGCTGGCGCACGCCCGCGCGCCGGTGCCCATGAGCCTGCTCGAACCAGCTGCCAGCGCGCTCATCCGCAGCGGTCACGCCGTGCGGGTCGGGGTGGGCGAGCAGGCGCGGGTGGCCCTGCGCGCGGGCGCGTCCCGCTCGGAGGCCGCGCAGATGCTGTCGGTGACGGAAGCGCACGCGGCCTGGGCCGACCGATTCGGCGAGCTCGGCGGCGGCGGCCCGGAGGCCGAGGTGGAGGCCTTGTGGTACGCGCTCAGCGCAGGCCGGAGCGGAGCCCGCGAGGCGGCCGTCGCTGGGCTTGAGCGCCTGCCGAGCGGGTTGACGGCCCCGCTGGTCGATCTGCTCTCCGAGGAGGGCTGGCCTGACACGAGCGCCATCGCGTCCCGCGCCGCCGACGCGCTGGAGGCCCGCGGGGACTGCGGGCGGGCGACGACGCTCTGGCAGCGCGCCGCGGATCTAGCGGGCGCCGACGGGGTCCTCCGAGCGCGGGCGATCGCGCGCGTGGGGCGGCTTGAGGCGCGCGGCTCCAGGCACGCCGCAGCCCTGCGGGCCTTCTTTGAAGCGCGCGAGGCCCTTGGGGACGCAGACGACGATGGGCTGCGCGCGCGAATCCTCGCGGGTCTGGCCCGCAGCGCGGTGCTGACCGGAGCGCTCGAGGACGCGGAGGCCTACGGGCGCGAAGGCCTCGCGCGAGCCGGGACGGACCGCGCAACGCGCGGAGCGCTCGGCTACTCTGCCGGCCTCGTCCACTGGTACCGCGGCGCCCTCGACGAGGCCGACGAGACCTTGCGCACCGCGCTCGAGGACGTCCGCAGCGCAGGCGACCCGGTCGAGGAGGCCGCGGTCATCACCGGGCTGGGCCTTGTGGCACACCGCCGCGGCAACCTCGACGACGCGGCTGAGCACTACCGCGCCTCGCTGGCGGTTGCCGAGTCGAGCGGGGATGACGCGCGCGTACTCACGTCGCTGCAGAACCTTGGGGTCGTCCTGCACGAGCGCGGCCGCTTCACCGAGGCGCTAGACACCTACGAGGAGGCCCTGGAGCTGGCCGAGGCCCTGGGTCAGACCGGGCGCGTCGTCCAGCTGGCCGGGAACCTGGGCCACCTGTGGCGCTATCTCGGCGAGTTGCAGCGCGCGCGTGACGTGCTCTCCCGCGGGCTCGAGCTGGCCCGCACCGAGGGCAACCGCTACATGGAAGGGCGCCTGCTGCTGCTCCTGGGCGAGGCCGCGCTCGCCGACGAGGAGCTCTCGGAGGCCGGGCGGCTGCTCGCCGCGGCGACGGAAGCCAGCCACCACTCGCAGAGCACCGCCGAGGAAGCCGAGGCGCGGGTGGAGTGGGCGAGGCTGCTGCTGCTCCGGCAGGAGTACGGCGAGGCTCAGAAGATGGCGCAAGCGGCGGAAAGCCTCGCCCGCAAGGCCGCCAATCAAGGTCTGGAGGTCCAGGCGATCGCGATCGGAGCCGCCGCGCACGGGCGAAGCATTCATGGAGACCCTGCGGTCGCTGAAGCCGGATTTCAGGCCGTTCTGGCGCGGATCGAGGAGGTCACGAGCCCGGACGGGCGGTGGCCGCTGCTGCTTGAGGCGGCCTGGGACGCCCGGCGCCGCGGCGACGGGGCGGAGGCGGCGCGCCTGTCGTCGGAGGTGCGTCGAATCTTGCGCCAGCTCGAGGACGCCGTCCCCGCGCGGCACCGCGAGGCCTTCAGGCGTCTGCGGGAGCGACGACAGGCCTGGATCGAGACGTTGCCGTCGGGGGGCGGCGGCGGCGAGCCCGAGTCGCGCACCAAGTCCAGCGACACGGGCGACGAGCGCTGGCTGCGCCTCTCCGAGGTCAACCGCCGGCTCTCCGCAGAGCACAACGTCCAGCGGCTGCTCGAGTACATCATGGACTCGGCCATCCTGCTCAGCGGCGCCGAGCGCGGATTTCTTCTGCTCGCCGGAGACTCCGCAGGCGACGCGATGGACGTCCGAATCGCGCGCAACCTCGACCAGGAGAACATCCGAAACACCCGCTTCAAGATAAGCCACGGCATCGCGCGCCGGGTCATCGAGACGGGCGAACCGATCCTGGCCGTCGACGCGATGGAGGACGAGCGCTATCGCGATCAGCTCTCGGTCCATGACCTGCGGCTCCGGTCGGTCCTGTGCCTGCCGATGCACATGCGCGGCACGGTGCTCGGCGCGATCTACCTGGACAACCGCTTCCGCGCTTCGGCCTTCGACCCCATGGACGTCCGCATGCTCGAGGCCTTCGCGGACCAGGCCGCGATCGCGCTCGACAACGCCCGCCTCCTCGAGGCGATGACCGCCTCACAGACGGCGCTCGAGAAGGCGCGGAGCGAGGTCGAGGCTCTCAACGGCAAGCTGGCGTCGCAGCTCGCCGAGCGCACGCGCGAGCTGGAGGACACCCACCGCGTGGTGGTGCACCAGCAGCGCCAGCTCTCAGGGCGACATCAGTACGATCGGCTCATCGGCGAGTCCGACGCGATCCGGGCGGTCTTCGCGGTCATGGACCGCCTCCTGGACACCACGATTCCGGTGCTCATCGAAGGCGAGTCGGGCACGGGCAAGGAGCTGGTCGCCCGCGCCATTCACTACAGCGGCGCCCGCACCAAGCGCCCCTTCGTCGCGATCAACTGCGCGGCGATCCCGGCGAACCTGCTCGAGAGCGAGCTCTTCGGGCACGTCCGCGGCGCCTTCACGGGTGCCACCGCCGACAAGAAGGGCCTCTTCGAGGCCGCCGAGGGCGGGACCATCCTGCTCGACGAGCTGGGCGAGCTGCCCCTCGAGATGCAGGTGAAGCTGCTGCGCGTGCTCCAGAGCGGCGAGATCCAGAAGGTAGGCGCCACCAGGGAGAATCGCGTCGACGTCCGCGTCATCGCGGCGACGAACCGGCGCCTCGACGCCGAGGTCGCGGCCGGCCGCTTCCGCGAGGATCTCTACTACCGGCTCGCCGTCATCCCGATCCGGTTGCCGCCCCTGCGCGAGCGCCGTGAAGACATCCCGCTGCTGGTCCAGCACTTCATCGCCGAGAACCAGAAGGCGGGCCTGGGGCGGATCACGTCCATCAGCCGGCCAGCAGTCGAGCTGCTGATGCGCTACGGCTGGCCGGGCAACATTCGCCAGCTCGAGATGGTGCTCAAGAACGTGAGCCTCTTCGCCGACGGCGACGTGCTCACCCCGCAGGACTTCCAAGGCTTCCCGGAGATCACGGGAGCCTCGGGCACGGGGTTCGATCTCGAGCTGGCGGGTCGCACCCTGGCCGACGTCGAGCGTGACGCGATCATCTGCGCGCTGAAGGAGAACCGCGGCAACAAGAAGCGGACCGCCGAGCGGCTAGGGATCGACCGGCGCACCCTCTACAACAAGCTCGCCGCGTACAACATCGTCGTGGAGAAGGGCCTGTCGATCCGGTAGGCCCCGGCACGATCGCGATCCACGAAAGCGGCGACCGGCGATCCCGTCCCGGAAAAAGGAAAGGCCCGGATGCTTTCGCATCCGGGCCTTGGTAGGGCGTACGGGAATCGAACCCGTGTTGCCGACGTGAGAGGCCAGTGTCCTAACCGCTAGACGAACGCCCCATAAGGAATGTCGGCATCCGGGCCCGGGAGGGCCCGCCTGCCGACTGGTTCGGGGACTAGGATTCGAACCTAGATAAGCAGAACCAGAATCTGCTGTCCTGCCGTTAGACGATCCCCGATCACTCTTCAGATGTCAGTTCTCCCTCATCGGGAGCGGGCCGGAACGTAGTCACCGCGCTGTCGGGTGTCAAGACCAATGCGGTCCCAACACCCGACGGCGACGCCACGTCTCAGCCTTCGCCTTCTTCGGCGTCGAATCGCTCTTTCGTTTCCGGACGGCTCACGGACGGCTTGACCCGCGGCGCCGCCGGGCGACGTCCCTGACGCGGCTCAGGCGCGCCGGGGGGCATCAGCTCCATGCGCGACATGCTGGCGTTGTCGCCAGCACGCTTGCCGATCTTGATGATGCGGGTGTAACCGCCAGCACGCTCGGCGAAGCCAGGCGCGACCTCCTCAAAGAGCTTCGTCAGCACTTCGCGGGTCCGCAGGGTGCGCGCGGCCAGGCGGCGCGCGTGCAGCGTGTTCTTCTTGCCCAGCGTGATCATGCCATCGATGACCGGGCGGAGTTCCTTCGCCTTCTCGTCGGTGGTGTGGACGTAGCCGTGCTCGAGGAGCGACGTCACCATGTTGCGCATCATCGCCTTACGGTGACTGGACGAACGGCCTAGCTTGCGGCCCGAGTACAAGTGACGCATTTCAGATACTCCTCACACTGGCGGCCGCGAATCGCAGCCGCGACGCCCGCGAAACCTAGTTCTCGGTCTCTTCGGCGAACTTGTTGGGGTCGAAGCTGTCGAGCTTCATGCCGAGGCTCAGGCCCATCTCCGTCAGGATCTCTTTGATCTCCTTCAGGGACTTGCGGCCGAAGTTCTTGGTCTTGAGCATCTCCGCCTCGGTCTTCTGCACCAACTCACCGATGTGGCGAATGTTGGCGTTCTGCAAGCAGTTCGCCGACCGCACCGACAACTCGAGCTCATCCACCGTGCGGTAGAGGTTCGGGTTGAGCGGGGCATCGCGCGGCGAGTCCTCGATCTCAGGCTCCACGTCCTCATCGAAGTTGATGAAGATCTGGACCTGCTCCTTGAGGATCTTCGACGCCAACGCGACCGCGTCCTCGGGGAGGACCGCGCCGTTGGTCCAAACTTCCAGCGTGAGCTTGTCGTAGTCGGTCCGCTGTCCCACGCGAGCGTTGGTCACGCGGTAGTTGACCTTGTGGATCGGCGAGAAGATCGCGTCCAAGGCGATCGTGCCGACCGGCCACTCTTCCTGCTTGTTGCTCTCGGCGGGGATGTAGCCCTTGCCCTCATCGAGGATGAGGTCCATGACCAGCTTGCCGTCGTCGGCGACGGTCGCGATGAGGTGGTCGGGGTTCAAGATCTCGACGGAGGCCGCCACGGCGAGGTCGCCGGCGCGAACGGGGCCGGGCTCGTGCCGCTCGACATGCAGCGTCACAGCGCCGCCGCCGGTCTGCTTGATCTGCACTTCCTTCAGGTTCAGCACGATGTCGGCCACGTCCTCGACGATGCCGGGGATGTGCGTGAACTCGTGCAGCGCGCCGTCGATGCGAGCACCGACGATGGCGCTGCCACGGATCGAGCCGAGCAGAATACGCCGAAGCGCGTTGCCGATGGTGATGCCGAAGCCACGCTCAAGCGGCTCGGCCACGAAACGACCGTAGCGCTCGCTCAGCGAGTCGTGGTCGATTTCGATGCTCTTCGGGCGAATCAACTCACGCCAGTTTCGATACATATTGCGTCCCCTGTCCGGAAGGGTGCCCCGAGAGCCGAACAGGCTCCGGGGTCAGCACAGCCGATGGCGGATGGGCGCGGGCCGAACGAGCCGGCCACGCGCAAGGAGCCACTACTTGCTGTAGAGCTCGACGATGAGGTGTTCTTCGATGGGCATCGTGACGTCTTCCCGCTCGGGCAGAGCGGTCATGCTGCCGCGGAAGTTCTTCCGGTCCAGCTCGAGCCACTGCGGCAGACCGCGGCGGTCCACGCTCTCCAGGGCGCTCAGCGAGCGAAGGTGCTTGCGGGCGCGCGGCTTCAGATCGATGACGTCACCGACCTTGACCGTCATCGACGGGATGTTGGCCTTGTGCCCGTTCAGGGTCACGAGGTTGTGCTGCACCAGCTGGCGGGCCTCGGAGCGGTTCACGGCGAAGCCAAGACGGAACACCACGTTGTCCAGCCGCGTCTCGAGAAGGCGCAGCAGGTTCTCACCCGTCACGCCCTTCATGCGGTCGGCCATCACGTAGTTGCGACGGAACTGCTTCTCCAGCAGACCGTACATACGACGCACCTTCTGCTTCTCGCGAAGCTGAACGCCGTAGTCACTGCGCTTGCGGTGTCCCTGACCATGCTGGCCAGGCGCGTACGCGCGACGCTCGATGCCGCACTTCTCGGTGTAGCAGCGGTCACCCTTCAAGAAGAGCTTGAGGCCCTCGCGCCGACAGATGCGGCAGACCGGTCCGATGTACCTGGCCATAGTGTGCTTCCTCGCTGCTTCTTAGACGCGCCGGCGCTTGGGCGGGCGGCAACCGTTGTGCGGAATGGGGGTGACGTCGCGGATCGTGGTGACGCGCAGCCCGGCCGTTTGCAGCGCCCGAAGCGCCGCCTCGCGACCGGCGCCCGGACCCTTGACGAACACGGTCAGGGTACGCATGCCGTGCTCTTGAGCCTCGCGAGCCGCATCCTCGGCGGCAAGCTGAGCTGCGAACGGCGTCGACTTGCGCGAGCCCTTGAAACCCCGCTTGCCGGCGCTGGACCAGCAGACGGTGTTCCCCTGGGGATCGGCGATGGTGACGATCGTGTTGTTGAAGGTCGATTGAATGTGCGCCACACCAGTGGGCACGTTCTTCTTGACCTTCTTGCGACCTACGGACTTTGGCTTGGCCATGTCTCAGTTCCTCGTGAGCGGACGGATCGTCGCCGCGGACTACTTCTTCTTCTTAATCGCCTGACGACGCGGTCCCTTTCGGGTGCGGGCATTCGTATGGGTACGCTGCCCGCGGACCGGAAGACCACGACGATGGCGCAGGCCGCGGTAGCAGCCCAGATCCATCAGACGCTTGATGCTCAAGGAGACGTCGCGGCGAAGATCGCCCTCGACCCGATAGTTGTCAGTGATGATCTGACGGAGTCGCACGACCTCCTGGTCTCCCAGGAGCTCAGTGCGCGTGGCCGGTATGACCTGAGCCTGCTCACAAATCTTGAGCGCGGTGGTCTTGCCAATCCCGTAGACGTAGGTCAGGGCGACCCAAATCTGCTTCCTTCGCGGAAGATCGACGCCTGCAATGCGTGCCATGAACCGTTACCCCTGACGCTGCTTGTGGCGCGGATTGACGCAAATCACACGGATAACGCCACGCCGCTTGATGACCTTGCACTTCTCACACATCTTCTTGACCGAAGCCCGAACCTTCATGGCTTCCTTCCTTGCTCTGCGCCGCGGTCTCCCGCGTGGTCTCGGTGCACGATCCGGCCCATTCAGGCTAGGGCGCATCCGTGGATGTCTAGGCTTCTTCGCTCAACCCGAGGAGGTCCAAGATCTTGGCTTGGACAACCTCTGCTTCTGCGTCTCCATCGACGCTAGCGAGGAGACCCTTCTCTGCGTACCACGCCACCAACGGCGCGGTCTTCGCTCTGTACTGACTGAGGCGCTCACGGATGCTCGCCTCGTTGTCGTCGCTACGCTGGTAGACGACCCCTCCGCACCGGTCACAAACCCCGTCCACGGAGGGCGGGCTATTTACAACATGAAAGATTGCACCGCAAGCCCTACATGTCCGACGACCCGAAAGTCTGCCGACAATCCGGTCCTCCGGCACCTGAACGTCAAGAACACGCTCCAACGACGTGAACTTCTCGAGGGCCGCGGCCTGAACCACGGTGCGCGGGAAGCCATCTAGAATGAACCCGTTGGCGCAGTCTGGCTCGGCCAGGCGGTCGCGCACGATCCCGATGACGACCTCGTCAGGGACAAGCCCGCCCGCATCCATGAAGCGCTTCGCTTCCAGCCCCATCGCCGTCTTGTTCGCGACCGCCGCCCGCAGCATGTCTCCCGTCGAGATCTGGGGAACGCCAAGGCGATCCACCAACATCTGCGCCTGGGTACCCTTGCCTGCGCCGGGGGCGCCGAGCAGCATGAGTCTCATCGACTCAGCCCTTCCGCCGGCCGCGAACACGCGGGCCACCGGAGCCGCCAAAGCCCTCGTAGTTTCGGGTAATCATGTGGCTCTCGATCTGCTGGACGGTGTCCAAGCCCACCGAGACCACGATGAGGAGCGCGGTACCACCGAAGTAGAACGGCACGCCGAGCTCGGTCTGCAGGAAGGTCGGAAGCACGCAGACCGCGGCCATGTAGATCGCACCACCCAGGGTGATGCGAGTCAGCACGCGGTCGATGTACTCGGCCGTCTTCTTGCCGGCCCGAATCCCGGGGATGAAGCCGCCGAACTTCTTCATGTTGTCGGCGACATCGATCGGGTTGAAGGTCACGGCCGTGTAGAAGTAGCAGAAGAAGATGATGAGGGCGACGTAGACGATGTTGTAGAAGGTGTTGCCCGGCAGTAGCGCCGTGTTCATCCACTCCACGATCGCGGCGTCCGGGAAGAGACCGGCGAGGGTCTGCGGGAAGAGCAGGATCGAGCTGGCGAAGATCGGGGGAATCACGCCGGCGGTGTTCACCTTCAGCGGCAGGTACGTGTTCTGGCCGCCGTACATCTTCGTGCCCACCACCTTCTTGGCGTAGCGGACGGGGATGCGGCGCTGACCGCGCTCGAAGAAGACGATGAAGCCGATGACGGCCACGATGATCGCCATGATCATCGCGAGCTGCGGGACTTCCATGTCGCCGCCGCCGAGCGTGCTCAGGTTCCAGGTCTGCACGAGGGCATCGGGGAGACCGGCGACGATGCCTGCGAAGATCAAGAGCGAGATGCCGTTGCCGATGCCGCGCTCCGTGATCTGCTCACCGAGCCACATCAAGAACACGGTGCCTGTGGTCAGGGCGAGCACGGCGATGACCTTGAACCCGAAGCCGCCCCCGACAATGACGCCCTCTGCGGCGCCGCCAGCCTGGTTGAGTGAGGCGAGCCACAGTGCGATGCCCGAGCCCTGGATGACGCCCAGCAAGACGGTGCCGTACCGGGTATACTGGTTGATCTTCTGTCGACCGCGCTCGCCTTCCTTACTCAAGCGCTCGAGCGCGGGGACGACGACCGTCATCAACTGCAGGATGATGCTCGCCGAGATGTACGGCATCACGCCCAGCGCGAAGATCGAGAGCTGCTCGATCGCGCCACCACTGAACATGTTGAACAGACCCAGGAAGCCACCGGCGGCACCCTGGATATAGCTCTGCATCACCTCCCGGTTCACGCCGGGTACGGTGATGAAAACACCCACGCGATACACCGCCAGGAGGGCTAGCGTGTAGATGATCCGGCTACGAAGCTCGGGCATCTTACCGAGGTTGGCGACACCACTAGCCACCGATAACCTCGCCGATCACGACGATCGTACCGCCCTTCGCCTTGACCTTCTCCGCCGCGGTCGCCGTGAACTTGTGAGCCTTGACGCTCACCTTCACGTCGAGGTCACCGTCGCCCAAGATCTTCACGAGATCCGTGGCCTTGCGGATGAATCCCTCGGCGGCCAGTAGCTCCGGAGTGATCTCCGTGCCGGCGTCGAAGAAGTTCAGGTCGACGATGTTCACAAGCGCGTAGCGCGTGCGGACATGCGGCGTGAACCCACGCTTCGGCAGACGCCGCTGCAGCGGCATCTGCCCGCCCTCGAAGCCAAACGGCTTCTTGGACGCAGCGCGCGCCTTCTGACCCTTCTGACCGCGACCGGCCGTGGTGCCGTTGCCCGAACCCGGACCTCGACCCACACGCTTACGGTCACGACGCGCGCCCGCCGGGGGCTTCAGTCTGCTGAGTTCATTCATCGTCTAATTCCTTCTTGCCGCCGCTCTCGCCTCAGACCGTTTCGACGGTCACGAGGTGCGACACCTTGGCGATGGCTCCGCGGATCGCGGGGTCATTCGCGTGCTCACGCACTTGATTGATCTTGCGAAGGCCGAGCCCCACCAGAATCTTCTGCTGGCGCTCGCTGGCCTTGTCATAGCTCCGGATGAGCGTCAGCTTCACTTTGCCACTCATGCGTGGTGCCCCATGTGTCGCGAGCGCATCTCCTCGACCGACAGGCCGCGGCGGTACGCCGTCTCCTCAGGACTCGCCAGCTGGCGGAGCGCCGACATCGTCGCGTGAACGACGTTGTTCGGGTTGCTCGTGCCGATGCACTTCGAAAGGATGTTGTGGACGCCCGCCGCCTCGAGGATCGCGCGGACTGCGCCGCCGGCGATCACGCCCGTACCAGCGCTGGCGGGCTTCAGAAGCACTCGCCCAGCACCCTCGTGTCCGAGGACCTCATGAGGGATGGTGTCGTTGACGATCGGCACGGTGATCATGTTACCGATCGCGCGCTCCTTCGCCTTGCGGATCGCCTCGGGCACCTCGTTGGCCTTACCCAACGCGGCTCCGACGCGACCCTGTCCGTCGCCCACGACGACAAGCGCCGAGAAGCTGAACCGACGTCCGCCCTTCACTACTTTCGCCACGCGGTTGATGTGGACGACCTTGTCGGTCAACCCATCATCCGCAACTTGATCCCGGCGATCCCGCCGCTCACGCTCTCGTGCCACGTTCGGTTCCTCGTGTCCTAGAAGTCCAGGCCGCCGGCTCGCGCCGCATCGGCGAGAGCAGCGACCCGGCCCGTGTAGGGATAGCCGTTACGGTCGAATACGACCTTGGTGATGTTCGCGGCCTGACACTGCTGAGCGGCGAGTTCGCCGACCTTCTTCGCAGCGTCAACCTTCTTGAGACCCTTCACCGCGTCACGCACTGCGGGGCTCAACGTGCATGCCGACGCCAAGGTCACCCCGAGCAGGTCATCGATGACCTGCACGTAGATGTGCTTGTTCGACTTGAACACGGTGAGCCGTGGCCGCTCCGTGCTCCCGTTCACCTTTCGGCGAACGCGACGCTTGCGGCGGATGCGCGACTCGACTTTTGGATTACTGCTCATTGCCTCGACCCCTGAATGGCGCGCCAGGCGGCCTACTTCTTCGCGGCCTTGCCGGCCTTGCGCCGGACAACCTCGTCCGAATACCTGATGCCCTTGCCCTTGTACGGCTCCGGCGCCCGAAGCGCGCGAATGCGTGCTGCGGTCTGACCCACCAACTCTTTATCGATTCCGGAGATCTTGACCGTGGTCTGCTTCTCGACCTCGATCTTCAGTCCCGCCGGAACCGGAAAGACGACCGGGTGGCTGTAGCCCAACGTGAGGTTGACGCTGTTGCCAGCCACCTCCGCGCGGTAGCCGACGCCGGTGATTTCAAGCGTCTTGGTGAAGCCGGTCGAGACGCCGGTCACCATGTTGTTGAGGAGAGTGCGGCCGAGGCCCCACAGCGCCATGTGCTGGCGCGTCTCACCGGCCGCCGTCACGCGAATCGTGCCGGCGTCCTTGGCGAACTCGACGCCCTTGAAGGTGCGATCCAACTGACCCAGCGGACCCTTCACGCGAACGTTCGGTCCGTCGAGGCTGATCTCAACCTTGGCCGGGATGGCTACCGGCAATTTTCCGATGCGTGACACGGCGGACTCCTTACCACACCGTCAGCAGGAGCTCGCCGCCAACGCGCTTCTTACGTGCAGCGTGGTCAGCGAGGATGCCCTGCGAGGTGCTGATGATGGCGACGCCCAGTCCGTGGCGGACGCGAGGAATCTCGTCGGCTCCCACGTAGACACGGCGGCCTGGCGTGCTCTCGCGCTTGATGCCGATGATGGCACCGCGGCGGTCTGAGCTGTACTTCAGATCGATCTCGAGCTCGTCTTGCGGGGACTTCTTGGCGCGACGGTAGTCGGCCACGTAGCCCTCTTCTTTCAAAATCTCGACGATCTGCTGCTTGATCTTCGAAGCCGGCAGTCGAAGGCTCGAGTGTCGAGCCAACTGCGCGTTACGGATCCGCGTCAAGAGATCGGCGATCGGGTCGGTCATGGACATGGACGATTCCCCTACCAGCTCGACTTCGTCACGCCGGGGATGAGACCGGCAAGAGACAGGTTCCGAAAGCAGATGCGGCACAGGCCGAATTTGCGGATGAACGCCCGGGGACGACCGCATCGCTGGCAGCGGTTATGGTGCCGGACCTTGAACTTTGAGGGCCGAGCGGCCCGTACGATCTGAGACGTCTTCGCCACGAGTGGTCTCCTACTTCCGGAACGGCATGCCGAAGTGAGTCAGCAGCTGCCGCGCCTCGTCGTCCGTGCGTGCGGTGGTGACGAAGGTGATGTTCAGGCCGTGGACCTTCTCGACCTTGTCGTAATCGATTTCGGGAAAGATGATCTGCTCTTTGACACCAAGGGAGTAGTTGCCGCGGCCATCAAAGCCCTTCGGCGACACGCCCTTGAAGTCACGCACGCGCGGAAGCGCCAGCGTGATGAGGCGGTCCAGGAACTCGTACATCCGGTCCCGCCGCAGCGTGACCTTCGTGCCGATCGGCATGCCCTCGCGCAGCTTGAAGCCGGCGATGGACTTGCGCGCTCGAGTCACGATGGGCTTCTGACCGCTAAGCGCGGCCAGCTGCACCGATGCGCTCTCGATGAGCTTCGGGTTCTGAACGGCCTCGCCAAGTCCCATGTTGATCGAGATCTTCTCGATTCGCGGAACCTGGTGGAGGTTTGTGTACCCGAAGCCTTCCCGCATCAGCGGAACGATCTCGGAGTAGTACTTTGTCTTGAGTCGCGCCATCTTCGTCTCCCTCTCCCTCAGTCGAGGTTCTCGTCGTGGCGCTTGCTGTAACGGACCTTTTTACCAGCCTCGTTCATGCGGTAGCCGACGCGTGTGGGCCGCCCACTCGGGGTGAGTGGCTGCAGGTTGGAGATATGTATCCCGGCCTCTTTCTCGACGATCCCGCCTTGCGGGTTCGCCTGGGTCGGGCGCGTGTGGCGCTTGATCATATTGAGCGCCTCGACCAAGACGCGCTGGCCGTCGTGGGTGAAGCCGAGCACTTTGCCCTGCTTCCCCCGCTCCTTGCCGGCGATGACTTGGACGCTGTCGCCCTTCTTGATGCGGTTCATCCGGCGGCTCCTACAGCACTTCGGGGGCGAGTGAAACGATTCGCATGAAGCGCTTCGCTCGCAGCTCACGAGCGACCGGCCCGAAGATACGGGTTCCGATCGGCTCGTTGGATGCGTTGATGAGGACGGCGGCGTTCTCGTCGAAACGAATGCTCGACCCGTCAGGGCGGTGGATTTCCTTCGCCGTGCGGACGATGACCGCCTTCAGCACGTCCTTCTTCTTGACCTTGCCCTTGGGCATCGCCTCCTTCACAGACACCACGATGATGTCTCCGATCGAGGCGTACTTGCGCTTGGAGCCGCCAAGCACCTTGATGCACTGCAAGCGCTTCGCGCCTGAGTTGTCAGCGGATGCCAGAAATGTCTGCATCTGAATCATCGAAGGACTCCAGTGCGCTGCTTCGATGAGCAGCGCGCGATCAGCTAGACAGCGCGGTCCAGCACTTGCTTGATGCGCCAGTGCTTGTGCCGGCTCAGGGGGCGGCATTCTTCAATGACGACGCGGTCGCCAACACGGCAGTCGTTCGTCTCGTCGTGCGCCTGGTAGCGCTTACGACGGCTGATGTACTTGTGATAGATGGCGTGCCGTGTCCGGCGCGTCACTTCGACCACGACGGTCTTGTCGTTCTTGTCGCTGGCGACGAGTCCGACGAGCTGCTTCTTGTTTCCGCGTTCCGTCATCGTCTCCACCTCAGGCCTTCCGCGCCGCGGTGGCGTCCGTCTGACCGAGGATGGTCAGTGCGCGCGCCAGCGTCCGCCGGGTCTTGCGAATCTGCGAAGGATCGTTGAGCTGCGCCGTGGCGTGCCGGAAGCGCAGCCGGAAGAGGTCCTCTCGGAGCGCCTGCACCTTGGCCTTCAGGTCCTCAGGCGCGAGCTGCCGAAGGTCATGGGCGATCATTCCGACACCTCGTTCTGCGCCAGTACGCGCGTGCTGAAGGGCAGCTTGTGGGCGGCCAAACGGAAGGCCTCGCGCGCTACCTCTTCAGACGCACCGCGCATCTCGTAGAGCACCCGGCCGGGCTTGATGACCGCGACCCAGAACTCCGGCGAACCTTTACCTTTACCCATTCGGACTTCGGCAGGCTTCTTCGTCATCGGCTTGTCAGGGAAGATGCGGATCCAAATCTTGGCTCCGCGCTTCACGTAGCGGGTCATCGCGATACGAGCGGCCTCGATCTGGCGCGAGGTGGCCATACCGTGGTCGGTCGCCTGCAAGGCGAACTCACCGAACGACACTTCCGTGCCGCCCTTGGCGAGCCCGCGATTGCGGCCCTTGTGACACTTTCTGAACTTTACGCGCTTGGGAGCAAGCATCGCGTGTTCTCCTCAGATAGGACGCTGCACTCGAGCCTAGGCTCGGGTGCGGCGCTCCTTGAGCACATCGCCCTTGTAGATCCAACACTGCACGCCGATGATCCCGTAGGTCGTCTTGGCGACAGCGTATCCGTAATCGATGTCGGCCCGCAGCGTGTGCAGCGGCACCTGGCCCTCTCGGTACCACTCGCGGCGCGACATTTCCGCGCCGCCGAGTCGCCCAGACGCGTTCAGGCGGATGCCCTTGGCGCCGAACTTCATCGCGGTCTGCACCGCCTTCTTCATCGCGCGCCGGAACGAGACGCGGCGCTCGAGCTGAGTGGCCACGTTCTCGGCGACCAACTGGGCGTCGAGCTCGGCCTTTCGGACCTCGTGGATGTTGAGATAGACCTTCGCCTCGGTGAGCTTCTGAACGTCGTTCTTGAGAAGCTCGGCGCCCTGGCCCTTCTTGCCGATGATGATGCCCGGACGGGCCGTGTACACGTTGATCGTGCACTTCATCGAGGACCGCTCGAGGATGACGCGGCTGATGCCAGCGTGTCCGACCTTGTCCTTGATCAGCGCGCGGATCTTCAGATCCTCAAGCAGCCACTTCGAGTAGGCCTTCTCGGCGTACCACTTGGAGTCCCAGGTGCGAACGACGCCGAGTCGGAATCCGATCGGATGGACTTTCTGTCCCATGTCCTACTCCTCGCCGGCGACGACCACAGTTACGTGGCTCGTCTTCTTGTTGATGCGGGCTGCGCGACCGTGTGCTCGCGGCATGAAGCGCTTGAGCGTGGGTCCCTGGTCGGCGTACGCCGCCTTCACGAAGAGCCCCGATGTGTCGACGTCGCCGTAGCGATCCTGAACGTTGGCCACTGCCGATGCGAGCAGCTTCCCGATGACCCCAGCGGCAGCGCGGTCGGTAAACCGCAGCTGCGCGAGAGCCAACTCGACCGGCTGATTGCGAATCGCACCCAGGACCGTTCGGATCTTGCGTGGCGCCATTCGGACATAGCGCAACGATGCACGCGCTTCCATGACAGGCCCCTCTACTTACGCTTGCCCTTCCGGTCGGCCGCGTGGCCGTGGAAGGTGCGAGTGGGCGAAAACTCACCGAGCTTGTGACCGACCATGTTTTCGGTCACGAACACCGGGAGAAACTTGCGGCCGTTATGCACGGCGATGGTCAAACCGACCATCTCCGGAAAGACTGTCGAGCGGCGACTCCAGGTCTTGAGGACCTTGCGGTTACCGGTTCGGACAGACTCATCCACCTTCTTCATGAGGTGGTCGTCCACGAATGGACCCTTCTTTACGGAACGGGGCACTGTACGACCTCGCTGCGGTTAGCGGGTACGCCGGCGGACGATGAATCGGTCCGTCGACTTGTTGTTGCGGGTCTTCTTGCCCTTGGTCGGGATGCCCCAAGGGGTCACCGGGTGGCGACCGCCGGAGGTACGGCCCTCACCACCGCCATGGGGGTGGTCGACCGGGTTCATGGCGACGCCGCGAACCTTCGGGCGGCGACCGAGCCAACGTCCGCGGCCGGCCTTACCAAGATCGATGTTCTGGCGCTCGGCGTTGCCTACGACACCGATGGTGCCGCGGCAGGTCGAGAGCACCCGGCGCAGCTCGCCCGAGGGCAGGCGGAGGAGGGCGTACTTGCCCTCTTTGGCCATCAACTGCGCGCTGCAGCCCGCGCCGCGCGCCATCTGGCCGCCCTTGCGGGGTCGCATCTCTACGTTGTGAATGATCGTACCGGTCGGCACCGCGTCGAGCGGCAGCGTGTTCCCGGGCGTGATGTCCGCGTTGCGGCTGGAGATGACCTCGTCGCCGACCTTCAGACCCGCGGGCCACAGGATGTAGCGCTTCTCGCCGTCCGCGTAGTGCAGCAGGGCCAGGCGCGCGCCGCGGTTGGGGTCGTACTCGATGGCCGCGACCTTGGCCGGCACGCCGGTCTTGTCGCGACGGAAGTCGACCACGCGGTAGCGGCGCTTGTGACCGCCCCCACGTCGGCGCGCGGTGATGCGGCCGAGGTTGTTGCGACCGCCACTGCGACGAAGCGACTGCAGGAGGCTGCGCTCGGGCGTCGTCTTGGTGATTTCATCGAACGCCGAGCCGCTCATGTCGCGGCGGCCAGCGCTCGTGGGTTTGAATCGTTTGATGGCCATCTACCGAGTCTCCTAGATGCCCTCGAAGAGGTCGATCGTCTGCTCCGCGTGAACGGAGACGATGGCCTTCTTCCAGTTCGGCTGCTTGCCAAATCCGCGCTTGAACCGCTTGATCCGGCCGCGCACGATCATCGTCCGGACGTCCGTCACGGAGACGTTGAAGAGCTTCTCCACGGCCTCGCGGATCTCGATCTTGTTGGCCGACGGAGCGACCTCGAAGACGAATTGATTGTGCTGCTCGCGCAGACGGTTGGACTTCTCAGTCACAACCGGGCGCTTGAGGATCCCGTAGTTCGTCGCGCTCATCAGCCAAGCCTCGTCTGAATCGCGTCCACTGCCTGGCGGGTCATCAGCACCGTGTCGTGGCGCAAGATGTCGTAGACGTTGATGCCGTCCACGGCGAGGTAGTGGGAGGTGGGGAGATTGCGGGTGCTAGCGGCCAGCGCCCGGTTGTCGCCGTCGACGATGAGCGCACGATCCGAGTCGAAGCGGCGCAGCACGTCGACCACACCCTTCGTCTTGATCGCGGCGAGCTCGAAGCTCTCGAGCACGACGAGGCGGCCCTCTTCCTGGCGACGGGTCAGCGCCGCGCAGAGCGCCGCGCGACGCGTCTTCTTGTTGACCTTCATCTCGAAGCTGCGCGGCTGCGGTCCGAAGACGGTGCCGCCGCCAACCCAGTGAGGCGCCTTCTTGGTGCCCTGTCGGGCGTTGCCGGTGCCCTTCTGCTTGTAGATCTTCTTGGTCGAGCCGGCGACCTCGGACCGGACCTTGGTCTTCGCGGTGCCCGAGCGACGCGCGGCAAGCTGCGCGCGGACCACCTCATGGAAGAGGTGCTCTCGGACGGGCACGGCGAAAATCGAGTCCGCTAGATCTAGCGTGCCGACTTTCTTCTTATCCAGGTTGTAGACGTCGACGACGGGCATTGCCGTTCTGCTCCTGAACTCGCCTGAGCGCCGTGGCGCACGAAGGGCGGACGAGCTAGCACCCGAAACTCCACGCTGTCAAGCGCGAGGTCACCGGCTGCCGTGCACTCACCGCGCTCCCCATGGAGTGCGGCGGTACGCTACTGAATTGGTTTGGGGATTAGCCTGCCGCCGGGTAAGGCACCTTCGGGCGGGCCAGCGTTGACGGGTTCGTCCCGGGAAGGGGAGGGACGTCCTTCGTCACCGCGAAACGTCGGCGGGTGAGGATGCCGACGTGGAGGGGGACGACGCGAAGGTCGAGTTCAGGTCTTGATCTCGACGTCCACGCCGGCAGAGAGGTCGAGCTTCATCAGGGCGTCCAAAGTCGCCTGAGTGGGCTCGATGATGTCGATGAGCCGCTTGTGGGTGCGGATCTCGAACTGCTCGCGGCTCTTCTTATCTACGTGGGGACCACGCAGAACCGTGTACTTGTTGATACGGGTCGGAAGAGGTACGGGACCCGCGGTGCGCGCGCCGGTCCGCCGAACGGTCTCGATGATCTCGTTCGCCGACTGGTCGAGCAACTTGTAATCATACGCCTTGAGGCGGATGCGAATTTTCTGGGCCATGACCACGCTCCGGGGGAGTTGCGGTGGAGGTCTCCAGCGCAACGGCCGGGGGTTTGTACAGTGCACGCCCCACCCTGTCAACGGCATTTCCTCTGAGGCGTGCCTATGGCCTCGACCCCCGCGGCGACGTCAGCACGGTCGGTAGCCGATGGGCCGCATGGAGAATGAGCCCCGGCCTGATGTCATGGACCGAAGACGGGTCGCGTAGTGCAGCATTTCCGCCAGGGGGGCGGATGCGGAGAGGATTTGGATCTTCCCCCTGTTGACCGTCGCGTGGATGCGGGCGCGGCGCTTGGCGAGATCTCCAGACACGCGCCCCACGGCCTCGTCCGGGACCGAGATGTCGAGCGCGACCCAGGGTTCTGCGGGCTGCGATCCTGCGATCGCGATCGCGGATCGCGCGGCGGCCGCGCCGGCGTCCCAGTAGGCACGGGCGTCCTGGGGGCCGCAGGAGCCCGCGATCTGGGTGACCCCGAGCCGCGCCTGCACCAGATCCTCGACGTCCAGCAGCGCGTGGCGGAGGCCGGCATGGAGCGCGTCGCGGGCCTCGCCCTCCGCCAGGAGCGGAGGCAACGCGGCGATCTGAGCTGCGCCGGTGACCTCTGGAGGGCGCGATCCGAACCGCGATCGTAAGCCTGGCCTCAGGATCGGATCCCGGAGGCCGACCCAGAGCCCTCACCCACGCCCGCGATCGGGCGCCGCAGGTGCGCCCGCGGTGCGCCGATGCGACATCGCAGGTCGCGATCGCGCAGCAGCTCCTCGGTCACCAGCTCGAGGTGGAGCTCGCCCATCCCCAACAACAGGGTCTGGCCGGTCGCGCTGTCCGTCACGACCGCGAGGGACGGATCGTCGGTGACGAGCTCCTCCAGCACACGACGCATCTCGAGGTCGGACTCCGGATCGGGAGCCTCGAGGGCCACCGCGATGACCGGCGCCGGCACCGCGACCGGCTCGAACGCCCAGCGTGGTACACCCTCGACCAAGGTGTCGCCCATCAGGGGAAGCGGGCCGCCGGCGTGGCCGAGGATCGCGCCGATCGTGCCCGCGTCGAGTCGGTCCACGGGCTCGTCGGTGCCGCCAGAGAGGCGAACCAGCTCGGATAGCGCGAGATCTGCGGCGTCGCGTGGGCGCGACAGCGATGAGCTGGTGGTCACGCTCCCGGCGAACACGCGTATCCACGCGATCCGGCGGCCTCGTCCCCGCCACTCGGTCTTGAAGACGAAGGCGGTCGCCGGCTGGGCGTCGGGAGGAGGCCAGCTCGCCGTGTTCTCCGGGGCGGCGCAGTCGAACACCGTCCGCACGGGACCTCGCCTCGGCGATGGCAGGAAGTCCACGACAGCGTCAAGGAGCTGTGCCGGGCCCACCCCCGCACGCGCGACGCCATAGATGAGCGGGAGGCAGCCGCGGGCGTGCACCGCCGCCGTGATGGCGCGGCGCCAGTCCGCTTCGGTCGGGACACGGTCCTCCAAGATCATCGCGGTCAGGGCGTCGTCCCAGGGGCTGACGGCGTCGGCGAGGCGTTCGCGGCCCAGTAGCAGTTCGAACTCTTCGTCTTCATTCGCGATCGTGCCAATCAGCGGCTCGCGCGGACCGGACCGCAGCCCGAGGTCGCGCCACTCGAGGACCTGACCCGTGACGAGATCCAGGAGGCGCAAGCGATCGGGTTCCGCCGGCAGCAGGATCTGCAGGGGCACCGGCTCGAGACCCAGGTGCTCACGGATCTGGTCTTGCAGGGCAGCGTCATCAACGCCAGGGCGATCCAGCTTGTTGACGAAGGCGATCGCCGGTAGCCGATGGCGGGCCGCCTGGTGCCACACTGTCTGGGTCTGCGCCTGCACGCCGTCAGGTGCGCTGAGGACCAAGACCACACCCTCGATGACGGTAAGCGTGCGCTCCACCTCGAGCGTGAAGTCGACGTGCCCCGGGGTGTCCACGATCGTGATCTCGTGGTCGCGCCAGCGCGTGGTCACAGCGGCGCTGCCGATCGTGATCCCACGCTCGCGTTCGGATCGGCGCCAATCCGCGACGGTGGTGCCGTCCTCCACCGAGCCGGGCGAACGCAGAAACCCGGTGAGCACCAGCAGCTGCTCGGTCAGCGTCGTCTTGCCCGCGTCGATATGGGCCACGATGCCGATGTTCCGGAGCGCGTCCATCCTGGCGTCTCTCCGAGAAGGTCAGTCGCCGCAGCCGCTGGCCCAAAAAACGAAAGGGCCGCCCGATGAGTCTCGGCCGGCCCCTTAGTCGTCACCGGTGTCGCTAGCCTACTCGTGTTCGAGGGCTAGCGGCACCCGCATGCTACCAGCGGTAGTGCGCAAACGCCTTGTTGGCGTCGGCCATGCGGTGGGTGTCTTCCTTCTTCTTCACCGCGTTGCCGCGGTTGTTCGAGGCGTCGAGCAGCTCGCCCGACAGACGCTCGACCATGGTCTTCTCGCCGCGCTTGCGGGAGAAGTCGCACAGCCAGCGCAACGCCAGGGCGGTGCGGCGCTCGGGCCGAACCTCGACCGGCACCTGGTAGTTGGAACCACCGACACGCCGTGACTTCACCTCAAGCTGAGGCTTCACGTTGTCGACGGCCTTGCGGAAGACGCGGACGGGATCGTCCCCGGTCTTCGAGGCCACGATCTCGAACGCGTCATACATGATCTTCTCGGCGACGGCCTTCTTGCCGTCCCGCATGATGACGTTGACGAACTTCGCGACCAACGTATCCCGGTACTTGGGATCCGGATCGATGTGTCGCTTGGTGATTTCGCGCTTTCTCGGCATGACTGAGTCCTCGGGTGCGCCGGATTACTTGCCGCGCTTGGTGCCGTATTTGGAACGACCGCGCTTCCGGTTGGCCACACCTGTGGCATCCAGAGTCCCGCGGATGATGTGGTACCGCACGCCGGGCAGGTCCTTGACGCGGCCGCCACGGATGAGCACGAGCGAGTGTTCCTGAAGGTTGTGACCCTCACCGGGGATGTAGGAAGTGACCTCCATCCCGTTGGTGAGGCGCACACGAGCGATCTTCCGAAGAGCCGAGTTCGGCTTCTTGGGAGTAGACGTGTAGACGCGTACGCAGACGCCGCGCTTCTGCGGGCAACTCTGGAGCGCCGGAGCGGAGGTCTTCTTCCGCTGCTTCTCACGTCCCATTCGGACGAGCTGATTAATCGTAGGCATTCGGGGTTCCGTTCCTGCTGGCCGCGAGGCCCCGGTCTGACGGGGAGGCGGATTCTAGGGTGCGACAGCGACAAGTCAAGCGGGATCTGGCCGGGCGACTGAGGTTGTCGCCCGGCCAAGGGTTCCGCGGGGTCACGCCGAGGGGCGGCGCTTGATGAACGCAGGCTCTTCCGCGTCGGGATTGATCGAGAGTCCGAGGTCATTGTAGACCGGCACGCCAGTACCCGCGGGGATGAGGCGGCCCATCACGACGTTCTCCTTGAGACCGCGCAACGTGTCGACCTTGCCCTGGATCGAGGCCTGGGTGAGCACCTTCGTCGTCTCCTGGAAGGAGGACGCCGAGAGGAAGCTGTCGGTCGACAGGCTCGCCTTGGTGATGCCGAGCATGATCGGCTCACCCTGCGACGGCTCGCCGCCACGGGCGATGACCTTCTGGTTCTCTTCCTCGAAGCGGTGACGCGGCACCTGCTCGTTGATGAGGAAGCTGGTGTCGCCGACGTCCACGATCCGGACCCAGCGCAGCATCTGACGGACGATGACCTCGATGTGCTTGTCGTTGATCTTCACGCCCTGCAGGCGATAGACCTCCTGGATCTCGTCGACCAGGAAGCTCGACAGCGCCTTCTCGCCCTTCACCCGGAGGATGTCGTGCGGGTCGGGCGATCCGTCCATCAGGGGCTCGCCGGCGCGCACATAGTCGCCCTCGTGCACCGAGATGTGCTTGGACTTCGGGATGAGGTACTCGGCCGGATCTCCCACCTCGGGACGAACCACGACCTTGCGCTTGCCCTTGGTGTCCTTGCCGAACTCCACGTGGCCCTCGATCTCCGAGATGATCGCCTTCTCTTTGGGCTTGCGGGCCTCGAAGAGCTCGGCGACGCGCGGCAGACCACCGGTGATGTCCTTGGTCTTCGTCGTCTCGCGCGGGATCTTGGCGAGGATGTCGCCGGCATCGACCGTGTCGCGGTTGGCCACGGTGATGTTCGAGCCGACAGGCAGCATGTACTTGATCGAGGCGACCTTCTTGCCGCTCGAGTCCGTACGCCCCGCCTTCCCGTCCTCACCGAGGATCTCGATGTGCGGCCGAAGGTCGGACTTCGTCTCGGTGATGACCTTGCGCGAAAGCCCGGTGACCTCGTCGACCTCTTCCTTGACGGTCTTGCCTTCCTCGATGTCGCCGAAGCGCACGGTTCCGGAGTACTCCGTCACGACCGGCAGCGACCACGGGTCCCACTCAGCGACCGTCTGGCCCTTCGTGACCGCGTCGCCGTCCTTCACGCGGATTCGCGCGCCGTAGACGACGTTGTAGCGCTCCTTCTCGCGGCCGCTCTCGTCGATGACGACGAGCTCGGCGTTCCGGTTCATGACGACCAGCGTGCCGTCGGCCTTGGCGACGGAGTTCAGACCGCGGAAGGCGATCGTGCCGTCGTTTCGGACCTCGAGCGTCGACTGCTCGGCACGCGCGCGGGCCGCGCCACCGACGTGGAAGGTACGCATGGTGAGCTGGGTGCCGGGCTCGCCGATGGACTGCGCGGCGATGACGCCGACGGCCTCACCCACGTTGACCATCTGACCGCGGGCCAGGTCGCGACCGTAGCAGAGGACGCATACGCCCTCGCGGGTGCGACAGGTCAGCGTGCTTCGAAGCTCGACCGACTCGATGCCGGCGTTCTCGATGCTCTCCACCTTGAGCTCGTCGATCTCCTGGTTGGCCTCGACGAGGACCTGACCGGAGTAGGCATCGACAACGTCGTCGAGCGCCACGCGACCCAGGATACGGTCCGCCAAGGGCTCGATGACCTCGCCGCCTTCGACGAGCGGGACCACGGTCACGCCGTCGAGGGTGCCGCAGTCGTACTCGGTGATGACGCAGTCGTTGGCCACGTCGACCAGGCGGCGGGTCAGGTAACCCGAGTTCGCCGTCTTGAGCGCGGTGTCGGCCAGACCCTTTCGCGCGCCGTGAGTCGAGATGAAGTACTGCAGCACCGAGAGGCCTTCACGGAAGTTGGCCGTGATGGGCGTCTCGATGATCTCGCCGGAGGGCTTGGCCATCAGGCCGCGCATGCCGGCGAGCTGCCGAATCTGCTGGGCAGAACCACGCGCGCCGGAGTCGGCCATCATGAAGATGCTGTTGAAGGACGGCTGCTCGCGCTTGTCCTTCCCGTCAGGCGACGTGACCTCTTCGATCTGGATGCCGGACATCATGGCGTCGGCGATGTCTTCAGACGCCGCGGCCCAGATGTCGATGACCTTGTTGTAGCGCTCGCCGAAGGTGATGAGGCCCTCGCGGTAACTGTTCTCGATCTCGGCCACCTCAGAGGAGGCCTGGTCGAGCATCGGTCCCTTCTCGGCCGGGATCTTCAGGTCCTCGATGGAGATCGAGGCGCCCGCGCGGGTCGAGTACTCGTAGCCCCAGCTGCGCAGCGCGTCAGCCAGGAGCACGGTCTCCTTGGTGCCCGCGTCGCGGAAGGTCATGTCGATGAGCTGCCCGAGCTCCTTCTTGCCGAGGGTCCGGTTGTAGTGATCGAAGGTGATCTCGTCCGGAACGATCTCGGTCAGAAGGCAGCGGCCGACGGTCGTGTCGTGCAGTTTGCCCTGGTAGCGGCACTTGATCTTCGCCTGCAGCGCGACGACGCCGGCGTCATACGCGACGCGAGCCTCCTCGGGGCTTGAGAAGACCATGCCCTCGCCCAACGCGAACTCGCGGGGACGGGTCATGTAGTAGAGGCCGAGCACGATGTCCTGGCTGGGGTTGACGATCGGCTTGCCGAACGCCGGGCTCAGGATGTTGTTCGTGCTCATCATGAGCACGCGCGCCTCCATCTGCGCTTCCACCGACAGCGGCACGTGAACGGCCATCTGGTCGCCGTCGAAGTCGGCGTTGAACGCCGTGCAGACGAGCGGGTGGATCTTGATGGCCTTGCCCTCGACGAGGATCGGCTCGAAGGCCTGGATGCCCAGTCGGTGAAGCGTCGGAGCGCGGTTGAGCATCACGGGATGCTCGCGGATGACCTCGTCAAGGATGTCCCAAACCTCGGGCTTCTCCTTCTCGACGAGCTTCTTGGCGCTCTTGATGGTCGTGACGTAGCCGCGCTCTTCGAGCTTGTTGTAGATGAACGGCTTGAAGAGCTCGAGGGCCATCTTCTTGGGCAGGCCGCACTGGTGGAGCTTGAGCTCCGGACCGACGACGATGACCGAACGACCCGAGTAGTCGACGCGCTTGCCGAGCAGGTTCTGACGGAACCGGCCCTGCTTGCCCTTGAGCAGATCCGACAGGCTCTTGAGCGGGCGCTTGTTGGGACCGGTGATGGTCTTGCCGCGGCGACCGTTGTCGAAGAGCGCGTCGACGGCTTCCTGTAGCATCCGCTTCTCATTGCGGATGATGATCTCGGGCGCGTTCAACTCGAGCAGCCGCTTGAGGCGGTTGTTGCGGTTGATGACGCGGCGGTAGAGATCGTTCAGGTCGCTGGTCGCGAAGCGGCCGCCGTCCAGGGGGACCAGCGGACGCAGGTCGGGCGGCAGCACGGGGATGGTGGTCAGCACCATCCACGCCGGCTCGTTACCCGAGTCGCGGAAGGCCTCGACGACCTTCAGGCGCTTGGAGATCTTCTTGCGCTTGGCCTCCGAGCGGGCCTCCTTCATCGCGCTGCGCAGCTCGGCGCCGAGGGCCTCGACGTCGATGCTCTCGAGCAGCTCGCGGATGGCCTCTGCGCCCATGCCGACTTCGAGCGCCTCATCGGCCGACTCTTCCATCAGCTCTTCGTAGCGCTCTTCGGTGATGACCTCGCCGACCTGCAGCTCGGTCTCGCCCGGATCGAGCACCACGTACGCGACGCAGTAGAGCACCCGCTCGAGATCCTTGAGGCTGATGTCGAGCAGGTTGCCGATGCGGCTCGGCAGGCTCTTCAGAAACCAGATGTGCGCGGTCGGCGTGGCCAGGTTGATGTGGCCCAAGCGATCGCGACGCACCTTGGCCTGAATGACCTCCACGCCGCACTTCTCGCAGACGATGCCGCGGTGCTTCATGCGCTTGTACTTGCCGCAGTTGCACTCGTAGTCCTTCACGGGACCGAAGATCTTGGCGCAGAACAGGCCATCACGCTCCGGCTTGAAGGTCCGGTAGTTGATGGTCTCGGGCTTTTTCACTTCGCCGAAGGACCACTCGAGGATCTTCTTCGGCGAAGCGAGGCCGATGCGGACCGCGCTAAAGCTGAGGGGATCTTTGGGCTTCTCGTAGAAATTGAAGAAGTCTTTCATGGTTTCTCCTTAGCCCGCTTCGATGAGTTCGACGTCGAGAGCCAGCGCCTTCAGCTCCTTCAACAGGACCTTGAAGGACTCCGGGAGACCGGGCTCGAGCGTGTGCTCGCCCTTCACGATCGCCTCGTAGATGCGCGTCCGGCCGACGACGTCATCGCTCTTCACCGTGAGGAATTCCTGCAGCCCGTAAGCGGCGCCGTAGGCTTCCATGGCCCACACTTCCATCTCGCCGAGGCGCTGGCCACCGAACTGGGCCTTTCCGCCGAGCGGCTGCTGCGTGACGAGCGAGTACGGCCCGATGCTCCGGGCGTGGATCTTGTCGTCGACGAGGTGATGGAGCTTCAGCACGTACATCACTCCGACGGTGACGTCCTCGTCGAAGGCCTCGCCGGTGCGTCCGTCGAAGAGCACGGTCTGACCCGAGCGGCGGCTGCCCGCCTTCACGAGCAGGTCGCGAATCTCGGCCTCGAACGCGCCGTCGAACACGGGGTTCGCGACGTGGACACCGCGGCCCAGCATCTTGGCGAGCCGGACGACGTCCTCGTCGGACAGCGACTCGACCGTCGCCTTGGACACGGTGTCGTCATAGATGTCGAGGATGCGCTGGCGGATCGCCTTGGGCGCGGCGGCCTTCTCAGCCATCAGGGCGATCGCCTCGCCGATGCCGCGTGCGGCCCAGCCGAGGTGAGTCTCGAGAATCTGACCCACGTTCATGCGGCTAGGCACGCCGAGCGGGTTCAGCACGACGTCCACGGGCGTGCCGTCGGGCAGATAGGGCAGGTCCTCCTCGGGCAAGATGCGGCTGATGACGCCCTTGTTTCCGTGGCGGCCGGCCATCTTGTCGCCGACCTGCAGCTTACGCTTGATGGCCAGGTAGACCTTGACCATCTTGATGACGCCGGGGGGAAGCTCGTCGCCCTTCTTCAGGCGCTTGATCTTCTCCTCGAAGTGGGTCTCGACCTGCTCGCAGGACTCCTCCACGTCGACGGCGATGCGCTCGACGGTCGCGGCGATCTCGGTGCCGCCCTCGACCTCGATGTTGCGCCAGTACTTCTGCGGCACCTCTTCGAGCTGCTCCTGGCTGAGGCGGATGCCCTTGCCCAGCAGCACCTTGCCGTCGTCGGCGATGAGCTTGCCGGCCGTGGTCTGCCCGTCGAGCAAGCGCGCGATGCGACCGTAGGCCGCCCGGCGCATGATCTTCAGCTCATCCGCCATGTCCTTGCGGAGCTTGGCCTCTTCGGTGTCTTCGATCGCCTGCGAGCGGGTGTCCTTGTCGACGCCCTTGCGCGAGAACACGCGGGCGTCGATGACGGTGCCCTTCACGCCCGGCGGAACCCGCAAGGACGTGTCGCGGACGTCGCCGGCCTTCTCGCCGAAGATGGCCCGCAAGAGCTTCTCTTCCGGGGAGAGCTGCGTCTCACCCTTCGGCGTGATCTTCCCGACGAGGATGTCGCCGGTCTTGACCTCGGCGCCGATGCTGACGATGCCCGACTCGTCGAGGTGGGCCATGGCCTCCTCGCCGACATTCGGGATGTCGCAGGTGATCTCTTCCTTGCCGAGCTTCGTGTCACGCGCCGTGCACTCGAACTCCTCGATGTGGATCGAGGTGAACACGTCGTCTTTGACCACCGACTCGCTGATGAGGATGGAGTCCTCGAAGTTGTAGCCGCCCCAAGGCATGAAGGCCACGACCATGTTGCGGCCGAGCGCGAGCTCGCCGTACTCGGTCGCGGGGCCGTCGGCCACCACGTCACCCGCCTTCACCCGGTCGCCCTGCTTCACGATGGGCTTCTGGTTGATGCAGGTGTTCTGGTTGGAGCGCTGGTACTTCACCAAGTTGTAGATGTCGGGCTTGGTGTGGATGTCCGTGTCGAGCGCGTCCGGCTTGATGACGATACGGCCGGCGTCGACCGACTCGATCGTGCCGTCGTTGCGCGCGACCACGGTCACGCCGGAGTCCGCTGCGACGATGGGCTCGAGGCCCGTGCCGACCAGCGGTGCCGAGGTCCGCAGCAGCGGAACGGCCTGCCGCATCATGTTGGAGCCCATGAGCGCGCGGTTGGCGTCGTCGTTCTGGAGGAACGGGATCAGCGACGCCGCGACGCTCACCATCTGGTTCGGGCTCACGTCCATCAGCGTCACGTTCTCACGCGGCACCATCTGGAACTCGCCGTGCTCTCGCGACGGCACGAGCTCGTCGGAGAAGTGGCCCTTGTCGTCGAGGACGGCGTTGGCCTGGGCGATGGTGTGGTTCTCTTCCTCGAGCGCCGAGTAGTAGCGGACCGAACCCGTCACGATCTCGCCATCCACCTTCCGGTAGGGCGTCTCGATGAAGCCGAGCCGGTTGACTCGCGCGTAGGTCGCCAGCGAGGCGATGAGGCCGATGTTCGGGCCTTCAGGCGTCTCGATGGGGCACATGCGACCGAAGTGGGTCGTGTGTACGTCGCGCACCTCGAAGCCGGCGCGGTCGCGGGTCAGACCACCTGGTCCGAGGGCGGACAGACGACGCTTGTGCGTGACCTCCGACAGCGGGTTGGTCTGGTCCATGAACTGGCTGAGCTGGCTTGAACCGAAGTACTCCTTGACCACCGCGCTCACGGGCTTCGCGTTGATCAGGTCGTGCGGCATCAGCGTCTCGAGCTCTTGGCTCATGGACATGCGCTCCTTGATGGCGCGCTCCATGCGGACAAGGCCGATGCGGTACTGGTTCTCCATGAGCTCACCGACCGCGCGGACTCGGCGATTGCCGAGGTGGTCGATGTCGTCGATGGAGTAGCCCTGCTTGCCGTTCTTCAGCTCGATCAGGTGCCGCACGGTCTCGAGGATGTCGCGCTTGGTGAGCACGGTCTCCTTGATCGAGTCTTCCTTGTGCAGCTTGTGGTTCAGCTTGACGCGGCCGACCTCGGAGAGGTCATAGCGGCTGGGGTTGAAGAACAGGTTCGTGAAGTAGTTCTTCGCCTGCTGGACCGTCGAGGGGTCACCGGGGCGCAGCCGACGGTAGATCTCAAGGATCGCCTCATCGGTCGTCGTGATCTTGTCGGCCTTGAGCGTGTCGCGCAGGTAGGGGCCGGCGGTGAGCGGGTCGATGAAGAGGACCTCGAACTCGTCGATGCCAACCTCGAGGAGCTTGTCCAGGATCTCCTGGGTGATCTCCTCGTTGCAGTCGAAGAGGACCTCGCCGGTCTCCATATTGATGATGTCGTGCGAGAAGACCTTGCCGACCAGCTCCTCCGCCAGCAGCTCGACCTCGGCGACGCCGGCCTCCTGCATGCGGCGGATGTTGGCGCGGCCGAGCTTCTTGCCCTTCTTGACGACGACCGCACCCGACTCGGGGTGCAGGATGTCCTGGCTGATCTTCTGACCCACGATGAGGTCGTAGTTGATCTGCCGGAAGATGAGCCCGTCCTCCGCGAGCCGGATGACCTCCGTCGCGTAGAAGTCCTGCAGGAGCTCCTCGGTGGTGTAGTCCAGCGCGCGCAGCAGCACCGTCGCCGGCATCTTGCGGCGGCGGTCGATGCGGACGAAGAGCAGGTCCTTGTGGTCGAACTCGAAGTCCAACCAGGAGCCGCGGTAGGGGATGACGCGGGCGCTGTAGAGCAGCTTGCCAGACGAGTGGGTCTTGCCGCGGTCGTGATTGAAGAACACGCCGGGCGAACGGTGGAGCTGGCTTACGACCACGCGCTCCGTACCGTTGATGATGAAGGTGCCGTTGTCGGTCATCAGCGGGATCTCGCCGAAGTAGACCTCCTGCTCCTTCATGTCGCGGATGGACTGGTTGCCAGCCTCGTCGGTGTCCCAGGTCACCAAGCGAATGGTGACCTTCACCGGGGCGGCGAAGGTCATGCCGCGGGCGCGGCACTCCTCCACATCGTACTTCGGCGGCTCCAGATGGTAGCTGACGAACTCGAGCTGCGCGGTCTTGTTGAAGTCCCGGATCGGGAAGACGCTCTTAAAGATGCTCTGAAGCCCAACGTCTTCGCGGTTCTCCGACGCGACGTTGGCCTGGAGGAACTTCTCGTAAGAGTTCTTCTGGATATTGATGAGGTCCGGGATGTCGATGATCTTCGGGATCTTGGCGAAGTTCTTGCGAATTCGAAGATCCCTGAGCGTTCGGGCAGCCACGGTTGCTCCTTGCCGACAGATGCTTTCGGCGGGCTCGTCAGCCTTACCTCAGCAGAGAGGGTCTGCCTGAGGGGGTGAGCGCCACGGTGTGGGGCGCTCGGCGGGTATCCGTGGAGGCGGACACCCCAAAACGGTGGTCGGGCATCTCCAACGAGGAGACGCCCGACCCTCTAGCGCAGCTACTTGATGGTCGCCGAGCCGCCGGCCTCTTCGATCTTCGCCTTCATGTCGGCCGCCTCCGCCTTGGACACGCCCTCCTTGATGGTGCTCGGGGGCTCGTCCACGGCCGCCTTGGCCTCCTTGAGGCCCAGGCCGGTCAGCTCGCGCACGACCTTGATGACCTGGATCTTCTTGTCGCCGGATCCGGTGAGGATCACGTCGAACTCGGTCTGCTCTTCGGCCGCGGCCTCAGCACCACCGCCGCCGCCGCCGCCCGCCGCGGCCACAGCCACGGGTGCAGCCGCCGAGACGCCCCACGCCTCCTCGAGCTCCTTCACGAGCGCCGAAAGCTCGATGACGGTCATGTTGCCGAGGAAGTCCTTCACCTGATCTTTGGTCAACTCTGCCATGGTATCGATTCTCCTGCGGGCTAACCTCGCCCGCGCTCACACATTGAAAATTCAAACAAGTTGGTTGGTTCGAGGGGCCTATGCGCCCTCGAGCTGCTTTCCACGAGCGGCGAGCACACCGACGAGCCCACGCTGGGCTGCCGTGAAGACACCGAGCAGATTCCGCGGAACACCCGTCAGGGCGCCGAGGAGCGATCCGCGAAGCTCATCCTTCCCGGGGAGCTTGGAGAGCGTGTCGACGCCAGCGGCATCGATCACGGTTCCGCCGGCGAGGACGCCTGCACGGATCTCCATCTTCGGGTTGGCCTTCACAAACGCGGTGACGATCTTCGCCGTCGCCGCGGGATCCTGCTTGGTAAACGCCACGCCGACCGGACCCTTGAAGTGCGAGTGAAGCGCTTCGAGGTCCGTATCCTTCGTGGCCAGCCTCGCGAGGCTGTTCTTCACGACCCGGTACCCTGACTGGTTTCTTCCGAGCTCGGCTCGGAACTCGACCATATTCGGCACGACGACGCCGTCGTACTTCGTAATGATCGCCAGCTGGGTCCCGTCGAAGAGTGCCCGCAGCTCTTCTACCTGCTGCGATTTCTCCTGACGGTTCATTCTCCCTCCTGGGACGTCATTTCATTCGTCCATCGAGGTTGGCACCACAGAGCGCCGGGTCTCGGTCCGTGTCACCAACCAGAGGACCGAAGTCCCCGGGGGCGAACGAGCCTGGGAATCGAGGTTCCACTACACTGGGTAGCGCGGACGCGCGGCCATGACACCGTCGCATTCCGCCTCCTGCACTCACCGCCTCCACCGGAACCGTCGACTGACGGATTTGAGGACCTCGTCCTCCGATTTCTTTGACGGCCAGCGACCGGATGGGACCTGGCACTGACACTGACAACATCTCACGGAGCAATCTCCGTGAGTTTGACGGGATACCGCCCGCCACGGTCGCGGAGATCGTCAGGGCGTTAGCCCCACCGATCCCCGAACGATCACGTAGGAACCGCGGACGACGTCAGGGTGTTGACGCGGATGCCCGGGCCCATGGTCGCCGAGAGCGCGATGCTCTTGACGTAGGTGCCCTTCGCGCTGGAGGGCTTGAGCTTCACCAACGCGCTCAACAAGCTCTCGACGTTCTCGGTCAGCTTGTCCGCGTCGAAGGAGACCTTGCCGACACCCGCGTGCACGATGCCCGCCTTCTCGACGCGGAACTCGACCTTACCGGCCTTCGCATCGCGAACAGCCTGGCCCACCTCGAAGGTGACGGAGCCGCTCTTCGGGTTCGGCATCAGACCGCGCGGTCCGAGCACGCGACCGATGCGGCCGACCTGGCCCATCATGTCGGGGGTGGCGATCGCCATGTCGAAGTCGAGCCAGCCGCCCTGAATCTTGGCGACCAAGTCCTCCGAACCGACCTCGTCTGCGCCAGCCGCGAGGGCCTCCGCCGCCTTCTCGCCCTTGGCGAAGACCGCGACGCGGACGTCCTTTCCGGTGCCGTTCGGCAACACCACGGCGCCGCGGACCATCTGGTCGGCGTGGCGCGGGTTGACGCCCAGGCGAACGGCGAGGTTCACGGTGGCGTCGAACTTGCCGTAGCTGGTCTCTTTCACCAGCGCGACCGCCTCGGCTAGCTCATAGAGCTTCGAGCGCTCGACCTTGCCAGCCGCCTCGCTGTACTTCTTCCCACGTCCCTTCATGGCTCTTAGCTCCTAGTGGTCCGAACGGGGTTTCCCCCTCCCACTGTTGTGCGCGACGACGCTGAGTCGGGCCGGTTGCGGCCCCCACGGCGAGGTCGAGCGAACTTCTTAGACGATGTCGAGTCCCATGCTGCGAGCCGTGCCCGCGATGGTGCGGCTCGCCGCTTCGAGATCGTTTGCGTAGAGATCCGGCAGCTTCACCTCGGCGATCTCGCGGACCTGCGCGGCGGTGACCTTGCCAACCTTGACGCGGTTCGGGATCGGCGAGCCCTTCTTCACGCCCGCCGCCTTGAGCAGCAGGACCGGCGCCGGCGGCGTCTTCGTGATGAAGGAGAACGAGCGGTCGCCGTACACGGTGATGACCACCGGCGTGACAACGCCCGTCTGGGCCTGGGTGCGAGCGTTGAACTCCTTGCAGAACTGCATGATGTTCACGCCGTGCTGACCAAGCGCGGGGCCGACCGGCGGCGACGGGTTCGCCTGGCCACCGGTGACCTGGAGCTTGATGTAGCCGCTGATTTTCTTTGCCATCTCGGATGCTCCTCGTCGGAACCGGCCCCGGCAACTCATGCCGTGCGGTCACCGCTTGGGCGGCGCGTGCCGCCTGCTACATGCGCTCAACCTGCATAAAATCGAGCTCGACCGGGGTCGCCCGGCCGAAGATGCTTACAAGAACACGGACCTTCTGCTTCTGCGCGAGCACTTCCTCGACCACACCGCTGAAGTTCAAGAAGGGTCCGTCGATGATGCGGACGTTGTTGCCTTCCTCGAACGCGATGCTGGGCCGGGTGTAGGTGCTGCCCTCTTCGACCTGCTGCGTGAGCTTTTGGATCTCACGCTCGCTGATGGGCTTCGGGTGCTTGTCGTCCCCGATGAACCCGGTGATGCGCTGGGTGTTCTTCACGAGATTCCACGTCTCGCCGTCCATCTCCATCTGCACGAACATGTAGCCTGGCATCAGCTTTCGCTGGGCCGTGCGCTTGGCGCCGCCCCGTAGTTCCACGACCTCCTCGGTCGGAACCAGGACCTCGCCGAAGCGCTCGTCGAGCCCATGAGTCTTGATGTTCTCCACGAGGAGCTGCTTTGCGCGCGCCTCGAAGCCGGAGAACGTCCCGACCGCGTACCATTTCATCGCCATCTCGAGATACCTCACAAAACCGCATTCCGCGGAGTCCGCGACCAGCTCAGACCTTGTAGACGAGCGCTGAAAGGAACGCCCAAACCGAGTCGAACAAGCCGAGGATTGCGGCGATGACGATGGTCACCACGATGACGACGATCGTGGAGAGGCGAGTCTCCTGCCACGTAGGCCAGGTGACCTTCGACAACTCATTTCCGACCTCCATCGAGAACGTCGAGACGCGCTCGTGGCGACGGAGATAGATCGTTATGGCGATGGCCGTCAGCAGACCCAGGAGGTCCGCCAGGCGAAAGTTCACGCCGATGAGCGGCCGATTGATCGACGCACTCACCAGGCTCATCGCCCAGCCGTAGAAGCCCGAGAAGACGACCCACATCAGTAGGCCGGCTCCAACGAACGCCATGTTCACGTAACGAGCGACACCCATGTGCTGGCCGTGCCCTGTGTCTTGAGGTCTCTCGAGTCCGGGGTCTGCCACCACACGGCGGCAAGGAGGTTCGAGTCCCTCTGAAATGATTATTGGCAGGCCAGGTAGGACTCGAACCTACAACACTCGGATTTGGAGTCCGATGCTCTACCAATTGGAGCTACTGGCCCAGAGCGTTCCCCGAACCGGGCTTTCGCCGCGGGTCGAGGACCCAAGGGGCGCGCACTGTACGGAGGCGGCTTCGAGACTGTCAAGCACTTTTCGTGCCGAAGCGCCATCCGCCCAGTCTCGCTGGGCTGTATGGCGCTCCGTGGGTGTCTCGTGAGCCGCGCTGACCGACCGAGTGCGGCCTACTTGATCTCGCGGTGGATCGTGTGACGCTGAAGCGAAGGGTTGTACTTCTTCAGCTCGATCCGCTTGGGGGTGTTCTTCTTGTTCTTCATCGACGTGTAGCGGCTCGGCGTCAGGCCCAACGGCCGCGCCTCCGTGCACTCGAGGGTGATGATCACCCGGTTGCCCTTCTTGGCCATCTCACACTCTCCTCGAGTCTAACGAGGCGGGACCTGCCTGGATGGCAGGCCCCGCTCCTTCGCACTACACGGTCAAGTCGACCAGAACTACTCGATGATCTCTTCCACGACGCCGGCGCCCACGGTACGACCACCCTCACGGATGGCGAAGCGGAGGCCCTTGTCCATGGCGATCGGGGTCAGCAGGTTGACGGTCATGTTGACCTGGTCACCCGGCATCACCATCTCGACGCCCTCAGGCAAGTCGATCGTCCCGGTCACGTCCGTCGTGCGGAAGTAGAACTGGGGACGGTAGTTGCTGAAGAACGGCGTGTGGCGACCACCCTCCTCCTTCGTGAGGATGTACGCACCGGCCTTGAAGGACTTGTGCGGGGTGATGCTTCCGATCTTCGAGAGGACCTGGCCGCGCTCGACCTCGTCCTTCTTGATGCCACGGATGAGCACGCCGACGTTGTCGCCAGCCTGACCCTGGTCGAGCAGCTTGCGGAACATCTCGACGCCCGTGACCGTGGTCTTGCGGGTGTCGCGGATGCCGACGATCTCGACTTCGTCGCCGACCTTGACGATGCCGCGCTCGATGCGGCCGGTCACGACGGTGCCGCGGCCGGAGATCGAGAACACGTCCTCGATCGGCATCAGGAATGCACGGTCGATGTCGCGCTCGGGCTGCGGGATGTAGGAGTCCAGCGCCGCGGTGAGCTCGATGACGCACTTGGCGTCGGGATGATCCCAGCTCGGAGCCTCGAGAGCCTTGAGCGCGGAGCCGCGGATGAACGGCGTGTCGTCGCCCGGGAACTCGTACTTGTCGAGCAGCTCGCGCAGCTCGAGCTCGACGAGCTCAAGGAGCTCCTCGTCGTCGACCATGTCGACCTTGTTGAGGAACACGACGATGTAGGGCACGCCGACCTGACGGGAGAGCAGGATGTGCTCACGCGTCTGGGGCATCGGGCCGTCGGCAGCGCTGCAGACCAGGATCGCGCCGTCCATCTGCGCCGCGCCCGTGATCATGTTCTTCACGTAGTCGGCGTGGCCGGGGCAGTCGACGTGGGCGTAGTGCCGCGCGTCCGACTCGTACTCGACGTGCGCCGTCGAGATCGTGATGCCGCGCTGACGCTCCTCGGGGGCCTTGTCGATCTCGTCGAAGGCCTTGACCTCACCAGAACCATGCTTGCTCGCCATGATCTTGGTGATAGCCGCGGTGAGCGTGGTCTTGCCGTGGTCAACGTGGCCAATGGTGCCCACGTTGAGGTGCGGCTTCTTACGAATGAATTTTTCCTTAGCCATCTCGAAACTCCCTCTGCGGAGACGCCGCGCGTCCCGCGGACCGCGGACCCATCGGCTGTCGACCAACTTGATGAAATGAACTGTAACGACGTCGCGACGGTATCGCCGCCTAAGGCCCACACACTGTTTGAGCAGCTTCCCTAGTCGGGGATACCACTCGCTTGGAGCCTGCGATGGGATTTGAACCCATGACCTCTTCCTTACCAAGGAAGTGCTCTACCCCTGAGCTACGCAGGCAATAAGGATGCCCCTGCAGCCCGGACCTCGCGCCCCGGTCGCCCGGTGGAGCGGGAAACGAGGTTCGAACTCGCGACCCTCAGCTTGGAAGGCTGATGCTCTACCAACTGAGCTATTCCCGCATGTGCGCTTGGCTCGGGCCGCAGAGGACTCCTGGTGGAGGGAGGAGGATTCGAACCTCCGTAGGCGTAAGCCGGCAGATTTACAGTCTGCTCCCTTTGGCCACTCGGGAATCCCTCCCCACGGGTTGCCATCAGCAAGGACCCAACACTTTAAAAGAACACGCAGCTTGAAGCTGACGGTGGGACTTGAACCCGCAACCTGCTGATTACAAATCAGCTGCTCTACCAGTTGAGCTACGTCAGCCCAGGTAGATGCCTCCGACTGGCGGCCTGCTTTCCGGGCTCCCGGTCGAAGGGCTCCGCGTTATACGAGACGGTCGGGGGTGTGTCAACCGCCTTATCTCCATGCCACCCTTCCGGTGGATGCGTTCGATATTACTCGGTTTTCAACGCACCTCAGGGCGAGCTGGAGGGCGAGCGAGCGTTCCGTTGACGAAGGACCTCCGCGCAGGCGACTCCGGCGAAGACGCTCACGTTGAGAGCGCGCACTCGCCCGGGCAGCTCCAGGTGGATGCTGCCATCGCAGGCCTTGAGCACGCCGGGACGCAGGCCCGAGCCCTCAGCACCGAGCACCAGCGCCACGGGGCCGGCCAGATCGGCTTGCCACAGGGGCACGCCCTCCTCGACGTGGGTGCCGAGCACCCAGAAGCCCTGGTCCTTCAGGGTACGGATGGTGCGGCTCAGGTTCGTCACCCGCGTGACCGGCACGTGGGCGACGCCGCCGGCGGACGCGCGCACCGCGGCGTCGGTGAGGGAGGCGTTGCGGTCCTTGGGGATGAAGACCGCGTCGGCCCCAAACGCTGCGGCGGTGCGGATGATCGCGCCCAGGTTGTGGGGATCGGTGATGCCGTCGAGGAGGAGGACGAGGCGGGACTCGCCCGGCGAGGCCCGCAGATCCGACGGATCGATCGGGTTGGGGACGCGCAGTTCGGCGCCGAGGCTCGCGCCGCCTCGGCCGCCGCTGTGCTGACGGGCGGCGGCCGAGGAGTCCCGTCGAATCGGGATGCCCAGGGCGCGCGCGCGCTCGATGGAGGCGGCCTCCTCGGGGCGCGAGTCACCGCCCGACGTGATGATCGCTACGATCGCGGCGGGCGACGCGTCGAGGAGCTCGTCGATGGCGTGGTGACCGTAGATCCGGCTCACTTCGCGGCCTCGATCTCGCGCAGCATGGCGCGGGCGGCCATCGCCGGCTCGCAGGCGGTGGTGATGGGGCGGCCGACGACGAGGCGGGTGGCGCCGGCTCGGATCGCCTGGGCGGGGGTCGCGGTGCGGCGCTGGTCGTCGGCTGGCGCGCTCGCGGAGCGGATCCCAGGGGTGACGATCTCGAAGTCCGCGGGCAGCAGCTGCCTGAGCGCGCGGGCCTCCAGCGGGGAGGCGACGACGCCGTGAACTCCGGAGGCGGCGGCGAGGCGAGCGCGATCGAGGACCAGCTCGGCCGGATCGCGATCCACGCCGGTGGCCTTGAGATCGGCGCGGTCGAGGCTGGTCAGCACCGTGACGGCGAGCACCTTGGTCGCGGTGCCCTCGACGGCGCGGGCTGCGGCCTCGAGCATGGCAGGCCCGCCCGAGGTGTGCACCGTGAGGAGCTCGACGCCGAGATCTGCGAGGGCGGTGACCGCGCCGGCGACCTGGTGCGGGATGTCGTGACACTTCAGATCGAGGAAGACGTGGTCGCCGGCCGCGACGAGCTCGCTGATGAGGCCGCGGCCCGTGCGGTAGAAGAGCGTCATCCCGATCTTGAACCAGACCCGGGTGCCGCGCAGCTCGGCGATGAGGGCGCGCGCCTCGGCCTCGTCGGGGGCATCGAGCGCGACGATAAGACGGTCGGTGGGCGCGAGGGTGGGCCCGGTCGGCTGGGGGCTGGGGCTCATCATCGCCCCGACGCGGCGATCCGCGCCTTGGCTTCGGCGACGATCGCGTCCAGGCCCACCAGGGTGGTCTCGCCGGTGAGGCGGGACTTGAGCTCAGCCTGACCCGCGTCGAAGGTGCGCTTGCCGACGATGATCTGCATGGGCGCCCCGATGAGGTCCGCGTCGGCGAACTTGGCGCCGGGGCGGTCGCGGCGGTCGTCGAAGAGGACGTCGACGCCCTGGGCGCGGAGCGCGGTGTAGATGCCCTCGGCGGCCTCCCAGACCGGCTCCTCGGGCTTCGCCAGGGGGATGACGATGACCTGGTAGGGCGCGATCGGAGACGGCCACACGATGCCGCGCTCGTCGTGGTTCTGCTCGATGGCCGCCGCCATGATCCGGGTGACGCCGATGCCGTAGCAGCCCATGACCATCGGGCGATCTTTGCCCTCCTGGTCGAGGAAGGTGCAGCCCATCGGCTCGGAGTAGCGGGTGCCGAGGAAGAAGACGTGGCCCACCTCGATGCCGCGGAAGGCGCGCAGGCTCCCGTCGCAGCGCGGGCAGCGGTCGCCCTCGACCGCCATCCGGATGTCCGCGGTCTGCCGCGCCTCGAAGTGCACGCCGGGGACGACGCCGCGGAGGTGCAGGTCGGCTGCGTTGCCGCCGGTGACGGCTTCGGCCATCGCGAGGACCTCGGGGTCGGCCAGGATCGGGAGGGCGGCGGCCTGCGGTCCGGTCGGGCCCGCGAATCCCGTGGGTGCGCCGGTGGCCTGGCGGACGGCCTCATCGGTGGCGAGCGTGACCTCGGTGGCGCCCAGGGCTTTGCGGACTTTGATGAGGTTCAGCTCGCGGTCGCCGCGGACCAGGGCGAGCCAGGTTGCGCCGTCGACATCGAGCACCAGCGTCTTGATGAGCGCGTCGGGGGCGACCTCGAGGAATGCCGTCACCTCGTCGATGGTGCGGCGGCCCGGGGTCTCGACGGACTCGGGCGCGGCGACGGTCGCGGGCGCGGCGAAAGCCTCGGGCAGCCCGCCGATGGCGGCGAGCTCGACGTTCGCGGTGTACTTGCAACTGTCGCAGCTGACGATGGCGTCTTCGCCGGTCTCGGCCAGCACCTGGAACTCGTGCGAGAGGCTGCCGCCGATGTTGCCGGTGTCGGCCTCGACCGCGCGGAAATCCAGTCCGCAGCGGGTGAAAATGCGCTCGTAGGCCGCGTACATGGCGTCGTAGCTGGCCTTCGCGCCC
>JAWKRR010000035.1:0-76808 GCA_041389525.1 Myxococcota bacterium | reverse complement strand
GAAAAAGTGAGAAATGAGTGCGTCCGACCCCACTCGCCCGCGCTGGAAGTTCGGCCAGCCCGAGATCGCGCACGGCCAGCAAGCGCAGTTCAGTGAGCCTCGCGAGGCAGGCGGGCAGCGAGGTGCAGGGGTTCTGATCGCGGCAGAGCCAGGTCGGCCAGCGCCCCGGAGCTCGGACCGCCGTCAGAATCGGGCGCGATCATTGGCCGGCGGGCGGCTCCCAGAGCTCCACTTTGTTCCCTTCCGGGTCGATGACCCAGGCGAACTTGCCGTACTCGGAGTCGTCGACCTTCTCGAGGACGTCGCAGCCTTCCTCGCGCAGGACTTTGACCAGGCCGTGCAGGTCCTCCACGCGGTAGTTGATCATGAAGGGCGCGCTGCTGGGCGCGAATTGGTCGCTCTCCGCCGCGCCGATGGACCAGATGGTCATCCCGGCGACCGGCGCGCCTTCGCCGTCGGTCCAGGTGAACGCCGCGCCGCCCCAGTCTTGGACGTCGATCCCGAGGTGCCGCTTGTACCAAGCCTGCAGCGCCGGAGCGTCCTTGGCTTTGAAGAAGATGCCGCCGATGCCAGTGACGCGCTTCATGGAACCTCCGAGGTCGCTTGTCGATTGGGGAGAGGCTGTTCGCCGCCGATCTCGGCAGCCGGTCTGGCAATGCGCGGGGGAAAGGGCGCGAACCTGAGCTGAAATCGCCGGCTTGGCTCACCCGAGATGCGAGCGCGAGCGGATTTGCCCCGCCCGCGGCCAGCCCGCCCCTAGCGTCACTCCTTGGGCGTGGCCAGCTCGTCCAAGTTGACCCAGCCGCCCAGCCACCGCGTCTTCCCGTCCTGGGTCATCACCCCACCGGGCCCGGCCTTCGCGCCCGAGAACTCGTTGGTGCGCGGGTCGTACAGCCGCCGATTCGACTTGGCGCCCTCGTCGTCGACTTTGCCCGGCACATTCTGCCCGCCGTCGAAGGTCTCCCAAATCTCGCGTCCCGTGGGCACGCCGTTGGCGTCCAACTCCGGGGAGCAGCTCTTGAACATGCCGATATGCGAGAAAGCCAGGCCCCCGCGGCGGCGTTGAACCGCGTTGATCTCGACCTCCGTGCCCGCCCGCGCCGCCGTCTGCACGCGCGCCTCGTCGAGCTTCTTCTGCAGGACCTGAATCCGCGCCTCGTGCTGCGCTTGCAAGGTCGCGATCTTCCCTTCGATGTTGGCCACGTTCGCCGCCGCCGCCGCGGCCTTCGCCTCGCTGGCGTTCTTCGCCGCCTCGGTCGCCTGCGCTAGTTGCTGCTCGAGTCGCTTTTGCGACATGCCGTAAAGCGAGAAGGCCGAATTCTCGCCATCGATCTGCTCCTGGACCTTGTCCTCGCCGCCCCGCATCTCCAGGTAGAGCAAGTCGCCGACCTGCGGCCGCTGAGTAATCCCGACCTTCGACTCGACCCACGCGTTCCGCTTCTTCGCCTCGATTCGCGCCATGGGCCCAAAGCTCGCGGGATCGTCCTTTTGACCCGGCAGCGGCTTGATCTCCATGTTGGTCGCCGCCAGCGCGGCCTTCAGGATGACGCCCTGCGCCGCGATGCAGGTGGTGGTCTTGGCCTCGCTCTTCTTGAAGGGCCGAGGGTGCGCCTTTCGGTAGGCCTCATCCGCGGCCGCTTTCGCCCCGTGCTCCGCCTGCCAAGCGGCGATGATCGCGGGATAGTCCTCCTTGTTGTAGCGCACCGCTTCGGCCTCGGACGCCTTCAGCTTGTTCCAACTCGCGAGTGAGCACACCTGCTCGTACTCCGCGTCGCCGATGCCCTTGCCCTCCAAGATCTGGAACTGCTTCAGCATCGCCTCGCGAATCGGCGTCAACGCCTCCGGGCCGGCTTGTTCCGGCTCGTCGTCAGGGCCCTCGTAGATGTCCACGGGTTCGTTGGCGGCGTCGTGGGCCGCGTCTTGGGCCGGCTCTGGCGGTGCCATCGCCGCCGTCTGCGCGTCGTAGCCCTCCGCGTCCCCGATGAGCGCCTTCTTCCTGCCCGAGGTCTCCCCGCCGCCCTGCGCGGCGTCGGTATCCGCCACGGGTGCTGGCTGCTGGGCCCACTCCTGCGCGCTGTCAGCCATGAAAACCTCGGGGGTCGAGCCAAGCGGGTGATCGCCTAGGGCTCCGAAATCATACCCGTTGCTCCGCAGATTAGCGCCGCCCGACCGAGCGCGCCAGCCTTGACAGGGCCCTGCGCGGCGGTTCGAGTGACCGGGCGCTACAGACGTCCGGGAGGCGGTATGCCGTTGGAATTGCCGAAGGCCACGCTCGACCAGCTTGCCGGGTCGGTGCGGCGCTACGTCGAGAACGAGATGGAGGTCGATTGCGGCGAAGCTGGCGGCGCGGCTGCTGCTGATTTCGTGGTCGCGGAGGTCGGCCCCGCCATCTACAACCACGCCATGCGCGAGGCCGCTTCGTTCATGCAGGAGCGCGTCCTGGACCTCGAGGCCGCCTGCCACGAGCCGGAGATGCCGTGGTGGCACTCCAAGAAGCGGCGATAGCGCACCGCGCGGTCGGGGGCGTCGCGGGATGTGGCGGCTCAGCCGAGCCGACCCCACGCGACTCGCAAGCGGATTACGCCCGCGGTTGCTCGTCGAAAAAGTGAGAAATGAGTGTGTCCGACCCCACGCCATCTCCGCGCGCGGGGACCGACCCCACGCGCGGGGAACCTGCGCGGGCGACCCCACACGCTCGCGAGCGCCGGCCTGGCGCCGCGGACTGTGCGAAATCTCCCAACGGGTGATGTGTCAACGCGCGCACTAGCGGCTTGGGCGGTGGGCTTCGCTGCGCCGCGAACGCGGGGGGAGCGCTGCGGCGCATGGGCTCGCGCGTCGCGGCACGGAGTGTGCACAGGCCTGCCGGCAGGTCGCCGACGGACCGATCTGTACTAGTCCGTTCGGCTGATTCGGCGGCCCACGGCGACCGGGCCTCGCGCAGCGGGGTGGTTGGCGCCGCGCCCGTCAACCCGCGGGGTCGGAGGGGCCCCCCCCACTTGAGGAGAACAGAGTATGTCTGACCAGGATCGCAAAGACGGACCCCAGTCCGGAGCCACGGACGAGGGCCGCCGCAAGTTTCTCGGGCGCATGGCGACCGGCATTGTCGGCGCCGCCGCGATTTCGGCGTGTGGAACCAAGGAGGCCGGCACCTCGACAGCGGAGACGGTGCAGCCGGCCGCTGAGGCCGTGCCGAACACCGGTGTCAAGGCGGCGACCGGCAAAGGGGAGGTCCATCCCGGTCAGCTCGACGACTACTACGGGTTCTGGAGCGGCGGCCAATCAGGCGAGATTCGCATCCTCGGCGTGCCGTCGATGCGCGAGCTCAAGCGCATCCCGGTCTTCAACTATGACGCCGCGACCGGCTGGGGCGGCACGGACTTCTCGAAGTCGTTGCTCAAGGGCCGCCTGTCCGGCGACACGCACCACGTCCACCTCTCCTACACCGACGGGACCTACGACGGTCGCTACGGCTACGTGAACGATAAGGCCCAGGCGCGACTCGCCCGGGTCAACTTGGAGACGATGGAGGTCGACAAGATCGTCGACATCCCGAACGCCCAGGGCACCCACGGCATCTTCCCGCAGCGGCACAAGACCGGCCTAGTCCTGTGCAACAGCGAGTTCCGCACGCCGCAGGCCAATGACGGCCGCGACCTCGAAGACGCGACCAAGTACGCCGCGATGCACACCGCCATCGATGGCGAGACCATGGAGGTCAAGTGGCAGGTGATGGTCGAGGGGAACATGGACCTCTGCGCCACAGACTACGAGGGCAAGTACTCGTTCGCGTGCTGCTACAACTCCGAAGGCGCCACCACCCTTGAAGGCATGATGGGCGCCGACCAGGACCACCTCTGGGTGTTCAACCTGCCCGAGATCGACAAGGCGCTGGCCGCGGGCCAGGCCATCACCGTCGGCGACTCCAAGGTCCCCGTGCTGGACGGCCGCGGAAAGGACAGCGCCATCGTGATGCGCATCCCGGTGCCGAAGAGCCCGCACGGCGTCAACATCGACCCGACCGGCAAATACGCCGTGGTCGCGGGCAAGCTCTCGCCGACCGTGAGCGTGGTCGACATCTCGAAGATCGCCGACGCGTTCGCGGGCAAAATCAAGCCGCGCGACACGGTCATCGCAGAGCCCGAGGTCGGCCTCGGGCCGCTCCACACCGCCTTCGACAACCGAGGCAACGCCTACACGTCCATCTTCATCGACTCGGTGATGACCAAGTGGAACATCGACTTGGCGATCCGCGCGTTCAAGGGTGAAAAGGTCAACCCCATCATCCAGAAGCTCGACGTGCACTACCAGGTCGGCCACACCAACGCCTCGATGAGCGAGACGAAGGAAGCCGACGGCAAGTGGCTCGTCGCGCTGTGCAAGTTCTCCAAGGACCGCTACCTCAACGTCGGCCCGCTGCACCCGGAGAACGACCAGCTCGTCGACATCTCGGGTGACGACATGGTGCTCGTCCACGACGGCCCGACCTACCCCGAGCCGCACGACTGCGTGGTGGTCCGCAAGGACATCATCCACCCCAAGCGCATCCAGCCGCGAACCGACGCGCGCTTCCAGATGTACGAGGCCTGGGCCAAGGAAGACGGCGTCGACCTGATGACGGCCAACACCCAGATTCGCCGCCCCGACGGCACCCTGCGCGTCTACATGACCAGCCAGGCGCCCAAGTTCGGGACGACCGAGTTCAAGGCGAAGGCGGGCGACACCATTCAGGTCATCGTGACCAACCAGGACAACGTCGAGGACCTGAGCCACGGCTTCTGCATGTCCCACCACGACGTGAACTTCGTGGTGAACGCGCAGGACACCAACAGCTTCACGTTCAAGGTCGGGGCCCCCGGCGTCTACTGGTACTACTGCCCGTGGTTCTGCCACGCCCTGCACCTCGAGATGCGCGGGCGAATGCTGGTCGAAGCCGCTGTCTAACTGGAATCGCGGAGCCCCTGGCGGCCACGGACGCCGACCAGGGGCTCGCCATTCTGGACGCCACCAGCGCATGAACACTGAGGGTGATGTGACGCGATACCCATGGATACGGGGCCTGCTCGCGGCGGTAGCGCTGTGCGCGGCGCTCTCCCCCGGCTCGGCCAGCGCGCGGTCAGAGGCACCCGTGCATCTGGACTGCGCCGAGATGCCGTGCGCGGAGATCCTCCCGGGCGCGGTGCGCTTCGCCGAGGCCGTCCCCGGACAGCCCTTCCAGGAGGGCTTGGACGCGGCCGGCGAGCGCGTGGGCTGGGTGGTGCTCTCCACCGACGCCGTCCAGATCAAGGCCTACTCGGGTAAGCCGCTGGTGACCCTCGTGGGGCTGCGTACCGACGGCACGATCTCGGGCGCCCGTGTCATCTACCACAGCGAACCCATCCTGCTGCTGGGCATCCCCGAGGCTGCGCTCACCAAGTTCATGGACTTCTACGCGGGTCGGGCCGTCGCCGATAACGTCGTCGTCGGCTCGTCGCCAGACCCCAAGGCGGTGACCGTCGACATCATCTCGGGCGCGACCGTGACCGCGCTCGCCGCCAATCAGACCGTCCTGGAGACGGGACGACTGATGGCCCAAGCCGTCGGTGTCTTGGAGCGAGCGCAGACGGTACGGGGCGAGTTCGTCACCTCTGAGACCAACCTGACCTGGCAGGAGATGGAGGCCGCTGGGGTCTTCGGGCGACTCACCGTGACGGGTGCCGAGATGGGTCGGCCCGACGCCACGCACGCCTTCGTCGACGTCTGGTACACCATCGCCGACGCGCCCCAAATCGGCCGCTCGCTCATCGGCGAGGGCGACTACAAGTGGCTGATGGAGAGGCTGCAGCCCGGCGAGCACCTGCTGTGGGTGGCCGGAAACGGCTCCACCTCGTTCAAGGGCTCAGGCTTCGTGCGCGGCGGCATCTTCGACCGCGTGCGCGTCGAACAGGGCCTCAACTCGATCCTCTTTCGCGACACCGACTACTTCAACGTCAGCGGCGTCCCGGCCGTCGGCGCTCCGGAGATGCACGAAGGCGCGGTCTTCATCACCCGCGAAGGCCGCCTGGACGCGGGCGCCCCGTTCAACTTCGTCTTCCTCGGCAGCGTCTACGACGGTCAGGGCGGTTTCAGCCGCGACTTCCGCGCGTTCTCGTCGACCTTCACGCTCCCCGAGTCGGTCTTCAAGCGCGCCGAGGTCCCGCGCAAGGCCGGCATCTGGGAGCAGGCCTGGTACAACCAGCGCTACCGGGTCGCCGCCCTCGCCGTCTTCCTGCTCTTCGTGATGGGCCTCTTCATCGCCCGCCGCTGGCTCACCGGCTCGATGAAGCGGCTGCAGCGCGTCCATCTGGCGGTGATGCTCACCAGCTTTCTGGGCCTCGGCGTCTATCTGCACGCCCAGCCGTCGATCACCCAGATGATGACGCTGGTGGGCTCCGCGACCAAAGACAAGTGGAGCTGGGGCCTCTTCTTGGCCGAGCCACTCCTCTTCGTCTCGTGGATCAGCATCGCCATCGTCACCCTGATCTGGGGCCGCGGCGTCTTCTGCGGCTGGACCTGCCCCTACGGCGCGATGAACGAGCTGACCTTCAAGCTCGGGCGGGCGCTCGGACTCAAGCACTACGACCTGCCGCCGAAGATTCACCGCGTCGCCCGCTTCGCTCGCTACGGCGTGCTGGTGGTGCTCATCGGCGTCTATCTCTGGTCGCCGGAGATGGGCGAGCGTGCGGCCGAGATCGAGCCGTTCAAGTCGACGTTCTTTGTCAGGCCCTGGACGCGCGAGTGGTACTTCGTCGGCTGGTGGGTGGTCCTCGCCTTGCTGCCGCTGGTTTGGTACCGCCCGTTCTGCCGCTACATCTGCCCGCTGGGCGCCGGACTTGCGATTCCGGGCAGCCTGCGACGGTTTGGACCGAAGCGCCGCAACTTCTGCGAGAGCTGCACCATCTGCACCCGCGGCTGCGAGCCGATGGCGATTCGCGACAACGGGACCATCGACCCGCGAGAGTGCCTCAGCTGCATGGAGTGCGAGGCCAATTACATGGACAAGGCCGTCTGCCCGCCGCTGGTGGGGCTCGACAAGCTGCGAATCAGCGCCGAGCGCACCGGCGTCGCGCCGCCCGAGAAGAAGCTCGCCAAGCTGATGCACGACCTCGAGGACTGGTGAGCGCGCCCCGGCCCATAGGCGTGACGCTGGCTCTGGCGCTGCTGCTGGCGGCCCCGTCGGCCTCCTCGTCCGCGCGCGCGGCGGTGCTGCGCGTGGGGACCGACGCCGCGACCGTGCAGGCCACCGTCGACCTCGCGACCGAGGGCGACACCGTCGAGGTGCCCGCAGGCGTCTGGACGGGCGCGGTGAAGGTCACAAAGCGGCTTACGCTCCGTGGCGACGGCGTGCTCGACGGCGGCGGCGAGGGCTCGACGCTGACCGTGGACGCCCCGGCCGTGGTCATCGAGGGCCTGACCATCCGCCACAGCGGCACCGACCTGCGCGGTCCCGACAGCTGCATCTACGTCAGCAAGCTGGCCACCGGCTCCATTATCAAGGGCAATCGCCTGTCCGACTGCGGGTTTGGCATATGGACTCACGAGGTCGCAGACGCCCAGCTCCTCGAGAACACCATCGTCGGCGACGAGGTCTCGCACCGCTCAAACCGCGGCAACGGCATCAACCTCTTCGACAGCAAGGGGCTCGTGGTGGCGCGCAACGTCATCACCGGCGGGCGCGACGGGATCTACGTCTCCGCGACCGAAGACAGCCTCATCGAAGGCAACCACATGGAGCGCACGCGATACGGCATCCACTATATGTACAGCTGGGACAACACCGTCCGCGGCAACGTGTGCCACCACAACGGCTCCGGCTACGCGCTGATGGGCAGCCAGCGTCTGATTGTCACTCACAATGTGGCCACCCACAACGAGGACCACGGGCTGCTCTTTCGCGATATCCAGAAGTGCGAGATTCGCGAGAATCGGCTCGAGCACAACGGCGAGGGGATGTTCTTCTACTCGTCGACCGAGAACTTCATCGTGGACAACCGCGTCGCCGACAACGAGGTCGGCGCGAAGATCTGGGCTGGCAGCAAGCGCAACCGCGTCACCGGCAACTCGTTTGTGGGAAATCGGCGGCAGATTTTCTATGTGTCGACTGAGGATTTGGAGTGGGGCGTGGACGAGCCGGGCAATCGCTGGGGCGATTATCTGGGCTGGGACCAGGACGGCGACGGCATCGGCGACCGGCCCTACCGCGTCGACAGCTTCACGACGAACCTGCTGCACCGCTATCCCAGCGCGTCGCTGCTGATTCGTAGCCCGGCGCTGGAGCTGCTGACCCACATGGAGGGCCGCATGCCCGTGTTGCGGGTGCCCACGGTCATCGACCGCCGGCCGCAGCTGCGCGGGGGGGACGGATGAAGCAGGTCGCGCTGCGCTCGGTGGTGGTGGAGTTTGGCAAGGTGCGCGCCCTGGCCGGCGTCGACGTCGACGCGCGCTCGGGCGAGGTCGTCCTGTTCGCGGGCCCCAACGGGGCAGGCAAATCCACGCTGATTCGCGTGATGCTGGGCTTGGTGCGGCCGCAGGCGGGCCACCTCGAGGTCGACGGCGTGGCGCACCGCGTCGACAACGCGTTCAAGCGGACCTTGGGGTATCTGCCCGAGGCGGTGGCGTTCGCGGAGAATCTGACAGGGCGGCAGGTGCTGCGCTTCTTTGCGCGCGCTCGCGGCGTGTCGAACGCGCGCGTCGACGCCGTGCTCGAGCGCGTCGACCTCAGCGGCGCGGCGAAGCGGGCGGTGCGGGGCTACTCGCGTGGGATGCGACAGCGGCTGGGCCTGGGTCTGTCGATTCTGGCCGAGCCCGAGCTGCTGATCCTCGATGAGCCCACGGGCGGCCTCGACCAGGCCGGGCTGGTGGTCCTGTGGTCGATCCTCACCGAGTGGCGCGAGGCCGGGCGGATGGTGGTCGTGTCGAGTCACGACCTGACGCTGCTCGAGCGGCGGGTGGACCGGCTGTGCCTGCTGCGCGAGGGCCGCGTCGTCGCCTTCGACAGCCCGGAGAAGCTGCGCGAGCTGGCGGCGCTGCCACTGCGGGTGACCTTTGGGCTGGCGACGGACCGAGCGCAGGCGGCGGACTTCGCGGCCGCGGTCGACCTGGCGTTACCGGGCGCGCGGCGCGGCGAGTACAACGGCGCGCTGACGGTGGAGGTCGCGCCCGGCGGGCTGCTGCCGCTGATGGACGTGCGCGGGAGCCACGCCGACGCCGTCCTGACGATGCGGGTCGAGGAGCCGGGCCTGGACCAGATTTACGAGCACTTGCTCAAGGCGGTGCGCTAGTGGGTCGGGTCGGACTGGCGCTGATCCTTCACGAGCTCGTGGAGCGCACGCGCGACAGGTGGGTGCTGGTCATCAGCGTGCTCTTCGCGCTGCTGGCGGCGGGTGTGAGCCTCTACGGTCGCTCGGCCGAGGCCGACAGCGCGATGCTGACGGGGCCGAGCCTGGTGACGCTGGCGGGGCTGCTGGTGCCGCTGGTCGCCCTGGTGCTGGGTCACGACGCGATCTGTGGCGAGCGCGAGCGCAACACCCTGGGGCTGCTGCTGTCGCTGCCGGTAGGCAAGCTCGAGGTCGTGCTGGCCAAGTTCCTCGGCCGCTTGCTCGCACTTGTGCTGGCGGTGGGCATGGGCCTGGGGGTCGCGATTGTGCTGGCCGGCGAGGGACAGGGCGCGGTGCTGGCGAAGCTGCTCGTGCCGGCGTTGCTGCTCGGGGCGGCGTTCTTGTCAGTCGGCGTCCTGATCTCCGCGGGGTCGGAGCGCCAAGCCACAGCGACAAGCCTGGTCGTGGCCATCTGGTTTCTGATGGTCTTCTTCTACGACATGGGGCTGCTGGGGCTGCTGGTGGCCACGGACGGCCAAATCAGCCAGGAAACCATTGGCTGGATGACCTTTGTGAACCCGGCCGGGCTCTTTCGCGTGGACATGATGTCCCGCTTCTCTGGGCCCGAGGTGCTGGAGAGCTTGGGCATGGTGGTCGCGGTGCCGGGCGCTGGCGTGCGGGCGGCGTTGTGGACGGGCTGGATTGCCGTTCCGTTGGCACTCAGTGGCCTGCTCTTGGTGCGGGCGAGGGGGACGCGATGAGGTGGGTGACCGTGGGCACGGCGGTCGCGCTGGCCGTGATGTGCGTGGTGGGCTCGGCGGGGCTGGGAGTGGCGGGCTGCCGCAACGAGCAGGCCGCCGAGGCCGCGCAGCAGCACTTCACCGCGGAGGCGATGGGGACGGCGACCTGCGCTGCGTGCGGCATGGTCGTCAGCGAGCAGCCGGCGCCGCGGGGACAGGCCGTGCACCGCGACGGGACGCGGGAGTTCTTCTGCTCGCTGGCCGACATGGTGCAATACGCGGAGATTCCGTCGCCGCACGGGGCGCTGACGCACACCTTTGTCGAGGTGTTGGACGCCGCGGCGGACCCGCTCGAGACCGACGACGCGCCGCGGACCTGGGTGGAAGCCGAGACCGCCGCCTACGTGCTGGGGGTCCAGCGCAAGATGATCATGGGCGTGCCCGTGCTGGCCTACGCCGACGCAGCGCAGGCCACGAAGGTCGCCGAGCCGCGCGGGGCCACGGTGCACACGTGGGCCGAGCTGCGGCGACGAGTGATGGAGTGGAGTCACGACAACAGCGCGCGGCGCTGAACAGGAGTGGATGATGAGAGGGATTATTGTTGGCGTTTCGCTGGGCTTGTTGGTGAGCGCGGGCTGCGGCAAGGGTGCGGAGGCGCCGGCTGGGGCTGCAGCGGAGCCAGCGGCCGCGGCGGCGCCGGCAGCAGCCAAGCCCGCCGAACCCGCCGCGGTGGTCGAGCTGCACGACGCGGGCCCGCCCGGTGACCCGGAGGCAGGAGCCACGGTCTTCAAGGGCACCTGCGAGGCGTGCCACCAGAAAGACGGCAGCGGGCTGGGCGGCGCTCTGGCGGCGAACTTCAACGAACCCGGGCGTCTGGCCAAGCCCGACTCGGTGCTGCTGCACTCGATCGCGGAGGGCTTCCAGGGCAAGACCGCCGTGATGCCCGCGCACAAGAAGCTGCTAACCGAGCAGCAGCGGAAAGACGCCCTCGCGTACATCCGAGCCAGCTTCGGCCCGAAGAAGTAAGTCGCCAGCGAGTCCGTAGAAGCTGTGGCGAGCGGCGCCCGCACTGTGCGCGGGCGCCGCCGGGTCGCGGTCCAGCGGCGCGGCCTTCAGGGCTGGACGTAACGCACGGTGATGGACTGCAAGTGAGGCTTGGCCGTCTTGGTCCCAGCCAAGTGAGCAAGGAACTCAACGCTGGGCCCGCCGTAGCCGATGATCGAGCCTTGCTCCAACAATTTCCAGGCGACTCCGGGTCCCGGTCGCCACACGATGTACATCGACGTGTTTGGCGGCGTGGTCGCCTTCCACGTCACGTCGAGCCACACTGTGGAGTCGGTGGGGCCCGCCACAGTCCCCGACTGCCAATTGGTCGATATCCCGCCGCTGACGCAGCCCGCGCTGAGTCCGGTCAAGTCACCATTGTAAGCTTCTGGATGGTCCAGCCCTCCGCCGCCGAACGCGGTCGCGACGCCCTGGGGATCGAAGCGTGATGTCGCTGCCGGTGAAGTTGATTGCGTATGCGTGGCCGTTATCGTCCAGCGCGACGGCCTTGATGTCGCTCGCCGCGGCCGGCGCAACAAGTTGGCGCACGACGCCCACCCCGGGCGCAACGACATAGACCCCGCCTCCACGCGCCGCGGCGTACACAAGGCCGTCGGGCCCCACCGCCAGCCCCGCCCGAACGCTGTGGTGGGCAAGAGGTGGGACTCAGCTTGGTCCCGTCATCGCTGTCGAGCGCGGTCACTGCGGCGCCGTTGAGCCACACCGTGCCCAGGCCGTCAGTGGCGATGCCGTAGTGGCCGTTTGGCACCTTCCAAGCGACGTAAAGCTTCGACTTGTTGAGTCCCACCTTGTAGACGAACCGATCGGAGGCGTAGACGCCCGTACTGTCGGCGGCGATCCCGTAGAGGTGGTAGCCGATGGCGAGCGAGCCGAGGGCCTGACCGGTCAAGGGATTCAGTTCCACGACCTTCCTGCGGCACGCAACGAACAGACGCCCGCCCGGCCCCAGCGCCACGCCATTCGCGCCCATGAGGTCGTCGCAGACCGACCGCGACCACAATATGATGCCCTCCTTGGTGGCCCTGACGACGACGCCATCGCCGCGGCACGCCACGAAGACGTCTGTGTCGGGGGCCATCACCATCCGGCTGGGATCGTCGCACACAGGGAACGCGGCGGTCACGACCTCCAGGGTATCGCGATTGTAGATCACGACCGAGTCGCTGCCGCTCGAGGAACGGCCAGCAACGGTTCGTGCGCGCACGCGTCGGTCGGCTGAGTGGTCACGTCCGCGGTGATCGTCAGCGTGGACGGCTCGCGGCAGAGCAGCCCCGACGTCACCGTCCCGCCGGCGGCCCCGCACGCCTCTGCGTCGGCCTCGATGAACGTGGTCGGCCCGGTTCGACAGCAGCCCGCGGTCTCGCACGCCACGTCCGTCACCGGCGCATCCCCGTTGAGCACGCACACGCCGAGCGGCATCACCGAGAACTGCAGATCCTTTGCCATGCAGCAGGTGGGCAATCCGCAATCAGCCGGCGCGAGCACGACGCCACCCGCGGCGTTGCAGGTGCCGAGGGGCAACTCGATCTCGGTCCCGCCTGCGATCCGACAACACGCGGGCACCATGCAGTGCTCCCACGGCCGGTAGGCGCCCGCGGCTGGCTCGCCGCAGCCGTTGACCGCCGTCGTCTCGAGTGTGCCGTCCGGACGCTCGCAGCACACACCGCCGACGCAGTTCTCGCTCAGCGGCTGCTTGAAGTCGTACTTGTCGCACAAGGACAGGCACTCGCCCTGCCAGCAGGCTGAGCCTTGTTCCAGGCAATGCGCCAAGACCTTGGTCTTCCCGCCGCTGGTACACTGCGCGTCCTGGCCGAAGCAGTTCAGCGTCCCGGGCTCACAGTCGATGCACGCGCCCGCTGCACACGCCTTACCCGCCGCCTTGCAGTCCTCGCCGAACTTCCAACCGCCGAACGCGCTGCACTCGACCACTCGGCCGTCGACGCAGCCTCTCTCGCCTTGAACGCGGCACTGCACGCACTGCCCCACAGCGCAGTGGGTCGCAGACGCGCAGGTCTGCACATCGGCGCCGGCCTGCCCGCTCGAATCGCACGTCCTCACCTCGTCCTCAGAGCACCAGCGCGTGCCCGGGACGCAGACCTCGCAGGCTCCGTCGTGGCAACTGCCGGGTGCGCAACCGAAGGCCTCCCAGGACTTCCCGCCCTCCGCGCAGGTCCACCGAATGTCGCCCGCGCAGAAGGCCTGGTCGGGCTTGCACACCCGGGACAGGCAGGTCCCCGCGGTGCACCGCTGCCACACGCCACAGTCGGAGTCTTGGCGACACTCCACGCACACTCCCGGCGTCACGCACCAGGGCACGTGCTTCTCCACGCAATCCGCGTCGCCCTCGCACAGCGCCAAGAACGGGGACGCCGCGTCAGCCTCGGCCACCGCGACGTCGAGGACGACCACCGCGGCGTCACCGCCGACGTCGGCATCGCCAGTCCCCGCGCCGCCTCCCCCGCCGCACGCGGTCAGAGCGCAGACCAACATCGACCGAATCATGAGGCGAAACGTGTCCATCGCTCGCCAAGCTACTACGGCGAGCTTCTCCCTGTCAGGACAATTCGAGACTCCGTATTTTCGGTGGTCCCCAGGGGGGGCTTCGCCGAGTCTTCCCACGCTGGATCGAGGCGGCGCTGGGCGCGAGCCGACTGCGGAGCGCCCAGGCAATCGCGTAGACTACCCGCGATGGCACTCGCTCGAATTCACGTACTCCTCGCTCGGGATGCGGCTCTTAGCTGAGCCCCGGGCGGGGGGCCCGTCCCTAGGCTGCATTGGCCGAACTGTGACGGGACCCTCAACGCAGGTGTCTCTGGAGGAGAGCCGTCGGAGTGCCCTCCATCTACTCGGGGACCACGACCTGTAGCGCGAAGGCCTCCGGGAACTTGCCCGTCCCGATGTGCGCTTGGCCCACCAGCACGCGGCCGTCGAAGGAGGCGCCGTAGACACCGCCCACATGGTGGCTGCCGAGGCTGGCGCCGCCCGCCTCCAGCAGCTTGCCCAGGTCGACCAGCCCCCACTCCGGCGTCCAGATGATGCCCCAGCACGGGTTGCCCCCGTTGTCCGCGACGCAGCTGCGGCCCGCCACCACGCGGCCATCGCCCGAGACGGCGTACGCCAAGCACAGTGCGTGCCCCGGCAGGCGTCCCAGGCCGACCCAGCCCGTCTCAGCCGTCCAGCGGCAGGCCGCCTTTTAGCCGAGCCCCGGGAGGGGATCCTCCGGAGCCGCTCGCTGAAGTGCGGAATCCGGGGGCCGGATGCCAGTCCCCGCGCGTGCGGCGGGCCGCCTACCCCTCGAGACGTTCTGTCCCGTCCAGCCTGCTCAGCGCCTTGTCGAAGGTCCCGAGCGGCAGGTGCCCGGCCTTGCGCGCCGTCTCGAGGATGAGGCAGTCGGAGAAGCCGACCTTCGGCGCCTCGCGAAACTTCTGGAGGGCCGAGGCCACGACGTCCTCGTCCTGGATGACGAGGGAGTCATGCTCAAGCAGCAGACCAATGGCGACCGCGAGCTGCGCCGAAGTGCGCTCGTAGACGGCAGAGAGCACCCACGTCGATTCGACAAGCACGAGGTGCGAGACCCAAGCGCCGGCCTCTACGAAGGCCTCAGCGGCTGCCGTCTGTTCCTCGTCATCCCGCGCCAGCAGGCGGACCACGACGTTCGTGTCAACGGCGCGCATGACGCCGCGCTATCTCGCCTGCGAGTCCGTCCCGCAGCTCGTCGAGGCTGTGCGCTTTCGGCGGGCCGTCCGGAAACAGGGCCTGGTGAACGTCGGAGGAGGCAAACCGCGCGCTCTTCCGAACGATGACGACATCGCCCTCGACATCCCACTCAAGTACCGAGCCCGGGGCGAGCCCGAGCCGCCTTCGAATCTCGGCGGGTACGGAGATCTGGCCTTGGGATGTGAGCTTGGACTCAGCGACCTTCATGCATCCTCATTACCCAGGTAAGGAGGCAGTGTCAACAAGGGTCGCGAATGCCCAGGGACGGGTGACGCGGGCTGAGACTTTCGTGCGAGAGAAGTCAGCCATGTCCGGTACTTAGCTTGCCTTCGAAAAGAGTTACGCACGGTGGCGGGGTCTCGGCGTCATAGATCCTATGGTGGCCATCGCTCCCAACCTAACGCCGCCCCGCGCCGTCTCTCCAACCGCCGCCCCCGCGCTCACCCCCGCAGCGCAAAAGGCCGACCTGCGCACCCCACCCCCCAAAACCACCCAAATCCCGCGAGCTCACCCCGCCATCCCGCCCCGATTCCCGACTGAACCGCCATTCACCGCCGCCGCAAGCGCGCCGCCGCGAAGATCCCCAGCATCTCCTCGTCCGCTATAGCCTTCAATTTCAGCAACTTGCGCGCGAATCACTCGAAAGCGCAGTGTTTTCAGCTTTTTTGCCGAGCCCCCAGTCTTTTAGCCGAGCCTTCTAGCCGAGCCCCGAGGGGATCCGGGAAGTGCGGAATCGGGGGTCCGATGCCAGTCCCCGCGCTGCGGCGGGCCGCCTACCCCTCGAGACGTTCTGTCCCGTCCAGCCTGCTCAGCGCCTTGTCGAAGGTCCCGAGCGGCAGGTGCCCAGCCTTTTAGCCGAGCCCCGGAGGATCAGGGGGCCCCGCGGGAGGGGATCCTCCGGGTGTTTCGATGGTGACAGGGCCCCGTTTGGGCAAAAGCCTGTCCTCGCCATTCGTGGATCAAGCGTGATGTCGGCAGCCTAGACCAGAAGGTTCGACTCCCGGCAGTGGTTTGGACGGGTGTCAGCTACTAGATGTGGTGGTGTTGGGGTTCAAATGACGACCCTACTTGTGTGGTGCCCGTGTAACTGCAACAGTGCGTGTGTCGCCAAGAGCGCGTAATCATTCACACACCGTGCTGATTTGTCACGGTCGTTGCAGTCCCGGGTGCCCACCATGCCTACAGATTGCTGCCCCGAGTGTGCTGTTTTCCCCCGAACCACACCTGCCTTGCAGGTAGCGGCACCGGCAACCAGCATCACGAGCCCTTACGGCTGTGACGCTTGCCGAGAGCCTACAGGGCATCTTGGACGGCTGCCCCCAGAGGGCCAGACCAACCCGCCAATACGGACGGGCCTCCTGGTCAGGCTGCGGTCATGTTAGCGGACGAGCCGCTTCTTGCGCGGGTTCCGTGCAGCCTTTTTAGCCGAGCCCCGGAGGGGATCCTGGCCCGTCGTACCGGGCTTGCCATCGTCGCATCCGCCTGGGCTGCAGCGCCCAGCCTTTTTGGCCGAGCCCCAGTCTTTTAGCCGAGCCGCGCGCGAATCACTCGAAATCGCAGTGTTTTCAGTCTTTTAGCCGAGCCCCGTGACGGGATCCGATGGGCGTCTGGGCGTCGGGCTGCGGGTCCACGCTCGCGGTCCACACCGGAAGCGAGGTCGAGCACGGCGGCGGCCGATTGCACGGCCGAGGAGTGCACCGAGAAGGGAATGCGGGCGAGCGACTTCCCGGCGCATCATCGAGGTGGATGGATAGTACGGAGTGGACCATGAGCGCCACCAGCGTGCCGGCCCCCCCAAGGAGCAGCATCCAGCGGGTCACCGCCGCGTCGGTCGTGCGGTCGTCGATGGCCACGAGCGCCAGGATCACAGCCTCCGAACGGACGTGTCCAGCAAGGGTTCGTCCGCGTGCACCGCACACGTGCCTGGCCCCGTGTAAACTCTCGCACACTGCTCGGACCTTTAGCTGAGCCCCGACTTTTAGCTGAGCCCCGGGAGGGGATCCTGAGAGCCCCAGGAGGGGATCCTCGTGGAGGCGATCGGACTGAAAGTGCAATGTTTCCGGTCTTTTAGCTGAGCCCCGGAGGGGATCCCTGCGGAGGCGCCCCCAACGCGCGTCTCAATCTACTTGTCCATAACGACGACGGGCCCACCCATCCATCTGTCCACGCCCAGGCGGAGTGGCCCGGGGCAGGTGCGGCCTCACTGGGCCACTCCGCTACCGATCCCACACAATCCCGCCTCGTCCCGCCCCATCCCGCCTGTCTCAATCCACCTGTCCCGTCACATCGACTTCCATGGGAAGCGGAACTATATTGTCGCGCGAAGTAGCCGACCAGAGCACGATCGGCCGCTCTCTGGGCGGGCCCCGTCGGGTCGATGGCGGAGCGGGTTAAGAACACCGATGAAACAACAGGATCTTTTCATACACGATGCGACTTCCGGACCTGACGATCGATGTGGTTGCGAGAGTTCTCCGTCTCCTCCGCCTCCGTCCGGAACTGGCTGCGTCTGGGCTATTTGGCCCGTTCCAGCGATCGTCTGGTCGATCGGCATTCGCTTGACCAGTTCGTCGCCGAAGTCGCGGGCGTCGAGAAGCTGACAGGGCGGGCGAACAAGCAACTCGTTGACCAGCATGACCATGCTGCCCTGCAGGCCACGTTCCGCGACGACTTGGAGACATCAGCTCGCAGTGGCGACGAGCACTCCGGCGCATACGAAGCCAGCCTCTCCGACTCGTTTCGCAACAAGGAAGGGATCTACTACACACCCCGAGCGATCACTGAGAGTTTCTTCCGCGTTCTGCCCGACGAGGATCGGTCGCAGATGACATTCTGCGATCCCTGCTGGCACCGGCAACTACCTAATCGCGGCCATCGAATCCGGCTTCTCGCCGCACAATGTTTTTTGGTTTTGATACCGATGCGACCGCCGTCGCGATCGCCAAGCGGGCGAATGCTTGAAAGGACCGGCATCGCTTGCGATACGATCGACGTCCGCGATTTTTTGCAGGCCTCCGTTCGGCACCAGCACGAACGTCAGTTCGACGTGGTCTTTACGAACCTGCCTTGGGGCAAGAAGTTGCCAAAGGGTGAGAGACAGAAGTTCGGGCGGTTCGATCGCGGGTCGGAGCATCGATACCTGCTCGCTCTTCTATTTGGCTGCCGCCGAGGCGGTGCGGGAAGAAGGCTATCTCGGATGCTGCTGCCGGACGCCTTCTTCAACATCGCGGCTTTCGAGGACGTCCGTCGACGCATTCTATCCTACCGAATCCTTTCTCTTGCTGACTTTGGCAAGCCATTCTCAGGGCTGCTGACCAGAGCGAGGGGGGTGACGGTCTGGAAAGTCGCCAGCTGCGCGACGGACCAAGTGGCCTGCCGTACCGCAGCCGGCGAGCACATGCGGACGCAGATGTCGTTTGCTGAGAATCCAAAAGGCAATTTTAACCTTAACCTCGCCGAGCGCGAGGACTCGATCATCCGCCATATCTTTTGCTCCATCCACACAGGACGCTCAAGGGGAACGCCCGCTGGGGGCTGGGTATCGTGACGGGCAACAACAAGCGGTTGTCCGGCCGGAAGCCGAGCATGCCAGTGCCGGTGTATAGAGGAGCCGACATCCAGGCGAAGCCGTCGCGGAACCGACGACTTCATTCCTCAGACTCGCCCTCTACCAGCAGGTAGCTCCGCGCGAGATGTACGAGGCCGACGAGAAGCTGATCTCACCGGTTCATCTCGAGTCGCCTGATCTTCTTCCACGACACGAAGCAGCGACTGCTATTCAACAGCGCGAACCTAGTCATCCCGGATTCCGAATTCCCCGTTCGCGCGAGGGTTCTAGCGGCATACCTCTGGCAGGCTGATGAACTGGCTGTTTGCCTCTCTGTTCGAGACCCACAAAGTGCTTCGCGGCGACACGAGCACATTCCGATCTTCCATGAGGTGCTGGCCGGTCGGGAAACGTACGATGAAGTCGAAGTCCTAGACTACCTGGACCTTGAGGAAACGCCTGATGGATCTTACCGAACTCGAACGTAGAATCTGCCATGCCTTTAGCGGCACGCCCGACGAGCTTCTCACGGTCTTGCGACTGGTTGAAGAAGACAACGCAATCTTCCCATTTAATGGTTATGAGCATCTGATCTGCGGGCTGATCGAAACGGGCGGGCTGACTTACGAGCAGTACATCGACATCCGCACCGAGTATATCGCCGCGAACCCGAATCTCTGGATCTTCGAGATCCAGCACCTCGCGGGTTCGGCGAGGGGTTTGCCCAGACGTACGTGCACGGAAAGTGCCCGAAGCTCATGAAGCCCTCGAAAAAGCGCGACCCGAATTACAGCGGCGAGTACGACTTCTCGGGAGCACATCAAGATCGAGGTGAAAGCGTCCCGGGCCGTAGACGCTGATAGTTCGCAACCGCTGTACGTCAAGGCTATCGCGCGACACCGACCGGCCGTTCCTCATGAACTTCCAGCAGCTGAAGCCCCAGTGTTGTGGATGTCTTCATCTGGGTCGCCGTCTTCCGCGACGAGATCGTTCTCTGGGTGCTTGGCTCCGCTGAGGTCGAGTCGCACCAGCTATTCTCCAAAGGGCAGACCGGGGCAACAAGGGCAATGAGGGCCAATTGCACATTAAACACGACAACATCCGCGACCTCGATCGGTACGAGTTGGGCGACCGCAGCCTGGAGGACGCCATCCGGAGTGCCGCCACACGATCGGCAGTGTGACGAAGACGAATGGGTCGGGCGCCGATACGTCAACTTGCCGCGCCTTACTCCCCCAACCCCTTCAAAATAAACGCCCGCCGCCCCTCCAGAAACCGAAACAAGTTGCCAACCCCCGCCGCCTTCGGGTCGATCTGCTCGGCGTAGCTCCCCTCGCCCGGCAGGTTCGGATCCCCCGCCACGAACGGCCCGATCAGCGCGTCGGCCTCGCTCACCCACGCACTCACCTGCGCCTCCGTGAACGCGGTGTCCAACAGCGTCTTCAGCTCGCCCAGGTACGCCTCCCGCCACGCGGGCACCGCCATGATCTTCAGCGTCAGCGGATGGCTCTCAGCACCACCACACGTCGGGTCGCTGGGGTCCGTCGGGCACTCGGTGTTGCCGAACGCCAGGTCGAAGTCCCACGGGATCATCTGAAAACGCCCGTCGCTGCGGTGGTAGAGGTAGTAGTTGTGGCCTTTGCCGAAGTAGTGCCGAAGTTCGAGGTCGCGTACGCCACCGCCGCCAGGCGCAGGAAGTGGGGGACGTCGAAGACTTTCGCGAACTCGGTCTCGAACTGCTCGGCCGGGGTGTTGTTCAGCACGTCGAGCAGGTGAATCAGGTCGGCGTAGGTGTTCTGCGTCGGGTCGTCTTCGTTGGTCTGCAGAACTGCCGCACTGGTCGTAGCCGTCGGCGCAGCCCTCCTTGCTGACGTAGCTGGCCGGGTCGTCGCCTTGCCAGGCCAGCGAGCACGCGCCGAAGCTGTTGTAGACGCACTTGTAGAGGTTGCCGTCGTCGGCGTGGTCGGCCTCGCCGAAGCGCTCTTTTAGGAAGCGTTTGTCGATGACTTGGGCTGTCACATAGAGCCCCACGTGCACGCCGTCGATTCGCACGTCCGCCCAGGATGTCCGCGACGCCTCGACTCCCATGGCGCCGTACATCGACGCCGTCAGGCGGTCGCGCATGCGGCTGGCGTCGTTGCCGCTGGTGTTCAGGGCCACCTCGTCGACCTCGTGGAAGCGCGGACCGCCGACTTTGTTGAAGTCGATCTTGAGGGGGTATTTGCCGGCCAGATTGATCGGCCCGCTGGGTGGCACATTCAGGGAGTTGAGACCTTTGAGGCGCACTCCGACCGCGGCGAGGCTCTCGGTGTCGAAGGTGAAGGCCGCCGGGTAGACCTTCTTCTCCTTGGTGGTCTGCCAGTGGAGCAGCAGCTTTTCCCAGTCGCCGTCTGCGAAATCGAGGCGGAGGTCGACGACGTGGTCCGTCGGAAAGACGTGGTCGAAGTGGTCTTGCCAGGTGGGCTCGGCGTCGGGCGCGGCGTCGGCGTCCGGGCCGGCGTCCGGGGCAGCGTCGGGGCTGGCGTCGGGCGCGCTGTCCGGCACGGCGTCGGCGTCGGAGACCGCGTCGGGACCGGGGTCCGGTACCGCGTCGGCGTCGGAGACTCCGTCCGGCTGGGCGTCGGCAGCGTCGTCCGCGTCGCCGTCCGCCCCGGCATCCGCCACGACCTCCGCGTCCACCCCGCCGTCCGCCCGGCCGTCGGTGGAAAGATCGCCCGAGATCCCTCCCTCGCCGCTGGCGCACGCGGCGAGGACTACGGCAAACAGCACGCTGGCGACTGATGTTTTCATGCTGCCGACGCTACCGAACCCCGCGCCGCCAGCGCAAGCCCCCGCGCGCCCCCGCCGCTCAGCGCCCCGCCGCGTCCCGCATCACCCGCCGCTTCCCCGTGTAGAAGTCCGTCTCCAGCACGTCCGCCCCCACGCGCACCGTCGACTGGTCCGTGCCCCGCGGCGTCAGCTGATGCGCGTTGTCCCACCGCGGATACGGCCCCAGGTCCACCGCCGCCCCCGCCACCGTCATCGCGCCGGTCCACCCCACGCGCACCTCGCCCTGACTCGGCGAGTCGTAGCGCACGCCGCCCTCCCCCGCCTCCACCGTGGTCGCGGTCAGCGCGGCGACAAACGCCTCGAAGCTCGTGGACTCGCTCTGGCTCCCCAGCTCGACGATCCACGTGTTCTCAGCACCCGTGGCCACCAGCTCGTAGTCGTTGCCCGCCGCCCAGACCGGCTCCACCGCCGACCACAGCGCCACATAGGCCTCGCCCTTCTTGCCGAACGTCCAATGCCCCACCTGCTGCACCTCGTCGAAGGCCGCGCGCGGGAAGTAAGCGTGGCTGCGGTCGCCCTCGACGAGGCTGGTGAGAAAGGGCGCCATCGGCCCGCGGTGGTACTGAATCACGCCGACGTTCTTGTGTAGCGTCACGCGCGGGTTCCAGCCGCCGTTCCAGGGGTCGTTGATGTTGACGTCGGTGGAGTCGAGGGCGAGGCCGCCGGGCGCGACGGTCAGGACGAAGGCGTCGGCGTCCAGTGTCGCGCGCCACATCAGCGTCTGGGCGCCCCACAGGCCCGGCTTGTAGTCCTGGCCGCCGGCGAGCTGGTAGTCGGGCGTGCGGTAGACGTAAGTGTCGACGGCCTCGAGCGCCATGCCCTGCACGATGGGGCCCAGCTCGCCGGCGATGGCCTCGAGCTCGGGCGTGCCGACCGCGGACTTCAGCACGTTCAGCAGCGCCGGGGGGAAGCTGCCGAAGAGGAAGCCGTCCCACAGGTCGAACTCCTCCATGATGGCCATCGCGCCGTTGATGACCTTGGGGGCGGCCAGGGCGGCGAGGCCTGCCCACACCACCACGTCGTCCAGGCTGGCGGCGTAGCTGACGCCGAAGCGCGGGCCCTCGGCCACGTCGAAGCTGTCGCGCTGGCGGTGCTCGTGGGTGGGCGCGACGTCGGCGGCCATCTGCTCGAGCAGCGCCGGCGGCACATAGCTGCTGGTCGCCAGCCCCGCGGCCGCGAAGTTGTCGTAGGACCGCACCGGCGCCTGCCCCAGCGCAATCCACGCGTACTCGGCCGTGCTGTCGCGGTGCCCGCCCAGCCACTTCGACGAGTACGTGCGCCCGTGCGTCGTCGCGAACAGCCCCTCATAGCTGTTGTTGAGCAGGTCCAGCGCCATGATGTCGAGCACCATGCGCGCCTTCTGCCGAATCGACTCGTCTTCGGCGAAGTCCACGAGGTTCAAAAGCGCAGGGATATCCTCATTGAAATAGACGTTGGAGTGCCACTCGGAGAATCCCAGGCGGCCGCGGAGATCCAGCCAGCGGTGCAGGCGCGGCAGGGCGTGCTCGACGTGCTGGCGGCCGGTCTTGCCGTCATTGGCGAAGACGTCGTCGAGGTGGCGCTGGCCCATCAGCAGCTCGGCGCTGTGGTAGAGGATCTGGTGGTTCTCGGTCCAGTAGCTCATGCTGTCTTTGCCCGGCTCGTCGAGCCAGTACTTGAAGCGCAGCAGGGCGTCGTCGACGCGCTTGCGACGCTCGGCGCCGAGGGCCCCGGTCGTGTCGTCGAGGTAGAGCAGGCGCGTGAGGCCGACCGCGCGGAAGTCGGCGGTGTCGAGGCGGTCGTCGAGGCGGGCGATGGCCTCGTCGAAGGCGGCGTCTTGGAAGGTGGTCAGGCCGGTGGCGACGCGGCAGGCTTGGCCGTAGATGGAGGCCTTGGTCCCGGGGCCGCTGGCGTCTGCGCACTTGGTCAGGTACTCGGCTTGCCGGGCGAGGAAGCTCGGGCTGGCGATGATGGGAACCTCGGTGCGCGGGTCGGCGGGCTCGGCGAGCAGGCCGGCGGTCTCGACGAGGGCGAGCAAGACCGCGCCGACCCCGTAGGAGATGTCGTCGGCGACCTTGACGCTGGCGTAGTAGTCGAAGGGCCCGACGTTGGTGGGGCCGGAGGTGCCGGTGATGACGGGGCGGCCGTCGTCGCCGCTGACGATGCGCTCGCGGACGCCGGCCATGGCGCGCTCGATGCTGGGCAGGACGGTGGCGTCGAGCCAGCCGTAGCGGTAGCCGCGGGCCATCCCGAAGGCGAAGAGGGCCGAGGCGCTGGTCTCGAGGTAGGTCTCGCCGGGGCGGTTGGGCACCGTCCACCACAGGCCGGTGGCCGCGTCCTGGCTGGCGAGGGCGGCGTCGACGAGGCGCTTGGCGGAGGCCTCCATCTCGGGCAGGCGCTCGCCGCGGTTGCGCCGCACGCGCAGGTGGTCGTAGGCGGCGGCGACGATCCAGCCGTTGGCGCGGCCCCAGTAGACGTCGTCTTCCTGAGGGAACTCCGAGTGGGCGGCGTGTTTGAAGAAGCCGGAGGCCTCCTGCATGAGGCTGGCGAAGATGCCGTACTGTTCGGCGTACTCCCGCAGGGGCTCGGCGTCGCCGGAGACCTCGCCCCAGCCGGTCAGGACGTTGCCGAACATGAAGAGGGAGTCGGCCCACAGCGAGACGCCGAGGACGCTTTGGACGCCCAGGTGGTTCAGGCCGCCCTCGGGGGTGCGCAGGGCCTTTTCGCGCAGGTAGACCAGCGCGTCGTCGACGACCTTTCGGTAGCGCGGGTCCTCGCCCTGGCGGAGGATTGCGACGGCGAGGGCCGCGGGGGCGCATGAGTCGCTGGACCACATCTCGTAGCCGACCTCGATGTGGTGGTCGAGCCAGGCGCGGACGTAGGCGCCGTAGCGCGCGATGCCGGTGACGCGGTGGACCTCCCAGATGCCCAGCATCAGCACGGCCTCGCCCCAGTCCCAGGCGAGGGTCTCGGGGGCCGCGCGGCTCAGGGCGGCGTCGGCGATTCGGCGCGCGAGGGCGAGGGTGTCGGACTTCGGCGCGCGGACGCTGGCCCAGCAGGCGGCGTCGGGCGCTTGGCCGTCGATGCATTGGTCGAAGACGGGGCCGAGGGCGGGCCCCGAGGCGTCGCCCGAGATCTCGGCGTCGGCATCGTTGACGGCGTCTGACGAGGCGTCCGCGGCGTCGGCTGCCGTGTCGACTGTCGAGCCAGCGCCTGTGTCGCCGCCGCATCCGAGGGCCAGGAACACCAGGGACGCCGCCAGAACTATCGCGCGCATGAGCAACCTCCGGGCGAACACCTAGCGCGCCGCCGCGTGGAATATAGCGGCCCGCGGGCTGGCGCACCACGATGAAGCGGGGTGCTTCGACGGCGCGGGCGGCGACGGGGGCAGGAGGTCGGCGCGGGCGGTCAGTCGGAGCCGAGGCTCGGCTCGGCCCGGAGGCGCAGCACGCGCCAGATGACGTAGATCAGGCCGCTGACGAAGCAGCCCAGCGAGGGGATCCACAGCGCGTCGTTGCCCAGCCACAGGCTCGCGGCCGCGCCGACGATGCCGCCGAGGAAGAAGCCGCCGACCAGCACCAGGAGGACTACGGCGCGCCACGTCTCGGTCTCGCCGGTGCGCAGGCGCTGGCCCAGCAGCACGCCGAGGTCGGTGACCATGCCGGTGACGTGCGTGGTGCGGACGACGAGGCCGTAGTAGGTCGCGGCCATGGCGTTTTGCAGGCCGCAGGCGACGGCGGACAGGATGATGCCCGAGGAGACGTGGTGGCCGAGCGACCACGTGGACAGGCCGAAGAGGCACCCCTCGATCATCAGCGCGACGCCGTAGCGGCGGCCCACCCGGAGCGCGGTGACGCCGACGATGGCCCCGGACAGCACGGCGCCGACGAAGAAGCCGGCGAGCATCCCGCCGAGGCGCATGATGGCGTCCACGTCGCCGCGGCTGCCGAGGCCGATGGCCAAGTGGGTGACGGTGCCGCTCATGTGGCTGACGGGCAGCGCGGCCGAGGCGACGGTCACCGCGTTGACGTACCCGGCGGTCGCGGCGAGGGCGAACCCTCCAGCGTAGACCCAGCGCGGGATGTCGGGGCGAAATGGCAAGGTGGCTCCCAAGCCAGCCAGGGCCCCGCCATCCGCGAGCGACACCCCGCGCGGCACCCAGCCATGGCCAAACAAGTCGCAGCCGTCAGTCCAGCCACGCGGCGCGCACACTACGCCCGCCGGGCGAGCGCGAAAAGTGCGATTTTCGTGCTCGCGGGTCGGCTACTCGAAGGGCACGCAGACTTTGAGAGTCGGCAGCGGGAAGGGTAACACGCAGCAGAGGCAGATGCCGTTGCAGTTGCTGCAAGTGCAGTTGGCGCTGGGCGACGCGATGCACTTGCCGGCGCTGGTGCAGCTTCCGGGGAGGTCCGCTTGGCAAAAGTCGGCGTCGTAATCGCAGGGCTGTCCGGCGATGGCCTGACAGGTCCCGCCGCCGCAGGTGCCATTGGGGCATTCGGCAGACCCGGTGTTGCAGCCGCTGCTACCGACGGTGTTCGAGATGAGGCACTGCCCGCCTTGACAGCTCGCCGTCTTGCACTGCGCCACCGGCGTCCCCGGGTCGCAGGTCACGCCGTTCGGGCCCGGCGCCAGCAAGCACTGCCCGCCCTGACAGCTCGCGGTGTTGCACGCCGGTGTGCCGCCTGGGTAGGTGCAGCCGACGCCGTTGGCTCCGGGCTGCAGGACGCACTGGCCGCCCTGGCACGTCGCCGTGTTGCATGCCGGGGCGCCGCCGGGGTACGCGCAGCCGATGCCGTTGAGCGCGCTCACCGAGCAGCCTGACGCTGGGTCGCAGAAGTCTGTCGTGCACGGGTTTCCGTCGTTGCAGGTCAGCGACGGGCCGGGCTTGCACACGCCCTGGTTGCACGTGTCGCCTACGGTGCACTGGTTGCCGTCCTCGCAGGGCGCGGCGTTCAGCGTCGTCAGGCACCCCGCCACCGCGTCGCAGCTGTCGTCGGTGCACGGGTTTCCGTCGTTGCAGATGAGGTTGTTCAGCCCCGTGCACACCCCGTTGATGCACTTATCGACCTGCGTGCACACCGAGCCGTCATCGCACAGCTTGGTGTTGTCGTTGGTGTTCGCGCAGCTCCCGTCGGCGTTGCACGAATCGGTGGTGCAGGCGTTGCCGTCGTCGCACAGGTTCTCGTCCGTCACCCCGTCGCAGTCGTTGTCCAGCTTGTCGCACAGCTCAGGCGCGCCCTGATAAATCGTGGGCTTCAGCGGCGCGCAGTCCACGTCGTCGCCCACCCCGTCGTTGTCGTCGTCCGGGTCACACAGGTCGCCCTGCGCGTCACCGTCGTTGTTGGCCTGGTCCGTGTTCGCCGTCAGCGGGCAGTTGTCCGTCACGTCAGGCACGCCGTCGTTGTCGTCGTCCTCGTCGACGCAGTCCGCCTTCGCGTCCTTGTCCGTGTTCAGGAAGCCCTCGTCGATGGCGCCATTGCAGTCGTTGTCCAGCCCGTCGCAGACCTCCGGCGTCCCGACCACCGCCACGTTCTGACAGCCCAGCAGCGGGTCGCACGAGTCGATGGTGCAGCCGTTGTTGTCGTTGCACCCCTGCAGATTCGTCCCCGTGCACACGCCGCCCAGGCACGCGTCCGTCAGGCTGCACGCGTTGCCGTCGTCGCACGGCGCGCTGGGGTCCGGCGTGTGCGCGCAGGTCCCGTCACCGTTGCACTTGTCAGTCGTGCACGGGTTCCCGTCGTTGCACAGGTTCTCGTCGGTCTGCCCATTGCAGTTGTTGTCGATGTTGTCGCACACCTCCACCGCCGTCCCCGACACCGCCTTGTCGAAGGGAGCGCAGTCCGCGATGTCCGGCGTCCCGTCGTTGTCGTCGTCGGGGTCGCACGCGTCGCCGGCCTTGTCGCCGTCGTGGTCAGCCTGCCCCACGTTCGCCACGAACTGGCAGTTGTCCGCGACGTCCTGAATGCCGTCGTTGTCGTCGTCCTCGTCCACGCAGTCCGCCAGCCCGTCACCGTCGGTGTCCGTGAACCCCTCGTCGGTGACGCCGCTGCAGTTGTCGTCGACGCCGTTACACTTCTCGGCCGACGGCATCGGCGCATCGCACTGTTCGATCCCGCCCGTGCACGCCGCCGTCCCGGGGCAGGTCCCGTGCTCGTTCTTCCGCTCGCACGCCGGCGACGCCAGGTTGTCCGTCACGCCGTCGCAGTTCTCGTCCTTGCCGTTACAGACCTCGTCCGCCGGCACCGGCGCGTCACACTCCGACAGCCCCTGCGGTCCGCACGCCCGCTTGCCGCCACAGCTCCCGAACGCGTTCTCGACCCGACACTCCGTCGTCGCCTGCGTATCCACCGCCAGCGGCGAGCACGAGCAGCTCCCGCTGTCCGGCACGCACTGCACCTCGACCGTCCCGCCGCCCACCGGCACGGGCTTGCAGCTGTATCCCTTCGGGCACTGCCCATCCGCCTTGCACCCCGCCGCGCAGAACTTCCCCTCGGGCCCGCGGTCCAGACAGAAGTGCCCGGAATCACCAGGGAACCCGTTGCAATCCGCCGACTTCGTGCACGGGTCGCAGATGTGTATCCAGCGCGGCAGGCACAAGAACACCGGGTCCTGCGCGACCAGCTGCCCGCAGGTCCAGCCCTCCGGGCATTGCTCGGTGCACACCCGCGTGCACACCTTCCCGGCAGCGCTGACCACGCACCAGCCGCTGAAGCAGTCGCCGTTCGACACGCACGGATACCCGAACTCGCCGGGCTGCGCGGCCGCGTCGGTGACGTCGGGGGTCGGCGTGTCCTCGATCTCCGCGTCCGCCAGCCCCACCGAGTCCGTGGCGCCGGTGTCGGGCACGCTGGTGTCCACCGCCGGCGCGTCGCCCTTCGCGGTGTCGAGGATCCCGATCTCGGGCGTATCGACGGCGCCATCGGTGCCGCCGGTACCGGTGACCTCCGTGCAGCCAGCCCCCAACAACCCCAGCAGGACCGCCCCCGTCAGCATCAACGCGCGCAGATTCAACCCGCCCCCCCGTGTCTGAACTTCGCCCTCAAGTCCCGGCGGCGGATGCTACAGCAAACCCACGCACAAACCCGCACGAAAGCGCGCGGATTTGTACGCGGATTGCGACCCGCTCGGGCGGCGCCCACGGGCAGCGATTTCCGCCCTCCGCGCCGTCCGACGGGCCGCCCAGGCCGCCGGTCCTAGCGCCCGTCGATGTGCCGGTTCCACACCTTCGTCGCGTGCTCCAAGAACCCGCGCGGAGCCTTCTTGAAGTCCGGCTTGAAGGTCCCGCCCTCGGTCACGCCGCCGCCCAGGTCCACCCGCGAGCCGCCGCGCAGCGCGTACTTGGCGTTGCCCTCGAGCATGAGCAGCTTCATCCCCAGCGGGCTCACGTCGCCCGCGCAGTTCGCGATGTAGGCGAAGGTAAGCTCGCCCTTGTCGTTGCCGTCAATGTTCGTCAGCCCGATCGAGCCGTCGATGAAGCGCACGGTCATGTCGAGGTTGCACGGCTGCACGGCCTCTTTGACCGCGCGGACCTTGGTGAACTTGCCGTCGCGCACGTGGAAGGTCGTGACGTACAGGACCTTGCTGTACCAGGTCTCGCCGCCGCGCTGCCCTTCCTTCTCCGTGCTGGCGAAGACCGCGACGTGCCCGCCGTCGCCCTCGTTCCACGACACCACGCGCTCGACCTTCCCCTCGTCCTTGCCCGTCCCGGTCACATCTTTCAGCGTCAGGCCCGCAGGCAGCACGCCCGGCGCGTCGTTCTGGAAGGTCTCGGGGATGTCGTCGGCGAACGCAGGGGTGGCGACGAGCACGGACGCGAGGATCAAGGCCGAGACCAAGCGAATCAGCTTCATGGGGACTCCAAAAATCAGGTGAGCCGGCGCCCTCAGAGGCGGCGGATGAGCGTCTAGAACCCGCAGCATGTGTAGCTGAGTCCCGCGGCCGCGTCGATGGCTTCGGGTGGGGCACCGCCACCGCCCCTCGCTGCGCCGCAATACCCCCCGCGCCGCCCGCCTCCCATAGGTACGCCCGGCGTGCTGGCGCCCGCGCACTCTGCTACGCTCCATAGAATGTCACCCACGCCGCCCCTCCCCTGCCACCCGTCCGGCACCGCCGCCCAGCCCCATGGCTGACCACCGGCAGCGCGACCGGCTCACCGTCGCCGCCTCCTTGGTCGGCGCGGCCGCCTTGGCCATGTTCAGCGCGATCCACGTGGCCCTCGGCGTCCCCTCGATGGCCGCCGCCCTGGGCATCGCCGCGGGCATGGTGGCCCTCGGCCCGGCCGTGCTGCATCGCACCAGATCCGTCGTCATCGCCAGCAACTGGGGCATCGCCTGGACCTTCGCGTCCATAGCCTACGTGGTCTGGGTGGGCGGCGGCCTGCTCTCTCCCGCACTGCAGTTCCTCTCCGTCCTGGTGCTGGCCGCCGTCCTGCTCGCCGGCGGCCGCTCCGGCGCGTTTTGGGCGGGCTGCGGCGTCCTGTGGGTCTTCACGATCTACGTCTACGAGTCCGCGGGCGGCGAGCTCCCCGCGCTGGTCAGCTCCGCCCACATCGCCTTCATGTGGGTTCCCACCACCGTCGGGATCCTGCTGGTCACCCTGGCGATGGCGGCCCTTTACGCCTACTACGAGCGCCGCGCCCTCGACGCGCTGGAACGCACAAACGAAGAGCTCGCCCGCGCCCGCGACCTCGCCGAGGCCGGCCTGCGCGCCCGCACCTCGTTTGTGGCCCACATGAGCCACGAGATCCGCACCCCCATGAACGCCGTGATGGGCCTCACCGGCCTCATGCTCAACGAGGAGGCCACCCCCGCCCAGCGCGCCAACCTCGCCAAGATCCGCGACAGCGGCGACCACCTCCTCGCCGTCATCAACGACATCCTCGACTTCTCGAAAATCGAGGCGGGCCGCGTCGATCTCGAGCCGCGCCCCTTCAACCTCACGACCTGCGTCCAATCCGCGGTCGAGATGCTCGCCCTGAGCGCCGCCGAGAAGAAGGTCGCGCTGACCACCGAGTTCTCCGCCGACGTCCCCCCCGCAGTGGTCGGCGACGTCGGCCGCCTGCGCCAGGTCCTGGTCAACCTGCTGAGCAACGCCGTGAAGTTCACCGACCACGGCACCGTCAGCGTCCGCGTGCTCACCCGCGCCCTCCCCGACGACCGCTTCGAGCTGTCCCTGTCCGTCGCCGACACCGGCATCGGCATCCCGCCCGAGCAGACCCGCCGCCTCTTCGAGCCCTTCACCCAAGGCGACGCCTCGACCACGCGACGCTTCGGCGGCACGGGCCTGGGCCTCGTCATCTCGCGCCGCCTCTGCGAGGCCATGGGCGGCACCCTCACCCTCGAGAGCGTCGTCGGCAAAGGCTCGACCTTCACCGCCCGCGTCATGGTCCACCGCGCCGAGGACGCCGACCTGCCCCCCGAGTCGCCTCCGATTTCCCAGTCGGCACCTGATAAATCGCCAGCTCGCCCGACCTCCGAACCCGCCGCCAACCCGCGCCCCACCACCCCCGCCGCGACCTCGCCCCTGCGCGTCCTCCTGGTCGAGGACAACCCCCTGAACCAAGACATCGCCCTGCAGATCATGGCGATCCTGGGCTACCGCGCCGACGTCGCCGCCGACGGCCTCGAGGCGCTGGCAGCCCTAGAGCGCAAGCGCTACGACGTCATCTTGATGGACGTCCAGATGCCGAACATGGACGGCCTCACCGCGGCCCGCCACATCAACGAGCGCTGGCCCGGCGACACCCGCCCCCGAATCATCGCGATGACCGCGAGCGCCCAAGCCGAAGACCGCGAAGCCTGCCTCGAAGCCGGCATGGACGACTACATGTCCAAACCCTTCCGCTTCGAAGACCTCCGAGCCCACCTCGCCGCCTGCGTCTCCCTGGACTGAGCAACGGCGTCGGTCTGCGCGATCGCGCGCGGCTCTGGGGAGCAGCCGATCTCGGGCTGGCTTGGCTCGGACTGCCATTTCGCCACAGACCGGTGTGGTGAGTCGCTCACCCGTGGTGAATTTTTGCACAGTCAGCGTGGCGGTTGCTGGTAAGCCAGCCCGAGATCCCTTGTGGAAATAGGGCTTTCGGCGCGTTGGCCGGGTTCTTGCTCCCACTGCGAGGCACACTGCGATGCGGGAGGGTTGGACATGCGGCTGGCGACAACACTGATGGTGGCGGCTGGTTTGGTGGGCTCGGGGCTGCTGGCCGCTTGTGGGGGCGTTGGCGACGGGCGACTTGACGGCCCTGGGCCGGTCACTGGGCACACGGAGGTGCTGAGCTCGGCACTCGAGGTCGACGTGACCAGCGTGCGGGGCGTCGTCTCGGGTGACGCGCTGGTCGTGAGCATGGAGGTGCGGCGGCTGGTGGCGGACTCTGTCGTCGGTGTGGCGCGGGTTCGGGTGGAAGACCTCGCGGGCGTGGTCCTTTCCGAAGGCGCGAGCCCCTTTGCGCTGAAGGCTGCTAGCTCGACGCTGGAGGTCAGCTTGCCCAAGGCCGGGCTGCCGGCGGCGGGCGCTGATGAGGCCGGGGCTGTGGTTCGCTGGGAGCTCGACGTGAACGGGCCGAACGCGATCGGGTATCGCAGTCTGCTTTACGTGCTGCCCAAGGCGGACGTGCAGGCGCGGCTGCCGGGGCGGCTGCTTGTGGGTGCTTCGACGCAGGTCCGGGTGTTCGCGGTGGACCCGCTGACTGGGGCGCGGCTGCCGAATACGCCGGTGAGCTTGATGTTGGCGCCCGCTCCTGACGCTGAGGAGGCTGGCGCGACCGCCGACCCCATTGTGGTCGAGGCGGTGACGGACGAGGACGGGACGGCCGTGCTCTCGGTGCCGGCGCAGCCCGAAGAGGGTAGCTACGTCTTCACGGTCGGGGCTGGTGGCAGCGCGTATGCCCTGGCGCTGGCGGAGTCGGACGTCCAGCTCGAGCGCTCGCACCGGGTGCTGGTCACGACGGACAAGCCGATTTACCAGCCCGGGCAGACCATGCACCTGCGCGCGCTGGCGCTGCGGCAGCCGGACCTGGCGGCCGAGGCGGGGCGCCCGCTGACCTTCGAGGTCTATGACGGCAAGGGGAATATGGTCTTCCGCAAGTATGCGGACACCAACGACTTTGGCTCGGCGGCGACCGACTTCAAGCTGGCCAGCCAGGTCAACGAGGGGAACTACCAGCTCAAGGCGATCTTGGGCGAGACGACCACGACGCGGACCGTGAAGGTCGAGCGCTATGTGTTGCCGCGCTTTCGGGTCAGCGTGTCGACGGACCGCGACTTCTACCTCGTCGGGGACACCATCAAGGGTGTCGTGGACACGCGGTATTTCTTCGGGAAGCCAGTCGCGGGCGGGGCGATTTCGGTGGTGGGGACCAGCTTTGACGTGGACGCTCAGCAGTTCGCGAGTCTGACCGGCGTGACGACCGCCGACGGGCTGTTCGCGTTCGAGATGAAGCTGCCGAACTACCTGGTCGGGCAGCCGCTCGAGGGCGGAAACGGGCAGGCGGCGCTGCGGGTCGAGGTCACCGACGGTGCCGGGCACAAAGAGGGCGCGGACCGGACGCTGGTGGTCGCGGACAGCCCCATCAACATGGTGGCGATCGCCGAGAGTGGCGCGCTGGTGCTGGGGCTTGAGAACACGGTGTACCTGTTCGCGACGGACCCGCTGAACCGGCCGGTTGAGGCGGCGCTGCAGGCGACGGTCGCGGGCGAGCCTGTGACGATTGAGGCGCTGGGCACGGGGCTGGGGCGCTTCTCGGTGATGCCGGAGGGCGAGGTCAGCGTGGTGGCGACGGCGCAGGTCGCGGGCGGCGTGAAGGCGACGAAGACGCTGGTGCTGGGGCAAGGGCTGGGCTCGGCCGGCGGGCTGCTGGTGCGCTCGGACCGGGCGCTTTACCGGGTCGGCGAGACCGTGAGCGTGCAGGTGTTCTCGACGGGGGTCGGCGGGCGCGTGTTCCTCGACGTCATCAAGGACGGGCAGACGATGCTGACGCAGACGCTGCCGCTGGTGAACGGGATGGCGACCGCGCAGCTGGACCTGGACAACGGGTTGCTGGGCGATGTGCTCATCGAGGCGTACCAGGTGGGCGCTGACGGGGCGATCGAGCGCGATAAGAAGCTGGTCTTTGTGGCCGACGCGCGCGGGCTGGAGATCGCGATTACGCCGGGGGCGGAGAGCTATCGGCCGGGTGAGGAGGCGACGCTGACCTTCGACGTGAAGGACGCGAGCGGCGCGCCGGTGGTGGCGGCGCTGGGCGTGCAGATCGTCGACGAGGCGGTGTACGCGCTGTCGGACAGCAAGCCGGGGCTTCTGGAGAGCTATTTCATGGTGCAGGAGGCGCTGCAGACGCCGCAGTACCAGGTCGCGGGGTTTGAGCGGCCGCTGGCGCCGATTCTGGCGGGGGACCCGAAGAGCGAGGTCGCGCAGGTCACGGCGGCGGCGTCGTTGGCGGCGCTGCAGGAGGGCGCGTCGCTGGGGCTGGTGTCGTCGTGGGCGCAGGTGCGGGCTGAGGTCCCGAGCGTGACGGCGCCATTTCACAAGGCCGACATGGAGGTGGCGAAGGCGCGGATTCAGAAGCTGGCCGATGACGGCGAGCTTCACGGGGGGAACATCGAGTCGCGGATTGCGGAGCAGTCGATCTTCCATGACGCGTGGGGGAATCTCTACGCGATGACGGTGAGCTGGGAGTGGCAGGGGCCGCGGGTGACGATGGTGTCCGCGGGGCCGGATGAGGCGATTGGCACTTGGGACGACTGGAGCGGTGGCTGGCAGGTGCAGCTGCCCATCAAGACCGACGGGACCGGGGGCGCCTTTCCGGGCGGCGGCGACTGGGCGAACGCGGACGCGGCGGGGGGGCCGTGGCCGGGCGGGGTTCCAGAGGCCAACCCGGGCGTCCCGAGCGAGGGCGAAGGCGGCGCCGAGGGCCCGCGGGTGCGCAAGGACTTCCCGGAGACGCTCTACAACAACCCGGCGCTCATCACCGGGGCCGACGGGCGGGCGAGCGTCAGCCTGACCATGGCCGACTCGATTACGCAGTGGCGGGTCTCGGCGCTGGGCAACAGCAAGGCCGGCGCGCTGGGCAGCAAGGCTGGCGGCATCGTGGTGTTTCAGCCGTTCTTCGTCGACATCGACTTCCCGGCGAGCCTGACGCGCGGCGACGAGGTCAGCTTCCCGGTGTCGGTCTTCAGCTACCTGGACGAGGCGCAGACGGTGTCGCTGACGCTGTCTCCTGGCGACTGGTACGAGACCACGGGCGCGTCGACGGCGACGGTGGAGATAGCACCAGGGCAGGTGACCTCGGTGGCCTTCCCGGTGCGGGTGACGAAGGTGGGCTGGCACGCGCTGACGGTGACCGCGCTCGGCACGACCATGAGCGACGCGGTGCAGCGGGTGATCCGGGTGGTCCCGGACGGCACCGAGGTGCGGGAGAGCGTGTCCGGCGTGCTCGAGGGGACGCAGAGCTACCCGGTGAGCTACCCGGCCGGGATCATCGAGGGCTCCGGCGACCTGATGCTGAAGATCTACCCCGGCGTGATGGCGCAGGCGGTCGAGGGCCTGGACTCGATGCTGCAGATGCCGTCGGGCTGTTTTGAGCAGACGACGGCGACGAACTGGCCGAACACGCTGGTGGTGGATTACCTGCGCTCGTCGGGTCAGGTCAGCCCGGAGATCGAGCTGAAAGCTGTCGATTATCTGCAGCAGGGCTACCAGCGGCTGCTGACCTTTGAGGTCACCGGCGGCGGCTTCGTGTGGTTCGGGGACCCCTCGCCCGCGAACGTCATCTTGAGCGCGATGGGCGTGTTGGAGTTCGGCGACATGGCGCGGGTCATCGAGGTCGACCCGGCGGTCATCAAGCGCACCGCGGACTGGCTGCTGAGCGCGCAGGCGGCCGACGGGAGCTGGCACTCCGACCAGGGCAGCGAGTTTGCCACGGTGCAATATGACGACGTGAAGACGACGGGCTTTGTGGCGTGGGCCCTGGCCGAGAGCCCGCACGGGGCGGGCGCGGTGACGAAGGCGCTGTCGTGGCTGGCGCCGCATGCGGCCCACGTGACCACCGACGTGTACTCGCTGGCGATGATGGCGAACGCGTTCGCGGCGGCTGAGCCGAGCTCGGCCCGGACCACCGCGCTGCTGAAGCGGCTGGCGGACCTTGCAGTGACCGATGACTCCGGCGCGCACTGGGTTTACGAGGGCTCGTCGTACAACTACTACGGGCCCGAGACCAGCGGCGTGAACGCGACCTCCATCGAGGTCACCGGACTCGCGGTGCAGGCCTTCATGGCGGCGGACGCGCACCTCGAGCTGGTCGGGAGCGCGGTGGGCTGGCTCGCCGGCAATAAAGACAGCCTTGGCAATTGGGGCACCACCCACGCGACGATTCTGACCCTGCGCGCGATGGTGCGCTCGCTGCAGAATAAGGCCGAGGAGGGCGCGGGGACGGCGACTGTGAAGGTGGACGGCAAGGTCGTGCACACCCTGACCATCAGCGATGAGAACCGCAACGTCTTCCACCAGCTGGACCTCGGCGCGAGCGTCGGGGCGGCCTCCAGCGCGGACGTCGAGGTCAGCTACGAGGGCACCGGGCGGCTGATGACCCAGCTGGTGTCGAGTTACTGGATGCCCAGCGAGGCGATGCCGCCGGTCGCCAGCAATATCCTCGACATCGCGGTCACCTGGGACAAGACCCAGCTCGCCGTCACCGACATCGCGACGTGCACGGCGCGGGTCACCAACCGCACCGACGCGGCGCTGAAGATGGTGATGGTCGACCTTGGCGTGCCGCCGGGCTTCCAGGTGCTGACCGACCGCCTCGAGGCGCAGGTGAAGTCGGGCGATATCATGAAGTACGAGCTGCCCGGACAGCAGGTCACCATCTATCTGGAGGCCATCGCGCCCGGGGCCGTGGTCGACCTCAGCTTCGACGTGCAGGCGCGCTACCCGCTGGCGGTCCAGGCGCCGCCGTCGTCCGCGTATCTCTACTACGACACGGCCACCCGCGCCGAGACCGCGCCGGTCGGCTTCGTGGTCAGCGAGTAGGCCGCGCGGCCGCCGCTGGCTCATCGAGAACTCGAACACGCTGGAGCAGCACATGACCCGCCAACTCGCACTGGCCGCCGCGACGCTCGGCCTCATCACCAGCCTCTTCGCCGCGCCGGCCAGCGCCGAGACCGTGGAGTCGAAGTGCCGCGCCGACTGGTGGACGAAATCGACCGCGTTCAGCACCGGTTTCGACGGCCTGAGCGCGAGCCCGACGATCCCGCTGCCGACGGTCTGGTCGGAGCACTGGACCAGCGGCGCGCCCGACCCCGCGACGACGCCCGAGCTGGAGGTGGTCGTCCGAGACAGCGCGTCCACCGAAGTCGCCGGCACGCTGGGCGCGGGCCTGGATCTCGGGCCGGCGGCCGCGGCCTACTACGGCGCGACCAGCCGCCGCCTCGAGCGCACGCTGTGGTGGCGCCCCGACGCCGACCTGGCGCCCGGCACTTACGACGTCACCATCACGGCCGGAGTGCCGGCACTCTCCAGTGACAACGCCGAGTGCTACTTCCAGGAGTTCACGGCCACCCTGAGCTTCACCGTCGCCGCCCAGCCGCCGCCCGCGCCCACGCTAACGGCCAAGGCGACGCTGGCCCGCGTGTACTCCGACACGCTGGTCTACCAGACCGGCGCGCAGTGCGCGGCCAACCCAAACGCCACAGCCTGCGCCGACGAGCCGACCGTCTGCTGCGCCTGGAGCGAGGCCCCGGCGGTCGAATTTGCCACCCAGGTCGAGGTCACCGGCCTCAGCACCGCCAAAGCCTTCGGCCACGCGCTCTTCATCGAACGCGACGCGCTAAAAAGTCCGACGGCGTATGACCACGAGCTGGTAAACCCGGTCGCCGACCAGAGCCCCCTGACCCGCGAGAGCCGCTACCGCCCAGCCCCCTTCGAGCGCCCCTTCCCCAACGGCTTCTTCTGCCTCGACGCGACCCTGCGCGACCTCACCACCGGCGTCGACGTCGCCACGGTCCAAGAGTGCGCGTTCGCGAGCGGCCTCGACTCCGTCAAACTCGCGCCCCCCGCCTGCGACCCCGTCGCCTGCGCGGCAGCCGCAGACCCAGCAGCGCCCGGCCCCGACCCCACGCCAGACGCCGGCCCCGACGCCAGCACGGAGCCCACCCCAGACGTCGCAATCAACAGCGACGCCGACGCCACCCCCTTCGACGTCACCCCCGCAAGCGGCAAGCAGTCCTCCGGCTGCGGCGCCACCCCCGCCTCCAACACCCTCCCCTCGCTCGCCCTCCTGCTAGCCGCGCTGGCCCTGGCCCGCCGCCGCAAAGTCGCCGCCGGAGTCCCGCCGTCCGTCGCCATTTCCTCCACCGATGGGGGTCCGATACCCCCCGGGACGCCCTGACCACGTCCTTGAGGGGGGTGCGACCCCCCTCAAGGACGCCCTGACCACGTACTTGAGGGGTATCCGATACCCTCCAAGTACGCCCTGACCACGTACTTGAGGGGTATCCGCCCCCCCGCCAGCGACTCTGGGCCTCGCATCCCGTCGGGTGAGGTGGGTCCAAGACGCCGCCACCGCCTGCTGGCGTCCTCGGGCAGCGCCTGGAGTAGGCCCCGCGTCGATTCGACCGACGGCCACGACCCGCCTCGAGAAATCGACAGCGGTTTCAGTGCGCCGGTCGATTCTCCCGTGCAATCCCACCCCAAGCCGGGGTAGACCTCGCGATGTTGGGGTTGGAAACCCCGCTTCGGTGTGCTGCTCGACAAACTTAGGAACTGGCCCAGAATAAATGCGGCAACTACGCAAGGAGGCGCCCCATCAACGCGTTCGCGAAACCCGAAGGTGTATCTGGATACTCCGAGGTTTCGAGGACGCGTTGATGGGGATGGATCCGCCGCGAAGATGTCGAGTTTATTTTGGGCCAATTCCTTACCTTGAGGGGGCCTCGTCATGCGTTCTGGTCACCAGATGTTCTCTCTCTCTCTCTCTCTCTACAAATCCTGGTCGTCGCGGTGATCGCGGCCTCCTCGGCTGAGGCGTCGGCGGCGGTCGACTGCACAGTACCTTGCGCCGGTAAGGTGGTCTTAGGCTCTGCCGGGATCGGTAGCTCCGGAGTCACCGGCTCCGTCAAGGTCGACCCCGCTGCGGCGTGCGTTCCGCTGGGCGGGGTGGGCTGGGTCGGGTGCGGTACGGGATGCGTACCGCTGGGCAACCTAGACGGCGTTAATCCAGCCTGCGAGCAGGTCTGCGGTGTCCAGGGCTCGCTGCTGATGAACTCCAGCTATGCCTACCCCGCGAACGTCGACCTCGATGTCCTCGAGTGCGTGCGAGGCTCGGTCAGCCTGATCAGCACGGACATCGTGAACTTCTCCGCCGACGTGCTCACGACCCTCGGCGACGACTTCTGGGTACAGTCGAACTCAGCCTTGCTATCCACAAGCGCCGATGTCCTCGTCGCGACCGGCGAGCCGAGCGCCGCGATCCCCCCGGTCCCCGGCACGGCCGACATCGTCTTCAAGTCCAACCCGACTCTGGCCTTCGCCCTCTTCCCGTCCCTGGACACCGTCCGCGGCCGCCTTGAGTTCAGCTTCAACGCCGCACTGCCAAACCTCGCCGGCTTCCCGCTGCTCACGACCGTCGAGCAGGGCCTGACCATCGCCAGCAACGCGGCCCTGGACCTCATCGCAGGCGAGTTCCCGATACTCGACTGGGTCTGGGGCACGCTCAGCGTCACCGGCAACAAGGCGATGACCACCTTCAGCGTCCCGACCCTCACCATGGTCGGCCCGACGCCGCCCATCCCCGCCCCCCAGGGCGTCCTCATCAACGCGAACAAGCTGACAACCCTCGATCTCAGCGGCCTGGCCGTCCTCCGCTCCGGCTTCACCCTGTCGGCTGAGCCCAACCTGACGGCCGCAGGCATTGTCGCCATGCCTGCGCTCGCGGCCGTCCCCACCAGCCTCGTCATCTCCACCAATGGGTCTCTGGCCAACCTCGGCGCCTTCGCGGCCGTCACGACCATCGGCACCGACCTAGTCATCGACAACAACGACAGCCTGATCAACATCACCGGCATCTCCAGCGTCGCGGCCATCGGCAGAGACCTCACCCTCCGCGGAAACGACATCCTCCCCACCGCGACCTTCCCGGCCATCGCCGCGCTGCGAGACCTCGAAATCCGCAGCAACCTCGCGCTCGTCACCCTCGGCTTCCCAGCACTCGCGGCCCTCGGCCTGCGGCTCTACGTCTTCGGAAATTCCTCCCTCCCCGACATTGGCGGAGCCGGCACGGTAGGCTTCCCAGCACTCGCCGCCATCGGCACGACTCTCCACCTCCACAACAACGACGCCATGACGACGGTCACCATGCCGGCCCTCACCATCGTCATCACGGAGGTCTACGCCAAGTTCAACGACGTGCTCGCCGGCATTGCCCTTCCGGTCATCACCCAGATTGGAAGCACCCCCGTCCCGCCACTGATCGATGGAACGGTCTCGATCGCGAGCAACCCCCTCCTCACGGGCTGGGGCGTCAACCCGGTCATGGGTCGAGGTCCGAGAACCGCGACGGCCAGTTCCAATGGCGGGGGATTCTGCGGACTCTTCCTGTTCTGGGGCGGAGTTGTCGGCGTCCCGCTGCTCACATGTGTGCCCTAGGTTTGTCCTCCGAGTAGTCGCGGGATACCGGTGCTGTCGTTGCGCGAAGTGGCGACAGCAGAACCACGCAGGGGGTACACATCATGTGGGGTCGCAGCCCTTGTTTACGAGTGCAACCTTCGACAATCGAAGGCCGGAGAATCGGTCAGGCGATGTCGAGCTTGTGCCTGTTATTGGCGTCCGCCTGTTCTGGGGAACTGCCGACGAACGATTCAACGGCTGAGCTTCCAGCTGACGCGGGTGTCGTCATAATTGACGCCGCAACCGGCCCGGAAGACGCAGATCCGAGGCTGGATGCCATCACGGTGTGCCCAAACTTGTGCGAGACAAAGTTCCCGGAACTCCCGGACTGCATGCGAAGGAGTTGGGACGTGAAGAGCTGCACATGCAGCCTCCGGCCCGTCGACGACGGTGAGCGATGCGACGACGGACTAGATTGTACCGCGCTCGACGCTTGCGTCGGAGGGCAATGTCGGGGCGGCGTGGCGGCCGAGTATGTTGAACCGGATGACGGGTGGGTGAACGAGGGCACGCCGCTCTTGCCCCCACTGAACCCGGGCTGGCAGTGGACCGCCGCGTATTCACCGCGAGGCTGTCGGGCCTGCGACGGTACCCGCGCTTACTTGCACTGGCAGAGTGGCGGCAAGTACGACAAATGCCCGTACTGGGCCGCGCCTACCGAGGATGGCAACTTAGTCACCGTGGAGCTTCTTGCTCATCTGCGCGCTTACGGCCCAGACCTCACCCCCATCTGGGATGCGCCTGCAACTTTAGCGGGCGGCGATGGCGCAGCGCGTCGGGTTCGGTCGAGTCCCTCCGGCGACTTGTTCGTTGCAGGGTGGATGGTAGGGCTCAGCCAGTCGCCATATGATTGGAGCTGGATTGCGCGCTATCAGCCGGGAGGGGCGTTGCTTTGGGAGAGATTGCTCGATATCGGCTGGGTTTCGTCCGATGTGCTGCCGACGACCGACGGTGGGCTAGTTGTAATTAGTTCCGGGGCATACACCCCAACGGGTTCGCAGTTGGCGACGGTTCGGCGATTCGACCAAGACGGGACAGACATCTGGACTGCGGACCTTCTTGGAGCTCGGCCGCTGCTCAAAACCGGCTTTAGGCTTGCAGGGGCAGGCGGTGGCGACGTAGTCGCTGCGTACATGACCGGCGAGAGCCAGTTGAATCCGAGCACTGGCGTCGCCAAAGACACTTTCGTCGCCGCCGCGGCACGTGTTTCGGGGGACGGCTCGCTCCTGTGGCAGCGACGGCTTGGGAAGGCCGACCACACCTCGGAGATGGGGCGCGTCGCTCGAATTCAAGACGACCGCTTTGTGTTCGCGGGCACAGAGTACCGGACATTCGGGCCCTGGCCGAGCTACTCGTTGTCGTTATGGCTTGTAGACGCTCAGGGCGAGTCGATTCGAGAGAGCAAGATCGACGCACGCTCAGGGGAGTATTTCACCGTGACCAATGTTGCTGCAACGATCGACGGAGGTCTCGTTGCCGCGGGCCATCTCACTAGATACACAGGTACCCAGTTCCAACCGTTGAGCGTCACAGATGGGGAAAACTGGTACACCGACAGCTTCCTTCTCAAAGCCGACCGGAGTGGCAACTTTGAGTGGATGCGCCTGTTCGGCGGCCCGGATATTGACATCTTGACGGACGCAGAGCCTTCGAGTGACGGGCACATAACGGCTGTCGGGCAGTTCGGGCTGGACACGGGATCCAAGGTCGAAAACTGGATCCTCCGCACCGACTTCTGGGGCCGCACCTGCGGGATGCGGCTTGGGGTTTGCGCTGACAAGACCTGGCAGGACTGCGAGGACAACAACCCGTGCACCATCAACTGGTGCGACCCCGACGCGGGCTGCACCGCGCCGCCGCTGCCCGACGGCAGCCCATGCGGAGACGGCCTGACCTGCCAGGGCGCGGTCTGCAAATAGCGCCGCGCGCCCAGGATGCTCACTTCTGCCTGCAAACATACGGGTAAGGGCAGGCACACGGCTCGTCGTTCCAGTCCGGTGGCAGCCCAGCACTCGGCGGGCTGAACTGCACGCAGTCCTCGCCCGGGAAACTCACGCCGCACTTCTCGGCGTGGGGGCACTCGTTGGGTTCGCCGCGGGCCCAGTTTGGGCACGGCTCCGCATGGCTGCCCAGTTCAGTCACGACCGAAGAGCGGCGCGATGGTCGCCCGCATGACGTAGAGGTGGTTCGGGTCGTCCGCCAACGAATGGAACCCGAACTTGCCGTAGAAGGACCGCGCCGTCTCGTCCTTGGCGTCCGCGAGGAACGCGGCCCAGGCGACCTCGCTGTCTAGTGACCGCGCCATCGCGTCGGTGAGGAGGTGGGCGCCGAGCCCCGAGCCCCGGGCGTGGAGGTGGACTGCGAGGCGACCCAGGCGGACTGCGGGCACAGTTGGATAGCGGGGCATCTTCTTCGCCAGGCCGTCCGGGAGCTTGTCGAGCAGCACGGACGCCATCGAGAGCGTGTAGAAGCCGTGGACGAGGCCGGTCGCGGTCTCCTCCGCCACGAAGACGGTCGCGATGTTGCGCCGGGCGTCCTGAGTCGCTTGCTGCTTCAGGTAGCGGTCGAGGGGCTCTACCCCGCAGGTGAACGCTTTCCGATCATGGCCGAGCGCCAGCGGGACGACTCGGTAGCGCTGGTGCAGCGCCTCCGGCATCAGCTGGGGTCAGCCTGATAGCGGCGGACCGCGTCCCGCAGCGCCGGAGAGGGAGCAGGCGGGTTGACGAGCGCCTCGGCGAACGCGAGCTGGTCTCGCTCAGATAGCTCCAGAATCTCGCTTTCGCGGATCACACGATGAGCCGCCTCGGACGCTGACGCCAAGACGAAGTCCGTGAGGCTGCGGCCCCGGAGTGAGGCCGCACGCGAGAGGATCGCCTTCAGCTCACTCGAGATGCGGGCTTCGAGCCGCTCGGACTTCGAGGTGGTCTTGCCGGTGCTCATGGTCGCCTCCGTCGTCAGTCAGAACGTACGGCACGCTGCCGTACAGAGCAAGCTCGCGCGAGGCGAAGTCCGCGAGGTCGTGCAGGCGGGTCCTGCCCGCCGCCGCAAAGTCGACGCCGGAGTCCAGGCGTCCGTCGCCGCTTCTTCCACTGATGGGTATCCGATACCTCGCAGGACGCTCTGACCGCGTACTTGAATGAACTGGCTCTCAAGCGCCCGCGGGACGCGGCCTTCTTAGGGCGCGGCGGGTGCGGGGGGTGCGGGGGGCGCGTCTTGTTTGCGGAGGGCGGAGAGTCTGGCGGTGGCCTGCTCGACCTGCTCTCGCAGGGCGGGGTCGGTCGCGGCTTGGGTGATGAAGCGTTCCCAGACGCGGCCGGCTTCGGCGGGCTGGCCGAGGCCCTCCAGGGACTGGGCCAGGCCGGCGAGGGCGCCGACGTGGGCGGGGTCGGTCTTTAGCAGGCCCGCGAAGACCGGCACGGCCTCGGCGAACCTGGTGCGCGCTTGGTAGAAGGAGCCCAGGGCCATGCGGTAGGCCGGGGTGGGGTCCAGCTCGAAGGCCCTCAGCAGCGCGCCCTCGGCCTCGTTCGGCTGCTCCGCGAGGAAGTGGGCGCGGCCGAGCTGGGCCCAGCTCTCGGCGTCGGCCGGGTGCGCGGTGGTCGCCGTCTGGAGGTGGATGATGGCCTCGGGCGCGCGGTCCAGGGCCAAGAGGCACTCGGCCGCGCGCCCGCGCAGCTCGGCCGTGTCGCGGACCGCCAGCGCGCGTTCGGCCACGGCCAGGGCGTCGGCGGGGCGCTTGAGCTCAAGGTACAGCGTGCTGAGCGGGCCGAGGGCCTGAAGCTGCGTCGGCTCGGCCTTTGCCGCGGCTTCGAACTCGGCTACCGCCTGCAACAAGCGGCCCTCGCGGGCGTGGAGGCGCGCCGCAGCCAGATGGGGCCGCGAGGAACCCGCCGCGACCGCCGCCGCCTGCTGGTAGAGCTTCAGCGCGCCGCCCGCGTCGCCCTCGCCGAGGGCCAGATGGCCTCGCGCGACGAGGTGCAGCGGGTCGTCGGGCGCGTCCAGCACGTCCAGGGCGTAACGAAGCTGGCCGGCCTGGGCTCCAGTCGCGCGCTGGATGTCGTCGGCCGCCAACGCCACGGCGACGCGCATCGACTCGCGCTGGAGCTCGACGTCCGCCGGGAGCAACTGCAGCGCGGTCCCGACCGCGACCTCGGCCCGCCGGTAGTCGCCCGCCGCGATCGCCGCACGCGCCCCCTCGAGGTGCTGCTGCGCCACGCTGCTGCGCTGGCGGGCCTCCATGATCTCCGTGGTCGCGTACCACGCCACGGGCACCAACAGCGCCACCGTCGCCCAACGCGCCAACTGCGTGCTCATCGAATCCGCTCCATCGCCCACGTCTCAGCTCCATCGCGCTCGGCGCGTCTCGGGCGCTCGCCCGGTCGCGGGCCGCTCCGCAGGTGGTCTCGGAAGCGCCCGCCCGAGATCTACTCGCAGAGGCCCGTCACTTCACAGGTCAAGCCGACGTTCGCACAGGCGCCGCCTGGGCAACAGGGCTGCCCCGCCTCCCCGCAGGCCACGCACTGGGTCGTGACCACCGGCGTCGCGCACGCGTAGCCTGCCTCGACGCCGCACTGCGCTGAGCAGCCGTCGTTCGGAGCGTCGTCCCCGTCGTCGCACGCCTCGGTCCCCGCCTTGATCCCGTCGCCGCAGGTGTTGCCGACGCAGCCCGCCGTGGGGCCCGAGCCCTCGCAGCTCGAGATCGCGAGGTCGACCATGCCCACGAGGTAGCCGTGGGGGTCGATGACGCTCCCGCCGTTGTCGATGGTGCACGTCACCGAGACGGCGCCCGCCGGCAGCAGGAAGAAGCTGAGGCCGTCGACGGCGTTCGACGAGCCGATGAGTGTCGACGGCGGCTGGAAGCTCGCGTAGCTCGCCGAGCCGAAGGCGTCGAACTGGCCCAGGGGCTGCAGCGGTTGGTCGCAGGTGATGGTGGTCGGGCCCTCGCCGGGGACGCCGCCGGTGCCGCCGACGCCGAAGATGTAGTGCCACGCGGGGCCGCGGGCGGTCGCAGGCGCGCTGAAGTCGAAGGTGACGGCGCCGGTGAGGAAGCCGCCGTCGCTGAGGACGTCGATGTAGGGCAGCTCGCCGGACCAGTTGAACTGGGCCCCGCCGCCCAGGGCGGACGCGAAGGAGCCGTCGAAGGTGGCGGGCGGGGTGTAGCTCTGGATGAGGCTGCTGTTGCCGGTGCGGTGGAAGCTGACCGGCGGGGCGAAGCCGGCGAGCTGGAAGGTGTAGGGGTCGGCGAGGCTGGCGGAGGCGGGGAGGTCGGCGAGGAGGTTCCACGCGGCCTCGCCCGCGTCGCAGGCGTCGTAGGAGCACTGGCCGGTCGCGGCGTCGCAGGAGTCGGTGGTGCAGCCGTTGGCGTCGTCGCAGTCTCCGCAGGAGCCGCCGCAGCCGTCGGGGCCGCAGCCTTTGCCCGCGCAGTCCGGGGCGCAGATGCAGGCGTCGCCGCAGGAGTCGATGGCCAACCCGACGCAGACCGGGTCCCAGGAGACGTTGCAGCAGAAGGCGTCCAGGGTGCAGACGCAGTCGACGAAGGTGGGGTCGTCGCAGCCGGTGATGCCTTCGGGGGCGGGCTCGCAGCAGTTCGTGCCGGCACAGCAGGGCGCGAAGACGCACTGGGCCGCCGCGTCGCAGGTGTCGCCGCTGTCGCAGGTGCCGCAGGAGCCGCCGCAGCCGTCGGGGCCGCAGGACGCGCCGAGGCAGTCGGGGACGCAGACGCAGGCGCCGGAGCCGTCGCAGGTCGCGGTCTCGCCGCAGTCGCCGCAGGAGCCGCCGCAGCCGTCGGGGCCGCAGGCTTTGGCGGTGCATTGGGGCGTGCACACGCAGGCGCCGGAGCCGTCGCAGGTGGTGGGTGCTGAGCAGGTCCCGCAGGTGCCGCCGCAGCCGTCGGGGCCGCAGGATTTTCCGGCGCATTGGGGGTGCAGACGCAGGCGCCGGAGCCGTTGCAGGCCGCGGGTGCTGCGCAGGTGCCGCAGGTGCCGCCGCAGCCGTCGGGGCCGCAGGACTTGCCGGCGCATTGGGGGGTGCAGGCGCAGGCCCCGGTGCCGTTGCAGGCCGCGGGTGCTGCGCAGACGCCGCAGGAGCCGCCGCAGCCGTCGGGGCCGCAGGACTTGCCGGCGCAGCTCGGGGTACAGACCTGGCAGCCTTGGCCGCAGCCCGCGATGGCACCGTCGGCGCAGACCCCGTCCCACTGGACGTCGCAGCAGAAGGGGTCGACGGCGCAGACGCAGTCCTGGATGTCGGGGTTTGAGCAGCCGACGGTCTCGCCGGCCGCGCAGCAGTCGGTCCCCGCGCAGCACGGCGCGAAGGTGCACTGGTGGCCGCCGTCGCACACCGATCCTGCGGAGCACGCGCCGCAGGAGCCCCCGCAGCCGTCGTCGCCGCAGCTCTTGCCGGCGCAGGAGGGGACACACTCGCAGAGGCCGGACGCGCTGCACTGCGAACCCTCGGCGCACTCACCGCAGGTCCCGCCGCATCCGTCACTTCCGCATTGCTTCGGCGCGCCTTGGGCGTTCGTACATTGCGGCGCACACGCGCACACCGAGAGCACGCCCGGGGTCGTGCAGGCGTAGCCGGACTCGACCTGGCAGGCCGCCGAGCACCCGTCGCTGCCGCTCTTGTCGCCGTCGTCGCAGCCCTCGGTGGCCGACTTGTTGCCGTCTCCGCAGGTGTTCGTCGCGCAGGTCGCCGCGGCGCCGCTGCCCGAGCAGGCCGCGGCGGCGAGGTTCACCATGCCGACGAAGTAGCCGTGCGGGTCGGGGAGCTCGCCGCCGCCGCTGAGGGTGCAGGTCACGCTCACGGTGTTGGAGGGCAGCGAGAAGACCGACAGGCCGTCGACGGTCCCGGTGCTGCCGAACAGCGTCGAGGGTGGCTCGAAGGCCGCGAAGTCCTGGCTGGCGAAGGCGTCGATCGTGGCGACCAGCGCCATCGGACGGTCGCAGACGATGGTGGTCGGGCCCTCGCCGGGCGCCCCGCCGGTGCCGCCGATGCCCAGCAAGAAGTGCCACGAGGGCCCGCGGCTGGCGGCGGCCACGCCGAACTCGAAGGTGACGCTGCCGCCGATGGGCTGACCGTCGCTGAGCACGTCGACGTAGGAGATGGCGCCGTCCCAAGCGAGCTCGAAGCCGCTGACCAGGTCCGAGGGCACCGAGCCGAGGTCCGACGCGGGGGGCGTGTAGCTCTGAATCAGGCCGAGGTTGCCGGTGCGGTGGAAGCGCACGGGCTGGGACCAGCCGGGGATCTGGAAGGTGTAGGGCGCCGCGGCGGTCGCCACGGAGGGCACGGTCGTGAGCGCGTTCCACGAGGCCTCGCCGACGTCGCACGCGTCATGGCTGCAGCGACCGCTGGCCACGTCGCAGGTGTCCGCGGTGCACCCATTCTGATCGTTACAGTCCTGGGCCGTCTTGCAGCCGACGCACGCGCCGGACTGGCAGGTCGCGACGCCGTCGTCACACGGCGCGCCGTTGGCGAGGGCCGCGGTCGCGCAGGTAGCGTCGGGACCGCAGACGGCCGTCGTGCATGGGTTGCCGTCGTCGCAGTCCGCGTCCGCCACGCAGGGGGCGCAGTCCGGCCACAGGTCGCCCGGGGTCGAGCACTGCGCGCACGCGGGCCCGGTGAATCCTGGCAGGCAGGCGCAGACGCCGCCGGCGCCGCAGGTCCCGAACCCGCTGCACGTGACGCCCTCGCAGAGCGGGTCGGGCGGGTTGATGAGCTGGGTGCAGCCGGGCCACAGCACGCCGGGCTTGGCGCAGAACTGACAGGAAGCGCCCGCGAGGCCGTCGGGGCAGAAGCAGTTCCCGGTGCTCTTGTCGCAGGTGCCGATGCCGCTGCAGGTGTTCTGGTGGCACAGGTCGGGCGTGCACTGGGGGTAGTTCACGTACCCGGGGGCGCAGGCGCCGCAGGTCTGGCCGGTGTAGCCGAGATCGCACAGGCAGGCGCCGAGGCCGCCGCAGGCGCCGTGCTCGGTGCAGGGGCTGGGCGTGCAGGGGTCTTTGGTGCAGCTGCCCTTCAAGCACAGGGTCCCCGAGGCGCAGGTCCCGCAGGTCCCGCCGCACCCGTCTGGCCCGCAGGCCTTGCCCGCGCACGCCGGCACGCAAGCGCAGTTCTCGACGCCGGGGTCGCAGCAGCCGTCGCCGGTGCATTCGGTACCGGGCACGACTTCGAGCCCAAAGTGGCCCTCGCCGTTGCCGTGAGCCTGTACGTCGATGCGGATGGTGGTGGGGGTCGCCAACACGAGCCCTTTCAACGCGGCGAAGTAGCCGACGCCGCTGTCCTTGTCGGAGCCGAGCAGGACCTGGCCCGGCCCGAAGACCGACAGGTCCGTGTCCACGTCGGACCCGCACCAGGGCGAGGTCACGACGTCCCAGGTGCCGGCGTCGAGCGCGACCTCCCAGCTGTCCACGTCGTGCGCCGGCGCCAAGAGGCCGTGCGCCTTGACCGAGGCCGGCAGCTTGGCGGGCTGGGCCGGCGAGATGGGCTCCTCCGCGAACGCGGGCGACTCGCACATGAAGCCGGTGCAGACGTGGTCCGCGCACAGGCAGGTGGGCGCGCTGGCCGAGTCGCAGGCGAGCGCGCTGGGGCCCAGGGTCACGCGGTAGGGCGCGAGGATGCCCTCCTGGTCTCGCACGAGCAGCCCGTAGGCGCCCGAGACCGGCGGCACGAAGTCCTGGATGCGCGCCGCCTCGGGGCCGGCTCCGCCAAGCGTCTCCGCCACCAGGGACGGTTGCCCGCCCTGGCCCGGGCTGTAGAGCTGAAGCCGCGGTTTGACCGCGCCGCCGTCGCAGAACGCGTGCGCGGCGATGTCGACCACCGTGTCCTGGACCAGCAGCACCCAGTACCAGTCGCCGTCCGCAGGCGACGCGAAGTCTCCCGCGAGCTGGCCGCCCATACCCAGGATGGGCCCGCCCTCGAGCGGCCCCTCGTCGTTGGGCTCGAGCTCGCTCGCGATGGTCGGCACGCACGCGCCCGCCTTGCATTTCAGCAGGGGGCAGCCGCAATCGGCCGTGATGACGCACTCCGGCGGGTTGGTCGCGTCGATGGTCAGCGCGTAGGAACCCAGCGCCTTCGGCCCGGCCCCGGTCACGTGGAGGTAGTACTCCCCCTCCGCGAGCGCCTTGGTCTGCACCTTCGACCAGCCGCCGCCTGCGCCGTCGTCGTCGAAAGCGACCAGCTCGAGCTCGGCCTCACCCAGCACCACCGACGTCGCGCGCAGCAGCGTCAGCGTCGTGTCCACCGCCGCGCCGCACACCGGCCCGGTCTGCACGCTGAGCACCGTCCCCTTCGGCGCCGTGAACCGGTACCAATCCACGTCCGAGGGCTGGCTTATCCACCCGACCACCGCGGTCTTGAAGGGCACGGTCTGCGACAGCGGCTGGGCGTTCCGCGCCTCGTCGTTGGCAGCGTCCGACTCGCAGAGCCCCGCCGACACGCCGCAGAGGGGCTTGGCCACGCCCGCACAGGTCCCCGCCGCGCACGCGTCCTGCAGCGTGCACCCGCTGCCGTCATCGCAGGGCAGCCCGTCCACGTTCGCCACCTGCGCGCAGCTGCCCGTCTCGTACTTGCAGTACCCCAGCTTGCACGGCGACGTGGCCGCGCACTCGACCGTCGGCTTGCCGACGCACGCGATGGCGCCGCCCTGGGTCGCGCTGCAGGTCCCAGCCCCCGTGCACGCGTTGCCGTCGTCGCACGCCGCGCCGAGGCCCTTGGTCTTGCACTCCTGGGTGCACGCCTGGATCGGCCCCTGGCACGCCCCGGCCTTGCACTGGTCCGCGCCCGTGCAGCCGTCCCCGTCGTTGCACGGCGTCCCGTTGGGTCGCGCGACCTCCTTGCAGGTCCCGCTGGCCTCGGCGCAGACGCTGGCCTGGCACGGGTTGTCGGGGGTCGGGCACACCTTCAGCGACCCGATGCAGGCCCCGTCCGAGCAGAAGTCGTCGTCGGTGCACTTCTTCCCGTCGTTGCACGGCGTCCCGAAGGGCCGCGGCAGCGCAACGCAGGCTCCGGTCGCCGTGTCGCACGCCCCAGCGGCGCACGCCGTGTCCAGCGAGCTGCAATCCAGCGCGGTGCCGACGCACTGCTGCGCCTTGCAGGTCTCGCCCTTGGTGCAGGGGTTGTTGTCGTCGCAGGCCACCCCGTCCGCGAGGCCCGCGCACGGACACGCCTCGATGGGCCCGACGCAGACGCCCGCCTTGCACGCGTCGCCGCCGGTGCAGGCGTCGCCGTCAGTACACGCCAAGCCGTCCTTGACCGGCTCGGTCTTGCACCCGCTCGCCGGGTCGCACACGCCGACGACGCACGCGCCGGTCAGCCCCGAGCAGTCGACCGCCGAGCCGATGCACAAGCCCACTTCGCAGGCGTCGCCCTTGGTGCACGCGTCGCCGTCGTCACACGGCGAGCCCGTCGGCACCAGCGCCCCGCCACCGCACAAGCCGCTGGTGCACACCGCCCCCGCGCTGCAGGGGTTGCCGTCGTTGCAGGCCGTCCCGTTGGCCGCCGGCGCGCTGGAGCACACCCCGGTTGCCGCATCGCACAAGCCCGCATCACACGGCCCAGACGAGCAGTCCTTCGCCTTTCCGCCGCATGACCCTGCAGCGCACACGTCGCCCTCGGTGCAGGGATCCGCGTCATCGCACTCCGTCCCGTTCTCCTGGTTCACCAGCGCGCACAGCCCCGTCGCCGCGTCGCACACCGCCTCGTGACACGCGATGCCCGGGTCCGCGCAGCTCACCGGCGTGTGCTCGCAGTCCGTGTCGCCGACGCGGTCCTCGGTGCACGCGTTGCCGTCGTCGCAGTCCACGTCGCGGCACCCATCGGCGATGCACGCCGCCACGTCGGACGCGCAGTCCCGCGCCGCCGCCGCGCACACGCCCGCCGCGCAGAAGCCCTCCGCCACCGTGCACGCGTTCGCGTCGTCACACACCTCGCCGTCCGCGACCGCCTCGCCTCGGCAGATCCCCAGACCGCACACGTCGCCGTCGGTGCACGGGTTGCCGTCGTTGCAGCGCGTCCCGTCCGACTCGCCGTGGCAGAAGTCGTCGTCGATGCCGCCCGACTCGCCGCCGCACGCCGCCGCCGCCAAGCTCAGCGCCGCCAACGCGCCCAGCGCCGCCCCCCAGATTGCCCCCTTCCTCATCGGCCTCACAGCTCCTGAACCGGCCGCGTGCGATAGCGGAAGTAGATGATGATGTCCTCGATAACGGGCTTGTCAGCCGCGGTGAGCCCCTCGCCCGAGATCCACGCCGACTGCGTGTTTCCGCCATCCACGTTCAGCGGGATGATCAGCTTCCAGTCCAGCGCCGCCAGGCTGCGGTCGCGCGCGAAGTACCGCCAGCAGCCGCCGTCGCCGACGTCCTCCTCCTCCTCATTGACGCAGGCCTGCAGCATCGACGAGCGCGTGACGAAGGAGGGAACGCTCGACAGCCCGTTGAACGCGTTCTCGGGCGCGTAGCCGACGATGTGGCGGCGAATCGGGTAGGTCTCGACGGGCAGCGTCCCGATCTCGGCCTGGACCGCCTCGATGTGACACGAGCGCACGAAGTCGGTCCCGCCGCGCTGAAGCTGGTACTGGATGCCGGCGCTCGCGCCGAGGTTCTTGCCGACGACCTGCACCGCCAGCGTGCCGAGGTTCTGCACGCCGTCGGCCGCGAAATCGGGGGCGGCGACCAGGTGGTTGCAGTCCAGCGGGTTCAGCAGCCAGGTCGGGCCGCCTGGCTGATTCTCGAGCAGGGTCAGCGGAAGGCCGAAGGGCACCTCGACCTGGTCGACCACCAGGGGGCCGCGCACCCGACGCCGCACGTAGGGGGGCGTGGTGATGAGGTTGTGGAACTGCTCGCCGACCGACACGAGCACGGCGCCCGAGCTGGGGTCCACCTTGGCGCGCAGGTTCGGGAACACCTGCTCCCGCAGCGAGAAGCGCAGCAGCTCGTTGTTGTTGTTGGCGTCGCAGTCGACGCCCTCGACGCCGCAGTAGTCCTCAACCGTGCTGTCCAGCAGCGCGACGAAGTCGGCGACCTCGTCGAGGGTCGTCACGCTCACCGCCCGATTCACGAGCAACTTCGCCACGTCCGGGGCCAGGTTGAAGCGGTGGTTGTAGGCCATGGCCATGCGGTAGGTCGTGTTGACCAGGTCGCGAAAGGTCTTCGAGGCCTCGCCGACCAGGTGGTTCCCCAGCAGCGCGAACCCCGTCTCGCGACCCACGAGGGCGCCCGCGGTGAAGGACACGCCGTCGCGGTACCGGTCGGCCGCCGACTGCGCCTGCTGGCGGAGGTCGGCGATCTGCAGCCCCAGGTTGAAGGACTCCTGAGTCCACAGCTGGTATGCGTCGACCACGCCGTCCAGCTCGTGGGCGATCTCGTTGAAGTCCTTGAGCCGCTCGGCCGCGCCCTTCTGCTGCTCCAGCTCGCCGACGCCGATGTTCTTGAGCTGCTCGACGATGCTGAACGCCTGATTGATCGCGAGCTGCGCCCCGTCGCTGATGGCCTGGGTCGTCGTCGAGAGCACGACCGAGATCGCGCTCTGCGGACAGTCGGTCCCGACGGCCAGGCCCGCCACCAAGAGACAGTCGGGCGCGCCGGCGAGGCGCTGCGTGGTCTTCTCGAAGAGCTTGCTCAGCGCCAGGACGAGGTCCTTGACCTGGGAGGCCGCCGCGAACGTGTACTCCAGCGCCTGGATGAAGTCCGTGTTCTTGCTCATCAGCTTGTGCCACGACGCGAAGGCCTCGAGGCGCGAGACGATGCTGGCGAGCTGGCGCAGCGTGTGCTTGCGGTTGAGGTCCACGAGCGCCTTCTCCTGCAGCAGCGCGCCGATCTCGCCGCCCGCGCAGGGCCGCATCTGGCCGTTGATGACGATCTTCGTGTGCTCGAGGTTGCAGGTCGGCGGGGTCCAGGTCTTCGCCGTCGGGCCGTTCTGGGGGTTCGGCACGTTGATGGCCGCCGCCGCCGTCTTGAACGACGTGACCACGTCCTGGCACGGGTTGCCGAGATCGATGAGCTGCGCGCTGATGCTCGGGCAGCTGATGCCGGCGGTGACCGGCGCGGTGCCACCCAACGCCCCGCCTTGCTGCGGCTGCCCCTCGTTGAAGGCGCTGCTCCACTGGGCCGTGTCGTCCCAGTGCTCCATGAGGACCGCCTGGCAGTAGTCCGCGGGGCCGACCATGTCGAAGTAGGCCTGCTCGGTGAGGCAGCCGCCGCGGTGGCAGACATACCCGGCGGCGCACGCCGGCGAGCAGGGCGTCCCAGCGCCGGCCGGGGCCTGGCCTTTGAACTTGGTGTAGCTCAGCAGGTCGGCGCTGCCGCACAGCCCGTCCAGCCGCTCCTCGAGGTACTGGCCGCTGGTGAAGAGGTTCGTCTCGAAGGTGTCCAGGTCCACCAGCGCGCCGCGCAGGTTGGACACGGCGTCGGCGACCTGGTCCTGAGCCTCCTCCAGCAACCCGCCCGGCCCGGCGATGCGCTCGCGGTAGTGCTCCCAGTTCGACCGCGACGGGTCGGAGTTCTCGAAGAACACCCGCTCAGGCACCGTCCCGACCACCGTCCGCGCCGGGTTGAGCTGCGCCAGCATCTGCTGTCCCACCTCCAGCGCCTCCGCCGCCGACCCCGTGTAGACGAACTTCTCGCCCTGCCACCTCGACTGCAGCGCCATCAGGTAGACCTGCAGCAGGTACTCGTGCTGCATCAGGTGCTGCGCGAACCGGAAGTCCGCGGCGTCGGTCGCCAAGAACACCCGCCGCCGCAGGTCGATGAGCTCCGCGAGGATGTCCATGCGGTCGCGCGCCACGGCGTACATGATGGTCAGCCAGTCGCGACCGCCGCCGGTGAACGACGACGCCGGCCACTGCCCCAGCACCACCGCCGACGCCGTGCTGGCCATGAGGTCCACCGCCTGGTCGTAGCGGCACACCCCGAGGCGAAGCTGCTCGGCCTTGTACGAGCGCGCGGTCCCGGCCACGAACGGGTTCACCTCGTTGCGGAAGAGGGTCAGGAAGGCGTCGGTGCGCGCGCGGTCGCCGTCGAACTTCCACGCCTGGGCCAGCAAGCTCCAGAAGCGGTTGTGCTCCTGCAGGGTGAAGAGGCCCCGGTGGTCGCTGAACTCGCCGGTGAACGCGGCCGCGGGGCAGCCCTGCAGCGGGATGTCGTCGGCGCAGAAGATCGGCAGCTCGCCGTCCTGGGCGATCCCGCCGGACTTCAGATTCTCCAGCGAGACCCAGCCCGAGAGCAGCGCCTTGCGGTGCAACGCCAACCCGCAGCGCGCCTGATCCTCGTTCAGGCAGAAGGGCGACGGCGACTGGTCCGCCGAGGTGCACGGCTCGATCCAATCGGAGACGTAGTCGTAGATGCTCAGGTAGTCCGCTTGGTCCTGCGCGCTGACGCCGTCGCTGTTGGCAAGCGCCTTGAGCGCGGCCTCGATGTGGCTGCGGAACGCGACGGCGGCGGGGAAGACCACCGTCTTGCCGAGGACGTTGGTGCCGTCCGTGCCGCTCCCCGGAGCCGACGCCCGCCGGGCCGCCTTGATGTAGGTGTCGAACGCCGCCTTGTCCGCGAACGACGCCTTCTCGTGGGCGTAGTTCGCGCCTGCACAGGCCGTCGCGACCCCCGCCAGCGCGGCCGCGTCGAGATTCCCCTCGGCGTCGGTGAAGGTCTGCAGCTCGTTCTCGGGGTAGGCCATGAGCGTCGCCGGCACCAGCGGCACCTGCACCTTCAGCGGCGACCCGTCGGCGACGAGCTGCTGCATGGAGAAGTCGCCCTCCAGCGTGATGGGCGTGTTGGGCAGCAGCCCGCGCACGGTCTCGATGTAGGTGCCCGAGAAGCGCGCCGCCGCCTCGTCGAAACGCCCGAAGAACTCGATCTGCCGGCGGATCCGCCGCCCAAACGGGTTGCGCACCTGAAGCGGCGCGTTGGGGTCGCAGGTCGCGGGCGCCGCGGCGGGACAGGTGTCGCCGTCCTCATCCACGCAGAAGTTCGCCGCGATCTCGATGACGCCGAGCAGCCGCATCCGCCCCGAGCCCGGCTCGTAGATCCCGGTGAAGGGCACCTCATTGGCGCCCGAACCGGTCCAGGAGAAGGGCAGCGCCGTGTCCGCGTTGAGCAGCGCCGTCACGACCTGCCCCTGGTTGAGATCCTTGAAGCTGCCGGCCGACTGGTCCTGCCCCGAGCCGTTGATGACGTTATTGGCCGACATCAGCGCGTTCCACTGCTGGACCTCCTTCGTCACCGCCATGCGCATGTCGAAGCGGATCGGCCGCTGCCCCGTCAGGGACACGGCCTGGCCCTGCGCCGCCGGCACGCCCGCGATGGTCAGGGTCCCAAGGTAGCTGCCCGATGGGGAGGCCTTGGTGAGCTCGACGCGGATGGAGTCGGTGTCGCCGTTGTCGAACGCGACCTGCACCGTGGCCGGGTACACGCCTGGGGACAGCGCCTCGGCGCGCACCGGGTCGACCTCGACCGCGAACCCGGAGGCCGAGGCGGCGCTGATGGTCCCGAAAGGCGCCAGGGTCACCAGCCACTGCTCGGCGGTGTCGATGCGGCAGTCCGCCTGCCGGTCCTCACACTCCGCCCGCGTCTCGCCATCCAGCGGCGACTCCGCGCAGTTCACGACCGGCTTGGAGCACTTGGTGTCCTGCTTTCGGCCGTACTCGACCGGCAGCACGCGGTAGCCAAACGCCACCGCGGCGTTGTTCACGACCTGGCGCTTCGTGAGCAGGTCCAGGATGACCAGCCCGCTGCTGTCGCGCGTCTCGACCGCGTCGACGCTGAGCCCTCGCGGACGAAGCGGATGACGTAGTTCTGCGGGTCGAAGACGAAGCCGTCTTCAGAGGCCGGCGGGGGCAGCGCGCGGCACTTGTTGTCGGCCGCGCAGTACCAGCTCACGTCGGGGCAGTCGGTGGCGCCGTAGCAGCGCGGCGCGCACTGGCCCAAGAAGCAGTACGCTCCGGAGACGCAGTCGGCGTCGATCTCGCAGGTCAGCTGGGCGAGCTGGTCCACGTCCAGCTTGATGCACTTGCCCTTGGCGTCGCAGGTCTGGAGCTGGCCTGTGCAGGGGCGCTCGATGGCCGAGGCCACGTCCGCCGAGCGTGAGGCGATGAGCCCGCACTCGCGCACGCAGGCGTTGGTCTGTGTGTCGCAGAAGAGGCCGTCGCCGCACTGCGCGTCCGTCTGGCACCAGACCAGCGTGTCGTCGCAGCCGGTGACGTTCTTGGGATCCTTCGGGTTGGTCTCGCCCGCCGGAGGACACGCGAGCGGGCGCTCCAAAAAAGCCAAGACGCACAGGTCCAGGTCATAGATGTCGAAGATCTGGTCGCCGTTCTGGTCGAGCATCCGGCTCATGTTGGCGGCGAGCGAGCACTGGTCGTTCGAGAAGCCCGGCTGGCGACCCTGCAGGTGGTACAGCACGCACTGGTCCAGCAGGTTCAGGTCGGCCTGAAAGCGCCCGGGCTTGCAGTACCAAGCGCGGTCCGCGGAGCCCGGAGCGGACGAGGCGCCCTCGACGCAGGTCTCGCCAGAAGCGCAGGCCGAGGGCTCGCGCTGAACCGTCGATCCGACCAGGCGGTAGCAGGGTATTTGGCAGGTCTTACCGACCGCCGCGGTCTCGGTCTTCATGCACTCAAAGGACGCGAACGTGAGGTCGGCGCACTTGGCGTCGCTCTCGCACGCGGTGCCCTGCCCCTCGACGTTGCACTCGTTGGCGGGCGCGGAGATGGGCGTGTCTGCCGCCAACGACGCGGGCGCCGCGAAGAGCAGCAGGAGGGCGGCCGCGATGGGGGTGGTCCGCGTCACGGCGCCTCCTCGCGGAGCGGCGGTCCCAGCCGAAGCCCGTTATTGGCGGCGGCGGGTGCGAAGGCGGGCGTACCGTCCACCAGCGCGACCTCGACCGGGCCGGCGCCGCGGGTCAGGTCGACCTCGGCGATGACCCCCGGGCCGATGCGCGCGAGATTGCCAGTCGCGAAGCCCACGAGCCGCACGGTGCCGTCGGCCTCCACCTGGGTGACCAGCTCTTTTCCCGCCGCGGTCAGCGCCGGGCCGGCCATGGCGGTCGCGAGGGTCGCGCCGCCAGAGAGCTTCAGCCGCACCTCCACCATCCGCGGCGCCTCGGCCGCGTCGGGGCGGGCGTAGTGGACCTCGACGCGGGTCGGCGCGCTCGCGGTGCCGGACCACGCGAGCGACAGGGTTGGCCGATCGACGGCGGTCGGGGACTCGTTCGCGTGGCCGTCCACCGGGGCCACGGAGGCCTCCGCACAGGCCACCACGGCGAGCGAGACCAGCGGGATGAGCAGGGCCCGGAGCATCACTGCACGGCCGTGATGCAGCAGGAGTAACCGCGGACATCCGTCTGAGTGCAGGTGCCGTCGAAGTTGGTATCCTGGCCAACATTGTTCGAGCAGATGGCGGTGTCGTCCCCCACCTTATCGCCGATCCAAATCGACGTGGCGTTTACGGCGCCCGTCGGGCCCGGCAGCGCATAGTTTGCAAAGTTCTTCAGAGCGTACCAATCCCCCATATCGCAAAGGTGGGCGCCATCCCGATTGCAGATGGTCGCAGCCCGAGGGTAGTTGGCGTTGCAGCTCGGAGTGTTGGCGGGGCAAAGGCGCTCGCAGATCACCCAAGAGACGCCCCACCCGGTCGCCACCCGCGCCGTGAATCCGGCCGGGCACGACGTCATCCGCGTGCGCCCCTCTATCTGAAGTTCCCCAGTGACCCGTACGGCGGTCGCCCCCGCAAGTCTCAGAACACCGTCTCCCGCAGATTTCGAGATCCCTTGGGGCGTGAAGGCCGTGAACTCGCCGTCGGGCTCGACCTGTACGTACATGCCGGTATCAGTCTTGGCTGGCACCCGGAAGACCCCGTGCTTCCTGAAAGTTGTGTAGCCAAGCAACTCCAGCCCACCCGCTCCGACCTGCACAGTCTGCCCGTTCGTCGGGTTCAGCTTGAGCAGCCCCGTCGACGTGACGCTGTTGCCGTCGATCTTCAGTCCGCCGAAGGTCTCGAAGCCGAAGGACTGCAAGTACCCCTTCGCCCCCCTAAGCGCCGCCCCCTCCCCGCCGGTCAGCGCCCCCCCGAGGGTCAACGTGCCCGAGAACGTCAGATCTCGGGTGTCGGTGGGCAGCACGAACTGCGGAGTCGGCGACCACTGCACCGGGCCGAGAAACCTCACCGTGCTGTTGAAGGTCGTCGTCTTGCCCGCCGGGAACGTGGCGTCGCCCGCCAGCGTGAGGTTTCGGACGTCCAGGTCGCCGGCCAGCGTGACCTTGGTGGTGCTGGAGTTCGTGCCGAAATGGACCGCGTCCGGGTCGCTCGCGGTGGTGGTGGTCCCCGGACCGCTCGGCAGCGTGATGGTGGCGCCCGGCCCGAAGGTCACGTTGCCGTTGAACCGCGTCGTGCCGTCGACGGTCACGTTCTGCCGCGCCTGCAGCGGGCTATCCACCTGCACCCAGCCCGGCGCCCCCCGCTGTAGCCAGAGGGCCCCGCTCGACGCCGGGTCCGCGCCCGCCGGGCTGTTGATGCCGCCGACCAGGAGGTCCGCCGCGTTCGCCGTGGTGTTGTCGACCGAGATCGCCGACGGCGCGCTGAGCTGTATCGCCTTGGCCCCCTCGATCTTGGCGCCGCCGACGCCCGGCTTCACCACCAGCGTCGCGTCGGCGTGCCCGCTGTTGAGGAAGGTCCAGCCCTCCACGAACAGCGTGCTCTTGGCGAGCGCCGCGCCCTCCAGGGTCGTCGCGCCCGTCACGTTGAGGCCGCCGAGCGCCCGCGTGGTCGTCGCGTGGAAGATCAGCTCGTCGAGGAACTCGACCTTGTCGCTGAGGTGCACCTTGCCCGCGACGTGCAGCTTCTTCGCCGTCGTGTCGCGGATGGGCGTCCACTGAACCCAGCCGTCGTCCGCCGCGGCGTTGGTGGCGTCGAGCGGGTTTGCGCCCGTGGCCGGCGTGTAGAAGTCGAAGTAGCCCGTGCCCAGCTTCTTTCGCAGATGCAGGTCGCGGTCGGCGGTCAGGCGCTGCGAGTAGTACGCCGTGGCCGCGATGCTGGCCTTGTGCGCGCGCTGAGCCATCACGGCGAAGCTCGACTTGACCGCGTAGGGCGTCGAGCTGAGCGCGACCTCCTTGAGGCAGCTCGAGCTCGAGCCGAGGCAGATCTCGAAGCTCAGGTTGTCGTTTTCGGCGATGACCTCTTGCAGCGCGCAGCTGATGTTCTGGCCGATGGTGAGGTTCAGCACGCTGTCTTCGATGATGACGTTGGAGAACTTCTCCTCGCAGAGCACCTCGCCGCCGCTGGTGATCTTCGCGAACACCGTGGCGAACTCACCCTTGCCGACGGGCAGCTTGGCCTGGGAGACGCGCGCCTGGAACTTGAACACGCCCGGCACGCGCGCCACCTGGACGTCGTCGACCTGGATGACGCAGGGGACCTTGTCGGCCGGGTCGCACGGGATCTCCGCGGACCACGCCGGCAGCGCGAGGAAGACGAGGGCGGGGACAACGCACCACCGCAAGAGGTTCGGGTTCATCGGGTGGGCTCCGTCGAGTGCAAGAGTGGCGTGATGGGGGCGCTGCGGCGTGTGGTGAGTGCGGCGTGAGGTCATTGCTTCGCCTTCGGGTAGCTGACGGTGATTTCCTGGGCGCCGCCGGTGTTCGTCACCGTGACGGCCACGTCTTTCGTCGGGGCGTCGTCGGTGAAGTTCGGCAGGCCGCTGGTGAAGTTCATGTTCGCGTTGAGCCAAATCCGCAGCGTGTAGCTCCCGGCCGGGACGGCGGCGGCGGTGGTGGCCCCCGGCGCCACGAGCTCGAAGGTCACGCTGCCCGTCACGTCGAGCTTCGCGCCCGCCGGCTGCTCGGCCACCTTGGCGCCGCCCGAGTTCAGCAGATGCGCCTGCACGTGCATCTTCACGTCGTCCGCGCTGGGGTTGTCGAGGTGCACGGTCACGGGCTTGCCGTCGACGCAGGTGACGGTCACCGCCGCGTCCTTGCCGTCGATCTCACCCTTGCCGCCGGTCACCGTGCAGAGCTGCGGCGGACTCGAGGGCTGGCGATCCACGGTGACCTCGTAGGCGCCGAAGTCCTTCACCGGCTGCGAGAACGTGTGCGTGACGCTGCACCCGCCCGCCGGGACCGGGCTGCACGTCGCGATGGAGGCGGTCTCGGCGCCGCTCAGCTTGAGCTGGAGGCCCTTGCCCTTGAGCCCGGAGATCGTCGCGCGCACCAAGTAGGTCGGGCCCAGCTCGGTCTCCTCGACGCAGATGACGTCCTTGACCGCGTCGAGCTCGGCCGAGGTGGCCGGCGGCATCGTGTCCACCGGGGCCAGCAGCGCGCAGAGCTGCTTTGGCGACGTCGGCTGGGCGTCGACCGAGATCGAGTACGGCACGCCTGGGGGCAGCTTCAGCGTGAACGCGTAGGGGATGGGCTGGTCCAGCGCGCCCGCCGTCGCCTTGGCCACGAGGGTCTCCGAGCCGTACACGCCCGCCTGCAGCGTCAACGCGAGCTCGGGGCCCTTGAGGCCCGTGATCTGCCCGCGCACCGCGCTGAGCGGCGCGTCCGTGCAGGTCACCATGATGGGCGCGGCGGGCCCGCTGGCCCCCATGACGCCGGCCCCGTTCACGATCTCGCAGCTCTGCAGCGGCTTCAGCGGCAGCGCGTCGATGACCACGAGGTAGGGCGCCCCCTCGGCGAGGGCGACGGGGAAGGCCAGGGACGTGCCGTCGGGGAGGTGCGTCTGGCAACCGGCGCCGGTGGAGCCCGCGTTGCAGACGACGAGCCCCTTCTTCGCCGCCTCCGCGTGCACCTTCATGGTCTGGCCGCCGGGGCTCAAGCCGAGGGTGAGGTCCCCTCCGGCGTTCTGAAAGGCCACAGACAGCGCGTTGAAGGGCACGGCCTGGCAACTCACGTTCACCTGGGTCGTCCCGCTGGTCAGGGTGCCGCTCGCTGGCGTGACCGTGCAGACCGAGCCGTCGGGCGCGCGCTCGACGGCCGCCGTGAAGCTGGCGCCGAGACCACCGGGGAAGGACTCGAGCCTCGGACCGGCGCCCTCCAGGATGAACACCGCGTCCTTGAGCAGCGCGCCGGCCGCCGTGGTCGCGCGGACGCGCAGCTTGGCGGTCTTGCCGGTCCCGACACCCTGCCAGGCCACCTGCACGGCGCTGGGCGTGCCGCACACCACGCTGATGGTGGTCGCCACCGAGCCCATGGTCTGCGGGCCCGCCTGGACGACCTCGCAGGTCCGCCCACCCCCGGACGCCGCCGGCTGCGAGGCGATGGTCACGGTGAAGCGTTTGCCCTGCTGCAGCTTGGCCAGCAGCGTCGTGTTCGCGGCGGTGACCACGTAGTCCGTGGACTTGCCCTCCGCGCTGAGCCGCACCGCCAGGCCCGCGTCCGCCGCGCTGAAGCCGCCCACGTAGAGCAGCAGCGACGGCTCCGGCAGCGGGTCCGACGCCTGCCCGTCGTAGCCAAAGCTGCGAAACAACGAGAACTGAAGCGACGACAGCGTGTCGACCGGATGGTTCTGCGGGTCGACCGTCAGGTCCTGGCCCAGCCACGCGTAGCAGGGCTCGGTCAGCCCGAAGGCGTCCTCGATCAGGCAGACGTCGCCTGAGTCCTGGACGACCGAGCCCGAGGTGAGCGGCCACGGCTTCGCGGCGAAGCTCAGGCCGAGGCCGGTGACCTGCACCCGCGCGAAGGCGGAGGTCGCGGGGTCGAAGTAGCTGCAGTTCAGCAGGCCGAAGCCCTGGGCGCTCGCGGGGAACGCGACCAGCTCGCCTCCCGCAGGCGGCGCCGTGCACGCCGCGGGATTGGCCGCGCAGTACACGTCCTTCTCGACCGAGCCCTCCTGGGTCACGTCGCCGAAGAAGAGCTTCTTCGGGGCGCCTGTCGCGTCCAGCGGGTTCGTCGCGTCCGCGCCGTAGCCGCCGTAGCCGCAGATGGTGTTGTCGGCCTTGTTCAGCACCCCGGCGCCGTCGACCTGGATGGCCGTGATGATGACCGCGGGCCGCCCGCCCTGCAGATACTGGGCGCCCAGGGAGTTCGCGGGCTGGCAGCCAGCAAAACCCTGCGCCTTGCACGCCGCGGTCGCCGCCGCCTCCGGCAGCTCGATGACGTACCCGAGCTGCGCCAAGCTGCCCGCCGGGCGGCGATAGCAAGCGGCGGTCTTGACGGCCAAGCAGCTCGCCTTGAACAGCGGCGGGGCCACCTTGCAGGTCTCCTTCGCGTCCGACAGGCAGAAGTCCTTGTCGTCCGCGCCGAGCCCGCTCGAGGCCCCCGTCGGGTTGTCGTAGGGGGAGGTGATCAGTCGCACGCGCAGGTCGTCGAACACCGCCCGCGACAGGAAGCGGTGCTCCCGCGCGTTGTCCTCGCGCGTCGCGTGCACCTTCGCCCGCCCGATCTCGTGCCACTCGGCGCCGAAGAAGGGGCCGCCGCGCGCCTCGACGACGATCTCGGGAGACGAGCCGTAGTCGCCGATTCCGTAGGCCTTGACCGTGATCGGCACCGCCTGCGAGACGACCTGCGAGTAGCCGTACCAGCCGAAGCTCGGCATCTGGGGCAGCCGCTGCCGCATCTCGCCCAGCCCCGAGAAGGTCGCCGGCGCGAAGTCCTCCCAGCCCCAGTCGTGCAGCACGCACTCGCCGCCATCGCAGTACTCGAGCGTCGGGTCGCACACGTAGACGCTCTCGCCGTCCTGGCTCACGAAGCAGTCGGACACGCAGGCGCCGGCGTCGCAGCGCCAACGCAGCTGGTCCGGGCAGCCCTCGACGGTCGAGTAGGTCAGCCCGCCCAGGGTGGTCGTGACGTTCTGGCACTCCACGCAGGTCTTGGTCTCGTCGTCGCACAGGGTGCACGGGCCGTTCAAACACTCCTGGGAGTAGCAGTTGCTGTCCGCCTGGCAGTCCGCCGCGCACACCCACGAGTAGTCCGCGCCGTCCGCGCCCGACTCCGCCTGCCCCGCCGACACCGGCCGCAGCGTGCAGCGCCCGCCGTACTGCTGACAGCTCGCCGGGTTCTTCGGGTCGCAGGCGGCCAGCTTGCACTGCGCGCCGATGCAGAGATGAAAGTCCGGGCAGTCCACGTGGCCGCCGCAGGTGCCATCCTGACTGTCCACCTGGCCGTCCATCTTCGCCGCCACGAGCCCCACGTGGCCGCGCTCGAACTCCGAGCGAATCGACGCCACGCTGCGCTTGCCCGAGTAAATCCGCAGGTCGTCGAGGCCGCCGCGGTGGCCGCGGTAGATCTCGGGCTGGCGATACAGCTTGCTGTGAAAGTGCAGGTGGCCGCCCACCCAGTTGCACGCGTAGTAGCTCTCGTTTCGCGTCCAGCTCAGGCCGGACGTGCGCGTGGGGCTGTCCAGCAAGCTCTCGGAGCCCTGCGCGTCGTCCAGGTCGTGGGAGCGGAGCAGCACTGGCCGCGCGTTGCTGATGGTCGACATGAGCAGGCGGTCGCCCTTGGGCCCGAACTCGGCCGCCTCGACCCACTCGAAGAGCCCCTGGGACTCGAACTGCTGGGGCGGCGCGGTCGGGTCGGTGAGCGACTTGACCCAGTAGTCGCGGAGTCTGGTCTCGCGACGGAACGCGAAGGGGTCGCCGCCGCCGCACGTCGCGGTCTTGCACTCGAAATGCACAGTCGCCAGCACGGTATTTGCGGGGATGGGCGCCTCGGAGGGCGCGCCGACGACGCAGGTCTCGTCCGGTCCCACGCCGCCGTCGCCGTCGCTGTCCCGCGCCACGCAGAGGGCCGCTGCGAGGGCGTGGGTCGGGCCGGCCGAGACCGCTGCCACACCGCTGACCGGCGCGCCGTCCGGTGCAAAGCCGATGGCGTGGACCTTCCCGTCGGCGGACAGCGCCAGCGCGTATTTGGGCGCGGCGACCACAGAGACGAACCCGGCGCCTGCGGGGACGGTGCCGGGGACCGCGCCCACGGCCTGCAGCGCGCCGCCGGTCTTGCGGACGATCGCCCAGCCCGTGCCCGGCGCGACCTCGGCGACATCGGTGAGGGCCGCGACCAGCGCGGGGTCCGGGATGACGCTCGACGGGTTGCCCGCCATGAACCCCGTGGTCTGCACGCTGACGGTCCCGTCGGTGTGGACCTCCCAGCTCGAGCCGTCGCCGGCCGCGATCGACGTCGTCTTCTTCAGGCCCGCGGGGATCGTCGTCTGGTTGTGCTCCCGGCAGCCCCACGCGACGACCACCCCGTCCGCCCGGAGCGCCAGCGCGTGCTTCGGCCCCGAGGCGATCGCCACCACGTTCGCCAGCGGCGCGCAGGCGCTGGTGGGCGCCGCGCTGGCCGCGCAGGGCGAGGCCTTCTGGGGAAAGCACCGCGTGCCGTCGCTGCACACCCACGGCACGCGCGCCGGGTCCTCGCTGCGAACGCACGCGTTGGGCGCGGTCGCGGTGCCGCCGGTGCAGGTCGAGGTGGTGTCGAGATCGCAGAACTCGCCGCTGCGAGAGCAGACGCCCGACTCCAGCGTGGGCAGACCGGCCAAGATCGGGAAGTCGGTGCACAAGCTCGTGGCCGTGCCATCGGCGCCGATCACCGGCGACACGTCGCCCCAGGCGACGACGGTGCCGCCCGCAGTCAAGGCCAGCGAGTGCCGTGAGCCGGCCGCGACCGCTACGACGGTCTCGGTCGCCAGCGTGCTCGGGACGCTGGCTTGCCGGTAGGTGTTGTCCCCGAGCGCGGTGACCCGGCCGTCTGTCCCCAAGACCAGGGAGTGGTTCGTCCCAGCCGCGACGGCCCGAACTCCGACGATCTCGGGGGCCGCTGTCGATGGCGGGACCTGCCCGACGACGGCGAAGCTCGAAGCCCCGCCCCACGCGGCCAGCCGCGTCGACCCGACGCTGGCCTGGCTGCTCACCTGCACGCGCACGGCGGACTCGCCGGCCACCTCGACCGCGGCCAGGCTCAGCTGCTTCCCGAGCGCGGCGAGCTGCGGCCCCGCTTCGAACGCAAGGGACTTCGGGGGGGTGCCAAACTGCTTGGACAGGACCGGCGTCCACCGCGCCGCGTCGTAGGCGACGTGAATCGAGGCGATGTCGGTCGCGTGGCAGTCTTTCGTGTCCCAGGCACCGTCCTGATTCGCATCCTCGGCGGCGTTCTGCTTGCCGTCGCCGTTGAGGTCCCAGCACTTGGCGTCATGGGACGCGGAGGGCCGGAACCGGACCTGTACCTTCTTCGTCGGCCGACCGTCGGCCGTGGCCGCGCCGTCCTCTGCGACCGCCGCACCGACGACGCCGGGCTCGGAATCCGGGAAGTTCGCCTCGAAGCGCGAGACCGTGCGCTCATAGAAGAGGCGCTCCGTCGTCTTCAGCGCAGCGCCGAACGCGCTCACGGAGCGGTGGCTCGCCAGCAGCGACAGCTCCTCCCCGCTGTTGGTCCCCCCCGCGGCGACCGGCGGCGCCAGGCCCGTGATCGGCTCGATCTGCGCGCCGACGACGACGCCCGGGATCGTGACCCGCCGGATGGTCCGCTCCCGGAAGGTCGATGACCCCTCCTCGAAGACCAAGATGCCCCGCGAGCCGGCCGACTTGCCGACCAGCCAGCGCGCCCGTGTGTGCTGGTGGGCCGGGTCCGACGCCGTCAGCCGGTACAGGTCGACGATATCGCCGGCCAGCAGCGCCAGATAGTCGAGCTGCGTCGCGGTGCTGCCACCGGGCAGCTCGATGGCGACCTGGTCGTTGGTCGCGTCGTACTGGATGTAGAAGAGGTGATTGACGCGCGCGAACTGATTGTCCGGCGCCAAGATGTCGAAGGCGTTGCTCTCGAACACGATGCCGCTGCCGTCGGGCGCCCACCGGGGCCGCCGCGCCGCGATGCCGCGCGACACGTCTCCGAAGTCGGCGGTGATGCGCCGCTTGCCGCTGCCGTCGCCGCGGGCCAGCCAGATCTCCCAGCTCCCGGTCTCGTTGGAGCTGTAGACCAGCCTGTCGAGGATCGCGCTGTAGTGCGGGTCCCGATACGAGTAAACCGGGTCGCTCAGGACCACCACCTGGGTCAGCCCGTGAGGATCCAGGCGCACGATGCGGTAGCGGTTGCTCTTGCGTTCGGCGACGTACACGTCCTCGGCCGCCGACCCGCCCAACACGTCGCCCTCTTCGTGCAGGCCGATCGTCAGGCCGCTCCCGAGCTGCGGGCAGACGATCGGCGACGGCGACGCGCCCAGGGCGTGCGACGCGGTCAGCGCGCCATCCACGTAGACGTCAGCCATCCCGCTGGTCGCGTCGACCACCAACGCCGCGTGGTGCCAGACCCGCGCCTGCAGCTTCGTGGCGGCCGTGACCAGGACCGGCGGCGGGTCCTTCTGGGTCAGCGACCCCACGAAGAGCTTCAGGTCGAAGGAGCCGCCGTCGGTGGCGCCGTGCTCGACCAGCTGTAGACCCAGGTGCGTCAACTCCAAGAAGCTGTTGTGCGAGAACAGAACGCGCGGCGTGCCCTTCTTGTCGCTGGCGCTCGCCTCCTCCGCGTAGAACCACGTCGAGAAGGTGAAGGACTGCTGCTCCTGCGAGAGCGGCTCGCCGAGCCCCTCCGTGCTCGCGCTGGTCCCGCCGCCCGCGCCGGCCGCCGCCGACGCCGTCGCGAAGTGCACCGGCAGCCGCAGGTGGTCCGACCCGCCGCCCAGGTAGGCGGCCGTCTGTCCCACGCCGGGCACGAACTTCGACACGCTCACCACGCCGTCTTGCAGCCGGGCGAGGCGCGCCAAAAACACTGATTTCTCCTCCTCAGCCGACGCGTTGACGCACTCGGGGATGAGGCCGCACAGCGTGTCGGCGTCAGGCACCCGCGCGACCGAGCGCGGCTGGGCCGGGTCATCGAAGGGATAGCGCAGCCGCAGCTTCGTCGGCAGCTCGCTCGACGGCTTCACCGACACCGGCTTGCCGAAGAGCGCGTCGTCCGTCAGCGCCACGCTGCAGCGGCCGGCGATGCAGCTCTCGTAGGCCGCGGCGCACGCCTTGCTGGCGCTGCACGCCGCGCCCGAGCCTTGCAGCGGCGCGATGGCCTTGGCCTGCAGCGCGTCCTGGGCCGCGAACGCCACCACCGTGGCCTCGCCAGACAGCCGCTGAAAGACGATCTCCGCGATGGGCCCGGTCGGGATCGCGTGCGAGCCGTCCTCGTCGAACACGCTCAATCGCACGATGGCCGCCTCGGAGTCGGCGGCCGTCATGTAGGTCGTCGCCAGCTCCTTGCCCAGCAGCGTCAGCGGCGCCAGCGGCCGCGCCTGCGCCAGCCGCAGCTTCTGCCCGTTGAACGTGATGTGCATGTCCAGGGCGCGGGCCGGGAGGGGCGAGAAGTCATACCAGGCGTGGACCAGGACCTCGGTGTCGTCTTGGGAGACGACCTCCAGGTGAAACGCCGTGCAGCCGCTCGTCGGACAGGTCCTCGCGACGCACTGACCTGCGCCCAGCGTCGCGCTCCACGCACAGCGCTGCGTGAAGCCGCAGGGCCGCGCCAGGCTACAGCTCGGCGTCGTCAGCCCCGCAGCCTCCAGCCAGTTCGGGATGGTGTCGCCGTCGGTGTCGCCGCAGCTCAGCACGCTCGGGCTGGCCGGCTTGAAGTCGCAGACCGTGTCCGTGCAGTGCGCCGGCCTCGCCGTGGTCCGCATCCAGCACGCGTTCTGCGTGCTCCCGTCGACGGTCTTCGGCCCGCAGCACAGGTCGGTCCCGGCGGGCTGTGTCCCCGCCTCGCACGCGGCCGCGCTCGACGTGCACTGCGCGGCCGAACACGACTGCTGCTGGCAGATGCTGCCGACGCAATAGCCGCTCGGGACGACGATCTCCTCGGCCGCGTCGGCGTAGCAGACCTTCTCCTTCCCGGTCGCCCCGCTCACGACGAGCTGGTACTCGTGAAACGCCAGCTCGAGATCCACCGCGTCCACCGGCGCAACACCGTTCTTCTCCCACAGGCGCGGCGCGTTCCCGCACTTGCTGGCGCAGCTCCAGTAAGTCACGTGCTGCTCGTAGGTCGCGGCCAGCCCGGGCCCAGCGCCGCACTTCGCCACGCACTCGATGTGCTGGCTCATCGCGAAGATCTCGTTGAGCGTCAGCGGGCGCGCCGACGCCGGAGACGCCAACCCCCACAGCGCGAGCGTCAGCGCCGCGGCCGCGACTCGCGAGGCGATCCTCCCGTGGGCGCGCTTAGGGCAGTTCATTGGCCCACACCACGACAGAGTCGCCGAGACCCGGCCCCCACAAGACCTCGTCGGCCTCGGCGGGCGCGAAGATCTCCTCGCGCTCGAGCAAGCTCACGATCAGCGGTGTGCTCGCCGGGCCGGCCTCGTCTCCCAGCTCGAACTCCAGATACAGCCAGCGCCCCGACGCGATCCGGTCGGCGCTGACGGGGCTCATCACGATGACCCGGTGGACGCCGCCCTCGAGCACCTGGAACTCCCGGCCCGTCTCCGAGTCAGGCAGCAGCGACTTGCGCGCCTCCAGCACGGGCTGGCCCATCCCCACGCGCAGCAAGCGCCCCGGCCCCTCCACGCGAAATCGCAGGTCGACCAGTCCCGGTCGCGGCGCGCCGGCGGCTGGCGCGTAGTCCACGGCGACGGTCACCCGCCGCACGAACCCGTCCGCGACGGCGCGCTCGACGACCTTCAGATTCAGCGCGCACCCCGGGCAGCTCTCCGCCCGCGCACAGGGCCCGCACGCCGCACCGCACCCGTCATCGTCCGCGCAGGTCTTGCCCGCGCACTGCGGCTTGCAAACGCAGGCGTGGTCGACGCACTGGGTGTCGGCCCCGCAAGCCCCGCAGTCCTCGCCGCAGTGCGTCCCGCAGACCAGCCCCAGCGCGGCACATCCCTGGCTGCAATCGACCGAGCACTGTCCCGCGTCGTTGCAGGCCTCACCGGCAGCGCACGCCCCGCAGACGCCGCCGCACCCGTCGGACCCGCACGCCGCGCCAGCGCAGTCCGCGATGCACTCCGCGGGCGCCTTGGGTGCGCTCTCACACGCGAAAGTCATCACCAGCGCCAGCGCAAACGCTACCCACGCGGCGGACACTCGACCGGCCATGCGGCCTCCCCTGAGCACACGGATATCGTTGCAAGCTGCAACCGCACGCATGGACGTCCACCCGCGCCAAGGCCCTGCCCCCCACGGGCCCCAGACCGCGAATCGCCACCTAGGCACTGCTCTATGTGGGGCAGGATGACCCGATCTCGCCCGCGCCGCGCAATCCCTTCGTCTCGAGCAGGCGGCGTCGATGGCGGGCAGACCGATCGCCATGAGCCCCGCAGATAAAGGGCAATCGCCCGGTTACAGGGGCACGGGTCCCCCCCGCACTTAGGCCGTCGACCGGGGGCGCGCAGCCTCTCGAGGTCTCGCGCGGCGATCCTCCCCCGACCTCAGCGAAGGCCCCCCGCGCCGGCCCCGACTCTCAGGAACGGGCCCAAAATAAACACGTCATCCTCGCGGCAGATCCATCCCCATCAACGCGTCCTCGGAACCTCGGAGTATCGGGGCACGCGGAGCCCGAACAACGACGTGATGGGAGCGCGCAGCCGGCGAAGGGGGCTCAATCTAAATGCTCGCCGCAGTCACTTCTGCCGGCACACGTACGGATAGGCGCAGGCACACGGCTCGTCGTTCCAGTCTGGCGGCAGTCCCGCGCTCGGCGGGCTGAACTGCACGCAGTCCTCGCCGGGGAAGCTGACGCCACACTTCTCGCCGTGGGGGAACTCGTTGGGCTCGCCTTCGGCCCAGTTCCGGTACGTCGCCGCGCTGCCGCTGACCCAGGCGTGCACGCCCTCGTTGTCCCGGTCGTTGAGGCCGATCCACCACGGCGACGCCTTCTTCGGCAGCGCGATGGCCACCACGCCGTCGTTCTCCGCCTTGTTCTCGATGGTCGCCAGCGCGTATCCAGCCGCCGCGCACGCATCGCGAGCGTCCGTCCACGGCAGCGCCGTCGTGCAGAACATGTAAGCCACCCCGAGCACATGCTGCACCGCACACGGGCAGGCCGCCGCGCCGTCGTCCGCCAGCCCCGAGCAGTCGTTGTCCACGCTGTCGCAGACCTCCGCCGACGACTGGTCGTTCGAGCCCCCCGGCTGCGTCGAACACTGCGCCGCCATCAAGCCGTGGCACTCGAGCACGCCCGAGCTCCCCGCGCACGCGCCCACACCCAGACACGCCTCCCCGACATCAAACCCCTCGTCCGTCGCCCCGTCGCAGTCGTCGTCGACCCCGCTGCACATCTCGCTGACGGCACCACTCGCCGACCCGCCCACATCCGCCGAACACCCCGCCGCCGTCGGCCCAAAGCACTCCACCAGCCCGGCCCCGCAGGCGCCCACGCCCTCGCACGCCTCGCCCAGCCCGAACCCGTTGTCCGTCTCGCCGTCGCAGTCGTCGTCGAGCCCATTGCAAAGCTCCGCCACCGCCTGCGCCGCCGAGCCCCCCACATCCGTCGAGCACCGCGTCGCCGCCGCCCCGGCGCACTCCACCTTCCCAAGCCCGCACTGCCCGACCCCGTCGCAGGTCTGCCCGACCCCGAACGTCTCGTCGGTCTGCCCGTTGCAGTCGTTGTCCACCCCGTCGCAGACCTCCTTGTCGTTGCCCGCCTGCGACCCGCCCGGCCCCGTCGAGCACCGCGTCGTCGCCACCGTCGCGCACTCGACCACGCCCTTCCCGCACGCCCCGCCGCCGTTGCACTCCGCCCCCAACCCGAACCCGTCGTCGGTCACCCCGTCGCAGTCGTCGTCCAGCCCGTTGCAAGCTCAGCCACGTTCCCCGCCGCCGAGCCCCCACGTCCGTCGAGCACCGCGTCGCCGCCGCCCCCGCGCACTCGACCTTGCCGATGCCGCACGCCCCCACGCCGTCGCACGCCCCGCCGACCCCGAAGTCCTCGTCCGTCTTGCCGTCGCAGTCGTCGTCCACCCCGTTGCAGGTCTCGGCCCCCGCCTCATCGGCCGACCGCCCCGGGTCCGTCGAACACCCCGCCGCCAAAAGCCCCGCGCACTCGAAGACCCCCGCCCCGCAAGCGCCCACGCCCTCGCACGCCTGCCCGACCCCGTAGCCCTCGTCGCTCAGCCCGTCGCAGTCGTTGTCCAACCCGTCGCAGACCTCCGCCGCCCCCTCCGCCGCGGTCCCGCCGACGTCGCTCGAACACCGCGAGCCCTGAAGCCCCGCGCACTCGACGACCCCCGCCCCGCACTCGCCCTCGCCCTCGCACGCGTCCCCCACCGCGAACGCCTCGTCGGTCTTGCCGTCGCAGTCATCGTCGGCCGCGTTGCACAACTCCACGTCCGCCTGAGCCTGCGAACCCCCAAGATCCGTCGAGCAGATCGCCGCATCCAGCCCCGCGCACTCGAGCTTCCCGGCGCCGCACTTTCCCACCCCGTCGCACACCGCGCCGACCAGATAGTCCTCGTCGGTCTTGCCGTCGCAGTCCTCGTCGACCCCGTCGCAGGTCTCCGACGTCGCCCCGTCCTCCGAGCCGCCGGGGTTCGTCGAGCACCGCGACGCCGCCGTCCCGTCACACTCCACCGAGCCCGCCCCGCAAGCGCCCACGCCCTCGCACGCGCCGCCCACGCCAAAGCTCTCGTCGGTCTTGCCGTCGCAGTCGTCGTCGGCCCCATCGCAGATCTCGGGCTGGCTTTCGTCCGCCGACCCGCCGGGGTTCGTCGAGCAGCGCGCCGCCGCCTTCGACGCGCACTCGAGCACGCCAGCGCCGCACGCCCCCACGCCCGGGCAGCCGTCGCCGACGCCGAAATCCTCGTCGGTCGCGCCGTCGCAGTCGTCGTCCACGCCGTCACACACCTCGACCGAATCGCCAGACAGATCCCCGCAGGTCGTGCCGTCGCCGGCCGCGTTACAGCCCAGCAGCCCCTCCGCGCACTGGTCGGAGTCGTCGCCGTCGCACTTCCCGCCCAGCCCCGGGAAATCCTCGTCGGTCTTGCCGTCGCAGTCGTCGTCCAGCCCGTTGCAGGCCTCGAGCCCGCCGGTCGCGCCCTCGCCCGCGCAGACCAGCGACAGGCCGTCGGCCGAGCACGCCCACGTGCCGTTGTCGCAGTCGTCCGCGTCGGCCCCGTCACACGGCGCGCCCAGGCCAGGCCCGCCCGCAGCGGCTGAGCCGCCGGCCAGGAAGTCCTCGTCGGTCAGCCCGTCGCAGTCCTCGTCCAGCCCGCCGCAGAGGTCGGCCGCCGGCGCCGCCGCGTCGCAGTCGCTGAGCCCCGCCGCGCCGCAGCCCCGAGCGCCGAAGCACTCGCCGAAGCCGTTGGCCACCGAGCACTCCGTCGTCGCCTCGACGCGCACCGCGTAGCCGCTGCACGCGCACACGCCGTCCGCAGGCCGGCACACCGTCTTTCCGTCAGGCAGCGCCTCGCAGTTTGCGCCGTCGGGGCAGCCGCCGCCGACGCACGCCGTCGCGCAGAAGGACCCCGCGCCGCCGGGCGCCGCCACGCAGCGGTTGTCCGCGCCGGGGGTCAGCGGGTGGTCGCAGTCGGCCTTCGTCTCGCAAGGAGCGCAGTACGAGACGTGGTCGTACACGCATATGAAGGTGACGTCCCCAGCGCCGCCGACCCCCTTGCACGCCCAGCCCGAGGGACAGGGCGACTGGCAGAGGGACGTGCACTGCGGCCCGTTCGGCCCCTCCACGCAGAAGCCGCTGAAGCAGGTCGAGCCGTCCTCGCAAGCGGCGCCAAACTCGCCGCCCTGGCTGGCGTCGCCCGGCGTGCCGTCGTCGGGCGGCGCGGCGTCCGAGCCGTCGGGACCATCGGAGCCTGCGTCGCCATCGGCGATCTCCGCGCCCGCGTCCGCGTCCACAGCGGCGTCGACCTCCGCGTCCACCGCGGCGTCCGGCAACACGATGGCGTCTCCCGCCACGTCGCCGGCGCCCACCTCGCCGAGCCCGTCGCTCAGCAGCCCGTCCGCGTCGCCCTGCCCTCCGGAGCCGCCGCCACCACAAGCGCTCAGCGTCCAAACCAAGAGCGCCGCCACAAGAACTCGCGCCATGACCCCCTCCGGCCAGCCGGTCCGGCAAGCCCGTCCACCTTAGCCATGAAGCCCGGCCCGTACCACCGGTCGCGGCCCGGTCGCGGCGTGTCCCGTGCTGGGCTGGACCTCTGCGAGGCGAAGCACGATAAGAGGAGCCATGATTTGCACACACGCACCGCGGAGTCGCGCGTTGGCGACGCGAGCGAGCAGGCGGCGGATTCGCCGTGGGTTCGCCGGCTTGCTGGCCTGCGCGGCGCTGCTGGCGCCGGGTCTCACCGCCGGCGCGGCCGAGGCTGCGGAGGCCACCGACCCGCCAATCATCCAGGAGATACCTGACGAATCACCGCCCGAGATCCGGCCGCGGCACCGCTTCGTCTTCGGCTCCTACGGCCGGATCATCGCGGCGTCCGACCTGGACGGGGGGCTCGGGCGCAGCACCAACATCGTGGCGTTCGGCCCGCGCATCGACGAGGAGACCTACGCCGAGCTCGAGCTGCGCCGCGAGGACCGGCTGGCCGCGGGCGTGCACTCCAGCGTGGTCGCGACCCTGGCGATCTCGGGTCCGCTCTTTCACCTCGACGGCGACTTCGCCGAACAGCTCGCCATCCGCAACCTCTACGCCGAGGTCGACGGCGCCATGCTCGAGGGACTGACGCTCTGGGCCGGCTCGCGGATGGTCCGCGGCGACGACGTGTATCTGCTGGACTGGTGGCCGCTCGACAACCTGAACATCATCGGCGGCGGCGCGGGCTATCGCTACCAGCGGCTGCTCTCCTTCCGCCTGCACGTCGGCATCGGGCGCCCCAAAGACCCCTTCTACCTGCAGACCCGCGACGTGGTGGCCCGCCAAGGCTTCGAGCCCGCCAACGTCGCCATCCTCGACCGACCGCGGGTCGTCACCGCCTTTCGCGCCGCGGTCACGCCGATAAACCGCGACGATTTCGGCCTGAAGTTCGTGCTCTACGGCGAGGCCCAGACCCTGCCGGCCGGCGAGCGGAAGCTGGAGACCGGCGACACCGAGACGCTGCCGCGAGACCGCGGCTTCCTGGTCGGCGCCCAGGTCGGCCTGTGGCATAACCGACCCGCCGCCGAGGGCCCGACCGGCCCCCACACCGAGCGCAGCTTCGTCAACCTCTTCGCCCGCTACGCCACGGGGCTTGCGGCCTACGACACCTTCGCGTCGCCGGTGCGGAGCGGCAGCACGCGCAGCTCAGGCAACGCCAGCGAGGCCCTTGTCGCCCTGAGCGGCAACTACGAGCGGGCGTTTTTCGGACTGCAAGTCGGCGCCTACTACCGGTGGTTCCGCGACGACGAGGACACGGCCTTCGCGGGCGGCGCCATCCACGAGGGCGCCATCAACATCCGCCCGCAGATCTTCTTCAACGACTACGCAGGCGTCAGCGTCGACGCGTCCTACCAAGCGCTGGCCCTCGCCCGCCTCGACGAGACCACCGGCGACCCGGTGCGGGGCAGCATCGCCAAGATCGGCATCATCCCCTTCGTCAGCCTCGGCGGCCGCGGCAGCTACGCCCGCCCCCGCCTGCGAGTCATCTACTCCGCCAGCTTCCGCGACGAAGGCGCCCGCGGCCTCTACCCGCTGGAGGACGCCCGCGCCCGCCAAAGCACCGAGCACTTCCTAGGCATCGGCGCCGAGTGGTGGTTCGACAGCTCGAGCTACGCCCAGTAGTAACTGCGGGCCTGATCTCACCTCGCGAATCGCGGGAACTGACCAGGCACTGGCCCGGCGCCGACATGTCAAAGAGCGCTGTCGGTTGAAGGCGCCCAGGGCCGGCGCTATAACCACTGCATGAAGGAAATGGCCGCCACAGACGCCAGAAACCGCTTCGGAGAGTTGCTGGACATCGCCCAAACCGGGCCAGTTCGCCTCACGAACAAGGGCCGCGCGGTGGGCGTGGTCATGTCGGTCCGGCAATACGAGCGCCTCCGCGGCGCCGCATACGACGGACTCGCCGAGACCATGGACGCCATAAGCGCCGAGGCCGCCGCGAACGGCCTGACCGACGCCGACCTGCAAGCCCTCCTGACCGATGCGGACTGACAGGATCGTCGTCGACACGAACGTCCTCATCAGCGCTGCGCTCCAATCGACGGGCCGGCCGCGGGCTGCGGTCGATGCCGTCGCCAGGGCCAGGGGGTTGCTGCTCTTTTCGGAGGCGACACTCGCCGAACTCAGCACGCGCCTTGATCGAGCGAAGTTCGACCGGTACGTGACTCGAGCCGCGAGAACTCGGTTCGTCGAGCAGGTCCGGGCCGTGGCCGAGTGGGTAGAGATTTCTGGCGCGCCCCAGGGCTGTCGCGACCCGGACGACGATAAGTTCCTCGAGACCGCCCTGGTCGGACAGGCTGGCTGCATCGTGACGGGCGACCAGGACTTGTTGGTGCTCTCGCCCTTTCACCATGTGCTCATCGTCACGCCGGCCGCGTTCCTGGAAGGGCTCGGCGCGTAACGAAGTCGGGGCGCAGCGGGTGGACCTGCAGGCGGCGATGGCTGATAACTAGGCCATGGCAACACATCAGACACGTTCGGTTTTGGCCCGGTCGATCCTGGGTCCAGCGGGGCTCTTGCTAGGGCTGGTCCTCGCCGCGTGCACGCCCTCCGAGATCTCGGCGGTGCAGCATGTGGAGATCTCGACCGAGGTCGAGGACTGGCGCGACGAGGTGATTTACCAGCTCCTGACTGACCGTTTTGCCAATGGCGAGACCGGCAATGACGTGCGGACCTCGCCGGGCGACCTCGCGCGCTATCAGGGGGGCGACTACCAGGGGATTGTCGACAAGCTCGATTACCTGGTGGCGCTGGGTGTGACCGCGATTTGGATAAGCCCCATCGTGCTGAACGTGGACACGGACGCGGGGGTCGACGGCTACCACGGGTATTGGCAGGTCGATCTCGAGCGGCTGAACCCGCATTTTGGGGACCTGGCGTCGCTGCGGCGGATGGTCGACGCGTGCCACGCGCGCGGCATCAAGGTCGTCGTCGACATCGTGACCAACCATCTGGGACAGGTCTTTTACTACGACATCAACCTGAACGGCCGGCCCGACGAGAACGTGTACGGGTCGGGCACCAAGAGCCCGCTGGGGCGCGTGACCGAGTACGACCCGGACTACGACTCGCGCGGGATTCAGTCGTTTACGTCCCTGGGCGAGGCCGGGCCGGCGCCCATCAAGTTCTTCGATATGCCGGCGATCTTCCGCGTGCCGCCGGGGCCGGCGATATTTCGCAACCCCGGCGCGTACAACCGACGCGGCCGCGTGACCGACTTCAACATCGCCGAGCAGGTGGTGCTGGGCGACTTCCCCGGCGGGCTCAAGGACATCAACACCCAGAACGCGCAGGTCCGCAGCGAGCTTATCCGCGTCTTCAGCGACTGGGTGCTCAAGACCAACATCGACGCCTACCGCATCGACACCATCAAGCACGTCGAATACGGGTTCTGGGAGACCTTCGCCCCGGCGCTGCGCCAGCGGCTGGCCGCGGCGGGCAAAGACAGCTTCCTGATGTTCGGCGAGGCCTTCGACGGCGACGACGCGCTGGTCGGAAGCTACACGCTGCCGGGCCGCCTCGACTCGGTCTTCTACTTCCCGCAGAAGTTCCAGGTCTTCGGCGACGTGTTCATGAACGGCGGCCCGACGCGCAAGATCGAGGAGCTATACAACCAGCGGGCGGCCCACTACGGCACCGCGCCCCAAGAGGGCGGCATCGGCGTCGCGCCCCACGACGCGCTCGTCAACTTCATCGACAACCACGACCTGCCCCGCTACCTGTTCCAGGCCAAAGACGTCCGCGCCCTGCGGGCCTCGCTGGCGTACCTGCTGACCCAGGACGGCATCCCCTGCATCTACTACGGCACCGAGCAGGACTTCAGCGGCGGCAATGACCCCGCAAACCGCGAGGTGCTGTGGGAGACCGGCATGCCCACGGACGGCGAGACCTTCCGGTGGATCGCGCGCCTCACCAGCATCCGCCAGAGCTACCGGGCGCTCCGCCGCGGCAGCTTCAACCTGCGCTGGGTCACCGACCGCACCGGCGACGAACAAGAC
>JAWKRR010000034.1:0-79599 GCA_041389525.1 Myxococcota bacterium | reverse complement strand
GTCGCTGCCTGGGTTTTTGGGGCTTGCGGTGACGCTGTGGTGGGCGGGGGGGCGGACACCTTTGACTTGGGGCCGCTCGAGATCTGGAGCCCTGGGGACGTGGATCCGACTGGCGGTGGGGGCAGCGGGTACGGGTATGGGTATGGCGGGGGTGGGCCGGATGCGGTCGTGGCCGACGCCGCCGCCGACGTTGAGGTCGAGGTCGTGGATCCGCCGACTCCTTGCGACGAGGTGACGTTTCGTTACGCGGACGCCTCGGCGGTTAGCGTTTGGGTGACGGGCTCTTGGGTGGATTGGGTGGCGACTCCTGCCGCTGGGGCGCTGGTGTTGGTCGAGGGCGAGGACGGGGTTTGGTCGCTGACGGTGCCGGGGTTCGCGCACGGTCAGGTGCACTACCAGTTCATTGTCGACGGCAGCGCTTGGGTGGCGGACCCGGAGAACGGGGACCAGATCACCGACTATCTGGGCGGGTTTCGCAGCGTGCTGGACGTTTGCGTGGCGACGCCGGCGCCTCCTTGTGGGGTGGTGAACTTCGCTTATGTGAACACCGCGGCGACGCGGGTGCGGTTGGCGGGCGAGTTTACTGAGTGGGAAAAGGGCGCTGTTGAGATGGTGCAGACCGGCGGGGTGTGGCGGGCCGGGGTGCAGCTTGAGGTTGGGACTTACCAGTACAAGCTGATTGTCGGCGACTCGAACTGGATTGCGGACCCGAATAACCCCTACCAGGTCGACGATGGGTTTGGCGGGTTTAACAGCCTGCTGGACATTGGGTGTGAGGGCTCGTCGGGGATCTGCGGGGACGTGGAGGCCTTCGATTGGCGAGACACCGTCTTGTATTTCGCGATGGTGGACCGGTTTTACGACTCCGATGGCAAGTCGAGTCCGGTGCCGGGGGTCAGCGGCGATAACGGCAGCGGAGCCAGCGGGCAGTACAAGGGGGGCGACCTAGCCGGGGTGACCGCTCGGATGGCGTATCTGCGGGACCTGGGCGTGAGCGCGATTTGGCTGTCGGCGCCCTATGACAATCGGGATATCGCGGGGGCTCCGTCGGATCCGGGGCAGGATTCGCATCAGTACAGCGGGTATCACGGGTATTGGCCGTCGCCGGCGAACGTGGACTACAGCGGGGCTGTGCCGGTGCCGCGGCCGAAGGTGGAGTCGCGGATTGGGACGGAGACGGATCTGCGCGACTTGATTGACGCGGCTCACGGCAGCACGTCGGTCAATGGGCACGGGATCAAGGTGCTCTTTGACTATGTGATGAACCATGTCGACGCCGAGAGCGGGCTTTACAAGGCGAAGAAGGACCAGGGGTGGTTCGCGACGGCCAATGGGCAGACGGTGCTGTGTGGCGGAAACGCGGTGTGCGGCGGGCAGTGCTGGGAGCACCCGGAGTGGGGGCAGAAGTGCGCGTTTACGGACTATCTGCCGCCTTTCGACTTCGGGAACGCGGCGGCGCGGAAGTGGTCGATCGACGACGCGCTGTGGTGGGCGAAGGAGTACGGGATTGACGGCTATCGGCTGGACGCGATTAAGCACGTGCCCATCGAGTGGCTGGAGGAGCTTCGGGACGCGCTGGATGAGGCGTTCGTCGAGCCTGAGGGTGGGCGGTTTTACCTGGTCGGCGAGACCTTTACATGGGGCGACTACGGGGCGCTTGCTTACTACGTAGATCCGGAAGAACGGCTGGACGGGCAGTTCGACTTTCCGTTTCGCAAAGAGGTCTGCGAGGCGGTGATGGGCGGCGGGAACCTGCAGAATCTGGCGGGCTGGATGGGGACCAACGACACCCGGTATGGGCCGGGGGCGCTGATGTCGACGTGGCTCGGCAACCACGACATCCCGCGGGCGATCCACACGGCGACCGGGCAGGTGGGGTGTACGCAAGGCAGCTATCCGGCGATTGGGTGGTCGACGGATTACCCGCAGCCGGCCAACGCCGAGCCTTACGAGAAGCTGGGGCTGGCCTTCGCGGTGATGATGACGAACCCGGGGCTGCCGCTGATTTACTACGGCGACGAGATCGGGCTGGCGGGCGGCGGCGACCCGGACAATCGGCGGATGATGCCGTGGGATGAGGGGGCGCTGAACGCGCATCAGAAGGCGCTGCGGGCCAAGGTGAAGACGCTGGCGCGGATTCGGGGCGAGAATCGGGCGCTGACGCGGGGGCGGCGGACGACGCTGTCGGTGAGCCCCGACCACTGGGTCTACCGAATGGGCGGGTGCGGCGCGCAGGCGGCGGACGTGATTGTGGCGCTGAACAAGACCGGGGCCGCGCGCAACGTGGACATACTGGCGGGCACGTACACGGACCTCGTGAATGACGCGACGGTGTCTGGCGGCAGCGTCTCGGTGCCGGCGCGGGGCTACCTGATTTATCGCGTCGAGTAGCCCGCGCAGGGTTCGTGGACGAAGAGCGCGGATTCGCGGGGGCCCAGTGTGAAGGTGATGGTGTCGCCGTCGCGGGCTAGCGGGCGGTCCGAGACGACGTCGCGCCAAGCGAGGTCGGGGGCCAGCGACCAGGGGCTGGGGCGCGTGAAGGTGACCGTGCGCTCGGTGGCACCGCGGTTGAAGGCGCCGATGGCGGGGTAGCCGTCGCCGGCGTCGCGACCCCAGGCGTAAGTGTCGGCGCCGACGGCGAGGGTGCGGAGCTCACCGCGGCGTAGGGCACGGCTGCACCCGCGGGCTCTGCCGAGGCGCTGGACGTGGGCGAGGACCGCGGCTTGCCGCGGGGCCAAGGCGTCACCGAAGCGCATGTTGCGGCGGTTGTCGGGGTCGTTGGCGCCCTCGAGCCCAATCTCGTCGCCGTAGTAGATGACCGGCGCTCCGGGCTGGCTTAGCACGAAGGTCCAGGCGAGCTTGAGCAGCTCGAACGGCAGGTCGCTCTCGGGCACGGGCGCCGGCGCGGTCGCGGGAGACCACAGCGGGTCGCCGTTGAGGTCGGTGATGAAGCGCGGGACGTCGTGGTTGCCCAAGAAGGGCGCCATCACCGCGCCGGAGCCGGCCCACGCCGCTTGGCCGGCTCGCGCCTCGCGGTCCAGCAGGTCGATGCCCGCGCGGCCCGCGAGTGCCTCTCGGAGCGCCCACATCACGGGGAAATCGAACTGGCCGCTCAGGCTGTGGGGGCCGAGATACCAGCGCAAGAGCGGCTGGTCGCCCGCAAACGAGTATGTCTCGCCTACCAGATAGATGTGCTCGCCGCCGATTTGGTAGCGCTGCGCGAGGCGGTCGCGAAGCTGGCGCACCGCGAGGCGCGGCATCATCGGGACCGCGTCGATGCGCAGGCCGTCGACGTCGAAGGCCTCGACCCACCACGCGGCGTCCTCGACGACGCGCTCGACGACGGCCGGGTTTTCCCAGCGCAGATCGGGCAAGAATGGGTCGAACCAGCACTCGCGGATGAAGCCGCTCCAGGGGCAGCTCAGGCCGCAGATGCAGGCGGCGTCAGGGTTATTGAACCAGGCGGGGTCGGCGGGCCGCTCGGTCCAGTAGGGGTGGGTGTCGTGGACGTGGTTCATCACGATATCCAGCAGCACGCGCATCCCGCGGGCGTGGGCGGCGGCGACCACGGCGCGCAGGGCGTCGGCACCCCCGAAGCGCGTCTCGACGTCGAAGGGGTCCGTCGGCCAGTAGCCGTGGTAGGCCTCGCTGAGGAACCCGTTGCGGCCGAGCACGGCGCCCTCGGGGTTCTCGTAGACCGGCGACAGCCACAGCGCGTTGACGCCCAGGGCGTCGAAGTAGCCCTCCTCGATGGCGTCCAGCACGCCTCGAGGTCGCCGCCGCGGTAGAACGAGATGCTGACGTCGTCGCGCAGCGGCCCTCGCCCGAGCGAAAACGATCAATGAAAACCTGGTAGATCGTCGCGTCCTGCCACTCAAAGCGGGTCGGCTCGACCCAGCGCGGGAAGCGCAGCGTCGGCGTCGCGCGGCCGCTCGTGTCGGTGGCCTGGACCTCAATCCAGTGCTTGCCACGGGTGAGCCCGCCGACCGCGACCGCCACCCCGTCCTCGGTCGCGCTCACGGGAAGCTGCGTGCCGTCGTCCGAGGTGGCGAACGCCCGCCCGAGATCCAGCCCGTCCCCCTCACGAGCGGCGACGAATCGAAAGCGAAGCGAGTCCTCCGAGTCGCTCGGTGCCGCGACCCAGCGTGGCGCTGAGCAGTCGGCCATCCGCAGCGCGGAGTTCTCGACCCCGTCGTCTCCGTACAGCGTCAGCGGGTTGTACGGGTCCAGAAAGGTCTCTCCATCCACGTAGATGCGGTACTGGTGCGGGCCCGGCCCCGGCTCGACCACGGCCAGGTACACGCCGTCGCCGTCGTCGTCCCGCATGGGAATCGCCCGCGCGCCCCAGTCGGTGAAATCTCCCACCACCGCGATGATCTCGGGCGGCGTCGGCGGCTTGAAGAAGACCGCGACCTCGCAAGGCCCGACCGTGGGGCCGACGTCGTCCGAGCTCGCCCCGCACGCGCTGAGCGAGGCGGCCAGACAGAGCGCGAGGATGGCGAGCCGGACGCCTGTCATGGGCTCCGAGGGGTCGAAGTGGCGCCGCCGCGGATACGCCGTGCACGCGAGGAGGTCGCGGCCGCAATCCTAGCGATCGTCGGCCGCCACCGAAAGCTCGCGGGCCCAGGCGGCAGCGGAAGTGACGCCCGGCGGGGAGCCGTGACAGCCCGCGCGTTGACAGGACCAGTCTGGGTCTCCTACGCTCTGAATTGGCCAATTTAATCGACCATTTCGGAGGCGGCATGGCTCAGCGGGAGGTGACGGCGACGGAGTTGAAGCTGCGCTGCGGCCAGCTTTTGGCAGATCTCGCTGAGTCGGGAGAGCCGATCATCGTGACGAAGCGCGGGCGGGCGGTCGCGAAGCTGGTCCCAGTCGCTCCGGAGGCTGCGCTGCCGTACTTCGGATTTGCGAAGGGCGCCGTTCGCGTCCACGGAGACATCATGTCGCCCATCGAGGCGCCGTGGGAGGCGATGAAGTGAGGGTGCTGGTCGACACGCACGTGCTGCTGTGGCTCAGCGACGACAGCGAGCGGCTATCGGACCCGGCGCGGACGGTGCTGGCTCAGGCGGCGGCTGCCGGCGGTTTGGCGGTCTCGGCCATCAGCTATTGGGAGGTCGCGATGCTCGCGTCCCGAGGCCGAATCTCGCTGGCCATGCCCGTGCCCGCCTTCCGTGACCGCGCCAGACAGCAGGCAGGGATCGTCGAAGTCCCAGTCGACGGCGACATCGCCATCGAGTCCGTCGCGCTGCCCGAATGGCGTCACGCAGACCCGGCAGACCGCATCATCGTGGCGACCGCTCGAATCCACGGCTGCGTCCTGGTGACACGCGACGCGGCGATCTTGGCGTACGGCGAGACGGGCGCGGTCACGACCGTGGTGGCGTAGGCCTCGGGGCGTGCGGTCCAGGAAACCCGGAGACCTCAGCGCGGAGCGGGCTGGGCCCGGCCAGTCGAAGTCAGCGGTCGAAGATGACGACGAGCTGTTCGGACCAGGCCAGCAGCGCGCCGGTCGCGTCGTAGAGGTGGTTCAGGGTCGAGGCGTAGCCGGCGCCGGCGGAGATGGCGCGGGAGGTGTACCAATACCAAGCGTCGGCGGGGGCGGCGTTCGGGTCGCCGACCAGGTGGGCGGTCCAGCGGGCGGTGCTGGCGGGGGCGGGGCGGCGCAGCATCGGCAGCACGGGGGCTGGCCAGGCGTCGAGGAGGCCGATGAGGCCGGGGAGGCCGGGGGCGCGGGTGGCGTGACGGCACCAACCGCCGAACTCGGCCGTGGGGGCGCCGCTGAAGGGCGGGGCGCCGTCGGCCCAACGGAGCTGGAATTTGCTGACGAATCGGGGGGTGACGCCCTCGATGTAGGGGAGGTCGACGCCGGATTCGGGTGGGGTCGGTGGCGTGACCCGGGGGAGGGGGAGGGCGAGGTCCGACGGGCGGTCCTCGCCGAACGCGGCAAGGACGACGGCGCAGAGCTGGCCGCCTTGCTCGACGCGGGCTTCGGCGTGGGTCAGGGCGCGGCCGGCGCGCAGGATGGTCGGGCGCACGGTCGCGGGGCCGGCTTGCACGGGCGCGATGAAGCTGAGGCTGAAGGAGCGGGGCGGCCGCTCAGGGCCGACCGCGTGGACCAGCGCGCGCATCGCGGCGGCGGCGACCAGCCCGCCGAAGGCGGCGCGGCCCTGCATCCAGTCAGGCGTGACCTCGCCCCCGCTCGTGCCGTCGGCGCGCGGGGTCCAGGTGGTGGCGTCGTCGAAGCTGGTCATGGGCGCTCCTGGCCGGCGGCGGGAGAGGGCCGTCGAGACCCACCGTAAACCACAAAGAGTGAGTCCCGGGTTGAGTTTTCGAGGTGCGCGGAAATCGCGCAGCCGGCGCGCGGGCGGCGCAGATTTGCGTGCGCGCCTTTGATACGCTGCGGGCCAGACCAGGAGGGGGGCCATGAGCAGGCGGGTGTTGGCGGCGTGCGCGTTGCTGGTGGGTGTCTGGGGCTGTGATGCGGGCGGAGCGGACGCCGAGCAGGTGACGGCGCTCGAGGGGCGCATCGGCGAGCTGGAGGCGGCGGTCGCGTCGGCGCAGGCCGCGCAGGTCGCGCAGGCGGCGACGGTCGCGGAGCAGGCGGCGACCGTGGCGGCGCAGCAGGCCGAGATCGATGGGCTGACGGCGCTGGCGAACCTGGAGCGGGGGCCGCGCGGGCCGCAGGGCGAGCTGGGGCCAGAGGGCGCGCAGGGGCCGGCGGGTCCGGCGGGTGCCGCGGGGCTGCCGGGCGCGGACGGGGCGCCGGGGGCTGCCGGGGCGCCTGGGGCGGAAGGACCTCAGGGGGCGACGGGGCCGGCCGGGCCGCCGGGAGAGCCTGGACCCGCGGGTCCCAAGGGCGAGCCGGGCGACCCCGGTGGTCCGGTGGGGCCTCAGGGGCCGGCGGGTCAGGATGGCGCGCAGGGGCCTGTGGGACCGGCGGGACCGGTGGGTCCGGCGGGTCCGGCGGGCGAGCCCGGAGCGGACGGAGACCCGGGTCCGGCGGGTCCGGCGGGCGAGAAGGGCGAGACGGGGCCGACGGGGCCGCCCGGACAGCCTGGATCACCGGGTGCCGTGGGCGAGACGGGACCGGCGGGACCGCCCGGACCGCCCGGCGAGCCTGGCGAGCCCGGTCTCGCCGCGTGGGAGGCGCCCCAGCCCGAGATCGTGGGCGCGGTGCAGTTCACAAGTTCGGGCGGGCTGGACGTCGTCGCGCAGGTGACCTCGCTCCGCTTCGAGGCGCAGAACGGGTTCGAACTCGGCTCCGCGTCGGGCGGGGCCGGCGGCGGCAAGCTCAGCTACTCGCCGCTGGTGCTCGAGGTGCTTCCCAGCGGCGAGCTGGGGCGCCTCGTCGCGGGCGTGGGGCCCGGGCACACCATCGACACCGTGCAGCTCTCACTCCCTGATCCGGCGGGGGGCGGGCTGCTGCCGATCCTGACGCTGACGACCGCGCGGGTGGCCGGCTATCACCTCGTCGCGCCCGACACGTTGGGACACGAGCCGCGCGTGCGGCTCGAGCTGGTCTTTGGGAGCGCGTCGCTCACCTACGCGGGCAAGACCGGCAGTTGGAGCGCCCTGACGAACACCGGGGGCTGCGGCGCCGCGGTGTCCAGCACCCCCTTCGCTTGGATCTACGCGCCCGGCCTCCCGGTCGAGGTGGGTGCGGGGCAGGGGCGGGCGCACCGGTTCACCGAGGGCATCGTGAACGTGGCGACCATCGGCAGCGGGACGCCGGGCGGCGCGAGCAAGGCGAAGTTCGACACCACCACCGTCGCGACGCGCATCGGGGGCGACTTGCCTTGCCAGCTCGTCCGGCTGGGCCTGTCGACGCCATACTCGCAGGCGGCGCTTCAGAGCATCACGCCACACCCGGAGGCTTCGGCGCTGGAGCTGGAGAGCTCGGTCGTCGGGCACCTCACCTTCCCGACCGCGCTCCGCGTGCAGAGCGACGCGTACGGCGGGGTCGAGGTCGAGCTTGAGCTCGCTTCGGGCGCGAAGACCTGGACTTGGGACACGCGGGACAGCCTCACTGGCGAGCTCGTCGACCACTACCAGACGAAGTGGTCGGTCGTGCTCAACGAGCCAAGCGACCTCGTGGAGTAGGCGAGGAGTGGTCGCCGCGTCGCGTGGCGGTGGCCGCCGGGTGACGTTCGAGGACCTGAAGATTCTGCGGGTTGCGCGGGCGCTGGATTGGGCCGGGGGGCTGGCCTATGGTTTGCGGCGATGGCGATTGAGGTCCCGATTCTGCGGCTGGGGGGCGACTACGCGAGCTTGGACTTGCGGGAGGTCGCCGACCCGCGGGCGGGCGGCGCGCTGGCTCGGGTGGGGTTGGCGAACGCGGGGCTGGTGCGGCGAGATGCGCGGCGGGCGGACGAGGCGGCGGCGGCGTTGCGGGCGGTGCCGACCCGGGAGCGGATCGCGATCTGCGAGGCGGCGGCTGGGATTTTCGCGAGCGCGGCGCTGCCGATGGGGGAGGGCGGGGCGCACGTCGGGTTCGACGAGTACCTGGCGCTGGTGTCGGCGACCACGGGGCTGCCGTTGGCGCTGTGCCGCGAGCACGCGGGGAAGCTCGAGCGCGCGCTGTCGGGGACGGGGCGGGTCGTCGCGGGGCTGACGCGCGGGTTGGCGCCGGAGCTGCTCGACGCGATGGCGGGTGACGAGGGCGGCGTCCCGGTGAGCTTTCACCCGACCACGGACACGCTGGCCGTGCTGCTGCCGAGCAACGCGCCGGGGGTGAGCGCGCTGTGGTTGCCGGCCCTGGCGCTTGGGGTGCCGGTGGCGTTGAAGCCGGGGCACGGCGACCCGTTCACGCCGCTGCGGCTGATTCGCGCGCTGCTGGCGGCTGGGCTGCCGGCGCAGGCGCTGTCGTACTATCCGGGCGACCACGAGGCCGGGCAGGCGCTGCTCGGGGCCCACACGCGCGCGATGGTCTTCGGGGATGCCGCCACGGTCGCCAAGCTCGCGGCGCGGCCCGGCATCCAGGCGCACGGTCCGGGCTACTCGAAGATCCTGCTCGGCGACGACCGGGCCGACGGGTGGCCGGAGTTCCTCGACCTCTTCGAGACCTCGGTGGCCTCTGGAGCCGGCCGCAGCTGCATCAACGCGTCGACCATCGTCGTGCCGCGAGGTGCTGACGCGCTGTCCGACGGGCTCGCCGCGCGCTTGGCGGCCATCGAGCCGCTGGCCCTGGACGACCCGGCCGCCCGCCTCGCGGGGTTCGCCGACGCGCGGATGCCCGAGGCCATCGACCGCGCCATCGACGCCGCGCTAGAGACCCCCGGCGCCACCGACGTCACGGCGCGCCACCGCGCCGGCCCGCGCCTCGTCACCGCCCACGGCCAGCGCTTCCTGCTGCCGACGGTCATCCGCTGCCACGACCCCGAGCACTCGCTGGCCCGCACGGAGTTCCTCTTCCCCTTCGTCGCCGTCGTCGAGATCCCCACTGCCGCCGCCCCCGCCTGGCTCGGCCCCACGCTCTCGCTGACGCTCATCACCGACGACCCCGGCCTGCGCGCCGCCGTCCTCCGCCGCCCCGAGGTCGACCGCGTCAACCTTGGCGCGGTCCCCACCTCCCGCGTCGACCAAGGCCAGCCCCACCAGGGCAACCTCTTCGAGCTGCTCTGGCGCCGCCGCGCGCTGCAGCTCCCGGCCGCGCCGTGAACCTCCCCACGCCGCCCGAAAACCCTGACGCCATCTGGCCGCCCTTCGAGCTCCAGGGCCGCCCGCGCATCGTCTTCGGCCCCGGCGCCCTCGCCCGCCTCGGCCCCCTCGCCGCCGCCATCGCCGGCCCCCGCGTCTTCCTCGTCAGCGACCCCGGCCTCGCCGCACCCGGCCACACCCGCCGCGCCACCGCCGCCCTGACCACCGCCGGCCTCGAAGTCACCCCCTTCGACGCCGTCGTCGAGAACCCCACCGCCGCCGACGTCGCCGCCTGCGCCGCCGCCCTCACCGCCGCCTCCCCCGATCTCATCGTCGCCCTCGGCGGCGGCAGCGCCATCGACACCGCCAAAGCCGCCGCCCTCACCACCGCCACCGGCCGCCCCCTCGCCACCCACGCCGGCCACCACACCACCGCCGCCCGCGTCCTCCCCCTCCTCGTCGTCCCCACCACCGCCGGCACCGGCAGCGAGTGCCAATCCTCCGCCCTCATCGGGGACGCCACCACCCACCGTAAACTCGCCTGCCTCGACCCCCAGCTCCTCCCGCGCCTCACCCTCCTCGACCCCGAGCTCACCCTCACGCTCCCCGCCCGCGTCACCGCCGCCTCCGGCCTCGACACCCTCACCCACGCCATCGAGGCCGCCGTAACCACCGCCCGCACCGCGGCATCTTCACTCTACGCACGCGAAGCCTTCCGCCTCGCCATCACCGCCCTGACCGCCGCCCTCGCACGCCCCGCCGACCTCGCCCCCCGCTGCGCGATGCTCTGGGCCTCAGCCCTGGCCGGAATGGCCATCGAGGCCAGCATGTTGGGCGCTGCCCACGCCTCGGGAAATCCCCTCACACGGACCCTCGATTTGACCCACGGTTTCGCCGTCTCCGTCATGCTGCCCGCGGTCGTGCGCTTCAACGCCCTCGACCCCGCCGCGGCCGCGACCTACGCCGCCCTCGCCCGCGTCGCCGGCCTCGCCGACCCCACGCCCGCCGCCCTCGCCGACCACCTCGACGCCCTCGTCGCCCACGCCGGCGCCGCCTCCGCCCTCACCGCCGCTGCCCCCAAATCGGCAGCTATCTCCTCACTCGCAGACGAGGCCGCCACCCAGTGGACCGGCACCTTCAACCCCCGCCCGGTCGCCGCCGCCGCCTTCGCCGCCCTCTACGCCGCCACCTTCGCCCGCCACGCCCCCGCGGCCGCCTCATGACCCGCGCCGCCCTCCCGCTGCTCGCCCTCTGCGCCGCCCTCGCCACGGCCGCCAGCCCGCCAGCCCGCGCCGCCGAGGCCACCCCCGCGCTCCCGCCGCCCCCCGCCGACGCCGCGCCCCCGCCGCCCGACACCTGGCCCCACTACCGCGGCGGCCCCGCCCAGCTCGGCCGCGCCGCCGGCGCCCTCCCGCCCAAGCTCGCGCTGCGCTGGACCGCCACCACCGCCGACGAGATCCGCTCCTCCGCCGTCATCGCCGACAACCGCGTCTACGTCGGCTCGATGGACCGCCACGTCTACGCCCTCGACCTCCAAACCGGCGCCATCCTCTGGAAGTTCGCCGCCGCCGACGCCGTCGAGGCCTCCCCCACCCTCATCGCCGGCACCCTGGTCGTCGGGTCCGCCGACGGCCTCCTCCACGCCCTCGACCCCCGCACCGGCGCCGAGCGCTGGTCCTACACCACCGACGCCAGCATCCTCGGCGCCGCCCAAGGCGCCCGCCTCCCCGACGGCCGTCAGCTCGCCCTCGTCGGCAGCTACGACAACCGCCTCCACGCCGTCGACCTCGCCACCGGCCGCGCCGTCTGGACCTACACCACCGGCAACTACCTCCACGGCAGCCCAGCCGTCCAAGGCGGCCAGGTCATCGTCGGCGGCTGCGACTCGAAGGTCCACGTCGTCCGCCTCGCCGACGGCACGCCCGTCCGCCAGATCGAGTCCGTCTCGCAAGTCGGCGGCTCCGTCGCCGTCTCGGGAGACCTCGCCTGGGTCGGCAACTACGGCAACCAGATGCTCTGCCTCGACACCGCCGACGCCTTCACCGACTGGACCTACAAAGACCGGAACTTCCCCTACTTCTCGTCGGCCGCGGTCGACGCCACCCGCGTCATCTTCGGCGGCCGCGACAAGCGCGTCCACGCCGCCTCCCGCGATACGGGCGCGCCGCTGTGGACCTTCGCCACCCGCGGCAAGGTCGACGGCTCCCCGGTCATCATCGGCCCCGACGTCGTCATCGGCTCCAGCGACGGCCGCCTCTACGTCCTCTCGGCCGCCACCGGCAAACCCCGCTGGAGCTACGACATCGGCTCCCCCATCCTCGCCACACCCGCCGTGGCGGCCGGGTTGATCGTCATCGGCGCCGGCGATGGTAAGCTCTACGCCTTCGCCGCGCCCGCGCCAAAACCCCGCGCCACGCCCGCCGCCCCCGCCTCGCCCGCATCCGACTAAGGAACCCCGTGACACTCGCCGCAGCCGCCGAAAACCCGGCAATCGACTCGCTCCTCGCGCGCTTTGACGGCCAGACCTCGGGCGGCGGCTACTTCGTCTCGAACTACCCGCCCTTCGCCCTCTGGACCCCCGAGGCCGTCGCGCCCGAGCCAGCCGCCCTCTCACGCCCGCCCCAGCCCGGCGTCCCCCTCGGCGTCTACGTCCACATCCCCTTCTGCCGAAAGCGCTGCCATTTCTGCTACTTCAAGGTCTACACCCAGAAGACGTCGAAGGACGTCGCCGCCTACGTGGCCGCCATCGCCCGCGAAGCCGCGCTGCTCGCCACCCGCCCGGCACTCCACGGCCGCGCGTCTCGCTTCCTCTATATAGGCGGCGGCACCCCCAGCTATCTGTCGGTCCGCCAAATCCAGAGCCTGCGCAAGGCCCTCGCCCCCCTCGTCGACTTCGCGGGCCTCTCCGAGTTCACCTTCGAGTGCGAGCCCGGCACCCTGTCGCGCCCCAAACTCGACGCCCTCCGCGCCCTCGGCGTCACGCGCCTCAGCCTCGGCGTCGAGAGCTTCGACGACCGCATCCTGGCCCTCAACGGCCGCGCCCACGCCACCAAGCACGTCGACACCGCCTACGCCGCCGCCCGCGCCGCCGGCCTGCCGCAGATCAACATCGACCTCATCAGCGGCATGGTCGGCGAGACCGACGAGACCTGGCACGCCACCGTGGCCCGCACCCTGGCGCTGGCCCCCGACTCCGTGACCATCTACCAGATGGAAGTGCCCTTCAATACGACGCTTTTTCGCGAATCCCGCGCCGCAGACGGCCCCGCCATCCCGGTCGCCGACTGGCCCACCAAGCGCCGCTGGTCCATCGAGGCCTTCGACGCCTTCGCCCGCGCCGGCTACTCGCTGACCTCGGGCTACACGGCGGTCCGCGACCCCGACCGCGCGACCTTCATCTACCGGGACTCCCTGTGGAGCGGCGCGGACATGGTGGGCTTGGGCGTCTCGGCCTTCTCCCACGTCGGCGGTACCCACTACCAAAACGAGAAGCACCTGGAGTCCCACGCCGCCCGCCTGGCCGCCGGCGAGCTGCCAATCCAACGCGGCTTCGTGATGACCGAGACCGAGCGCCTCGTCCGCGCCGTGGTCCTGACGCTCAAGAAGGGTCGCCTGGACGCGCAGCCCTTCCGCGAGCGCTTCGGCGTCGACATCTTCGAGCGCTTCCGCGAGCCTGTCGCAGCCCTCAAATCCCTAGGTCTCGCCTCGCAAAACGGCGATTCGCTTGAGCTGACCCGCGACGCGCTGCTGCAGGTCGACCGCCTGCTCCCGGCCTTCTTTCTGCCCGAGCACCGCAGCTCGCCCCCTCCCTCGAGCGTGACCACCGCCCATGCCTGAGCCCGAGTCCTTCGACGTCCTGGTCATCGGAGGCGGCCCCGCCGGCGCCACCGCGGCCACTCACCTCGCCCGCCGCGGCCGCCGCGTCGCCCTGCTCGAGCGCGAGACCGAGCCCGGCTACCAGATCGGCGAGTCGCTGCTGCCCTACTGCTACCCGGTGCTCGAGCGCATGGGCGCGCTGGACCTCGTGCAGAGCGCCGGCTTCACCCGAAAGCAGAGCGTCCAGTTCGTCTCCGCCGAGGGCAAGCTGGCGCGCCCCTTCTACTTCGCCGACCACATCGACCACCCCCTGGCGACCACCTGGCAGGTGGACCGCCGCCGCTTCGACGCGCTGCTGCTCGAACACGCAAAAAACGCAGGCGCCACCGTGCTGACCGGGATGACGGCGCGTCGGGTTCTGCGCGATGAGAGCGGCACGATCTCGGGCGTTGATGCCATCGACAGCCACGAGCGCGCGCGCCGCTTCACCGCGCCCTTCACCATCGACGCCAGCGGCCGCGACGGCTTCCTGATGCGCGAGCTGCGCTGGCGCGTGCCGGAGCCGGCGCTGGACCGGATCGCCATCTGGGCCTACTTCGAGGGTGCCGAGCGCGACCCCGGCCGCGACGAGGGCGCCACCACCATCGCGTACCTGCCCGGCGGCGGCTGGTTCTGGCTCATCCCGATGGAGGGAGACCGGGTCTCGGTCGGCGTGGTCGCCAGAGCCTCGGAGCTGTTGGACGACACGTTGGACACGGCGGCGGCCTACCAGCGCCAGCTGGCCGCCAACCCCTGGGTCGCCGCGCGCGTCGCCGACGCCACCCAGGTCGGCGAGCTCCGCACCACGCGAAACTACTCGTACCGCGCCCGCCACTCGGCGACCGCTGGCGCGGTGCTGGCCGGCGACGCCTTCATGTTCCTCGACCCGGTCTTCTCGTCGGGCGTCTTCGTGGCGCTCACCAGCGGCGAGGCCTGCGCCCGCGAGGTCGACTGCGCCTTGGACTCGGGCCGCCGCGACGCCGCGCTCTTCACCGACTACGCCGAGTGGTTCGCCAACCTGGTCGAGCCGATGCGCCGCCTCATCTACGGCTTCTACGACCCCGAGTTCAGCTTCGCCGAGCTCATCCGCCGCCACCCCGAGCTGCGCGGCGACGTCACCGACATCCTCATCGGCAACCTGGGCCGCGACTTCTCCGCACTCTTCGCCGCCATCGACGAGCTGGCCAAGCTCCCCGAACCCGTGGCATTCGGCCGCCCCGAACCCGCCCCGTAGCTGTAGCCGCAGCTCTCCCTCCCCAGCGCCACGCGAGCGGCCCCATGCGCGTCCTCCAACTCACCGCCGGCACCGGCCGCTTCTTTTGCGGCACCTGTTTGCGCGACAACACGCTGGTCTTGGCCTTGCGTCGCCTGGGCCACGACGTGGTCATGGTCCCGCTCTACCTGCCGATGCACGTCGGCCCGGTCGACGCCAGCGAGGGCGCGCCGGTCTATTTCGGCGGCATCAACACGTACCTGCAGCAATTCTCTGGGTTTTTCAGGGCGCTCCCCCGCTGGCTGGACCGCGCCCTGGACACCCGCCCGGTGCTCGGGATGGCCGCGCGCAAGGCCGGGATGACCGACCCGGCCGACCTCGGCGAGCTGACCATCTCGATGCTGCGCGGCGCCGAGGGCCACCAGAAGAAGGAGGTCGAGCGCCTCTGCCGCTACCTCGAGACCCTCGAAAAGCCTGACGTCATCTGCCTGTCCAACGCGCTGCTCGCCGGCTTGGCCCAGCCCCTGCGCGAGCGCCTCGGCGTGCCGGTGGTCTGCACGCTGCAGGGCGAGGACGGGTTTCTCGACGCCATGCCCGACGCCGATCGGACCGAGGCCTGGTCGGTCTTGGCCCAGGTCGCCGCCCACGTGGACGGCTTCGTCGCGGTCAGCCGCTACCATGGCGACCTGATGACCGCGCGCCTGCGCCTGCGGGCCGAGCGCGTCCACGTCGTGCGAAACGGCATCGACGTCAGCGAGATCGCCCCCCGCGCCAGCCTCCCGGGAGTGCCGACCATCGGGTACCTGGCGCGCATGTGCCACGACAAGGGGCTGCACGTCCTCGTCGACGCCTACATCGCGCTGCGGGCCCGCTGGCCAAGCCACCTCCAAGCACCACAGCTCGAGATCGGCGGCGTGATGAACGGCATCGATGTGCCCTACGTCGACGGGCTGCGGCGTCGCCTCGATGAAGCGGGCCTCAGCGCTGACGTCCGCTTTCGCCCGAACCTGACCCACGCCGAGAAGATCGCCTTCTTCGCCGATCTCACCGTCTTCAGCGTCCCCGCGGTCTACAGCGAGTCCTTCGGCCTCTACGCGCTCGAGGCGATGGCCGCGGGCGTGCCGGTGGTCCTGCCCCGCCACGCCGCCCTCACCGAGCTGGTCGAGGCCACCGGCGGCGGCCGCCTCTTCGATCCCGCCGATCCTGACGACCTGGCCGCGGCGCTGGGCGACCTGCTCAAAGATCCAGCAACCGCCGAGGCGATCGGCCTTCGCGCTCGCGCATCGGCCCAAGCCGACTACCATGCGGAGCGGATGGCGGCCGAGGTCGCCGACGTCTTCGCGCGCACCGTCGCGCTCCACCACCCACGAGGGAAGGGCGATGCCACCCGCTGACTCCGCAGGCTCAGGCTGGCTGGTCTTCACGGCGCTGACGGTCGTGTGCTGGGGCCTCTACGGCATCTTCCTGCACAAGGGCCAGGCCCTGATGGGCGACCCCGAGCAGGGCCGCATGAAGGCCTTCCTGGTGGTGGGCGCCGCCTACTTGCTGGTCGCCGTCATCGGGCCGCTGGTGATGCTGGTCACCCAGAAGGCGAACTGGCACTTCACGGGCGCCGGCGTGACCTGGTCTCTCATCGCCGGTGCCGTCGGTGCCGTCGGGGCCTTCGGCGTGCTGCTGGCCTTCGGCGCCAAGGGCTCGCCCGCGGTGGTGATGTCGGTCATCTTCGCCGGCGCCCCCGTGGTGAACGCCCTGGTCGCCATCGGGATGACCGACTCGTGGAGCCGCGTCCGCTGGCCCTTCGTCCTGGGCATCCTCATGGCCGCCAGCGGGGCGTGGATGGTGTCCTACTTCAAGCCGGCGCCGCCCCCGCACCCCCCGGCCAGCGCGGCGGTGGTCGCGTCCCCGACCGTGCAGCGTTGAGCGGTCTTGCGCCTAGTGCTGGCCCCGGTGCTGGTGGCGCCCGCGTCGAGGTCTCCGGCCTCGTCAAGCGCTTCAATCGGCCGGAGGGGGGCGCGCCGCACACGGTGCTCGATGGCGCGAATCTCTCGGTGGCGCCTGGGGAATCGGTGGCCGTGGTCGGGCCCTCGGGCTCTGGGAAGACGACGCTCTTGCAGATCATCGGCGCGCTCGAGCGCCCCGATTCGGGCGCGGTGTCCCTGGACGGCCTGGACGTCCTGGCGCTCAACGAGGTCAAGCGGGCGCGGCTGCGGGCCGAGCGCGTGGGCTTCGTCTTTCAAACCCACCGCCTGCTGCCCCAGTGCGACGCGCTCGAGAACGTCCTGCTGCCCCGGCTGGCGCTGGGGGGGCGCGCGGACAAGGCCGACGTGGCCAGGGCCAAGGCCTTGCTCGACGCGGTCGGGCTGGCGGACCGCGGCACGCACCGGCCGGGGCAGCTCTCGGTGGGCGAGTGCCAGCGGGTGGCGGTGGCGCGCGCGCTCATCGGCGAGCCGACGCTGCTGCTCGCGGACGAGCCCACGGGCTCGCTGGACAACGAGACCGCCGAGCAGCTTGCCGAGCTTGTCTCGCAGCTGCGCCGGGCCCACGCGCTGACCATGGTGGTGGTGACCCACGCGCCCTGGCTGGCCGACCGCGCCGACCGCGTCTTGCGGATCGAGGGCGGGCGCCTCGTCGCGGCCACGCACGCGACATGACGCTCTGGCGCATGATCCTGCGGGGCCTGCGCCACTATCTGCCGGCCCATCTGGCGGTCGGCGCCGGGGTCGCGCTGGCCTCCGCCGTGTTGGTCGGCTCGCTGACCGTGGGCGACTCGGTGCAGCAGAGCCTCGTCGCACTTGAGCGCGCGCGCCTGGGCGACACCAGCGCGGTCTTGGAGACCCGCGGGCGCTGGGTGCGCTCGGCCTTGGCGGACGCCGTCTCGCGCACCACCGGCCGCCCCGTCGCGCCGCTGCTCGCGCTGGAGTCGGTGGCGGCCAGCCCCGACGGCGAGCGCACCTTCCCGGGCGTGCGGCTCTACGGGGTCGACGCGAGGTTCTTCGCGCTCTTCGGGGTGACCGCGCCCGTGCCAGCGCCGGGCAGCGTGCACCTCACGCCGGAGGTGAGCGCGCGGCTGGGCGTCTCGCCCGGCGACACCCTGGTCTTCCGCGTGGCCAAGCCCGACCCCCTGCCGGGCAGCGCGCCCATGGCCCGCGACGAGGCGCCGACCGTCGCGATTCGCCTGATCGTAGCTGAGGATTCGACGAGCCCGGCGGACCGCTTCGCCCTACGGCCGGAGCCCCAGGACCCGCCCAACGCCTTCGTGGACCTGGCGTGGCTTCAGGAGGCGGCGGGGCTGCCGGGGAAGGCCTCGCTGCTGCTGGTCGGCGGCGGCCCGGGCGACGTGGTGGGGGCTGCGAATCACGCTCTGCGTGCGGCGGTGCGGCTCGAGGATCTCGGGCTGGCGCTCGCCACGGTGCTGCCCGACGGCGCAGATCCCGTAAGCGAGCTGCGGTCGACGCGGGTGCTGCTGGAGCCCCCGGTGGTCGCGGCGGCGCTCGCGGCGGTGCCGGACGCGACGCGCATCGCGAGCTGGTTCGTGAATCGAATCGGCCTCAAAGAGCGCGCCGCCCCCTACGCGTTTGTCGCGGCTATCGAGCCGGCGCCGGACGCGATAGGGGAGGGCGAGATCCTGCTCGGGCAGTGGCTGGCGGACGACCTGAAGGCCGCCGCGGGCGACGAGGTGACGCTGGCGGCCTACGTCTTCGACGGGGGCCGCTCGCTGCGCGAGGAGAGCCACCGATTTCGCGTGCGCGGGGTGGTCCCGATGGCGGGCGCGGCCGTCGACCGCACGCTGATGCCGACCTTCCCGGGCTTCGAGGACGCGCCGCGGTGCCGGGATTGGGACCCGGGCGTGCCCATCGACACGGCGGCGATCCGCGAGGCGGACGAGGCGTTCTGGGCGAAGTGGGGCGGCGCGCCCAAGGCCTTCGTGTCCATGGCCGACGCCCGGCGGATGTGGGGCGGGGCCTTCGGGTTGCTGACGGCGTTGCGCGTGCCGCCGGGGCAGGCGCGCGCGCTGGAGGACGGGGTGCGCGCGGGCGTCGACCCCGCCAGCGTGGGTTTGGCCTTTCGCGGCGTGGGCGCGGCCGCGCGCTTGGCGATGGAGCCTGCGCCCGCGTCGGCGCCCCAGACCCGCGCGGGTGGCGGACGCGAGCTAGGCCCGGCGACCGACTTCGGCTCCCTCTTCTTGGGCTTCTCGTTTCTGCTGCTCGCTTCGGCGCTGCTGCTGACCGCCCTGGTCTTCAGCCTCGCGCTGTTGGTCCGCGCGCCCCAACTCCAGACGTTGTCGGCGCTTGGCTACTCGGTCGGTCGGGTGCGGCTGCTCATCTTGGGCGAAGGGCTGGTGGTGGCGGTGCCCGCGGCGGCGCTGGGCGCGGGCCTGGGCCTGCTCTTCGCCGACACGGTGCTCGGCGCCCTGGCGACAGGCTGGAGCGACGCCACGACCAGCTTGCCGCTGACCTTCTCGGTCAGCGCCCGCTCGCTGGTCCTCGGCCCCGTTTCGGCAGTCATCACCTCGCTTTTTGCGATGTTGCTGACCCTGCGCAGCGTGCTCGCCCGCCCTGGCGTGCGCCCGGTCTCGCGACGGCCTACCGGCCTCATCATCGCGCTCTTGGCCAGCGCGGCGGTCGTCGCCGTCGTCGTCGCCACGCCGCCGGGTCGGTCGCCGGCCTCGTCCGCGGCCTTCTTCGGCGCCGGCGCGCTGGCGCTCATCGCCTCCGCCGGCTTCACCCACGCGTTGTTGCGCTACCTCGGCCGCCCCGGCCACCGCCCGGCGCGCAGCCTGGTCGGCCTGACCCTGCGCAACCTCGCCCGCCACCCCCAGCGCAGCCTCGCGGTCGTGACCCTGCTCGCCGCGGGCACCTTTCTGGTCGTGGGCGTCGGCACCAACCGGCACGACCCGCGGGCCGACGCCGAGCAGCGCAGCGCGGGCACGGGAGGGTTCGCCCTGGCCGCCGACTCCGCGCTGCCGCTGCGCGTCGACCTGGACACCCGCCGTGGCCTCGAGAGCCTCGCCCTGTCTCGCGACGAGCTGAGCGGGGCCCGCGTCGTGTCGTTTCGCGTCCGCGACGGCGACGACGCCAGCTGTCGCAGCCCCGCCCAGGCCGTGGTGCCGCGCCTGCTGGGGGTCTCCGCGGTCGAGCTCTCCAGCCGCCGCGCCTTCAAGTTCATCTCCCACCTGCCGCTGTCGGAGGGGCAGACGGCGTGGTCGCTCTTGAACCAGACGCAGGCGAGCCCGCCCGAGATCCCCTCCGAGATCCCGGTCGAGATCCCGGTCATCGGCGACGAGGGCACCGTGGTCTGGGGCTTGCACCTGGGCCTGGGCGACGTGCTGGAGGCCACCGACGAGGCGGCCCGACCGCTGCGGCTGCGCGTGGTCGGCATCACCGAGACCTCGGTGCTTCAGGGCGCGCTGGTCATGGCGGACGCTCCGTTTCGTCAGGCGTTTCCTAGCGAATCGGGATTTCGCAGCTTCCTCATCGACGTGCCGCCCGAGCGCGCGTCGGCCGTCGCCGCGCGGCTACAGGACGCCCTGGTCGACCGCGGCCTGCGCGTCCAGCCCGCCTGGCAGCGCCTGCTGCGTTTTCGCGAGGTCGAGAACACCTACCTCGCCATCTTCATGGCGCTCGGCGCGCTGGGGCTGATCCTCGGCACGCTGGGCACCGGGGCGCTGGTCGTGCGCAACGTCGTCGAGCGCCGGGGCGAGGTCGCGCTGCTGCAGGCGGTCGGGTTCTCGCGTCGCCGCGTCGCCAACCTGGTCCTGGCCGAGCACGCGGTCCTGCTCGGCGCCGGCGTCCTCTTCGGCTGCGCCTCGGCCCTGCTGGCGGTGGCGCCAGCGCTGCTCGGCGAGGCCCAATTCCCGTGGCGCGCGGTGCTGCTGACGCTGGCGGCGGCCCTCGGCGCGGGGCTCTTGGCCACGAGCCTGGCGACCCGGCTGGCCCTACGCAAACCCTTGGCGCGCGTGCTCGCGGACGACTGAGGGCGGGCGGCCTGGGCGGTGCCGGGCGCGGTCTACCAGGGGTTGGACGGGGTCGCAGCCGGCTTCGGCGCAGCCGGCGCGGGCGCGGGGCGCGCGGGCGGCTGCGGCGTACCCATCGGGGGCGGGGTGCCCATCGCGGGCGGCGCGCCCATCGCGGGCGGCACTCCGGGCATGGGCGGAGGCCCCCCCGCTCCCGGCATCGCCGCCGGTTCGCCGTCGGGAGCGGCTCGCTCCAGCATCTCGAGCTGGCCCTGGTACATCCCCTTGGAGTCCGGGTCCCGCAGGATCAGCTCCTGCAGATAGGCCTTGGCCTTGTCGGGCTGGCGGGCCTGGGAGTAGACGCTCGCGAGCTCCTGCAAGATCGGGATCTTCTGGTCCTCCGGAGCCTTGCGCAGCTTCTCCGTGAGGAAGGCCCCGGCCTCGTCCCAGCGCCGCGCCTGGACCCACGCCTGGCTGAGGCGACGCTGAACCTCGTCGTCGTCGGGGGCCAGGTCGCGCAGCTTCGTCAGCACGCCCACGCGCGGCTCGAACATGCCGGCGGCCTCGTAGGCGCTCAGCAGCGTCTCCAGCTTGTCGCGGTCCTTGCTGTTGCTGAGCTCGCGCTCGTAGCGCGCGACGACGTCGGCCAGCTCGCCCGACTCCCGGTAGACCTCGAAGAGCCGGCGCCGCGCCTCTCCCCGCACCCACCCGTCGGCGCTGGCGTCCGCGGCGAGCGACTCCAGCGCGCTGATGGCGTCCTTGCGATCGCCCTTCGCCAGCAGGATCTCGGCGACCTGGCGCTGATCCTCGAACTTGCGGCCGGCGTTCATGCCCTCGTGGGGGCCAGCGGCCAGCTCGCGCGCGAGGCGCAGCGCGTCGTCGAACTGCCCCGAGAGCCGAAGCTGCTCGCGCACCTGCCGCTTCAGGTCGAGGTCGTCGGGGGTGAGCTTCACCAGCCGCAGCCCCAGCTCGGCGGCGCGCTTGCCCGTCCCGCCCGCCGAGTCCTGCCGCGCGAACTGATACAGCGCGTTGAGCGCCTGCCCGTCGTCGGCGTCCTTGTCGAGCTTCTCCTCGAGGGCGGCCACCCACGCGTCCAGCGTCCCGGCCTTCGTGCGGAGGTCGATGATCTGCCGCAGCGCCTCGTCGCGCTCCCAGGCCGACCCGGCCTCGGCGAGGCGTTTTTGCCAGGCCGCCTCTGCCTTTTCCGTGTCCCCGGCCGCCGCGTACAGGGCCGCCAATTGCTGCTGCAGCATCGCGCGGCTCATGTCGTCGCCGGCCACCGCGAGGGCCTGCTCCATCGAGCGGACGGCGTCCTGAGGCCGCGCCATCGCGCGATAAGTGGCCGCCATCGCCTCATGGACCTGGCGCTCGAGCGGGGTGCCCTTCAGCTTCGGCAGCGCCTCTTCCAAGAGCGCGAGCGCCTCAGGGTGCTTGCCGAATCGCAGATGAACCTGCGCCAGCTCGGTCTGCCACTGGGCCTCGCGCTCGGGCGTCCACGCCGCCGCGTCGACGCCGGCCGGGTCCATCGCCGCGCCGGGCATCGGCGGGGTGCCGCCGGGCTGGACCGCGCCGGCCGCCGCCGCCGGGTCGTCGGCCTCCAGCTCGATGACCGCCGGCTCCGGGGCGGGCGCGCTCGGCGACTCCGCGGAGGGGGCCTCGGCTCCAGCGCTGGGCGCCGCGGGCTCGGGGTCGCCTTTGCACGCGCCACCCAGCATCAGCGACGCCGCGAGCCCCGCCGCGGTCAGCCAGGCCCGGGGCGCGTTCACGGTGTGCTCCCAGGGAGGGCGGGCACGATGTTGCCCGGGTTCTCAGCCGGGTCCGGGGTGGTCAGCGCCGGCGCGCGACCTGGGCCCGCGCCGGGGCCGGTGGCCGGGTCGGCGCCCGGAGCCCCCGCGGGCGGCGGGCCCTTCAGCGCCTCGCAGGCCTGGGTCTCGCCATGCTCGCAGGCGAACTTCAGCAGGCTGCCGGCCTTCTCCAGGTCCTTCTCGCCTCCCTCGCCGGCCGCCAGCATGTTGACCGCGCCTCGGCAGGAGGGCATGTCGCCCTTCTCGCAGGCGGTCACGAGCAGCATGCGCGCCCGCGGCACGTCCTTCTCGCCTGCGCGGCCCTCGACGAGGAACTGCGCCAGGTTCCGGCAGCCTGCAGCGAAGTTGGCGCGGCATGATTGGGCGAACAGCTCGCGAGCGCGGGGCTCGTCCTTGTCGAGGTAGGCGCCCTCGAAGAGCAACATCCCGAGGTGCGTGCAGGCCACCGGCTCGCCGGCCGTGCAGCTCTTCTCGAAGATCGCCGCCGCGGCCTTCGCCTCCGAGCCTTCGGGCTTGGTGTCGAGCATGGCTCGCCCAAGCTGCGTGCATCCGTAAGCCTCTCCGCCCTCGCAGGCCTTCTTCAGGATGGCGCGCGCTCGCAGCACGTCGGCGTCGGTCTTCCGGGTGTCCAGCAAGGCCTGCCCAAGCTGCACGCAGCCGGGGACGAGCCCGCCGTCGCAGGACTGTCCCAACAAAGCCAGCCCGCGATCCCTGTCCGGCTCGCCCCGACGGACGTAGATGAGGGACATGCCCAGCTGCGCGCAGCCCTCGAGCGTTCCGCGGTCGCACGCCTCTTGGAGCGCCTTGGGGTCGAACTGCTGCGCGCCGGCAGCGCTCGGGCTGGCGACGCCGGCTCCAGCGCCGCCGTCGACGCTGGCACCTGCGCCTGCGCCGGCCGCGCCACAGGCCTCTTTGACGCCCAAGTCGCAAGCCCGCTGCCGGAAAGTCGCCGCCTCCGTCGCGGACTTCGGCCCCGCCGCGCCAGCCTCCCAGCGCGCCGCCATGGCCGCGCAGGCCTGCCCGGAGCCTAGAAAGCACGCGCGCTCGTAGAGTTGGCGGCCCCGCACCGGATCGATCGAGGTCTCCAGGCCGAGCTCGGAGAGCCCAGCCAGCTGGCGGCACCCCTCGGCGTCCCCGGCGGTACAGGCCCGCTCGACCAGCGCGCGCCCGAGCGGCAAGTCCGCCGGGCCGCCCCACTCGCCGAGCAGGAGCCCGCCGAGCTCCGCGCAGGCGCCAGCGTTGCCGGTCTCGCAGGAGAGCCCCAGGTAGTGCCGAGCCTTCGACAGATCCTGCGCGCCGCCGCGGCCGTCGCGCCAGAGCGCGGCCAGCTCGAGGCAGCCCGACTTCGCGTCGTCCCGGCAGGCCTTCTCGAAGAGCTCGCGCGCCTTCGCCTCGTCGAGCGGCGCGCGCTTGCCTTCGACGAGGATGAGGCCCAGCCCGGCGCAGGCCTTTCCGCGCGACTCGCAGGCCTTGGTGAGCGACGCCACGCCCGCGGCGTCGTCCTTGGCGCCACCTTGCCCCTCGAAGGCCATCACGGCGGCCCCGGCGCACGCGTCGATGTCGCCGCCCTCGCATCCGCGAGAGAGCAGAGTGCGCGCCACTTTGAGTGACTCTTCGTCGCGCCTTTCGCGGTGCAGCATTCCCGCACGTGCGCAGGCCTCGGCGATGTCGGCGTCGCAGGCCTTCGACAACGCAGCGAGCGACTTCTCGGCGTCGCGCGGCCCGCCGTCGGCACGAATCCACATGAGTCCCAGGGCCATGCACTCCTTGGCGTCGCCACCCGTGCAGGCCGCGTCGGCCTTGGCGCGGTCCGCGCTGCGGTCTGCCGCAAATGCGAGAGAGCCCGGAGTCACGGGCGACGAGCTGGAGCCGCCCGACTCCAAGACCGCCCCCGAGCCCGAGCTCGATCCGCTGACGGGGTAGCCGCTGCAAGCGCCCGAAAACACAAGACCCAGCGCGCCTATCAGCCCGACGGAGGCCCCTCGAAGCCGGTGTCCAGATCCGATCATGGTCGCTCCTCGATCTCGTGAAAGGCCCCCAACCCGGAAATCGGTATACGCGCTCCGAGTCGCGGCGACAACACGGCGAGTGCGTCTGGGCGGGCCTCCGCGTGACCGTGGCGCCGCGCCGTGCGGTCTAGGGTTCCAAACGATCAAACGTCAGGCTGGTTCCGGCACTTGCAAATCGATAACCTCCGGGCGTGGTGGCCACCGCTCGGCTACCATTTGAGGGGGCAGAGCGTCGCGGGGGTACCTGCAACGCCGACCAGGAGCGCATCAAGAGCATGAAACAGAAATCCGTCACCACCGCCGCTCTTCTCATGCTCGCCACCATGGTCGCCGGCACCGCCCTCGCCGACCCTCCGGGGCGCACGCGGCTCCAGGGGCAGCTCACCACCGTGGGTGGCGCGCCGCTGCCTGGCCCGGTCTCGCTGAAGGTGTCGCTCTACGACAGCGACGTCGCCGTGGTGCCCTTGTACGAAGAGACCTTCGCCAGCGTGCCGCTCATCTTCAGCCGCTTCACGGTGGACCTGGGCACCAACCCCACGGCGCCCAGCCCGCCGCTGATGGACCTGTTCGAGGCCTACGGCGACTTGTGGATGGGCATCTCGGTGGACGGCGGCGTCGAGATGACGCGCCAGCCCCTGCTCACGGTGCCCTGGGCCGAGTTGGCGAGCCGCGCGCGTGTGGCTGACCGCCTCGGACAAAGCTGCACCGACGGTTACTACCTGACCCACGGCCCTGGTGGGTGGGAGTGCACCGCCCCGGGCTTCGACTGCGTCGGCTGCGTCACGGGCACCAACATCCTCGACGGCAGCGTGAACTCGTCGGACATCCAGGACGGCAGCGTCTCGTCCACCGACGTGGCGTTCAAGTACGCCGGCTCGGCCACGAAGGGCGGGGCGGCGCTGGACCTGGCGTGCAGCGGCTGCGTCGCCGGCTCGGAGATCGCGGCCAACGCGGTGCTGGGCGGCGTGGTGACCGTGGGCGCGCTCAGCTTGGTCGACGTCAGCGGCTCGGGCGTGTGGACGGTCCTCGAGGACCTGCTGAGCGGTCTGCAGTTCACGCACGACGGCGACCTCGCGCTCGAGGTGGCCGCCAACGGTGACATGTTCGTCGGCGGCGGCGTCGCCGTGGGCGCGGCGTCTGGCTCGACCTACCCGGTCATCAGCAACACCGGGCAGTGGATCGGCGACCCGACGGGGTTGCAGGGACCTGTGGGCCCGGCTGGGCCTGCCGGACCCGCAGGAGCCGACGGTCCGCAGGGACCCGTGGGACCGCCTGGTCCGACCGGCGGGCAGGGGCCTGCTGGACCCGCCGGACCCGCGGGACCCACAGGAAACACAGGCGCCATCGGGCCGCCCGGGCCTGCGGGTGCGCAGGGGCCGATGGGTCCGCAGGGCCCGCAGGGGCCTCAGGGCGTCAAGGGCGACAAGGGGGACAAGGGCGACAAGGGTGACAAGGGGCTGACGGGCGCAGACGGCCCGCCCGGTCCGGTCGGCCCTCAGGGACCCACCGGCAACAATGGCGCGCCTGGAGCGACGGGGCCGACCGGTCCGGCCGGAGCCCAAGGCCCCGCCGGACCCCAGGGACCGACAGGTACCTTCTACGGGTACGAGGTCGACCGCCCGAACTTCGGGACCATGGAGCAGTCGGGCTTCTTCCAGTCGTCGGCGCCAGTCGACCCCGTTCCCGACAACGCGCACGGCTGGAACCACCTCATCAGCGGGCGGCACAGCAACACCGGCAACAACCACCAGTTCCAGCTCGCAGCGTCCTACGCGGTCAACGACCGGATGTTCTTTCGAAAGATCGCGGGCGGCGCGGCGACCTACAACCCGGCCTGGAACGAGGTGGCGACCCGCGGCGCCAACACGTTCACCGGCGCGCAGACGGTGAACGACACGTTGACGGTCAATGGCCAGTCGACGACCAACGGCAACCAGCAGGTCAACGGCAACCTGACGGTGACAGGCACCATCACCGGCAGCTACGCCGGACAGTCCGAGTCGGGCGGCTGCACCGCTGGCGAGTGGCGCCGCATCGCGTCGAACCCGGGCAACCGGGCGGGCGCGACCTTCACCCTTCGCGACTTCATCAGCAGCGGCGGGCATTCGCAGCTGACTGTGAAGGTCGGCTTCTCGTTCGGGTTCGAGAGCGGGGCCAGCGTGACGGTGGAGAATCACCACATCTACAACACCCCGACCTTCACCCAGCTCCGCATCGTCGAGGCGAGCACCTACGATCCCTTCTACGTCGAGGTCTACTGCGCGCGCACGGGGTCGGTGAGCTTCTCGATCTACGACAACTCCCACGCGTCAGGCTTCACCCCTGTGCCCTGGACCGCGGGCTCAATCCCCGGCGGCTACGCGGCGCGCACCTACGACATCAACAGCCTCTTCATGGTGGGCGACTATCAGAACCGCTTCACCATCAACCGCGGCGGCAACGTCGGCATCGGGACCTCGAGCCCGGGCGCGGCGCTCGAGGTCACCAGCGGCACCGTATACGCCAACGGCGGCTGGTTCTACGTCTCCGGCCAGCAGGGAATCTACTTCAACACCTACGGCGGCGGCGTGCACATGGTCGATTCGACCTGGGTACGCACCTACAACGGCAGCTCGTTCCTCTCTGAGGGGCACTTGCAGGCCAACGGCCGCACCGGCCTCGGCACCGGTCCTCACGGCAGCTATCGGCTGCAGGTCAGCGGCGACGTGCTCGTCAACAGCGGCTGGCTGCGCGTCTCGGGAAGCCAAGGCCTCTATTTCGAGAGCTACGGCGGCGGCTGGAACATGGTGGATAGCACCTGGATCCGGGCCTACAACGACAAGAACGTCATCACCGGCGGCGAGATGCGGTCCGGTTATCACTACTCGACGGGCAGCGCGCGCGTGGACGGCAACCTCGCGGTGGGCCTCGCGACGCCGTCTTACCGGATTCACGCGGCCGGCGACATCTACGCCGACGGCGGCTGGCTGCGGGTGTCGGGCGGGGCCGGCCTCTACTTCCAGAGCTACGGCGGCGGCTGGCGCATGACCGACACCACGTGGATCCGCACCTATGGCGGCAAGAGCGTGTGGGTCGAGGGCACGCTGCACACCGAAGGCGACCTGGAGGTCACCGGGACGAGCGCGGTCAACTTCACCAGCTACGGTGGTGGTTGGTACATGAGCGATACGTCCTGGATTCGCGCCGTGGGCAACAAGGGCATCTACACCGGCGGCATCATTTACGCCGACGGGAACTGGGTCTACGTCTCGGGGCAGAACGGCATCTACTTCAACAGCTACGGCGGCGGCCTCCGGATGCTCGACTCGACCTGGGTCCGCACCTCCCACGGCAAGTCGTTCATGAGCGAGAGCAACCTCTGGGTCGCGGGCAACACCGGCCTGGGCACGGACACGCCGGGCTACAAGCTGGACGTGCGCGGCGAGATTCGGTCGACCGGCCACATCCGCGTGGATGGCGGCAACTACTTCTACTTCAACAGCTACGGCGGTGGCTGGTTCATGCAGGACACCACCTGGGTGCGCACCGTCAACGGCAAGGGCATCTGGGCCGGCAGCGGCACCATCGGCACGGGCGGCTCCATCGGCGCGGGTACGTCGACGCCGGCCTACAAGATCCACGCGCTCGGCGACATCTACGCCGACGGCGGCTGGCTCCGCGTCTCGGGCAGCCAGGGCATCTACTGGGAGAGCTACGGCGGCGGCTGGTACATGTCGGACAGCACGTGGCTGCGCATCTACAACGGGAAGAACCTGTACGCGGGCGGCGGCACCATCCGGACCGACGGGCGGCTGGAGGTCGGTGGCAGCGGCTCGACGTTCAGCGCGGCCAACGGCGGCAACATCACGTTCAACCCGGGCAACATGGGCAACGGCCTGACGATGAGCGTCGGCTACGGAAGCTACACCATGATGAACCCGCAGAGCGCGAACCTCGCGATGTTGGGCGACTACGGCCTGCCGTACTACTGGGTGCAGACCACCTACATCATGCGCACTTACGAGTATTCGCTGTCGGACCGGCGAGTGAAGAAGGACGTGCGACCGATCGGGTACGGTCTGGATACGGTCTTGAAGCTGCGGGGCGTCGAGTACCACATGAACCCGGACACGCATCCGTACTTGCGCGGCAAGCGATCGGCCGAGCGGGTCGCGCGCGAGTCGCATTTGGAGATGGGCTTCATCGCGCAGGACCTCAAGGAAGTGCTTCCCGAGATGGTCCAGTACGACGACACGCTCGGCCTGTGGACCGTGCGCAACTACGAGCAGCTGCTGCCGGTGCTGACGCGGGCGATTCAGGAGCAGCAGGCGATGATCGAGTCGCTGCGCAAGGAAGTGGCGTCGATCAAGGGGGGGGCGGGAGCGTCCGTGCCCTCGACGGGGATTGTGCCGGCGTCGTATCGCCCCGGGGTGCAGCCCGGCGATGCTCGCGACGCGCGGATCGAGGCGTTGGAGGAGCGGCTGCGGCAGCTCGAGATCGGGGCCGAAAACTAGCATGGCGATGACCGACCCCGCTCCGCGGAGGGGGCCACGCCTCTTGCCGCTCCGTCTCGCTCAGTACCTCACGCTGCTGGCGCTGTTGGCGCTGACCGCCTGCCCCGGTTCGACCGGAAACGGCGGTAACGACACGGGGGGGACGCCCGACTCGACTCAGAGCGACGGCGCGGTCGATGCGGACGGGCCCGACGCCACGCCGGACGCGGACGCCGGGTCGCCGGACGCCGAGGTGTCGCCGGACGTCGACACGCCCGAGGTCGCCGACGAGGTGGACGGTGACACGGGCGACGCGGAGACCGACGCGGCCGATTCCGGCGACGCGGACGCCGAAGTGGACGCCGCGGAGGTCGACGGAGGGTTGGACGCCGACGCGGACGCCGACGCGGACGCGGACGCGGACGCCGACACGAAGCCGGAGGTGGGGACCGAGTGCCAGATCGACGCTCAGTGCACGCTGGTTGACGGGCAGCCGCTGGGCCCATGCCGGCTCGGCAAGTGCGAGTCCGGGTACTGCGTGGGGCTGAGCCTGCAGAACGGGACGAAGTGCGCGAGCGAGTCGAAGTGCGACGAGAACGCGACGTGCCAGCAGGGCGTGTGCGTGGGCGGGACCCCGAAAGTCTGCGCGGCGTCGGACAAGTGCCACACGGGCAGCTGCGTCCCCGCGACCGGCGCGTGCGTGAACGTGCCTATCGTCTGCGACGACCAGAACCCCTGCACGACCGACGGCTGCAACCCTTCGCTGGGCTGCGTCGCGTCGCCGAAGAACTGCAACGACAACAACGCGTGCACGACGGACTCCTGCGACGCCGCGACCGGCGCCTGCGCCAACACTCAGATCGCCGACTGCATCCCGTGCAAGCAGAAGATCGACTGCAACGACAACAACGCGTGCACGGTCGGGACCTGCGGGCCGGCTGGGATCTGTACCTTCGTCTCCACGGTGTGCAGCGACGGCAATCCGTGCACCGATGACAGCTGCAACCCTGGCACCGGCTGCGTCAGCACTCCCACCGCCTGCGACGACGGCAACGAGTGCACCGACGACTCCTGCGACCCCGCCAGCGGCTGCGTGTCCGAACCCAAAGTGTGCGTCGACACCAACCCGTGCACCGTCGACGCCTGCGACCCGCTCACGGGCTGCACCTTCGCCGTGAACCCGTGCAACGACGGCGACGCTTGCACCAACGACAAGTGCCACCCGGGCACCGGGAAGTGCCAGCACTCGCCGGTCGACTGCAACGACGACTTCCCGTGCAGCAAAGACCTGTGCGATCCGGCGACGGGCGAGTGCGTGTACGTGGACGAGACCTGCGACGACGGAAACCCGTGCACCTCGGGCAAGTGCGACCTCTCGACGGGCTGTATCCAGACGCCGAAGGACTGCGGCGACGGCGACGCGTGCACCGACGACCTCTGCGACGTCTCCTCGGGCGAGTGCTCGAACCCGGCGACGGTGTGTGACGACGGCAAGCCCTGCACCGACAACAGCTGCGACGTGACGACGGGGTGCGTGTTCCCGGCCAAGGATTGCAGCGACGGCGACGCCTGCACCAAGGACAGCTGCGCCCCCGCGACGGGCGCGTGTTCGAGCGCGCCGATCGTCTGTCCGGACGGCGGTCCCTGTTTCCCGAAGGCGTGCTTGGTCGATACGGGCTGCACCTTCGGCATGAAGGACTGCGACGACAACGACGCGTGCACCACCGACACCTGCGACAACCTGACTGGCGCCTGCTCGCACAAGGCGGTCACCTGCACCGACGGAAACCTGTGCACGGTGGACAGCTGCGACCCGGCGAGCGGCTGCGCCTTCACGGCGCCGACCTGCAGCGACGACGGCGATGAGTGCACGGTCGCGAAGTGCGACCCGACCTCGGGAGCCTGCACGCAGGTGCCGCGAAACTGCGACGACGAGGACGTCTGCACGACCGACTCGTGCGATTCGACGCTGGGCTGCCAGCACGCCGTGCAGGTCTGCGACGACCAGGACCTGTGCACCAAAGACATCTGCCACCCGGTGCTGGGTTGCCTCACGCAGCCCGAGAGCTGCAATGACAACAGCATCTGCACCATCGACGTGTGCGTGGCCGGCGTCGGGTGCAAGCACACCGACATCAACTGCAACGACAACAACCTGTGCACGGACGACTCGTGCAACCCCATCACGGGCTGCGTGAACGCGGCGCCGGCTGCCTGCAACGACGGGAATCCCTGCACGATCGACGGCTGCGATGGCACGACCGGGGCGTGCACTCACGCTCCGCTGAGCTGCGAGGATGGCGACCCGTGCACGGTCGGAAGCTGCGACACCACGAGCGGCGCGTGCTCGCAGGCGCCCGCGCCGTGCATCGACGACGGCAACCCGTGCACGACCGAGACCTGCGAGGCAGGCAGCGGCTGCGTGTCGGTGGACAAGGTGTGCGCGAACGCCAGCCTCTGCGAAGTGGGCTCGTGCGACACCGGCACCGGGGAGTGCGTGCAGGCGCCGAAGAGCTGCCCCAGCGCTGGCCCGTGTTTCCCCGCCGCCTGCGACAGCATCTCCGGGTGCTACTTCGGCAACAAGGACTGCTCCGACGGCGACGCGTGCACCAAGGACAGCTGCTCCAACATCAGCGGCGCGTGCTCGCACAGCCCCGAGAGCTGCAACGACGGCAACCCGTGCACCGAGGACTCGTGCGACACCGTCCTGGGCTGCGTTTACACGGCCAAGACCTGCCCGAGCGACGGCAACCCTTGCACGGACGAGCGCTGCGAGCCCGCGAGCGGCGGCTGCGTCAGCGTCCCGTCCTCCTGCAACGACGACAACTTCTGCACCACCGACAGCTGCCACCCCACGCTGGGCTGTCAGAACGTCCCCGTCTCATGCACGGCGGGCGACCTGTGCCAGATCGCGACGTGCAACCCGGCGTCGGGCTGTGTGACGACCCCCAAGAACTGCGACGACTCCGACGCCTGCACGGTGGACTCCTGCGCCCCCGGCACCGGGCTCTGCAGCAACCAGGTGTTCCCGTGCAGCGACGGCTCCGCCTGCACGGAGGACAGCTGCGACCCGGTCCAGGGCTGCATCTTCGCGCCCAAGGTGTGCAGCGACGGCAACGCCTGCACGGCGGACGCCTGCAATCCCTCAACCGGCGCCTGCTTCTTCTCGGCGATCACCTGCTCCGATGGCGACAGCTGCACCAAGGACGTCTGCAGCCCCGTCGACGGCTCGTGCTCGAACCCGCCGCTGGACTGCGCTGACACCGACCCCTGCACCATCGACGGCTGCTCGGCCGCGACGGGCTGCTTCAACGACCCCCTCGAGTGCACCCCCGAGGGCCCGTGCGAGGGCGCCGGCAGTTGCAACCCGAGCACGGGGGCGTGCCAGTTCGCGCCGAAGGTGTGTCCGAACAAGGGCGACTGCCTCATCGGCGCCTGCAACCCGACCTCCGGTTGCGTGTTGACGCCGGGAGACTGCACAGACGCCGACCCGTGCACGGTGGACAGCTGCCGCCTCGACGGGAGCTGCGGCAACGTGGTGGACCCCGCGTGCGTCGCGTGCACGACGGCCGCTCAGTGTGACGACGCCGACGCCTGCACCCAGGACCTCTGCGGCGCGGCCGGGACCTGTCAGCACACGCTGTTGCCAGGGTGCAGTTGCGTAGTCGACATCGACTGCGAGGACCTGGATCCCTGCACGAAAGACACCTGCCTGTCCGCGTCGGGCGCCTGCCAGAACAGCCCCATCGCCGGCTGCGTGAGCTGCGCCAGCGCCGCCCAATGCAACGACCAGGACGCGTGCACCACGGACACCTGCGGGGCCGACGGCGTCTGCAAGCACGCGCCGATCCTCGGGTGCGCGGACTGCACGAAGGACTCCGACTGCGTCGACGGCGACCCATGCACCGCGGATAGCTGCGAGCCCAGCGGCGATTGCGCCTACGCTCCCATCTCGCCCTGCACGCTGTGCACCACCGCGGCGCAGTGCGGTGACGGCGACGACTGCACCGTCGACACCTGCGGCGCCGAGGGGGCCTGCCTCCACGCGCCCGACCCGGCCTGCGCTTGCAAGGTCGACAGCGACTGCGACGACTCCAACGTCTGCACCACCGACAGCTGCCTGACCGCCGCCGGGACCTGCCTCAACGCGCCAGTCCAGAACTGCACGGCGTGCACGACCTCGCCGCAGTGCGACGACGCTGACGATTGCACCGCCGACGTCTGCACGGGCGGCAAGTGCGCGAACAACGCCATCCCTGACTGCGGCATCTGCACGATGCACTCCGAGTGCGCCGACGCGGACCCCTGCACCAACGACGTGTGCTCGCCCGAGGGCAAGTGCAGTCAGTCGGCGATCCCTGGCTGCGTCCCGTGCAGCAGCGGGGCGCAGTGCAACGATTCGAACGCCTGCACCAACGACAGCTGCGGGGCGGCTGGGAGCTGCGTCAACGCCTCGATTCCGGGCTGCAAGGTCTGCACGGTCGCCGGCGACTGCACCGACAGCGAGCCTTGCACCGACGACGTCTGCGGAGCCCAGGGAGTCTGTCAGCACCCCATCGCGCCGGCCTGCGCGTGCGACACGCCGGCCGACTGCGGTGACGGCGACCCCTGCACGTCGGACAACTGTTCGCCCGAGGGCATCTGCGTCAACAACCCGCTGCCCGGCTGCGTGTCGTGCACCCAAGCGAGCGACTGCAGCGACGGCGACGACTGCACCACCGACGTCTGCAACGCCGGAGGCACCTGCGACCACGTGCCGAAGCCCGGCTGCGGGCCCTGCACCACGGTCGCGGACTGCAACGACGGAAACGCGTGCACGACGGACTCGTGCGGCGCGAGCAAGATCTGCGCGCACGTCACCATCGGCGGGTGCGCGCCAGCGTGCGCTTCGGACGCCGAGTGCGACGACAACGACGACTGCACGTGGGACTCCTGTGACCTCATCGCCGGCACCTGCCAGAACTTGAGCGGGCCGGGCTGCGAGCCGTGCGACGACGTCGCCGAGTGCGACGACGACGACCCCTGTACCCAGGACGCCTGCGACCTCAACCACTTCTGCACCCACAACGGACCGCTGCCGGGCTGCGTCCACTGCTCGGTCGACGGGGACTGCGACGACGCGTTCCCGTGCACGGTCGACACCTGCAGCGCGGAGGGCAGCTGCCAGTGGGTGACGAAGGACTGCTCGGCTGCGGCGACGGCTCCGTGCACCGTGGCGACCTGCGATGGCGCCAACGGCAACTGCGTCGTGGTGCCGGTGACCTGTGAGACCGCTGACCCCTGCACGAGCGGCACCTGCGTCACCGACCCCGGCGGCGGCTGGCACTGCACCATGGCGGCCATCCCGGCCTGCACTGGGTGCGACGTCGACGCCGACTGCGCCTCGGACGACAAGTGCTTCGATGCCACCTGCGAGGCCGGGGGCATGTGCAACACCCTGCTGAAGATCTGCAACGACGGGAATCCGTGCACCTTCGACTCGTGCAATCAGCAGCTCGGGACCTGCGAGTTCCGGAACGACCTGGCGTGTGTGGCGTGTCCGGGCGACGGCCTGTGCAACGACTCCGACCCGTGCACCATCGACTCGTGCGACACCAGCGTGGGCGTGTGCCGGCACAATCCGAATATCGCGGACCCGACGTGTGGGCCTTGATGCATCTGATGAGTTCCAAGGGGCAAGCGATGCCTGAATCACGCTGGCAGCGTCTCGGAAGGGCTGGGCGGGCGCCTCGCGTGGCCATCGCGGCGCGCGGCGTGGTGCTCGGCTGCCTCGTCCTCGGGGTGGTGGGCATGGCCGGGTGCGAGAGCGCGCCGGGTTCGACCGTCGCGTCGAGCGTCAAGGCGGACGCGGGCTCGGACGTGAAGGCCGCGCCGGCACCTGTGGGGACGGAGTGCACGGTCGACTCGGACTGCCCGGCTGGCGCGTGGTGCACCGCCGGGGACTGCCGCGAGTGCGACATGGACGCCGACTGCGACGACAGCGTCGGCTGCACCCAAGACCGCTGCGAGGCAGGCGGGGACTGCACGAACACGCTGATCGACGGGTGCTGTGCGGCGGACGCGACCCCTGAAGAGCTCGCGGACTCCTGCGGACCGCCGCCCACCGGCGTGGCGCCCGAGGAGTACTGGCACTGCACGGAGTCCGGTGAGTGTGCCGTGCTCGGGACCATGACGCCGCTGGCGCCAGCGCCGATGGATTTCGCCGGGGCGGGCGTGGCTTCGGGAGCCGACGCGCTGCCGAACCAGGCGCGCGTGCCGGAGGCGGGGACCGCCCGCGGGACGCTGCCAGCGCCGGAGTCTGCGGCCTTGGTTCAGCAAGACTGGGTGCTGCTGATGGCGTGCTCAGGGTGTCTCAACCCGGGCGGCATGAACCGGCGGATCAATGGCTCGCTCTGCACCAGCGACGCCACCTGCTTGAGCGGCCTGTGCCAGGCGGGCTTCTGCGCCGCGTGGAAGGCCGACAGCGACACCTGCGACTGGCAGGACGAGTGCACCAGCGGGTACTGCGCCAACGGGTACTGCTGCAACACGGCGTGCGGCGGCGCGTGCGACCACTGCGGGCTGCCGGGGCAGGAGGGCTCGTGCGGCAACGGCTGTCAGCTCGACTCGTGGCGTTCGGAAGTGCAGGGCGGGGCGATTTACGCGCGCAGCGTGTCGCAGGACCTCGTCATGTTGGTCAACGTGGGCTTTCACCCCGGCGGGCGCACGGTCCCCGGCGGCGGCGACACGCACGTCATGGACTGGGGGATCATCAACGCGGAGTACGGCCTGTGCATGGGCGGACCGGAGCCGGAGCTGTGCGACAACCTGGACAACGACTGCGACGGCGCCACCGACGAGGATTGGAGCAACGGCGCGGGGATCTTGGGCGAGCCTTGCACGGTCGGCGCGGGCGCTGCCTGCGAAGCCCACGGCTACTGGGTGTGCCCGGCCGGCGGGACGGGGACGGGCCCGGTCTGCAGCGCCGAGCCGTACGGCGTTGGGTTCGAGATCTGCAACAACATCGACGATGACTGCGACGGTGACATCGACGAGGGCGTGACGCAGCCCTGCAGCAGCATCTGCGGGACCGGCAACGAGACGTGCGATGCGGGCGCCTGGGTGGACTGCGACGCGCCGACGCCGGCGGACTTCCCCAACTACGACGAGGCCTGCGACGGCTTGGACGCGGACCTGTGCGAGAACGGGACCATGGGCTGCGTGGCGGGCGAGGGCTTCGTCTGCATCGAGGACCCGCTCGGCTCCATCGCCGAGGATTGCTCGACCCCCGAAGACGACAACTGCAACGGCACCAACAACGACCTCGATGCCGTCAACTGCGTGGAGTACTTCACCGACATCGACGGCGACGGGTTCGGCGTCGGGACGTCCGCGTGCTACTGCGCGCCCAGCGGAGACTTCCGAGCGCTCGAGCCCGACGACTGCAACGACGGTGACAACACCGTGTACCCAGGCGCGCCCGAGCTCTGTAACGGCATCGACAACGACTGCGACACCATCGGCGATGAGCGCGAACCGAACGACGCCATCGGCACCACCTCGTATTCCGGCGGGTCGACCACGCCAGGGCATCCCTGCCTTGGGGCGAGCGCGGCGGGCGGCAGCGACTGCAACATGTCCAGCTGCCTCTGCGGACCCGACGGCGGCGGCGTGTGGGGTTGCTTCCTCGACTGAGGGCGTGAGGCGAGCCGACCCTCGCCGGCCGCCTCTGCTTAGGGACCCGCGCTCTCCGGATCTGCTGCCCCCCGCGGCTAGTTGAACCGAGCCGCCGGGACCTCGAGGGTCTCGGCCTCGTCGTCGGAGTCCCACGCGACGAGCACCACCGTGGTGTCGTCGGGCTCCTCGGCCGCGATGGCTGCCGCGACCAAGGCCTGGGCGGCGCAGAGCAGATCCTCCCCGCCGGTCGTCACCAGCTCGACGATGCGCTCCGGGGACACCGCGTGAGGCAGCCCGTCGGAGCAGAGCAACAGCACGTCGCCCGGCCGGGGAACGTGGCGCACGACGTCGATCTCCAAGTCGTCTTGGATTCCCAGCGCCCGCGTCAGCTGGTGGGCCATCGGCGAGTCCTCGCCGACCATGTCGGAGATGACGTCGCGCCGGCGCAGCTCCGCCAGCAGCGTGTGGTCCTCGGTGAGTCGCTGGAGCTCGCCGTCGCGAATCAGATACGCGCGGCTGTCGCCCACGTGCGCGACCCAGGCGGCGTCAGCGTCGCAGATGGCCGTGACCACCGTGGTGCCCATGCCCTGTCCCCAGCCAGCCACCGACGCGTTCTTGATGCGGTCGTGGGCCTCGCGAACTCCGCCGACCAGCAGCGCCTCGATCCGTGACGGCGTCCTGCGCGGCCCCTCCGCCTGCACGTCAGGGTCCGCACGCAGGATGTGGCCCACGATGGTCTGCGCCGCGACCTCGGAGGCCACGTCTCCATCGGGACGCCCGCCGATGCCGTCCGCGAGCACGACGACGTGCTGCTCGGGCGCGATGGTAAAGGTGTCCTCGTTTCGCTTCCGATGAAGACCGGTCTTCGTTGCGCCTGCGTAGCGTACCTGCATGGGGCCATCCTCCTGGCGCCCCGTCTGGACAGTCAGCGCCGTGGTTCGTGTGTCTCTCTGTGCAAGCGGTGCAAGCGCGGTGCCACTCACCCTCCATCGTCGCCAGCCTGGGGCCGAAACGCGAGGTCGGGGCCTCGGCGTCACCCCGCGCTCGGGCCGCCACCGCGGGCAAACTGCCCCGATTTGGGGCCTGCTGCCCCGCGCCCCTCCCGCCCCCGCCCCCGCCCCGGCGCGCCACCACTCGCCCTGAGCGCGTGGCACCGAAGCTGCATTGCCAAGCGAGCAGACCGTACGCCGCCCCACCCGGAGGACCCCATGCGCGCTGTCCTGATTTGCACCCTCTTGCTCGCTCCCCTCGCGGGCTGCGCCGCGGCAGTCCACGGCGAGGTCGGCTACGTCGCGCCATTCCGCGGCGAGGAGTCGGGCGGCGGCGGCGCCTTCAACGCCTACGCCGGCTTCGGCCGCTCCCCGGTGACCTCCTCGGTCGGCGTCCGCACCAAGTTCACCGACGACGCCCGCCAGGCCGCCCTCTCCCTCGACATCGCCGGGATGAGCCGCGTCTCCATCTTCTCCCCGTACGTCCGCGGCGGCGTCCACCTGCTCCAGTACGACAAGGTGGGCGACAAAGAGGCGGTCTCCATCGGCAGCCCCTACCTCGAGGCCGGCGTGCTGCTGGTCCTCGACACCGGCCTCGCCACCGGCGGGAGCGGCCCCGGTGCCGGCGTCTTCCTCAGCGCCGGCGGGATGGTGGAGTACGCGATTCGCCTGGGCGAGCTGCCAAATCAGCCCTACTGGGCCGCGATGCTCGGCGCCGGCTTCCGGTTCGCGCTGCGCTGAGGCGCCCGGTCGCCGCCCCTGGCCCGCCGCGGCCGCAGGCATCGAAAATCCCGGCGCCCTCTGTCACACTCCCCGGCGATGGCTTGGACCAAGCGAACCACTGGCCTCGCCCTGGGCTTGGCGCTCATCGCCGCGCTCGCGGGCGTCGTCGTCGCGTTTCTCGCCACGCGGGGCCCGCTGCTGAACCACAGCTGGTGCGGCCCGCAGGCCTACCGCGACTGCATGGTGCTGGTGGTGGGGGCGGAGTTCCTGATGGGCGCCCAGTCCTCCGATCCGTCAGCTCCCGCCTACGATCCCGACGCCGAACCCGACGAGTCGCCACCCCACATCGTCGAGCTGTCGTCCTACTACCTCGACCTGACCCAGGTGACCGCGCAGGCCTTCGGCGACTGCGTGCGCGCCGGTGGCTGCCGCGTCGAGGACGTCCACCCCGGCGGCGGCTACTTCAACTTCGACGTGCCCGACCGCCAAGCTCACCCGATCAACGGCGTGACCTGGCGCGGCGCCCGCGACTTCTGCGCCTGGGCCGGCGCCCGCCTCCCCACCGAGGCCGAGTGGGAGTTCGCGGCCCGCGGGCCCCAAGGCACCCGGTTCTCATGGGGCGACGAGGTCCCCGCGTGCGGCGACCCCAACCGCGCCGTGCTCCACGAGGGCTGCCCCTCCGACGGCACGCGCATCACCGGCGCGACCCGCTTCTTCGGCGCCGCGGGCGTGGCCGAGCTCTCCGGTGGCGTCTGGGAGTGGGTCGCCGATTGGTACGCCGAGGACTGGTACGCCCGGAGCGGGCGGCTGGACCCGGTAGGCCCGCCCGAGGGGACTCGCCGCGTTCAGCGAGGTGGATCCTGGCAAAGCGAGGGCTACCAAGAGCTGCGCGGCGCCTACCGTGCCAGCCTCGAGCCGGACAGCGCCTTCGCAGACGTCGGCTTCCGCTGCGCGCGCACGCCCACGGAGGCCGACCGCGCCGGCCTCTTCGACAAGGGCCCGCCCCGGCGGCGACGCTAGCGTGCCCGCCTCGCTAACGCCCGATGCAGTACAGCGCCGTGTGGGCGCGGACGTACATCCGCGAGCCCGTGAAGTAGGGCGTGGCGCGGAAGGGCTCGAGGTGGTTGTCGGCGACGCGCGCGACCTCCCGACCGCCGCGATAGACGATGGTGCGGCCGCTGGAATCGCTCAGGTAGATGAAGCGACCCGCGGACGCGACGCTGGGTTTGGCGTCCATGAAGTCCAGGTCCTCCATGAAGAGCCGCTTGCCGTTGCTGGCGTCGAGGCCCGTGAAATAGCCGGACTCCGACAGCGCGTAGAGGACGCCGTCGTGGACCAGCGGGGACGCGTAGTAGCGGTCGACCTCGAGGGCCGCGGTCCACAGAGGGGGCGGGCTCGCCGCGCCGTGGGAGAGGGTGGCCAGCGAGAAGGCGCGCGCCATGGGGCGCTGGCTCTTGGTGGTCGAGTCGACGCTGCCGACGAAGAAGAGGCTGCGCTCGTCGCTCACCGGGCCCACGTAGTAGACCTCGCCGACCCCCTTGGCGAGCACCGCGCCGTCGCGGGCCCGCAGCACGCGCCCGTCGGGGGCCGCCACCGCGTCCTCGCCACCGACGCGCGCCGCGACCGGCGAACCGAAGTCCCGGTACGGCTCGGAGGTCCAGACCACGCTCCCGTCGCGCAAATCCAACGCCTGCAGCGACGCGTACGGCACGATGAGGCGGCCGCCCGCGATGAGCGGCGACGCAGCGTGGCCATCCGGGTTGCCGTTCATGTGCGGGGTGTGCCCGAGCCACCGAATCCAGCGCCGGGTACCGTCCAGGGCGTAGGCGGCCACGACGCCGTGGGCGAACAGCGCGTAGACGGTCTCGCCGTCGCTGACCGGCGTGGACGACGCGTAGCCGATGATGTCGTGGGTGGGCGGCGTGCGAAACTGCGAGGTCGCGTCGAGCTCTTTCTTCAGCGTGGACGCGCGCGCCGTGAGCCGCTCGAGCTCCGCGCGCGGGTCCTCGCCGTCCCGTTTTCGCTTTCGCAGGGCGCGCTTGAGCGCCGAGATCCGCTTGTTCGTGGCGTCCAGCTCCGCCTTGGCCTCGTCGGCCTGCGCGAGCCGAACCGCCATCGCGTCGCGCTCGCCGCCGCTGAGGGTGTCGAGGTAGCGGTTGTCGTGGGACCAGAGCAGTTTCCCGTCGCTGGCGCGCAGACAGAGCAGCGAGCTCGGTTCGGCGGCCACGAACACGCGGTCGCCGACGACGACCGGCGAGGCGTTCCCCCAGGTCGGCAGCGGCGTCCGCCACACGACGTTTCGGCCCGCGGACCACGTGGTGGGCGGGTCGGTCGCGGGGTAGCGGCCGGTCCCGTCGAGGCGCCACCCGACCGGCGCGCTGGGCGCCGCGCCGCGGACCGGCACCGCCATCAGCGCCGTCACGGCGAGCGCCAACACCACCCCGACGCTGCGAACTACGGGCATCCGTCTCATCCCCCAGGACGCCCATGGGTATCACAGGCGACGCCGCCGTTGGTACCCGGCGGTTGCGGCGCGGTGACCCTGGCGCGGCGCGCCCGTCGACGGGGTCTGGCGACGCGCCCGGTGCTTGGGCTCGCCCTTGCGTGTCTCAGCGCGGTGGTGAGCGCCTGCGCGGGCGACCCCTGCCGCCCGACTCCGCCCCCTGAGCAGCCCGGCGGCGCCCCGGCCCACTACGCGCAGACGCCGGGCCCCCCGTCCGGCCCGCTCGTCATCATGGGCGACACCCAGCGCACCTCGGTCATCGAGTGCGCGGTGCTCGGTCGCGAGGTCAACGAGCGCGAGCCTCAGATGCTGGTGCGTTCGCTCGTCCACGCCGCGCCCTCGGCCTTGATCGTCGTCGGCGACCTCGTCTTCCGGGGCGCGTCCGAGCCCGACTGGCAGCACTTCGACCGGCTGATGAAGCCTGTGCGCGACGCCGGCATCCCGGTGCTGGCCGCGGCCGGGAACCACGAGTGGCGCGGCCGCGACCGACCCGCCCTCGACGCGCTGGGCCAGCGCTTCCCGTCCCTGCGTGAGCGGACCTGGTATCTCGCCCGCCAGACCGATCTCGGGCTGGTGTTCCTCGACTCGAACGCCGACGCGCTGGGGCCCGCCGCCTGGGCCGAGCAGCGCGAGTGGCTGACCCGCACGCTGGCGGCCCTGGAGGCCGACGCGTCCGTCCGCGGCGTCCTGGTCTTCGCCCACCATCCGCCCTACACGCGCAGCGTGGTCGTCTCGGGGGACGCGGCCGTGCGCGAGACCGTCGTGGCGGCCGCGGCGTCCTCGCCCAAGGTCATGGCCATCTTCTCCGGCCACGCCCACGGCTACGAGCGCTACGTGGTCGACGGCCTCCACCTCGTCGTGAGCGCAGGCGGCGGCGGACCCCGGCCCAGCCGACTGCGGGGAACGCCACGCCCGCCGGGTCCCCAGGACCTCGTGTCGCTGCCTGCGCCGCGCCCCCTTCACTATATGATCGTGGCGCGCGCGCGCGAGGGGCTGCGGGTGCGCGTCATGGGCCTCCAGCGCGGGGACGCGGCTGTCGCGGAGGTCGACTTCTTCACGATTCCATGGGCTTCGGGGCCGCTTGGCCCGGAAGATCCCGCCGAAAAGCCAGGGGGCGATCGTTGACTCGCCCCTGGCGATCGGATATCAGGCCCGACCTTCCTATGAACTCGACGGACGAGCGCGTCTGACCCCCCCGCGAACGACGGATGGCGCGCCCAGGAGCACGAAATGAAGCATCTCGCACTGGTACTGTGTTGTTGTCTGGGCGTGCTGGCGGCGGCCTGTGACGACGGTGGCTCCAACAACGCCGGCGACGCCGACGTGGTCAAGGTAGACACAGTCCAGGACACCGCCGGAGACGCGGCCTGCCAGCCCAAGTGCACCGGCAAGATCTGCGGCGACGACGGATGCGGCGGGAGCTGCGGAACCTGCCCGAACGGCGGGACCTGTGGGACGCAGGGGCTCTGCATCGCGCCCTGCACCCCCAACTGCGCCGGCAAGACCTGCGGCGAGGACGGCTGCGGCTCGACCTGCGGCAGCTGCCAGGCTGGCGAGACCTGCTCGGCGGCCGGCACGTGCCAGGTGGGTTGTACCCCCAACTGCACGGGCAAGACCTGCGGTGACGACGGCTGCGGCTCGACGTGCGGCAGCTGCCAGGCGGGCGAGACCTGCTCGGCGGCCGGCGCGTGTGTCGGGGGCTGCGTCGCGGACTGCACGGGCAAGACCTGCGGTGACGACGGCTGCGGCGGCGACTGCGGCACCTGCGCGGCGGGCGAGGCCTGCTCGGCGGCCGGCGCCTGCGAGTGCGCGGGCGACTGCACCGGCAAGACCTGCGGCGACGACGGCTGCGGCAACGCGTGCGGCTTCTGCGAAGGCACCGATGTCTGCAACGAGGGCGTCTGCGGCCCCTGCGTCGCCGACTGCACCACCAGCGCGTGCGGCGATGACGGCTGCGGCGGCTCGTGTGGCACCTGCGGCGCCGGACAGAGCTGCACCCCCGGCGGCCAGTGCGTCGGCGGCTGCGTCGCGAACTGCACGGGCAAGGTCTGCGGGTCGGACGGCTGCGGCGGAAGCTGTGGCACCTGCGGCGCGGGCACGGCTTGCGTGGCCGGCGGCACCTGCGACTCGTGCACGGCGGACTGCGAGGGCGTGACCTGCGGCGACGACGGCTGTGGCGGGAGCTGCGGCACCTGCGGCGCCGGCGAGGCCTGCTTTGACGGCACCTGCATGGGCTGCACCCCGAACTGCGCAGGCAAGACCTGCGGAAACGATGGCTGTGGCGGCGTCTGCGGCACTTGCCAGGGCAACGCGAACTGCAACGTCCTCGGCCAGTGCATCGCGGTCTGCACGCCGAGCTGCACCGGCAAGGCGTGCGGAAACGACGGCTGCGGCGGAAGCTGCGGAAGCTGCAACCAGGGCATGGTCTGCAACGCGTCGAACCAGTGCGTGACCGGCTGCACGCCGAGCTGCACCGGGAAGACCTGCGGCGCCGACGGCTGCGGCGGAAGCTGTGGCACCTGCGCGGCCGGCACGACCTGCAACGCGGCGGGCACCTGCGCGGCGCCTCCGGTCTCGACCTGCCTGGAGACCCTCCCGGAGAACGCGCCCGACGGTGGCTGCACCGCGGCCCCCGCGGATCCGTGCCAGTGCGTGGGCTGCGTCGCGGACGGCGCGTGCGGCGTGAACGACGACTGCGTGTGCCCCGACTGCGCGACCGACAGCTTCTGCGGCGACGCGACCAACTGCAACGGCGACGGGCTCTGCGACCCCTACAATGAGGGCTGCAAGTGCGCGGACTGCACCAATCACCCGGCGTGCCCGGTCTGCGTCCCGTCCTGCACGGGCAAGGTGTGCGGCGACAACGGCTGCGGCGGCTCCTGCGGTACGTGCGCCAGCGGCGACATCTGCACCCCGGCCGGCGCGTGCGTGGAAGGCGGCGGATTCGTCTGCGGTGACGTCGGCGTCCCCGAGGGCGCGTGCACCGTCACCAACGACGACTGCAGGTGCGTGGGCTGCGTTGAGGATGGGCAGTGCACCCTCGCCGATGACTGCGTGTGTGCCGACTGCACCACCGACGACTTCTGCGCGGACGTCTCCAACTGCGTCGACGACGGCATCTGCTCGCCGTTCAACGAGAGCTGCGCCTGCGCCGACTGCGCCGACCACCCGGAGTGCGGCGCCTGCGTGCCGAACTGCACGGGCAAGGTCTGCGGCAACGACGGCTGCGGCGGGAGCTGCGGCGCCTGCACCGCGGGCCAGTCCTGCAACCCGGCCGGCCAGTGCGTCGCGGCCAACGCGCCGTGCCAGAACAACGAGGAGTGCCCCAACCCCGCGACCAGCGTCTGCTCGCCGGCCACCGCGACCTGCTCGACGACGACCTGCACCAACGACGCGATGTGCGGCGCGACCGGCGTCTGCCTCGGCCAGACGGCCAGCCCGAGCTTCGGCGCGTGCTACACCAGCTGCGACGCCAACGGCGCGAACACCTGCGGCGCGGGTTCGACCTGCGTTCCCGTCGACAGCGTGGGCAGCGGCGCCTGCTTCAAGCTGGGCACGGCGACGGACGGCCAAGCGTGCGTCCAGACGGACCTTGGAACCGGCTGCGCGGAAGGCCTCGACTGCCTGCCGCTCGGCGCGGCGGGCGCGACGATCTGCTCCAAGCGCTGCTCGATCTTCGACGAGGTGACCGGCTGCGGCGTGTCGCAGGTCTGCTCGCCCAACGGGAACTGCATCCCCTCGGACGTGACCGTGGACCCCGCGGTCCTCGGCGCGCCGTGCGCGGAGACCGCGGCCTTCGGCGCCTTCTGCGCCAAGTCCGCCACGATCCTCGCCGGTGCGTGCGACTCCAGCGGCATCTGCTCGCAGCTCTGCGAAGTGACCGGCGGCGCGTGCTCCGCGGAGGGGCAGACCTGCTCCGACGAGTTCGACGGCCCCACCGGCCTGTGCCAGGGCGCCGGAACGCCGTGCGACGACGTCACGGACTGCGCGAACCCCCAGACCCAGGTCTGCTCGCCCACGACCAAGACCTGCGTCTCCGGTGAGTGCGGCGCGACGCCCTGCGCGGGCGGCAAGGTCTGCCTCGCTCAGATTGACAACGCCACCGTGGGCGCCTGCTACGATCCCTGCACTGTCGACGGGGTGACCGCGTGCGCCTCGGGTTCGACCTGCCAGGGCCTCGGGTTCGGGCCGGACGGCGCCTGCTTCCCCGCCGGGGCCGTGGCCCTGGGCGGCGACTGCTCGGCGACGGTGGGCGCGGTGAGCACCGGCTGCGTGGCCGGCGCGACCTGCCAGCCTGACGGCGCGGCGGGCGCGTTGGTGTGCCGCAGCAACTGCTCCTTCTTCAGCGCCACGCCCGGCTGCCCGTCGGGCCAGCGCTGCGTGCTGCCCAACACCTGCGTCGCGAACGCCCCGTCGGAGGCCGTCGCGGCCCTGGCGTCGTGCTCGGCCGCGGGTGCGCTGTGCGACGCGAGCGCGACGACCTACGGCGGCGCCTGCTTCGCGGTCGACGCTGCGGGCAACGCGCTCTGCCTCAAGTTCTGCATCGAGGGCGGCCCGGCCTGCCCGACCGGACAAGCGTGCGACGCCGAGATCTTCGACGACCCGGAGACGGGCAGCGACGAGGCCGTGGGCGTGTGCGCGCCGACCGCGCCCTAGCCGCGGCGGTCTCGGGTGGCCTCAGGGTCACCCGAGACAGCGCGGTGGCAGATAGAGAAAAGGCCGACCGGGTTTCCCTGGTCGGCCTTTCGCGTGTGTGCGCCCGCGCCGCGGTTCAGCCCAGGTGCTTGTAGTAGCGCCGCTGGTGCGCCAGGGCCTCGCGCACAGCCACCTCGCCCTCGCGGGTCGCCGAGCGCGTCTCCGGCGGCGTCTCGCGGCCCAGCACGCCAAGGCAGGAGCGCACGCCCTCGCGCAGCCCCTGCAGATCGTAGCCGCCTTCCAGCAGGAGCACGATGCGGCCCTCGGCGTGCGCGTCGGCGATGGCCAAGGCCCGGGCGCAGAGCACCGCGAACCCCTCGTCGCTCAGCCGCATGCCACCGAGCGGGTCGAGGCGGTGCGCGTCAAAGCCCGCCGACACCAGCACAAGCTGAGGCTTGTACTGGGCGGCGATGGGCATCAGCAGCGCGTCGAAGGCCAGCCGCAGGTCCGCGTCGGTGCGCCCGCCGGGCATGGGCACGTTCACGGTGTAGCCCTCGCCCGCGCCGGTCCCGCACTCGTGGGCGGCGCCGGTCCCGGGGTAGAAGGGGAAGCGGTGCGTGCTGAAGAAGAGCACGTCGCGGTTGCCCTGAAAGCTGTGCTGGGTGCCGTTTCCGTGGTGGACGTCCCAGTCGATCACCATCACCCGCTCGAGCCCCAGCGCCTCGGTCGCGTGGGCGGCGGCGACGGCCACGTTGTTGAAGAGGCAGAAGCCCATGGGCCGCCCGGCCTCGGCGTGGTGGCCCGGCGGCCTCACCAGGCCGAGGGCCTGCTTCGCGTCGCCTCGCACCACCGCGTCGACCGCGCCGATGGCCGCGCCGGCCGCCAGGTAGGCCGCCTCGATGCTGTGCGGTGAGACGGCCGTGTCGGCGTCCAGGTGGCCGGTCTTGCCCCGCACCATGTCCATCGAGTCGATGTACGCGTGGTCATGCACCCGCTCGAGATCCTCGGCGGTGGCAGGTTCCGGCGTCACCCAGCGCGTGTGAGCGACCGGGTTGGCGCGCAGGTCGTCGGCGAGCGAGCTCAGCCGCTCCGGCCGCTCGGGGTGACCGCGGCCGGGGTCGTGCGAGACCATGAGGTCATCGAAAAAGAGCAGTGTTTCGCTGGCCTGCATGACGATTCCGGGGGGCTGGGAGGTCCGGGGCCGGGCTCGCTAATCTACGCGCGCTGGTCGCGGCGGACCACGAGGTGGTCGCCGATGGCGAGGCAATCGGCGCCGAGGTCCATGAAGCTGGCGAGCGCGTCTTCCGGGGTGCAGACGACGGGCTCGTGGGCGGTGTTGAACGAGGTGTTGGTCACCATCGGGATGCCGGTGATGCGCTCGAACTGCGAGATGACGTCCCAGTAGCGGGCGTTCGTCGAGCGGACCACGGATTGCGGTCTGGACGTCCCGTCGGCGTGGACGACCGCGGGGATGCGCTCGCGTCGCTCGGGGCGGACCGGCAGGGTGAAGAGCATGAAGGGCGTGTGGAAGGGGGTCTCGAACCACTCGGACTCGCGTCCGGCCAGGATCGACGGCCCGAAGGGGCGCCACCACTCGCGACCCTTGAGCAGGTTGACCCGCTCGGCCACCGCCCGTGAGCGAGGGTCGGAGAGGATGCTCCGGGCGCCCAAGGCCCGCGGGCCCAGCTCCATTTTTCCCTGAAACCAACAGACGATTTCGCCCGCCGCGATGCGCTCGGCGACGTCCCGCGCCAGGTCGTGAGGGCGGCTGGCGACCAGCCCGAAGGTCTTGATGGCCTCGGCGATTCTGGCGTCGGAGTAGCTGGGGCCCAGGTAGGCGTGCTCCATGGGCGCGCCGTTTTCGCCGGTGAGCTCGAAGTGCACCTCGAGCGCCGCGCCCACCGCCGTCCCCGCGTCGTGGGCGGCCGGCTGCACGTAGATGTTCTCGACGCCGAGCGCGGTGCGGATGCGCTGGTTCATCTGGCAGTTGAGCGCGACGCCGCCCGCGAGGCACAGGTTCTTGGCCTTGCGCCCGGCCAGCCCGTCCTCGAGAAAGCGCAGCACGGTGTCCTCGAGCGCCGCCTGCACGCTGGCGGCGAGGCGGATGTGCTCGTCGCGGATGGGCTCGTGGCGGCCGCGGGCGAAGTGCCCGAAGGCCTCCTCGATGCCGCGGTCGTGGATGCTGTAGTCGTCGCGCGAGCGCGCGGACAAGAACGCGCTGATGTCGTAGCCCGCCTCGCCCATCGCCGCCAGCCCCATGGTCGAGCCCTGGCCGTGATGCCCGAAGCCCAGGATCGTCGTGAAGTACTCGTACACGCCGCCGATGAGGCTGTCTTCGTGGCAGAGCACGTCGAAGCTGCGTCGCAGCACCCGGTCGCGGCCGGCCTCGAAGAAGGTCGCGGTCTCGCGCTCGCCGCGCCCGTCGACGGTGAAGACGAAGGCCTCGTCCATGCCGCTGGGGCGGTAGGCCGACGCGGCGTGGGTGAGGTGGTGCGGGACCAGGTAGGTGCGGCCGTCGCGCAGGGTGACGGGCGGGCGCTCGGTCCCGGTCAGGCCGTAGGTGGGAAACCAGCGGGCGGGGATGCCGTTGAGGGCGATGAAGTCGATGTCGTCGAAGGTCACGCCGGCGATGCGCAAGACCTCAGCGATGGAGCGGCGGGGCCACGCGTCAGCGAGCGGGATGGTGGGGTCGGAGACCACGGTGACGCCGGGGCGGCCGGGGGCGTGCCAGCCGTGCTGTTTGCGGCGGCGGAGGCGCTCTTCCTGGACGGCCGCGACGATGACGCCGTCGCGCACCAACGCGGCGGTGTGGTTTTGCAGGGTCGTGGAGGCGAGGCCCAGGATGGTCAGGGGGCGCGAGCGCGGCCAGCGCGCGTGGGGGCGGCGGACCAGCTCCGCGGGCAGCACGCCGCCGGGCATCACGCCCTCGGGCATGGCCGCCCGCACCCCGCGCTGGGCGGCTGGGCCCAGCAGGGGCAACGAGTGCAGCTCGAGATCCAGCAGGTCCGCCGCAGCCCGGTCGAGGCTCAGCGGGTCGCTGGAGGCCATGAGCAGGCCGCGGTCGGGGAGGTCTGCGAGCCAAATGTCGGCGAGCAGCGCGCGACCGAGGCCCAGGGTTTGGTTGCCGGGGAGGGGGCTGACGAGGTCGGGGGTGCCGCGCGGCGCCCACAGGTTGTAGAGCCAGAAGCTGGGCGGGCCCGGGTCGGGGGCGGCCTCGTCGCCGAGGCGGGCTGCGGCGTTGGCGAGCAAGGTGGCGCGGTCGCCCTTGGGGAGGAGGGACGGGGTCTGGTCCAGGGCTCCCGAGAAGGGGGCGCGGCGGATGTGCGTGAGGGCGATGCAGGCGTCGAACCGGATGGGGTTCGCGCCGACGTCGGGGCAGGCGGCGCCGTTGGGGTCGATGGCGTAAAAAGGCAGGTCGCGGCTGGCCGCCAGCGGGGCGAGGGAGTCGACGATGGCGCGGGCGCGGGCGTCCATCGCGTCGTGGGCGACCGCGACGTGGGGGAGGGTGTCCAGGGCGGTGCAGCGGTCGAGGAGGGCGGCGAGGCAGGTGGCGTCGAAGGTGGTGGGCTCGCCGTGCTCGCCGGTGACGACGGCTAGCTGGATGAGCACCCACGGGGTCTCGCGTGTCTGGCGGGCGGCGCGCTGGGCGTCGCGGGGGTCGCGCTCCATGTAGGCGAGCAGCTCGGCGGGCGGGTCGTGGAGGCGCGTGCGGTGGATGTAGCGGGCCAGGGTGCCGATGGGGGCGAGCAGCGCGTCGAGGGCGTCGCCGAGCCGCGCGTCGTCCGCGGGGCGCGGCATCGTCGAGAGCAGCTCAGGGTGCGGAGGCGGGGGCGGTGGCGTGCGCGCGGGCGAGAGCGAGGCGCCCGGCGCGGGCGGCAGGCCGGGGCCGATCTCGAAGCCGACCTCGCGCGCGCCACACTCGTAGAGCGCGGCCTGCCAGTGCGTCGAGAACCCAGGCAGCGACTGGGGTTTTTCGCCGGTCGTGGCGGTGAATCGCAGGCCCAGGACGGCGGGCAGTCGGTCGTCGACGAAGCGCACGAGGTCGCGCAGGTCCGACAGGGTCGCGCGGGCGACGGGGTGCGCGAGGACCACCGAGCGGCCGGCGTCGAGCAGGTGGCGCACCCGGCGCATCGCGAGGTCAAAGCCGCCCGCGGTGCCGGTCAGCGCGTCGAAGAGGTCGGGGTGGTGTGAGGGCCAGGCGACGGCGAACGGGCTGTCGTCGGCGGCGTCCAGCGCGGACCGCCACGCGTCGTCGGGGGTCCAGGGGCGAGCCGCTGCGAGGGGGCCCTCGCTCACCGCGCGTCCGCAGGCAGCGGGCGCAGCTCCCAGGTGCCGAAGGTCAGCTGGTAGCTGGCCCAGGTCCGCGGGCAGGTCTCCCGGACCGCGCAGTCGCTGCAGATGGCGGCCTTCGGTCCGGTGCTGCGCGGGCCGACCATGGCGTGGGCCGCGCCCTCCGGACCCAGCTGACACAGCGGAAATCCGATGGTGCGCGCCTCCATGCCCAGGCCTTCGGCGCGCTCGATGGCCTCGCGCACGAAGGGCGAGATGACGTCGAGGCGAGCGAGGGCCTCGACCTGCCACGCGGGGCCGACCTTGACCGGGCGGGGCAGCTCGAAGGTGATGCGGCGCACCCCGACGTGGCGCAGCACCGCGACGATGTCCGACAGCACGGCGAAGTTGCGGCGCACCACGGGCACGCGGACCTCCAGGCGCAGGCTCGACGCCAGCACCCGCGCGAGACCCACCATGGCCTGGACGTGCGCGCCCTCGGTGCCGTCGATGGCGTCGTGCAGCGGCGCGACGTGCGCGAAGACGCTCTGCGCCACGTCGGTCAGGCCGGCCCGCACGAGCTTCTCGACGTACTCCGGGTACGCCAGCATCCGGCCGTTGGTCTCGAGCGTGACCTGCTCGTAGCCAAGCTCGCGCGCCTGGCGCACCAGCTTCACCACGCCGCGGTGCAGCGTCGCCTCGCCGCGCTGAAAGACCGCGTGGGTCGCGCCGGCCTCGCGGCCCGCCTGAAGCTGCGCCGCCGCCTCCTCCAGCGAGAGGTCGGGCAGCTCGCGCAGATCGGCCACGGGGCAGTGCCCGCAGCCGCTGTTGCAGCGCGAGGTCAGGCGGATGAGAGCGGGTTCGGGCGCCGACATGGGGGTCAGTCTCTACCCGCGCAGCGCTTGCATCAACTCCGCCACCACCGGGCGGGCGCGTTCGGCCGTGGCGCCTGCGCCCAGGCGGTAGCTGACGCCGACCAGCGGGCGGTCTTCCTCGGGCTGCAGCTCCAGCACCAGATCGACCTCGGCGGCGTCCGGTCCGCGCACCGTGAGCACAGCACCCAGGCCGTCCTCGAGCGGGCGCGTCTGCGCGTGGGTCCAGTCGCCGAAGCTGCGCTTGGTCGCGACGACGGCGGCGAGGCGCTCGATGCGGCGCTGGCCCTTCTGAAGCCGCGCGGGGCTGAAGAAGCCGGCGATGAGGCGCACCAGGTCGACCGGCTCGGTGATGCTGACCCCGGGGCCCTCGGCGAAGCGCGCCTCCGCCCAGCGCATCAGCGCCACGACGTCGCGGGGGTCGACGCCCGGATCCACCGTCAGCGACACGCGGAAATGCGAGGTGCGAATCAGCGGCGGGTGGACCTGGACCGCCCGTCCCGCCCCCTCGAGCGGCGTCAGCGCCAGAGTCGCGCGCCGGCCCTCCGCGTCGGCGTAGCGCGCCTCGAGGATGCGGTCGCGCGTGTTGCGGAAGAGCTCAATCGCCTTCCACGGCTCAGGCGCCCGCGTCGTCAGGAAGGGCTGCAGCAGCGGCTCCACAAGCTGCACGAAGAAGCGCTGCCCCGAGTCGATCGAGCGCAGCTTCTCCACCGTGATCGGCTGAAACTCCTCAGTCCCATAAAGCTCGGCGTAGGTCTCGAAGACGCCATTGCACTGGTCCACGAACACGCACTTGCCGCACTGGGGCGGGTGGAACTTGTCGTGGCGCTTCTGCGGGTACTTGTCGAAGGCCGGCATCAGCCCGTCGCCGTCGGCCGGGTAGGTGAAGGTCTTCTGCCCGTCGTGGTGGATCTTGTGCGCCCACTGCGGCAGTTGGCAGTACGCGTAGTTCCCGAGGTTTACGTCGAACTCCGGGTCCATCGCCTCGAAGCCCCTCAGCATGCCGTCGAAGTAGGGCGACATGTCCGAATAGCGAGGCATGATCTCGCGAAAATACTCCATCGTCCGGGTGCCCGCGTCGGCCGGCCGCACCTGGTCGAGGTGAATCTGCCGCACCCCAAGCTCGGCCACCAGCGCCGGGAAATCGGGCAGCGACCGGTAGCTCTCCTCGTTCACGCACAGGTTGATGGTCAGGTCCTGCCCCTGCTCACCCAGGTAGCGCATGCCCTCGATGATGCGGTCGAAGCTGCCGCGCCGCTTGGTCACCGCGTCGTGGGCCTCGCGATTGCCGCCCTGCACGGAGAAGCGCCACTCGTAGTTGCCGCCCAGCGCCAGCACCTTGTCGCAGAAGTCGGGCTTTCGCGTCTTCACGCCGTTGGTGAAGATGACGATGGTCTCGTAGCCAAGCTCGACGGCCAGCTCCAGCGCCGGCATGAAGCTCTGCTGCGTGGTCGGCTCGCCGCCCAAGAAGGTCACCCGCCGCGAGCCCTGCGCCCGCCCACGCCGCAGCGCCTCCAGCACCGGGTCCGCCGGGATCTGCTTGGCCAGCCGCTCTTCGGTCAGCTGCCCGCTCACGCAGAACACGCAGCGGTTGTTGCACACGTGGCCAAGCTGCAGCTCGATCTGCGGGCCTTCGCCGAAGATCGTCAGCTCCTCAGCCTCGCGGAGATGCTTCTCGCTGTGCTGGTGCTTGTCGCTGTGCGGCTGCGCTTCGGTGGCCATATCAGTGCGTCCCCGGCGGGGCTTCAGGCCCGAGCGCGACGTCGGTGTTTTCCAGTTGGATGCCCTTACGCTCGGCCATCCGCCCCTCGGCGCGCCGCTTCTTCTCGAAGAGGCGCAGCCCGTCCTCGTTGACCAGCCCGATGGCGATGCGCCCGGCGGCCTCTTTGTCGACGTCGTGGTCGCGGTGCGGCCCCTCGCCCGCGGCCGCCTCGTCGCGCATGTCCGACTCCTGGTCGGCCAGCCGCGCGTCGAACTCGTTGCGCCACTCTTCCAAGCTGCGGTGCGCGTAGCTCGGGTCGGTCCCGTCGTGGATGATCTGCGACACGATGCGGTCGCGGTCGACGAAGACCGGGTACAGCTCAGCCGGGTCGTAGCCGTCGCCGCGGTCGAAGAGCCCGCCGCAGATGGTCCGCAGCGAGCACGCGCTGCAAGCCTCCGCGTACAGATGCCCCCAGCGCGTCTGCCGCACCGTCTGCTTCGAATCGAGGAAGTGCACGATGCGCTCCTCGCCCTTGACGATCTTGCGCGTCTCCGTCGACGCCCACGCGAACTCCGTCAGGTAGCAGAGCGGCATCTTCTCGACCCGGAACGTCCGCCCGGACTCGTGCAGCAGCTTGCACGCGCGATGCAGCGACGCCTCGCAGTCGCTCAGCCGGTGCATGTACTCGCTCTGGTTGACCTCCGCGCGCCCCATGGAGGGGTCGAGGTTATTCCAGACGAAGTGCGGGATGTACGGGTGGTGCTCGAGGAAGTACTCGATGTTCTCGTCGAGGTGGTCGGCGTTCTGCTTGTTGATCACGCAGTTGATGTTGACCGTGATCCCGAACTCGGCCGCGTTATCCAGCGCCTGAAACGCCCGGGTCAGCGTGTTCGGGATGCCGCGCAGCCGGTCCTCGACCTCAGGCCGCACCGAGTAGATCGAGACGTGGGCGTGCTGCAGCCCCGCCTCGGCGAGCTCGCGCGCGAACTCGCGGTCGGCCAGCTTGTGGCCGTTGGTGATCATCCGCACGTGCAGCCCGCGCTCGCGAGCGTAGCCGGTGATGCGCGGCAGCTCCGGGTGCAGCGTCGGCTCGCCGCCCGTCAGGATGATGCCGTAGTAGTCGCGGTCGACGAAGTCATCGACCAGCACCTTCATCGTCTCGAAGGTGTGGACGTAGGGGGTCGTCGGATTCGAGCAGAACCCACAGAAATGATTGCAGTGACGCACCACCTGCAGGTAGCCGAGATTGGCCAAACGCGCTTCTCCTCGATTTTTGGCGGCCCTGCCGAGGCGAACCGCCGTGCCCCCGAATCGCCGCGATGATACGCGAGGGCGCCCTGCGGCCACAACGGCGGGGCGTCTGTGGTGTGACCGACGGACCCCGCGCGGGCCTCAGTCCATGCCGTCGTCGCCCTCGTCGGCGTCGTCTGCCGGCCCGCCGCGCGCCGCCTCCGCGATGTGCCGGAGCCGGCCGCCACAGGCCTGGGGGTTTTCACACATCCAGGCGACGACCGCGCGGAAGAGGTCGCCGACCCCCGGCTCGCTGTCCTGGCGAAAGGGCGCGAAATCTTTGCGACGGGCCTCGGTCAGCGGGACGCCGCGCCGCCCGAGATCGGATTTCAGCGCGGCGTAGCCCGACAGCTTCGCGGCGTTCAGCGCGACGAGCACGGGGTGAAACGTGAAGACCTTCAGGCCCGGCGACGCGAGATCCAGCGCGTCGAGGCGGCAGGGGAGGCCGCGCTCGAGGTGGACGTCGTCCTCGAACCAGATGGGGATGCGCACCATGCCGGTCCAGCTGAGGAAGGGGCGGAGGTCGGGCACGCCGTCGTGCAGGTCGGCCGCGTCGTAGATGAGGCCGCGCGACTTGTACGCGGTGAGGAAGGGCGTGCCGCGGACCAGGCAGTGGGCGCGGGCGCCGCGGGCCTCGGGGACCAGCAGCGCCATGGTGTCGAGGACCTCCTCGGTCGTCGTCCCGTGGGACGAGCCGGTGAGGAAGTTGGGGTGCCAGCCGAGCTCGACGAGGCCGCGCTCGCGCATGGCCTCGAAGCTCTCGCAGCCGTGGGTCGCGAAGTAGGTGGCCTCGAGCGAGGCGGCGGCGAGGGCGTCGTGGATGTCGCGGGTGGCCCACGCGGGGGCCCAGTCTTGGTCGAAGCTGAGGCAGACGCGGCTCATGAGGCTCCTCGGATTGGCCATTGCGCGATTCGCTGGCAGCATAGCCCGCGTTGCGACCGGGTCCAGCAACGACGAGGGCAAATGAGCCGAATCCGACCAGTGCTGTGGGTGTTTTGTGCGGCGTGGCTCGCGCTCGGGGCCTGCAACCGACGCGCGACCTTGGAGACGCCGCTGGACTTGGACGACGAGCCGAAGTCGGCCGTCCCGAGCGCGGCCAGCTTCGTCGAGGCCTTGCCCGGCGCCATCTCGGGCCCGGACTACGCGAGCCTGCGGGCGCTGTGTACCGCGGAGTACGCCAAGGACCCGCAGGGCTGCGAGGCGACCTGGGAGCAGGCGAATCGCAAGAAGTTCGCGCTGCAGCCGACCGACCGCCAGGTGGTGGTGCGCGGCGACGAGGGGCGGCTGGTGCTGACCCTGGACGTGATCGTGGGCGGGCGCACGGTGGACCGGATCTTCGCCTACGCGGTGGCCGACGCAGACGGCTGGCGCCTGGGCGGGATCGACGAGATCCGCGAGCACGCAGCGCCATTCTTGGAGGGGTTGGTGGGCCCGCACATCGACGTCGAGGCGCTGCCGGCGGACCCGGCGCTCGACGCCCTGGGCGCGCAGTTGGTCGACGTGGCGGCGAAGCTGGTGGGGGACCCCGAGCGCATCCTCCGCGGCGGCCGTGACGTGGTCGTGACCCTCGGCGCCCGCGAGAATCCGCGCTTCGTCGGCAGCCACGTGCACGAGCGGCTGGGGCGAGCGGTGCTCGAGTTCACGGCCGACGACGAGGCCGTGTACGGCGTGTATCTCGCCCGGCGCGAGGGGGTGTGGAGCGTGCGCGAGCACGGCTTCGGCGTGCTGTCGGCTCGCAGCCTGCTGCGCGCGCGCTGACGGGCCGCGCTTTCGGCGCGTCGAGGGCGCCCCGATGGCGCCTCGTCGGCCGCTGGCCCATAATCGCGCCGATGCCCTCTCGGACAACGATCCTCGCGCTGCTGCTGGCCTTGCTGGCGCTCGCGGCCGTCGCGCGCGCGACCCCGCCGCCGCCCTGCGCGCTGAGCGACGGGCGCGTGCCGATCGTCCAGCAGTTCCAAGCGCGCGACGTGCAGCGGCTGCTGGCGCCAAGCCGGGTAGGGGAGGCGGTGGCGGGCGCACCCTCGGGCTGGCGATTGACCGAGCTCCAGCTTCAGCCCTCGTCGGTGCGCCTCGCCCTGGAGGGGCCGGCCGACCGCGCGGTGGTCCACCTTGTCGCCGCGGCCTGCGCGGAGCAGCCCAAGTCGCCGCTTCCACCCACGGCGTCCTTCGCCTTCGCGGTCGAGCAGGCCCCGACGACACCTGAGGGCGAGGCCGCCCTGACCGCCCTGGCCGACGCCCTGCGCTCCGCGGACGCGGGCACCTTCTGGCAGTCCTTCTCCGATCCGCCTGCTGCCGCCTCGCGAAAAGCGGAAGCCCACAAGCCGCCCTGGCTGACCACCGCCTTCGAGCACCCGCTCCAGCGCTCGACCACCGCCATCGCGCTGCTGCTCCTCGCGCTGCTGCTCAGCCTGCTGGCCGACCTCCCCGCGCTCCTCGCCGACCTCGGCCTGCGCGGCCCGGGTGCTGCGCGCACGGCCATGGCGTTGCTGGGCCTCACGGGGCTCGCCCTCGCGCTGCGCCTCCTGGCCGAGCCGACCTTTTTGCGCGAAGCCCACGCCCTGCTCGCCGTCCCGCCCTTCGCCGACTCCCAGGTGCTGGGCCAAGCCATCGAGATCTACCCCCAGGGCCCGCAGCTCGTGTTCGCCGCCCTCCGCGGCCTGCTCCCCGGCGACGCCTTCGCCGCGTGGTTCTCCATGAACGTCCTGCTCGGCGCCCTCACCGTCCCGGCCGCCTACGCCATGGGCGCCGCGCTCACCGGCGGCCGCGCCCTCGGCCTCGCCACGGCGGCGCTGATGGCGCTGTGGCCCCAGCACATCCGCGTGTCGGCGTCCGAATCGGTCCACGTCCACGTCGCGCTCTTCGCCACCCTCGGCCTCGCCCTCGCCATCCTCGCCGCCCGCTCCGGCCGCACCCGCACCTTCGCCGCCCTGACCGCCGCCGCCGCCGCGACCGCGTTCATGCGCCCCGAGGCCGCGCTCTGGCTGGTCTTCCTCGCCCTCGCCGCCCTCTGCGCAGGCCCCGCGGTCCGAGAGCGCCTGCTGTCGCCCGCCCGCATCGGCATCGTGCTGGCCGCGGCGTTTCTGACCCTCCCGACGGTGCTCGGCCTCGGCGACAGCGCCCACGCCCAACGCTTCTCGCCCACCTCCGGCGCCACCGAGTCCATCGGCAGCTTGGGCGTCCTCGAGTACCTCTGGCTCTTGGTCCGCCCCGACGGCCGCAACGCCTACTTCGATGCCGCGACCACCCCGGTCTGGCTGTGGCCCCTCGCACTTTGGGGAGCGGTCACCACCTTCCGATCCGGCAGGCGCGCCCTGGCGATTTCGCTGATCTTCATCCCGCTGGCGACCCTGGCCCTCTACGCCCACATGGGCCCCGCGGGCGTCGTCTTCACCATGGCGCGCTACCACCTGCTGGGCCTGCCGGCCGTCGTCCTGCTCTGCGCCATGGGGGCGACTGAGCTCGCGATTCGCCTGCCAAACCTAGGGACGCCAGCCCGCGCCGCCTCCGCCACGGTCGCCCTCGCCGCCCTCGGCACCGCCTGTTGGTGGCCGGCGATGAACCCCTTCCCCATGGACTGGCAGGCCGAGCACGCCTGGGCGCTGGACCTCGGCCGGCAGTCGCCGCCGCTCATCCCCGACGCGGCCCGCCTCGTCACCCCCGACAACCGCCGCAGCATGCTGGACATGGCTCCGCGCGACATGGCCATCGCCCTGACGGCCGCCCGGAAATCCGCCGAGCACGTGGTCACGGTCGAGTACGCCCTGGCCCAGCTGCACGTGAGCGGCGCGCGCCCCGAGGCCTACTTTTACCAGGGACTTTACTGCTGGCTGGACATCGCCCCGGGCGGCGACGAGACCATCAGCCCCCAGTGCGCAGCCATGCACGACGCCTTCGAGCTTGAGCCCGTCGCCGCCCTCGACCTCAGCGGCCCGGCCTACCTGCAGGCCTACGTCGCCACCCGCCCCGCCGGTCCGCTGCCGCTGCGCCTGTACCGCATCGGCCGCCGCAAGCTCGCCCCCGCAGCGACCGTGGGGCTCCTGCCCCCGCCCATTGAACCCGGCAGCCCAAAGGCCGCGCTCCCGATGGGGTCGGGCGCGCCTCGCCAGATGGAGGCGCCGCAGCCCCCGCTCTAGGCCCCGACCGCGTCAGCCGGCGCGCGGATATCGCCGAAACGCCCGCCCAGCGTCGCCCGCGTGACCCACTGCATCGGCGCGTCGGGGTGGGCGCGCTGGCCGTCGAGGACCGCCAACCCGGTCGCCAAGATCTCCGGCAGAACCACGTCCAGCAAGGCTCTCCCGGCCTCAGCGCTGGCGAGGTGGGGCGCCGAGGTGTAGCCGGGGAAAGGCCGCAATCCGAACCAGCTGGAGGACCAGGCGGCCATGCGCAGCTCGTTGGCAAACGCCGTGCGGCCCAGGCGGTCGGCGGCGTGGGCAGCGGCCATGAAGCTGCGCGCGGGTTTGACCTCGGGGCAGGGCGGCACGTCGCGGTGGTCACCGACGCTGTCGGGCGCGAGGTGCAGGCTGAGCGAGGTCTCGAGGAAGCCGGCGTGGAAGTCCCAGGCGAAGCGCTCGGCCAGCCAGGCGCGGTCGCTCGGGTCGGCGACGTCGGCGAGCAGCGAGGGGTAGTCGGCGGCGTCGAGTCCGGCGAGCCGCGCGAGCATCAGGTGCATCGGCGCGAAGGCCGGCACGCCCCGGGCCGCCAGCGCTTGCCGCCCGGCCTCCAGCGCGGCCGTGTGAAGCGGCGCGCCGTGAAAGGTCCCAAGCATCACCCGCCGCGCGCCGAGGTCGGCCAGCGCCTCGCACGCCCGCACCACCGCCGCCCGCGCCTCTATAAAAGGAGTCACCCGCGAGCCGGGTCCGGGCGTCGGGTCGACGCCGATCTCCAGGTCGTCGACCACCAGAAAGGGCCAGTCGCGTCCCTTGGACCAGGCGGCGTGAACCAGCCGGGCCGAGGCCTCGGTGATGAGGCGGTCGTTGTGCAGCGACAGATGCGGACCGTGGTACTCGACCGGGTTGACGCCCACGAAGACGGGCGCCCCCGACGCCACAAGGGTGCGAGCGCGGCGGTGCGCTTGGTCGAGCAGGCGGATGGGGGCGGTCATGGGCGGGCTCCGGGGGCGGGGGGCGCGGCGCGGGCGCGGCGCGAGGGGGCGATGATCCCGGCGGCCACACTACCCCCTTCCGCCACGCGCTGCAGCGGTCAGGGCGCGCGCGGCGAGACCGTGCCTACGCCGAGGCTGTCCGCCCGCGTCGCCCAGGCGCGCTCGAGGCTCCCAAGTGCTGACGCCGGGTCGGCGTGGAGCGGCGCGAGCCCCCAGCGGCGCGCGCTCCCGTCCCAGCTCCCAGTCCACAGCCCGCCCTCGTCGAAAACCAAGGCGGCGACTCGCTCTTCGTGCCCCCCGAGCAGCGCCATCAGCGCCCCGTCCGGCCCGAAGATCCGCGTCGTGCCGTCCAGCGCCGAGACCGCGACAAGCCCGCCGGCACCGCGCTCGACGTCCTGCGTCGCCGACGCCGTGCCCAGCGGCCAGCGCGCAAGCTCACCCCCGCGCTTGCCGGCCCGGACAAGCCAGCCCGAGATCCCTACCACCACGTCATCCGGCCCCGCGCTCACCGCCACCGCGCCGGGCCAGGTGCCGATCAGCCACGGCGCGCCGCCCTCGGTGCCGAAGACCCTGCCCGTACCGTCCTCCAGCAGCGCGACCCAGCTCCCCGCCGGGTCCTCGTCCAGGTCGACCGCCTCGGGCTCGCCGGACACCGCCGCGCGCCGGACCCCCGCGCTGTCGTACACGGCGAAGGGCGTGTCCCAGGGCGCCACCACCAGGCCTCCGTCTCTGAGCGGCGCGAGGCGGCGCAGCGCGGCCTCCCCGAAGCGCCCGACCTCGCGCCAGGTCGCCGTGTCCACGCGCGTCGCGCCCGGCCGCGCCATGGCCGCGACCCACAGGCTCCGCCCGTCTAGGCTGAAGGCCACGCGCTTGATCACGCGATCGCCGAACTCCAGCCTCCGCGGCGGTTCGCCGGTCTTCCCGAGCACATCGACCACGCCGTCGCCGCGCGCCACCGCGACGCTCCCGTCCGGGCCCACGGCGACCGACGCGACGCCTGCCCCCCGCGGCACGGCGGGCGCGCTGAGCTTCGGCAGCGTCCAAGTCACCGCGGCCTCCGCCCCAAACGTGACCAGCGTGCCCGCGTCGGCCCAGCGCGCGGCCAGCCCGTAGGCCCGCGGCAGCCGCGCGACCTCCGCGCCCGAGCCCGCCGCGACGACGCGGACGCCGTCCTGAACGCTGACCACGGCGAGGTGCGCCCCGTCTGGCGACCAGTCCAGAGCACGCAATCCGCGGTGTCCCGTGTCCCAGCGCCCGGTGACGCGGCCGGCCGGCAGGTCGACGACGGTGAGGTGCCCACGCTCGTCGGCCAGCGCCAGCCGCGCCTCGTCGGGCGAGAGGGCCAGCGCGGTGGAGTGCGGCGCCTCGGGCGGGCCAGCCGCGCCTTCACTCGCCGGGGGCTCCACCACGAGCGCCGCCCACGCACCGCCGACCGGGCGCCAGCGCACCTCGTCGTCGCAGAGGACCACCTCGCGCCGTGCCCCGAGGGCGACCCCCACGGCGGTCTGGGGCCGCACGCAGACCGGCTCGGGCTGCGGATTCGCGCTCAGCCGGGTCATCGCCCATCCCCGCAGGGCGACGAGCTGACGACCGCCCACGAGGCGTTCGACCGGGCCGAGGTCGAGCGGGCCTTCCAGCACCCGCCCGTCGCCGGCGTCGAGCACCCAGATCCGGTCCTCGGCGTCGCCCACGGCCACGCGCCCGTCCCCGAAGAACGCGGCGCTGCGCCCGGCGATCTCGGCGCGCCAGCGGACCCGCGCGCCTTGGGTCTCCGTGTAGGTCAGCGCGGCCCCCAGCGTGACAAAGGCGCTGCCGTCGTCGTTGACCACGCGCGGCCCCGCGGGCAGCGCCACCACCGCGCCGGCCTGCGGACGCGGCGCCGAGTCCCACGCCATCAGGGCGCCGCGTGCCGCCGGCCCGGCTCCGAGCGTCAGCGCGCGCGCCGCCAGCAGCTCGGACTCCGGTCGGGCGCCGAGGGCCGCCTCCCGCGCGCTCTCCGTCAGCAGCATCGAGGCCAGGGCGGCTGAGCTTTGGCGCTCGGCCTCGACCGCGCGGTTTCGCTCGGCCACCACGTTGGTCGTCGCGACGGCGCCGACGACCACCAGGGCGACCAGCGCGACGGCGGCCACAGCTAGCGGCACGCGCCACGCGTGGCCCAGGCGCCGCAGCAGCTCCCACGCCGAGTAGTCGTGGGCGTCGACGCGGCGCCCGTCGAGGTAGGCCTCGACGTCGATGGCGAGGGCCTTGGCGTCGGGGTAGCGGCCGGCCGGGTCGGCGGCCATGGCGCGGGCGGCGATGGCGACGAGCTCGCGCGGCGCGGCCGGGGTCACGGACGCCAGGTCTGCCGGAGATAAGCCAGCCCGCCGGGCCTCCAGGACCGCGACACCGCTGCCGGCGAAGGGCGCGGCGCCGCTGACGATTCGGTACAGGACGGCGCCGAGGCTCCAGACGTCGGCGCGCTGGTCGATTGAACGGCCCACCATCGTCTGCTCGGGGGCCATGTACGCGGGGGTGCCGACCACCTCGCCGGCGATGGTCTCGGCGGGGCCCTCGGGGAGCACGGCGCGCCAGGAGGCGTCGTCTTGGCTGGTGACCGGGCGGGCGACGCCCCAGTCGACGACCTGGGTCTCGCCGAACTCGCCGACCATGATGTTGTGGGGTTTGAGGTCGCGGTGGACCACGCCGACCGAGTGGGCGAAGGCGACGGCCTCGCACGCGGCGAGGAAGGGGCGCAGGGTCGCGAGGCGCTGGGGGAGGGGGGCGTTGGCGAGGACGTCTTCCAGCGAGCGGCCGCGGACGAGGCGCATCGTGTAGAAGGCGCCCTCGGCGTCGCGGCCGGCGTCGTGGACGGCGACGATGTTGGGGTGCTCGAGCTGGGCGGTGATCGAGGCCTCTTGGGCCAGGCGGGCGGCGGCGGCGGGGGAGGCGAGGCGGGGTCGCTTCAGCGCGACCTGGCGGCGCAGGAGGCGGTCGAAGACCAGGGCGACGCGGCCCATGCCGCCCTCGCCGAGGCGGGCGACGGCGTCGTAGCGGGCGCCGTCGGGGGGCGCAAACGCGTCGGTTGTCGAGGCGGCGTCGCGCTCCACGGCGGGCGCGGCTCCCGAGAGGTCGGCCGGGAAGCTGTCGAGCTCGTCGTCGCCGCGACCCACGTCAGAGCCTGTCCTCGACCTGGTCGCCGGGGCGAAGGACAAGCTCGGCCTGGCCGGTGCCGGTGAGCACGACGAGGTCGTCGCGGATCCCCGCCTCGCGAAGGCGCCGGCGCAGACGGTTCATCGCCATGTCGAAGCGCGGCCGTAGGTCCTGCTCGTCCTCGCTTGGGCCCCAGATCTCGGCCGCCAGCACGTTCCAGGCGGCGGGTCCGCCCAGGGCGATAAGCTCGCTGATGAGGCGCGCCGCGATGCCGCCGAGGACCAGCGAGAACTCGTCCTGATGGATCTGGACGGTGTCGAAGCTGGCGACCAGCCGCAGCGGCGCGTTGGCGCCCAGGGTCGAGGGCACCGAGGCCTCGCGCAGCGGGATGTCGACGACGCGAAAGCGCTGGCCGCCGGCCTCAAACCCGTCGCCGGGAGCCACCTCGAGCTCGCGGTCAGCCAGCCGCACCCGGAAGCGCTCGTCCTCGCCCCAAATCACCGCGTCCGCGCCCACGATCGCTCCGGCATCGAGGCGGGGCCGCGGCCGCACAAAGAGCGATCGGACGCCGTCGATGGGCTGCCGCGGCAACCCGTCGCCCTCGAGCCCCACGACGGTCTCGGGCAAGACCACATCCAGCACGGTCAAGCTCACGCCCGGCGCCAACTCGATGACCTGCCCGGCCGCCAGCACCACCGAAGCGGTCGCCACCCCATCGACCCGCAGCCGCCCGCGCAACGCCAGCAACTTCAACGCCTCGCCGCGCAGACTCACCAGCGCATGAGCCTCCGAGACCCGAGGGTCATCGATCTGAAGCGTCGCGGTCCGCAACCGCCCCACGATAGCCCCATGAGCGAGCGCCCGCCGGTGCCCCGGGCCTGTGCTGAGCACTGCGTGAACCTGCATCGCCGGAGAATAGCCGGGACCGCGCGCGCCGCCTATGAATTCGAGGGCGGCCGCGTGTCCTCGGGCCTTGGGTTGGCTGGGGTGGGGGTCCACGGTGTCTCGTTGAGGCGCTGCCGCCCGGACGCTGCAGCGCCGACCTGCGTTCGGCGAGGATCCGGCCCGCTGCCCCCGCAGCAGGGCAGGATCGTGACAACAGCCCTCACGCGGTGGGCCGGCTGAACGGTCGCGCCGCTCGCTCGCGTCCCGGGCGGCCGTGGCTTCCCCAGCGGGTCCGCCGCTGCGAGGTGGCGTGGATTACAAGTGTGCGATTTTCAACACTATCCGGTCACTCGGGTGGCGCGTAGGCTGTGCGCATCGTCAGAACAAAACTGGGCGCCGAATCATCACCGTGGAGGGCGCTCTCGCGAAGCAAGCCGCCTGGAGACCGCTCCGGGCTTTTGCTGGTGGTCGCCCCCACGCCGTCATCGTGGCGCGTTCGAGATGGTCCACGCGCGCTGGCGGCGTCTCGGGCGTCGCGCCCGAGGACCACCGGCGGGGGAACGACATGTCAGCGCCTTTGGCACTCCGCGGTGGCCTCGCCGCGCTCGCCGGTTTCGTCACGCTCCTCGCGCTCGGCGGCGCCGCCGACGCGGCCTGCTTCGACCCCAGCACCACAGGTAGTTACACCGTCGCCGCCAGCCAGGAGTGGTGCCCCGCGGTCCCTGGCGCGCCGGTCACCTATCGGCGGCGATCTCGTCGTGCCCGCCGGCGTCACGACCCTCGCAGGAGCGCCGATCCGCGTCATCGGCGACGTGACCATCGCGACGAGGCCACGGTCAGCGCGGACAGGAAGAGCTACTCGGCCGGCGGCGGGCCGGGCGTCAGGGCGACGAACACCTCGTGGTCGGGCGGCGGTGGCAGCCACGGCGGGCGCGGCGGTAACGGCTACAGCGCGGGTGTGGGGACCTACTACGACTCGGGCCTGCTCCCGCTGCAATCCACGGCTCCTGGCGGCGGATCGAGGGCTCGCTCGGCGGGCGGTGCCGGCGGCGGCGTGGTGCGCATCGCGGCCGGCGGCACGCTGACGGTCGACGGCACGATCTCGGCCGAGGGCTCGCCGGAGGGGACGTCGCGAGCGGTGGCCACGGCGGAGGCGGCGCGGGCAGCGATCCGGCTGAAGGCCGACGTGTTCGCGGGTGGCGGCCTGCTGCGCGCCGGGGCGGGCGCGGCGGGGACCGCTCGGCGGGACCTTCAACAACAGCGCAGGCGGGGGCGGGTCCGGCGGTCGTATCGCGGCGGTGCGGGCTCGGACCGGTGACACCAACCTCGCTGGAGCTCGCTCGGTGGAGGGCGGGGCGGCGTCGGCGCTGCGAGCTTGGACGGGCAGGCCGGCGGCCTCGGCACGCTCATCCTCGCGCTTGTGGATTCGGGCGCGAACTTTGGGGTGGACGAGACCAAGGCGGACGATCTCGCGCATCGAGGTGTTCGTCGGGTGGCGCTACAGGAACCGGCGGTCGACGGCCCGTTCGGCTACGAGCGGATCAGCGTCGCGTCCAGGCACTGAATCGTCGGCGGCGGCGGAAATGTCACCCTGAGCGCGCCGATCATCGGTGTCGACGGGGCCACCTGGAACACCACCATCGAGAGCACGACCGGCTGCGCGGGGAGCTGCCCGGCGCTGGGCAGCGTGACCCTGGACGCCGCCGTCGTGGCGCTGGACGCCTCGACCCTGAGCGCCGGTAGCACCGCGCGACTGGACGTTTCAGGTCTCCGGGCAGCCTCAGCCAGGCGGGCGGGACGATCTTTGGGCGCGTCATCCGCTAGGCGAGAACCTTCGTTCGGCGCTGGCCCGGGTCCATCGTCGGCGGCCAGGAGATCGTCGGCGACGTGCAGACGCTCGATGTGCAGATCGGCGCCGTCGAGGTCGGCGGACGGCCGCGGCAGCGCCAGGGCGGGTGCGGCCTGGGCGCCGGGGCGACGAACACCTCCTGGTCGGGCGGCGGCGGCAGCCACGGCAGGGCGAGGCGGCAACGGCTACAGCGCGGGTGTGGGGACCTACTACGACTCGGGCCTGCTCCCGCTGCAATCCGGCTCTGGCGGCGGATCGGGGGCTCGCTCGGCGGGCGGTGCCGGCGGCGGCGTGGTGCGCATCGCGGCCGGCGGCACGCTGACGGTCGACGGCACGATCTCGGCCGAGGGGCTCGCCGGAGGGGACGTCGCGAGCGGTGGCTGCGGCGGAGGCGGCGCGGGCGGCACGATCCGGCTGAAGGCCGACGTGTTCGCGGGTGGCGGCCTGCTGCGCGCGCGGGGCGGGCGCGGCGGGGACCGGCTCGGCGGGACCTTCAACAACGGCGCGGGCGGCGGCGGCGCGGGCGGGCGCATCTCGGTGCGCGTCCATTCGCTGGCGTTCACGAATTTGTCTGGCGCCACGGTCGCGGGGGGGCGCGGTGGCACGGGCGCGGCGTCGCTGGACGGAGTCGCCGGCGGGCTGGGGACGATCGCGCTGTTCTGGCTCGAGCCGGGCGCCGACACCACGGTCGACGCGAGCACCGCCGACGATCGCTCGATCGAGGTGTACCGAGGGTGGCGCTGGGAGCCCGCTCTGGACGGGCCCTTCGTCTACGACTCGGTGCTCATCACGCCGGCGACTCGGGTGGTCGCGGGCGGCGGCGACGTCACGGTCGAGGCGCAGACCATCACCGTCGAGGACGCGTTCTGGGACACGACGCTGGAGAGCTCCGGCGGGTGCGGTGGGAGCTGCGCGTCGGTCGGCCACGTCGTGCTGAGCGCGACGAGCGTGCTGCTCGAAGGTTCGCAGCTCACGACGGGGACGGCGCGCGACTGGACCTTCGTCGTCTCGGGCAGCCTGCTTCAGACAGGCGGCAGCACCTTCGGCCGCATCGTCTCGTGGGCCGGTCAGGACTTCGCGTTCGACGGCGGCGCGCTGGTCGACGCCCAGCAGATCCACGGCGATCTGGCCAACGTCGACGTGCGGGCCAGCGCCATCTGGTCCACCGACGGGCGCGGGTTCGGAGGCGGCCCGGGGGCCGGCGCGACCAACACGTCGTGGTCGGGCGGCGGCGGCAGCTACGGTGGGCGAGGAGGGAACGGATACAGCGCAGGGGTGGGCAGCTTCTACGGTTCGGGGTTGCTGCCGGTGGACTTGGGGTCGGGCGGTGGCGCGGGGGCGCGCTCGGCCGGCGGGGCTGGCGGCGGGCGGATCCGCGTCGCGGCGTCGCAGTCGATCACGGTCGGCGGGACCTTGACCTCGAGCGGCGCGCAGGGCGGCGACGCCTCCAGCGGCGGCTGCGGCGGCGGCGGATCGGGCGGCACCATCCGACTCGAGAGCGACACGATCGCCGGCGCGGGGTTGCTGCGGGCGGACGGCGGACGAGGCGGCGACCGGCTGGCCGGCTCCTTCAACAATGGTGCGGGCGGTGGCGGGTCGGGCGGTCGCGTCGCTGTGCGCACGAAGAACCTCGCCTTCACAGCCCTCGCGACGGCGCGGGTGGAGGGCGGGCGCGCGGGCGGAGGCGCAGGCACCCTCGACGGGGTCGCCGGCGGACGTGGGACCATGGCGCTGATCTGGCTGGACTCAGGTGCCGACACGACCGAGGACACCTCCAAGGCGGACGACCGGCGGCTGGAGATTTATCGCGGCTGGCGCTGGAACGCGGCGGTGGACGGGCCCTTCACCTACGACGAGGTGCTGGTCCGGCCGGGCGCGATCGTCGTGGGCGGTGCTGGTCACGCGACCGTGACGGCCCAGAGCATCACCGTCGACAGCGCGACCTGGAACACGACCGTCGAGAGCACGGCTGGGTGCGGCGGGTCCTGCCCCACCACGGGCTCCGTGCTGCTGGTGGGCGCAGAGATCGTCTTGGACCACGCGACCGTGACCACGGGCACCGCGGCGGACTGGACCGTCCAGGCGGCGGGTACTTTTGCGCAGCACGGCGGCTCGACCTTCGGGCGCAACCTCAGCTTTGAGGGCGCCGGCGACTACCTGTTCGACGCGGGCGCGCTGGTCGACGGGCGGGTCGTCCTCGTCAACGCGGATGATCTCGATGTCGCGGCGGGCGCGACGCTGCGGGCCGACGGCCGCGGATTCGGCGCGGCGAGCGGGCCTGGCGTGGGCGGCACCAACACGTCGTGGTCTGGCGGCGGGGCGAGCCACGGCGGGCGCGGCAGCAATGGGTACAGCGCGGGCGTCGGGACCTTCTATGGCTCGGGCCTGCAGCCGTTGACGCTGGGGTCCGGCGGCGGCAACGGGGCGCGCAGCTCCGGTGGCGCGGGCGGCGGGACCATCCGCGTGGCGATGGCTGGCACGCTGACGCTGGCCGGGACCCTGAGCGCAGACGGCTTGCAAGGTGGGGACGCGTCCAGCGGAGGCACCGGCGGCGGCGGCGCGGGCGGTTCGATTCGCGTCGAGGCGCAAGCGCTCGCAGGCGGCGGCCTCATCCGAGCGGCGGGTGGGCGCGGTGGCGACCGGCTCGGCGGGACGTTCAACAACGGTGGTGGCGGCGGCGGCGCGGGCGGTCGCGTCAGCGTGCGGTACGTCCAGTCCACGTTCACCAACTTCGCCGGGATGTCGGTGGCGGGCGGGCGTCGCGGGACGGGCGCCGCGAGCCTCGACGGCGTCAACGGCGGTCGCGGCACCATCGCGGTGCTCACGCTGGCGCCCGGCGCGGACACCTTCGACGACGGGTCGACGGCGGATGATGAGACCCTGTCGATTTACCAGGGCTTCCGCTTCGAGGAGTCGGTGGACGGCCCCTACGTGTACGAGAGCCTGACCGTCAACCCGGGGGCCATTGTCGTCGCGGGCGGCGGGAGCCCGACACTGCGGCCCGACACGCTGGTCGTCGACCAGGCGACCTGGAACATCACCGTCGAGAGCAGCGAGGGCTGCGCCGGCGCCTGCCCGAACACCGAGGACGCCCGAATCGAGGCGCGGGTGACCACGCTGAGCGGCGCGACCCTCGAGGGCGGGAGCGTCGCGAGCTGGCGCTTCGTTCAGAGCGAGCGCTTTGAGCAGACCGATGGTGTCACCCGCGGCGATCTGGTGCGCTTCGAGGGCGACGCGGCCTTCGACCTGCTCGGGACGGCGACGGTCGAGGTCCGGCGTGCCGAGGCGGTCGCGCGCGACCTCACCGTGGCCGCTGGGGCGACGATTCGCGCCACCGGACTGGGCTTCTCGCCCGCCAGGGCCGGGCGCCGGTCCAGACCAGCTTACCTCCTGGTCGGGGGGCGGTGGCGGACACGGAGGTGCTGGCGGCAACGGCTACAGTTCGGTTGGCGGCGTCGATGCTGACCCCACGCCGCCCATCGAGCCGTGCGTGACCCGCCCTGCTTTACGGCTCCGGTGGCGGCGCCGCTGCGGTCCACGGGCGGCCGGGGCGGCGGCCGCGTCACGCTCGCGCTGGCAGGACCCTCGCCTGCCGGCGTCATCGCCTGCGACGGCGCCGCCGGCGGTGACGTCTCCGAGCGGGGGCACCAGGGCGGCGGCGGCGCGGGCTCCATCGTGCAGTACGTGGCGACGGGCGTCCTGTCCGGCGCTGGCGAGCTCGGGCAGTCGGCGGGCGCGGCGGCGACCGCCCTCGGCGGGACCTTCAACAACGGCACGGGCGGCGGCGGCGGCGGCGAGGCGTCTACATCAGGCTGCCCAGTCGGCGGCGTGGGCCCAGCCCACCCGTCAACGACGCCGACACCGCCCTGCTGTGTCGCCGGCGGGCGCGAGGCGTCGGCGCCGCCTCGCTCGACGGCCAAGCCGGCCAGCCCGGCTGCATCTGCTTCTCCGACCAGGTAGGCCCGCCGCTCATCGCCCCGCCGATCCCCGACCAACAACTCCGCGACGCCGAGGTCCTGGGCCTCGACCTCACCCCCTTCGAGAACGACTTCGAGGATGGCCCCGCCGCCGACGGAAACGCGCTGGTCTGGTCAGTCGCCGGCGCGGTCCCGAACCTCTTCAGCTATCGACCCTGTCACCGACGTGTTGACCGTCACGACCGTGGATCCCAACCAGCCCTGGACCGCCGCCATCGCCCCCGACCCTCAGCGACTCCAGTGGCGCCACCGCCACGCAAGGTCGTCACGCTGACCACGTCGTCACCCACCGCCTGGACCTCACCGCCGCGCCAAGCGCGCGCTGCCCGCGGACGGCTCCAGCGTCTCGACCTGACCGCCACGCTGACCAGCCCGCTTGGCCTGGTCGGTCGGCAACAAATCCATCGACTTCGCCCTGGTCGCCGGCACGGGAGCTGCTGACAGCGCCGCTCGCCATACACCGACGCGGGCGGCGTGGCCAGCGTCGATTATGTCGCCGGCGTCGCCTCCGGGATCGCCAGCGCCGAGGCGCGCCTCCCCCTCGCCGGCGGTGACCTCGTCGCCCTCGCCGACGTCGCGCTGAGCGCGGCCGACCCCGACCTCGCCGTCTTCACCCTGGACATCACCTTCCACGACCCGGCGACCAGCGCGCTGTACATCATCCCCGGCGACATCGACCCCGTCACCGCCGGCGAGATCCTGGAGGTGCGCGCCAACGTCCCGAAACATCGGCGGCGTCGACTCACCCGCCGGCGTCGACGTGCGCTTCGAGGACGCCCTGGTCTCGTTTTCGCCCCCCGGCGTCTCCGCGCCCACCCTCGTCGGGGCCGCGACCTACCCGCCATCCCGGCTGGCGGCTCCACCGTGCTCGCCATTCAGTCGGTCTTCCTCGACGAAGGCTTCCACACCATGACCGTGGTGCTCGACCCGAGCGGCACCCTCCCAGAGCTCTCCGAGGCGAACAACCGCGGCACCCAGGCCTTCTGGATCGGCGAACCCTCGGTCGGCTCCGGCGACATCATCCAGACCCAGTGCTCCCTGGTCAGCGTTCGCGGCACCGCGGTCGCTGGTGTCCCGACCACCTCCCCGGGCGGCGCGTTGCCAGGTGGGGGCCGGGCCGACACGCCCCGTTCTTGCCCTTCGGCCCGACCGGCGCGCTCGGCATCTCCGCGGTCCGCGGCGGCATCGTTCGCCTCTCCATGACCAACGCCCTCAACCAGGCGGTGACGCTCCACAGCGGCCCGCTGCAGGTCATGCCGGTCCAAGGCGACGGCGCCCAGTTTCGGCCACGCTTCCCCTCACCATCGGGACTTGGATGCCCCAGCCGACAAGTCGCCGCTCGGGCGCGCTTCCCCAGCCACTTGACACCGACCGGTGGACTTTCCAGGCGCCCCAGGCTTTCAGCTGCCTACAAGCTCCGCGTCTGCGTCACTGACACCAGCTTCGAGGGCTGCGACCACGGCGCCTGCGTCGACGCCCCCGCGGCGCGGACGGCCCTGGCACTGTTCGGGCGTCCTGCTCTCACGCCCGGCTCCGGCGGTCGGGACGGCCACCAGCCTCTCCAGCACCGTGACGAACCACGGCGACTCCCACCGCGTACAGCGTCGAGCGCGCCACGGTCGTCGACAGCGCCCGCGGGTCCCTTCGTCGCCATCGCCGAGCTTGGCCCCGGCGCCTCGAAGTCGTCGCTTCCCTGGACGCCCGCCAGGACGCAGGTGGCCATCAGGTCGACGACGGCGAGATCTCCGAGCAGGACGAGTCCAACAACATCCTGCGCCCGCGCCACCCCCGAGCTCGACCTCTACCAGATCCGCCGCCGGCGGCAGCCCCTGCGCCGGGGATCTCGGCCTCGCCGTGTCGAACCTCGGCGCCATGCCCCTCGGCGCGTGGGACGCCGGCCCCTCCGCGACGAAGCCGTCGGGCGCGCAGGTCCGCTCGCCGCCTCGCTCAGCGGCACCGGCAGCTCTCCCTGGCGACAGGCTTCCTCTTCGACGAGGTGGGGCGACTACGCTCAGCGCGACCGCCGACCTGCCGATCGACCTCTCGAGCGGCCTCTGCGGCCAGTCCCCGAGGCCGTCGAGCAGACCAACAACCAGCGCTCGCGTGTGCTCTCACTCTGCTATGACGCGTCCTGGAAGGACTCCGCGGCCCGAACTTCGTGGCCCACCGACATCGACGTCGCCCCGGTCGTCCAGTACGGAGTGCCCACGACAAATCGCGCGCGCGTCTATAATCGCGGCAATCGCTCGCTGGACGTCCCGGTTCAGGTGCTGCTGACCTCCGACCAGGGCCCGGTCCTGGCCACCGACGCGGACGCCGCCTTCGGCGTCGTCACCGTGTCGAACAGCTGCGCCGACCCCATCGAGCCGGGCGCGTTCAAGACCGTCACACGGCAGTGGACGCCGAGCTACCAGGCGCCCGAGGTCCGGCAGTTGCGCGTCGTCGTGGACCCCAGGCAGGCTCGCCACCTGCGACCCCCGCCGCGAACCACCAGGCCTGCGCCGATCCGCCTTGGACCTGACGCCCTGGAAGTCGCCCGCCGGCGCGAACCAGGCGGGCCTCACCCCGGGCACGGTCCCCGACCTCGACGTGGCCACGGCGCCGCGCTTCGGCGAGCCGCTCGCGGTCACGGCGACGGTCTTCAACCGCGGCGCGACCATCACCCAGGTCCCCAACAGCGAGGGCGGCCAGACGCGCTTGACCGTGGTGCGCCTCGACACCACCGCCGTCGTGCCCCAAGACGCGCTGATCGTCGCGCCGGCGCCCGCCGCTCCACAGACGGTGGCCTACGCCATGACACCAGACGCCGCGCTGTGCGACGTCGACAACCCGGTCCAGTCGCTGCGCGTCCACGTCGACGACAACGGCACCTACCAAGAGCAGAGCGAGGCGAACAACGCCACCACGCGCCCCTTCCCCGACCTCGTCGTCAGCGACATCCAGCTCATCAACGCGACCTGCGTGGGCGACGTGCTCTTCACCGTGCAGAACGCCGCCGGGCCGCTCCCCATGGGCGTCGGCAGCTACATGGCGCGCCTCGAGGTCACCGATCCCCTGGGCGCGACGACGGTCTACCCGCCCGCGGGCCCCTTCATCGGCACGGGCACCTTCCTCATCCAGGCGGCGATCCCCACCGCGGCGCACGGCGACTACACCCTGAAGGTGACAGCCGACGTCGGCGCGACCACCGCGTGCGGCGACATCCCCGAGCAGAACGAGAAGAACAACCAGCGCACGGAGGTCCACACCCTCTGCCCCGACCCGTCCCCGCAGGTGGTCGGCATCGACATCACCGCCAGCGGCCCGGCGAAGTACGGCGTGCCGGTCACCATCACCGCGCGCGTCCACAACTACGGCAACAACACCCTCTCGACCCCGGTCGACGTGTTCCTGACCTCCGATCTCGGGCCCGTGCTGGAGACCGACGCCGACCTCAGCGGCGACGTCCGGACCGTGGTCAACAGCTGCGCCGACCCCATCAACCCGGGCCAGGAGAAGCTGGTCTCGTGGATCTGGACCCCGCGGCACGCCGATCAGGTGCGCCTGCTGCGGGTCATCGTCGACCCCGATCTCCCCGACGGGCACGCCCCGGGTCGCGAGTTCGCCGGCCTCGAGTGCAACGCAGCAAACAACGAGGCCGTGCGGCCACTGTGGCTTGATCTGTCGCCGTGGGATGACTACCGCGGCGCCAACTACGGCACCCTCGTCGACCTCGACGTGGACGGCCCCCCGGAGTTCGAGCAGCTGCTGACCGTGACCGGCGCGGTGCACAGCCGCCCGCCCATCCCCGCGCCGGTCGAGCCGCCGATTCAGGTCATCGTCAACATGGAGCCCGGTTCGCTGGTGCAGCACACGGCGCGCCGCCTCTCGGGCGCGGAGGATCTGCTGCTTCCGACGCAGATCGAGATGCCGTCCTGGGGCGCGCCGCAGGTCTATGACACCCCCTGGGCCGTGGTCACACCGCAGTGCAACACGGCCGACCCCATCCAGACCATCCGCGCCTTCGTCGACGTCGCTGACGTGCACCTCGAGAACATCGAGACCAACAACGTCACCGAGCGCCAGCTCCCCGACCTCGTGACCACCAGCATCACCCGCACGGCCATCGTCCAGAGCCGCGCCGACCTCTTCTTCGCCACCGGAAACCAGGGCGACCACACGAAGATGGCCGTCGGCACCCACGTGGCGGAGGGGGATCTCGAGCTGCCCTCCGGCGCCGTGCTCCCCTTCGCGACCGTCGGGCCCTTCGTCGGAACGGGCACCCACAGCCTCGCCACGGCCGTGCTCTTCCGCGAAAACGGCACCTACCGCGTGAAGGTGACCTCGGACCCGGCCCAGCTCTCCAACGCCTGCGGCGACCTGCCCGAGCGCGACGAGCTGAACAACACCCGCGTCCAGCCCTTCGCGGTCTGCCCCGACGTCACCCCGGCCCTGGCCTTCGGCGGCGCCCTGAAATACGAGGTCCCGGTCCCGGTCCACGTCACGATCACGAACCTCGGAAACAACACGCTGGTCGAGGACGTCGAGGTCACCCTCTCGGCCACACGCGCCGCGGACGGCCTCCCGGCGACCCTCGACCTGGACCAGAACGGGAAGATCGCCCCCTTCAGCCTGGGCGCCGGGCTCGACCCCGGCCAGTCCACCCAGGTCAGCTTCACCTGGACGCCGCGCCAGTCCGAGCAGGTCAGCTCGGTGCGTGCGACCCTCGCCGTGCTCGACACCGACCCCGCCAACGGCGACGTCGCCGCCCGCGAGTGCGACTATGACAACAACGACGCCGCCCTCCCCGTGGGCCTCGACGTCTCCCCGTGGCGCGACGCCCGCGGCGAGAACACCATCTACGGCTCGAACCCGCCGACCACGCAGGCCATCGACATCGCCGTCGACTCGGCCCCCGTCAACGGCGTCCCGCTCGTCACGACCTCCCGCATCGCCAACCGCGGCAACATCACGCCGGACGACGTGACGGTCGATCTCTACGAGCTCCGCGGCGGCTGGACCTTCCGCGCCGACCTCGTCGCCCAGGTCCCGCCGAAGGTCATGCCGCCTGCCGGTGGCTCGGTGGACACGCCCATGGGCTGGACACCCCAGACCTACCGACTGGACCCCCACCCCGACGGCCCGCTCTGGGGCATCCAGACCGTGGTCGACGACCCTGACCTGCTCTTCGAGTCCCGCGAGGACAACAACACGACCCGCCGCCTCCTGGTCGATCTCGTGCCCACCGACATCTCGGTCCCATTCAATCCCTGCCTGGGCTACGCGACCCCGGCCGTCGGCTTCCCGACCACCATCACCGCGCGGGTCGCCAAGCCCCTGCCGCCGCCCGGCTTCGCCATCCCCGAGATGCCGCTGAGCCCCTACCACCTGTCGCTCTACATCGACGGCGCCTACCACTCGACCATCGGCCCGCTGAGCGCCCCCGGCACCTTCACGATGGCCACCGGCGTGGTCTTCGCCACCGAGGGCAACCACGACCTCGAGATCCGCGTCGATGAGGCGCCCGACCTCGCCCGCGACAACCGCGTCCCCGAGCGCGACGAGGACAACAACCACCGGCTGGAGACCATCTTCGTGCACGCCCCGCGCCCCGACCTGTCGACCTGGGCCAGCCCGGGCGCCGCGAGCGCGAGCGACCTGTCCATCGTCAGCGGCGACATCGGCGCCCCGGTCACCGTCAGCGCCAACGTCTACAACCGCGGCGAGGTCGACAGCGGCCCCGTCGCGGTCCGCCTGCTCATCGACGGCATCACCCGCGACGCGGCGCTGGTCGGCCCCGTGCCGGTCGGCGGCTCCGTGCCGGTCTCGCTCCAGTGGCCCGCCGGGACCGCCGGCAACCACACCGCCACGGTCCTGGTCGACCCCGCCTCCGAGGTCCTCGAGTGCCGCGAGGACAACAACGGCTCAGCCCGTAGCTTCGAGATCCCGGCGCCCGAGATCTGTGTGAGCGCCGTCGATTTCCTCGCCAAAAACGGGGTCTCGGCGCCTTCGCCTCCGCGGAGGTCGGCGACGAGATCACCCTGCGCGGCAGCCTCACCAACCAGCCCGGCGCCGGCACCGCCACCCAGGTCACCGGCACCGTCCGCGTCGACACGGGCGCCCAGGTCATCGTGCTCGGCAGCTTCTCTGCCGCCTCGATCGCCCCCGGACAGACCGTCATCCCCAGCTTCGTCCCCAACTTCGCGCTGCCCAGCCCCCGGTCGCGCTGCCCGGCGGCCGCTTCCGCTGGACCGTGACCGGCCCGTCCCCGTCCGTCCACGTCTTCACCTGGCAGGTCACCGGCAGCACCCCGGCCAACACCACCCCCGGCTGCGCCACGCTGGGCCGCCCCCTCGACGTCGGAACGCCGCCTGACCCGCCCGACCCCGAGGACGGCTGCCTCGCCGAGGTCACCGCCCCCGTCGCGCCCTCCGGCTTCACCGCCTGCTCGAACGGCACCGTGCAGGTCCGCCTGCGCCGCCCGACCTCGGGCAACCCCATCGCCCCCGCCGAGCTCGGCTCCTTCACGCTGCTCTTCCTCTCCGGCGGCACCCAGGTGCTCCCGTCCATCAACCTGCTCACCGGCGGCACCTACCTCGGCGGTGGCCTCTACTCGGCCAGCCTCGCCATCCCGGCCTCGCTGACCGACGCCGATCTCGAGGTCCGCGCCTACGCGGTCCTCGGCTCCGGCTACGCCTGCCAGGACCTCGCGCCCACCCACGTCCGCCCCGGCACGCCCGACCTCTTCATCTTCAGCGACGACATCCTGTTCCTGTCGAAGAACGGCGACCCCGCCCCCTTCAACCAGGCCGCGGTCGGCGACAACCTCATCCTCGCCGGCCTCGTCCACAACGCCGCCGACGCCTGCACCGCCACCCAGGTCACCGGCCAGGTCTTCATCCAACTCGGCTACGGCACCATCGGGCTCGGCACCTTCACCATCCCGCGCATCGACCCCGGCCAGGCCCTCCGCGTCCCGCTCTGAGCCCCAACCCCCTGCTGCCCCAGCCCCCACGGCGCTGGGCGACGGCAGCTTCACCTGGGCCGTCTCGCCGCCCTCACCCTGGCTGAACGTCTTCACCTTCGAGATCACTGGCAGCTCGGTCGCCGACTCCTCGCCGCTGGACAACGCGGCGACCAAGTCGCTGCTGGTCGGGAACTTCGGCGGCGGTGGCGGCGCCTGCGAGCTGGCGATCGACGCCCCAACCCCAGGCGGGGTCTGGACCATCCAGCCCGGCCAGGAGCTCCGCTTCACCCTGACCGACACCTCGGGCGACCCGCTGGAGCCGGGCGACCTGGACCGGCTCGTCGTGTTCCTGCTGGACGCCGCGGGTGAGAGCGAGCTGGCCCCGGCCATCGATCTGCTAGCCACCCCGGGCGCGCACCAGGGGGCCGGCCACTACCTCGCGCTGGCCGACCTGCCACCCGACGCGGAGGGCGAGACCGTCCAGGTCCGCGTGCTGGCCTTCCCCGCGGGGGCCGCCGGCTCCTGCGACGCGAGCGCCGCGGTCCCGGTCGTGCCCTCGGGCCCCTGCCTCTGCCAGACCGGCGCCGAGTGCCTCGCTGAGGGCGAGTTCTCGACGGCCTGCTTCGACGACGGGGCCCGCGCGCGCTGCGTCGGCGGCTCGCTGGTGCCCGTCGCGTGCGGCCAGGACAGCTGCGACGACTCGGGCACCGGCTACGGCGGCGGCTCCTGCGTGGCCATCGACGCCTTCTGCGCCGCCGGCGCTTGCGGCCAGACCGTGACCAGCGGCACCGACACCTGCCTCGGCGACGCCTCGGTCCGCGCCTACGCCTGCGCGGACGGCGCGCGCTGCGTCGCAGCGGACGTCACGGAGAGCGATAGCTGCGTGGATACTGGCACAGCGTCTGGCGGTGGTTCATGCGCCGCGACAAACTGGACCTGCGCGGGCGGCCTCCTCCAGGCGACGACCAGCGGCGGCGACGACACCTGCGCCGGCACCGCCGACGCCCCCGAGCTTCGGACCTTCCACTGCACCGCGGCCGACGGGACCGACGCCGACACCTGCACCCCGAGCGTGCGGACCGAGGCTGATCTCTGCGTCGACTCGGGCAGCGCGAGCGGGGGCGGCGTCTGCCAGGCCATCGACTGGCGCTGCGAGGCGGGCACGCTGTTGTCGACGTCGACGGGCGGCGCCGACGCGTGCGAGGGCACCGCGGACGACCCGCAGCTCGTCTGGTACGCCTGCGCCGCCAGCGACGGTACCGCCGCCGACACCTGCGCGACCGAGCAGCGGGGCGAGTCCGACACCTGCGCCGACACGGGCGACGAGCTCGGCGGCGGGAGCTGCCAGGCCACCGACTGGCGCTGCGAGGGCGGCGTCTTGAGCAGCGCGACCAGCGGCGGCTCGGACACGTGCGGCGGCGACGTCGACGACGCGACGGTCACGTATTTCTCCTGCGCGGCCCAGAGCGGATCCCGCGCTGACACCTGCCAGCCCGCCGAGACCCTGCGCAGCGACACCTGCCTGGACTCCGGCGACGGCCTCGGCGGCGGCACCTGCTCGGCCGTCGATTGGCGCTGCGAGGGCGGCGCGCTCACCTCCACCTCGTCGGGCGGCACGGACACCTGCGGCGGCGACGGCGACCACCCATCGGTCACCTGGCACCGCTGCGAGGCCGCAAACGGCTCAGCGCCCGACACCTGCGCCGCCCTCGTGGCCGCGCGCTCCGACCTGTGCGAGGAGGTCGGCACCGAGCTCGGCGGCGGGGCGTGCTCCGCCACGGACTGGACGTGCGCGGATGGGCGCCTCTCCTCGGTGGCGACGAGCGGTCAGGACGTGTGCGGCGGTGACGACGACGCGCCCTCGGTCACGCGCTATCGCTGCGCGGCCGGCGAGGGCACGCTGGTCGACCGCTGCGAGGCCAGCGAGACCGTGCGCATGGACAGCTGCGCCGACGACGGGGGCGAGCTTGGCGGCGGGAGCTGTCACGCCACCGACTGGTCGTGCGAGGGCGGCCTGCTCTCAGCGGCGACGAGCGGCGGCGATGACGCGTGCGGCGGCGACCAGGACGCGCCGTCGGTCACATTCTGGAGCTGCTCGGTTCAAAGTGGCGTGATCGCGGACGCCTGCGCGGTCGGCGCGACCGTGCGCCAGGACGCCTGCGCCGATGACGGGCACGCCCTCGGCGGCGGCACCTGCGCGGCCAGCGATTGGTCGTGCGTCGCGGGCGACGGGCCCGGCGAGCTGGTGGTCACGGACACCACGGCGTCGACACGTGCGGGGGCACGCCGGACAGCCCGAGCGTCGCGGTCTTCGGCTGCGTCGAGGCAGACGGTGGTGGCCGGAGCGACACCTGCGCGGCCACCGACGAGTTCCGCGAGGACGCGTGCGCGCGCAGCGGCGGTCCGCTGGGGGCGGGGTGTGCGCCGCGGTCGACTGGGACTGCGTCAACGCCGGCCCCGGGGGCGCTGGCGAGCTGGTGATGACCGGCAGCCAGGGCGACGACGTGTGCGGGGTCGACGGGGTGGTCGACCCGGACGAGCCGGCGGTCACGGTGTACCAGTGCCGCGCCACGGACGGCGGCGTCGCCGATGGCTGCCGGCCCGAGCCGGTCAGCATGGCGGACTCTTGCGTGGACACGGGCGGGCCGTCGGGCGGGGGCACCTGCCAGGCCACGAACTGGACCTGCGCCGACGGGCAGCTCGCCTCCGTCGAGACGTCGGGAGTCGACACCTGCGGCGACGGCTCGGGCCAGGAGACGACGACCTACCTGTGCGCGGCCGTCGACGGCAGCGCCGGCGACACCTGCCAGGCGGTGGCCGACACCGACCCGCCCATCATCCTCGTCAGCGGCCCCACGGGTTTTCAGTGCCCCGACGCGGTCGAGGTCGCGGTCGCGAGCGACCTGTGCGACAGCGACCCGAGGGTGAGCTTCAGCCCCAGCCCCGACCAAACCATTGAAGGCGACGGTGCCTGGACCGCGATCTACGGTCCGGAGGGGTGCTTCTTGGACATCATCGCCACGGCGACCGACGACGCGGGCCGCACCGCGCACGCGGCCGCTCCGGACGTGTGTCTGGATTGCACGCCGCCCCTCACCAACCTCACGCTGAGCCAGGATCCCGCCCATCCGACCGAGCTCTACGCCAACCAGAACCTGGATCTCGGGCAGCTGACGGACCCGCAGAACCCAGGCTGGTCGGGCCTGCGCAGCGCGACCTTCGATCTGCTGGGGCCGGGCGGCTTCGACATCACGCTCGACGACTCGAGCTGGCCTCCCGACCGCCCGGTCGGGACCCTCTTGGGCGGCCAGCCGAGCCGCGACGCCGCCTGTGCGCTGCCCATGTGGTGCATCGGCGGAGACCTGGACCTCGGGCGCCTCGCGGCCGGCTTCTACACCCTGCAGGTCACCATCGTCGACGTGGCGGGCAATGTCACCCAGCGCGCCTTCCACTTCGAGCTGCTGCCCGTGCCGGCCAGCTTCTGGTGCGCGCCGGAGACCTTCAACCTCGCGTCAAGGGACGACTGGCTGAACTGCTGGTGCACCGTCGAACACGACACCATCGCGCCGAACATCACCAACAACGACATCGACCCCGCGACGGTCTACCTCGAAGATGAGTACGAGCTCATCTACCCGCTCGACCTCAACGGCCCCTGGGGCGTGCAGAACAAGGGCCTGCACTTCAAGGCCCTCACCACCGGCAACAACGCCGCCCTCGACGCCGCCCTCGACGCGCGCTACGGCGACGGCTGGGGCGAGGCGCTGGTCGACTTCCGCTGCAACGGCGAGTTCCTCCCCCTGGGCAACGACAGCCGCGGCTTCTTCACGAGCGACCCCGAATCCCACGCCGGCCACCCGCAATTCGACCCGAGAGAGCTGCGCGTCCTCGAACCCAAACCGGCGAAAGGAAAGAAGAAGTAGCGGCGCAGCGCGAGGGTCTGCCGCCCGGCCTGCAGCGGGGCGGCGTGCGGCGGCGCGACGTGAAGACACCCCCGCGTGACGCGGCGGGCTCCGAGATCAGCTAGGCCTCCCATCCCTGCCCACCCGATCTCGGGCTGTCGCTCCCTGAGCCTACAGCCGAAGCCGAAGCCGGCGCCGGCTGGCAGCCTCACTACGGCGAGCACTCAT